>NZ_JAUPEC010000025.1 GCF_030551755.1 Pseudocolwellia sp. AS88
GCGTAGCTCAGCTGGATAGAGTACCTGGCTACGAACCAGGCGGTCGCAGGTTCGACTCCTGCCGCGCCCACCACTTTAAAAAGAAAAACCAGTCTTCGGACTGGTTTTTTTTCGTCTAAAATTCTTCAATTATAATCTACAAAGGTTTAAAACCGTTTAATTTATTACACCTCACAAAAGTTTGTTTGATTTAACCTTAACTCGAGATATTGAATGTCACAACATTCAATAAAAATAGTTCATTGAGTTACTTTGCTTATCAAGAAATCAGGTTATTCACCAAGCTAAACAAAATCATCTAGTGCTCCTTCAATAAAAGACTTATTTCATATTTTATTTACAGAATATTTTTCTTTGCGGTAGATCTTAACCCGTGCTCAATGTGAAGGGACGCCCGTTGTTTTTAATTTAATTACAAGTACAAAAAGTTTTTTGATGCTATCTTGATTAAAAGTAATGATACTTTTATGCATTAATTGTGTTTCTTTGAATGGAACAAATTGTTCTAAGGTTATACATTGTAGTTCGTAGGCTAGGCTTGATTTTTTATTTGAGCTTATACAAATAACATTACTGAATTTGTGGTGTTAATGAATAAGTGTGAGTGTGGTTTATAGGGAGTTTATCTCAATAGTTATGAGAGTTATTTATAGAAGAAATTTTAGCTATTAATAATCAGTTTTCTACTTATCTTAATAATATGAATAATTATATTAAAAATACCTTTGTTTCGATATTGTATACAGTAATTTATTTAGGCCTCTAAATATAAGTCTTAATGACTTTAAGGATTGTATACAATTTTGTTTTTCTTATAATATGTTCTGAATAATTATTAATATAAGTGAATATAAATTGATATAAACTATTGACAAAAACTATTTTTCTGAAACGCACAAAAACAAATTGTTTTTAGTAATTGGAGTCTTTATTCTAATTACACTTTAGAGTGACCTGAGGTTCTAAAATGGAACATCTAAACGAGTTATTTATTGAAGCAGGCACATTGATGCTTGCGGGTATGGTTTTTGTTTTTGCATTTCTTGGCTTGTTAGTAATTTTTATTAACGCTGTATTAGCTAAGTTAGCTATCAGATATCCTGATGCTAAACCACAAACTAAATCGCCGAGAGCTGCAAAAGCCTCAACAAATTCTGCAGGTAGTGTTTCGCCAAGTGTAGTTGCCGCTATATCTTCAGCTGTTTCACAATACCGTAGCAAACATAATTAAAAAAAACATAGGAGCATTTCCATGTCAAAGCCATTAGGTATCACTGAGGTCGTCTTACGTGACGGTCATCAATCACTACTAGCAACAAGGTTACGCCTTGAAGATATGCTACCCATTGCATCAACATTAGATGATATTGGGTATTGGTCAATTGAATCATGGGGTGGAGCAACATTCGACTCGTGTATTCGTTATTTAGGTGAAGATCCTTGGGAACGTATCCGTGCTCTTAAGAAAGCTATGCCTAAAACGAAACAACAAATGTTATTTCGCGGACAAAACATTTTAGGCTACCGTCATTATGCTGATGACGTAGTAGAAAAGTTTGTAGAACGTGCTCATGTAAATGGTGTTGACGTTTTCCGTATTTTTGATGCAATGAATGATGTACGTAACTTAGAAACATCAATCAAAGCCGCTGTTAAAGTGGGTGCACATGCTCAAGGTACTTTAAGTTATACCGAAAGCCCTGTACATACTCTTGGAGGCTGGTTAACTATGGCTAAGCAACTTGAAGATATGGGCGCACATTCTTTATGTATTAAAGATATGTCTGGTTTACTTAAACCCTATTTTGCGGCTGAACTTATCGGCAAGTTAAAAGAAACGGTTGCTTTACCTATTGCATTGCATTGTCATGCTACAACAGGTTTAAGTGTTGCAACACATATGAAAGCGATTGATGCAGGTATCGATGTAATTGATACTTCAATCTCTTCAATGAGCCAAACATATGGTCACTCGCCAACAGAAACTATTGCTTCTATTGTTGATGGCACACCACGCGACTCTGGTTTAGACGTAGTTAAAATGGCTGAAGTTGCGGCTTACTTTAGAGATGTTCGTGAGAAATACGCTAAATTTGAAGGTAGTTTAAAAGGCGTTGATGCTCGTATTCTATTAGCTCAAGTTCCTGGTGGCATGTTAACTAACATGGAAAGCCAACTTAAAGAGCAGGGTGCTTCAGACAAATTTGATGAAGTATTAAAAGAGATCCCTCGTGTACGTAAAGAATTAGGTAATATTCCTCTAGTTACACCAACATCTCAAATTGTAGGTACGCAATCAGTATTAAACGTATTAACAGGCGAGCGTTACAAATCTATTACTAAAGAAACTGCTGGCATCCTAAAAGGTGAATATGGCGCTACAGCTTCTCCAGTTGATGCAGAACTTCAAGCAAGAGTGTTAGATGGCGCAGAAGCCATTACATGCCGTCCTGCTGATTTAATTGAACCTGAATTAGATAACTTATCAGTAGAGCTAACTGGTTTAGCTAAAGAAAAATCAATAACACTTGCTGACGATGTAATTGACGATGTATTAACGTATGCGTTATTCCCTCAAATTGGTTTGAAATTCTTAGAGAATCGTAATAATCCATCAGCATTTGAGCCTGTTCCAACTAAAGAGTCTGCTAAGTCAGCTCCTAAGTCGGAATCAAACACAGCCACTGAGAACTATGCAGTGAGTGTTGACGGTAAGGTTTATGATGTTGTTGTTGCTCCTGGTGGAAGTCTTGAAAGTGTTGCACATGCCCCAGGCGGTGAAGTACTTAAGCAATCAACTTCAGTAAGTGCTGCAGAAACATTGAATGCACCTTTAGCGGGTAACATTTTTAAAGTGTTAGTCAATGAAGGCGATACTGTAGAAGCTGGTGAAGTTGTAATTGTTATGGAAGCAATGAAAATGGAAACAGAAATTCGTGCAGTAAGCGCAGGCGAAATTGTTGCTATACATGTTAGAGAGGGTGACTCTGTAACAGTTGGTGACACCTTACTTAGCTTAGCATAGGTGAAATAATGGAAGCATTACATACATTATGGTTGTCTACTGGCTTAGCTAACTTTGAAGCTGGTCAAGTTGTAATGATGTTGGTTGGTTGTGGGTTATTGTATTTAGCAATAGCACGTAACTTTGAACCATTATTATTACTTCCTATGGGGTTTGGTGCGATATTAACCAATATTCCTGTTGCTGGTTTTTCTGAAGTAGGCGGACTATTACATTACATATATTACGCAGGTATCGATACTGGCATATTCCCATTAATTATATTTATGGGTGTAGGTGCTATGACAGATTTTGGGGCGCTTATCGCTAACCCTAAAATGTTGTTTTTAGGGGCCGCAGCTCAGTTTGGTATATTTGCTACTTTATTTGGCGCTATTGCTTTGAATGCAGTTCCAGGTATTGAATTTACTCTAAAAGATGCTTCAGCTATTGCGATTATTGGTGGTGCCGATGGCCCTACAGCAATATTTTTAGCCTCTAAGCTGGCTCCTGAATTATTAGGTGCTATCGCTGTTGCTGCATACTCATACATGGCACTTGTTCCTATTATCCAACCACCAATTATGCGTGCTTTAACAAGCGTTGATGAACGTAAAATTGAAATGGCACAGTTACGTCACGTTACTAAAATAGAAAAAATTATATTCCCATTAGGCGTATTGCTAATGACGATATTCTTTTTACCATCAGCCACTCCGCTAGTAGGTATGTTCTGTTTAGGTAACTTAATGCGTGAGTCTGGTGTTGTAGATCGTTTAAGTACAACAGCTCAAAACGAATTAATTAACATTACTACAATATTCTTAGGTTTAGGTGTAGGTTCTAAGTTGAGCTCTCATGCATTCTTAAATGTGGAAACTTTAGGTATTTTAGGCTTAGGAGCTGTTGCTTTCTCTATTGGTACCGCATCAGGTGTATTGATGGCTAAGTTTATGAATAAAGTGAGTAAAGACCCTATCAACCCATTAATTGGTGCTGCTGGTGTTTCTGCTGTACCTATGGCGGCTCGTGTAGCAAACAAGGTTGGCTTAGAAGCTAACCCGCATAACTTCTTGTTAATGCATGCTATGGGTCCTAATGTTGCCGGTGTATTAGGTTCAGCTGTTGCTGCAGGTATTTTGTTAGCCCTAGTTGGCTGATAATAATTTATAACACGTTAAAAGTTTATTAACGTGTTATGAAAAAAAAACGCAAACAGTAATGTTTGCGTTTTTTATTGTCCTAAGATTATTATCTTAGTTCTTGTTTAAGTATGTAAAAACTCAAAAAACTCAAAAAACTCAAAAAACTCAAAAAACTCAAATAACTATGGGTGACGTTTGAAGTGAGTCCATTCGTTGTCATGTTTTTCAAAACAGATTCTATCGTGTAATCTACTCGCTCTGCCTTGCCAGAATTCAATATAAGTCGGCTTAACATTCCAGCCACCCCAAAACTCAGGGTAAGGGATTTCAGCTAAACCAGCGAACTTCTTCTTGTAATAAGCTTCACGTTCTTTTAATTCATCAGATGATGTTAACTTAGTGCTTTGTTTAGAAGCCCAAGCACCAATTTGACTGCCTCTATCTCTACTATGAAAGTATCGTTTAGATTGTTCTGCTGAAGTTTTTGATACTTCACCTTCTATACGAATTTGACGTTGCAAAACATTCCAATGAAAAAGAATAGATATCTTGTTATTTGCTTCTAATTCTTGGCTTTTACTGCTGCCATAATTAGTGTAAAAAACAAAGCCATCAGCATTGTATTCTTTCAGTAAAACCATTCTAGAACGAGGCTGACCATTTTGGTTACATGTACTAATGGACATAGATTCAGGGAGTAAAATACCTGATTTTTTTGCATCATCAAACCATTGCTCAAATAGAGTTATAGGATCTGTTTCAGAAGAAATATCAGGTAAAGGTAGAGCAACTCCTTGACCAAATGTGAGTAAACATTTTATTTTTTCGATGAAGTTCATTAAATTGATTCAAGTGGAGTTTTTATTATTTTATCAGTTTTAATTGCTGAGGATAATAAAATAATGGGTGTATCTAAATTATGCTGTTAGATAGCGAATTAAAGTAAAGTTATCTAGTGACTATAACTCCCAATCATCGCTATCATCCAAAAGCTCTTTCAAACGCTTTCTTTCTAGCATATCTTCAATGCGTTGCCTTACTTGGCTGTTGCGTTCTGCCTTATCTCCTTTGGCCAGATCATCGTCGTAAGAAGTACTATCATCATTGATATCTTCAACGCTATTTATATCATCACTCATTTAACACCTATGTTTTCTTAAACCTGAGGAGACCTACTCTGAATATAGGAAAAAATTATAACTTTACCAATTTGTTTTTCAATATTTTATTTATGTTTGTTTCGATATTTTTCATTGCTTGGTAAACTCAGCTTTGATTTTATACATAAAACAGACAAAAAATGACTTCTGCCAACTTTCACCGATGCATAACCGAGCTTTCTAAAAATGCTTTAAAGCGTTTTCATCGACAGATAGTTATTCTGCAAGGAAGCCAATCTTGGGCAAATACCCTTTTTCAGGAAGTCACATCACATCCTTTTTCCGACAAAAAAATCCTAGATAGTGAAATTACGACTAGCTCGGCTTCAGATAAAAGTCAGTGGTATATCTATAGTGACGATATGGCTATCTGCGGAAATGTAAATAAACAAACCTTCAGGAATAAACTCGGAACAGAAAGTCAGTTTGTTGTTTTTTATCATGAGCAATTAAATATTGATGCTTTGGCGGCGTTGTCAGGTACTTTAGTTTCAGGTGGAATACTTTTTATTGTAATGCCTGAAAATATTGAAAGTTCAGATTTTTATCGAGGCAGTTTCTTTAACCAACGTTTAGCCGATAAAATTTTACATGATGAAGCCATTGCAATAATAAAGGAAGCTGATGGTGTTACTAACCCGAAAGTTTTTCATGGTTCGGTTGTTCGCTCAGGCTTAGATTTTGAAAGGTCTGCCAACAAAACATTACTCGAAATGAACTGTTTAACTCAAGAACAATTGAGGGCAGTAAAACAGGTTATTCAAGTGGTAAAAGGTCATCGCAATCGTCCTCTTGTATTAACAGCGGATAGAGGAAGAGGCAAGTCTTCTGCTTTAGCGATAGCCTGTGCAGAATTACTCAAAAATGCACAAACACAAATAAATATAGCCATAACCGCAACTCATAGAAAATCAATTGATGTGTTTTTTACGCAATTGACTCAAAGTTTAAAGGGAGAACAAACAGCTGCAGATATTAATATTTCTGCTAGTAACCGATTAGAACATAAAAATGGCTCAGTGCAGTTTATTGCCGTAGATGAACTCATTAAAACTAAAACCACTTTTAACTTATTGTTAGTGGATGAAGCTGCTTCGATACCTTTGTATTTTTTAAATCAATTATTAGCAAAACATCATCGAATGGTGTTTGCGAGTACGGTTCACGGATACGAAGGGGCTGGAAGAAGCTTTACCTTAAAATTTCAGAAGAACGTAGCGCAAAAATATCCAGAAAGTAAAACCTTAAATATTAGCCAGCCAATTAGATGGGCAGAAAATGATCCTGTAGAAGCTTTTATTTATGATCTTTGTTTGTTGAATGCAGAAACGCCTAAGTTACCTAAAGGTTTTTCATTATCTTCCTCATTACTTGAGTTTGAACAAGTAAACACTGAAGCTTTAATGTTGGATGAATTACTTTTACAGAAAGTTTTTGCTGTACTTGTTACTGCACATTATCAAACGTCACCGAATGATCTTAGGTTATTACTTGATAATCCAAACATAACACTTGTAACTTTGTCTTCTCAAAAGCAATTACTGGGTGTCGCCTTATTATTAAAAGAAGGTGCAACTGAAGATGAACAGTTAAAAGGCTTAATTCAGAGTAATCAGCGTCGCTTAAAAGATCAATTTATTCCACAATCGTTATTAACGCACTGTGGCGAAGAAAACAGTTTTAACTATTCTTATTTAAGAGTGATGCGTATTGCTATTCTTCCTGAGTTACAAGATAAGGGCTTAGGTAGTGTGTTCTTATCCTATATTGAGAGTTATGCTTCACAACTTGGTATTGATTTTATTGGAACAAGTTTTGGCGCAAATAAAACACTACTTAACTTTTGGCAGCAGCAAGCCTATAAAATTGCGCGAATAGGTTTTACTAAAGACAAAGCCAGTGGTGAACATTCCGCCTTATTATTAAAAGCGATAAATAAACAACATGAGCCGTATTTAGATAAAATAGAAGATAACTTTTATCAGAGCTTTGATTACTTATTAGCAGAACAATATAAAGATCTTTTACCCGAACTTGTTTGGCAAATTATGACTTATTGCCCAATAGATTCTTTGCCTATACTTAATAAATTCGACTTGAAAGCCATAGACGATTTTTATACGAAGAAACGTCAATATAGTGTTTGTGTTTATCATTTACATAAGTGGTTACAGCATCAAATGAAAAGGCCTTTTGACCCAGATATGGTACCTATTATTAATAAAATCTTTCAGCGACAAGAAGTTTCTAGCCTAACCGAAGCTTATGGGTTTGCAGGAAAGAAAGCCTTTAACAATCATTTAATTAAATTCATCGAAAGTTATTGTCAAAAAAATAAATAAGATATTTTTATATAAAACTTTTGTGGTTTGGTAACAGGAATAAATATGCAGGAAGTGATCACGGTTGAAAACTTAGTCAAAAAATACGGCAATTTAAATGCTGTAGATAATGTGAGTTTCTCAATAAAAAAAGGGCATTGTTTTGGCTTACTAGGCCCTAATGGGGCAGGGAAAACCACCACGATTGAAATAATGGAAGGTATTATTCCTGCCTCTCATGGCAATGTTTTATATAAAGGTAAGCCTGTTGATTCAACAATCTCTCAGCAAATAGGTATTCAATTTCAAAATACGGCATTACAAGATTTTTTAACGGTAAAAGAAACCTTAAATCTATTTGCTGCCTTTTACGATAAAACCGTGTCTCAAGATAAATTGATTCAGTTGTGTGACTTAAGTGAATTTTTAAATAAAAATAACCGCTTACTTTCAGGTGGTCAAAGACAACGTTTATTATTGGCGCTGGCTTTGATTAACGATCCTGAAATTATTTTTCTCGATGAGCCGACAACAGGATTAGATCCACAAGCACGTCGTAATTTCTGGCAGCTGATTAAGAATATTAAAGCAGAAGATAAAACGATTATTTTAACGACACATTACATGGACGAAGCGGAACAATTGTGTGATGAAGTGGTGATTATGGATCATGGTAAAATTATTGAATCGGGTACACCTGAGGCTTTACTAAATAAGCATTTCGAAAGTATTTTTATCTACCTACCTGCTATGCATTTAAATACAGAACTCATTGAAAAATTTCAAGGTGAAGTACAAGGCGATAGGGTAGAAATCACTACGCAACATGTGGAAAAAACCTTAACACAATTGATTGAGAATAAAGTCTCGCTAGAAGGTCTACATGTAAAGTCAGCTAACTTAGATGATTTGTTTTTAAAACTAACTGGCTACTCTTTGAGGGATTAATTGATGAATTTCAAACGCTTTTTTGCTGTAGTAAAAGCTCGTAATCTTGAGTTTTTTAGAGACAGATCTTCTTTAGGTTGGAACATATTATTTCCTGTTTTAATGTTAGCTGGCTTATCATTTGTTTTTTCAGGTGATGGTCGTGGAGTTTATAAAATTGGGGTTGTTAATTTACCTACGTCACAATCAAGTTTTATTGAAACTAAGTACATAGACTTTGTTGATTATAATGATGTGACACTAGCCACCACAAAGCTTGAACATCATGCTATAGACTTGCTAGTAGATTTTAACCTAAAGAAATATTGGGTAAATGAAGGCGCACCTAATAGTTATTTAGTTGAAAAAATCTTTCAAAATGACCATTCAGATTACCAACGAATAACCACACAAGGCAAACCCATCCGTTATGTTGATTGGGTTCTACCGGGTATTTTAGGTATGAATATGATGTTTAGCTGCTTGTTTGGTGTAGGCTACGTTATTGTTAGATATAGAAAAAATTCAGTGCTTAAGCGTTTAAAAGCAACGCCTTTATCTGCTTTTGAATTTGTTTCAGCTCAATTAGTATCACGCTTATTTATTGTTATGTTTATGTCGAGTACTGTTTATATTGGCTGTAACATTTTCTTCGATTTTTACATGTTAGGCAGTTATTTAGACTTATTTATTATTGGTGCTTTAGGTGCCTTTAGCTTAATTACTTTAGGGCTTTTAGTGGCGAGTCGAAGTAAAAGTGAAGAATTGATTGGTGGCTTATTAAATTTAACATCATGGCCGATGATGTTGTTATCAGGTGTTTGGTTTAGTTTAGAGGGTGCTCCAAGTGCAATTCAAACTTTTTCTAATTTCTTGCCATTAACGCATTTAGTATCGGGAGCACGTAAAATTATTACTGAAGGCGCAAGCTTAGCAGATATAAGTTTTCACTTATGGTGCTTAGTTGCTATGTGTTCGCTATTTCTAATTTTAGGCTCTGCTTTATTTAGTTGGAACACAGAACGATAAGTTATTGGTTGAGTTAGCTAAAATTACCTTTTTAGCTATACTTAAAGACATAAGATTTATTGTTTTTATTTTTTATGTATAGATTTATACCAATTTGATTAATGAAGTGATCTACTTTTTCATGAGGAAAAATGGATAATTACAAGGCATAAAATTTAGTAAGTAGTTATTCTACTTATAAATTTTATAACGCCGTTATTATTAATTTTAACCGTTAAAAATGAGCAGTTAATTAATGAACTTGGTATTATTGATCAGATATGAGGTTATCTATTCAAAATTTCCTTTTAAAAAGCACTGGCTGTTTGTTTGTTGTTTTAGCTATATTTGGTGCTGTTTTACCTTTGTTACCAACAACACCGTTTTTGTTGGTAGCAGCAGGGTGCTTCGCTAAATCGTCACCTTACTTTTACAACAAGTTATTAAACAGTAAATTATTTGGTCAGTTGATAATTGATTGGCAAGATTCACGATCTATATCGCAAAAGTCTAAAATGATTTCTTTATGTTCTATGGTGCTAGCAGGAGCGTGGTCGTGTTACATGCTTGAAAATATTTGGCTCAAAGTTTTAGTTATTTCTTTAATGATAGGACCGGCTATATTTGTGTATAGACTACCTATTGCGAAACGAACTAGCTCATAGGTAGTCTAAATTTTTATCTCAAATTCTTAATACAAATATTAAGCTAAAGCCTTGCCAACCAAAGCAGCTAAGTGATCTGGTAAGGTTAACTTAAGTGCAATTTCATGAGCTTGGTCTGACATTTTTCGCCACGTAAGCTGTAATATTCTAATGATTTTTTCTTCAGTATGTTTAGCCGCAAACGCATCAAAGTAATGCTGTAAAAATACTAAACAAGCAACATCTTCTAACGTTTGTGTATCAGGGTTCGATTTTAACTTTTCTTTACGCAATATCTTAGCTGTTGTTTCAGCATCTTCTTCTGAATAACCATTTTCTAACATCAAGCTTTTAGTAAGTTGAGCGTGAAATTTTCCTTGTTCAATACGCCATTTCAAATATCCAGCTTTACCTGCATCAAATTCAGTACGTAATAAATGCCAACGTTTAATATGTTGAGCTCGTACTGCTATTTGTAATAACTCATTTGCTTCAGGCCAGTATTTGTTTATACACGCTGTCATGTATTGCCCATATAATAATTCTTTAGGTTGCGGGCTGCCATCAACCATAGTGGTATTTGGGTCTTCACTGTTAATTGCATCAATAGCAGAAAGAACAGAGGTTAGTTGAGGGTTTGTCATGGTAAGTACCTAAATGATTTTGATAATTTATATTAACCTATTATACCAATTTAAATAATAAATTAACCAACTTAGAACTACATTAACAGACCTAGAACAAATAAAATTATTGAAATATAGTCATTTTGCTTATTCGTAGTTTTGTGATGTCACTGACATATTAATGAGCTCTAAAATACCATTTTTAAAGGCTTATATGCTTCGCTATTATGTTTGACAAGGGAGTAACTCTTCTCATCAATCAATTTGCTATCACATTTGATTTTGCAGTGACACTTATACAATATCATTTACTTTGTAATGACTTATATTTAATTACATATAGAGCATCTAATATATTGTCGTTTAATTGAGATTTAAGTATAATACTTTCCCGTCCTGTTAGATTGATTTGTGTAACAAATCACAAGCTTCAATTTAACGCAAAATTCTGCTTATCCGACTTTGGTATCACATGACAACTAGATATATTTTTGTAACAGGTGGCGTTGTATCGTCTCTTGGAAAAGGTATTGCTGCTGCATCTTTAGCTGCAATTCTTGAAGCCCGTGGCCTTAAGGTTACCATGCTTAAACTTGACCCTTATATTAATGTTGACCCAGGTACTATGAGTCCTATTCAGCATGGTGAAGTATTTGTTACAGAAGATGGCGCTGAAACCGATCTAGATTTAGGTCACTACGAGCGTTTTATTCGTACCAAAATGACTAAACGCAACAACTTTACAACAGGAAGAATCTATCAAGATATTCTTGCTCGTGAGCGTAAAGGTGAGTTTTTAGGTGCAACTATTCAAGTTATTCCTCATATTACTAACGACATTAAACGTCGAGTTATTGAAGGTGCTGAAGGTTACGATATCGCTATGGTTGAGATTGGCGGAACTGTTGGTGATATTGAATCACAACCGTTTTTAGAAGCTATTCGTCAGTTAGGTGTTGAGTTAGGTCGTGAACGCGCAATGTTCATGCATTTAACACTTGTTCCATACATTGCTGCTGCTGGTGAAATTAAAACTAAACCAACACAGCATTCTGTTAAAGAATTACGCTCAATTGGTATTTTCCCAGACATCTTAGTTTGTCGTAGCGAAAAAGCTATTCCAGCTAATGAGCGAGCAAAAATATCTTTGTTTACTAACGTTGAAGCGAAAGCAGTTGTTTCAATGCGTGATGTTGACAGCATTTATAAAGTGCCAGCGTTATTGAAAGCTCAAGGCACTGATGAATTAGTGGTTAAGCGTTTTGGCTTAGATGTCCCTGAAGCTGATTTAAGCGAATGGGAACAAGTTCTTTATCAAGAAGCTAACCCTAAAGGCGAAGTTGTTATAGGTATGGTAGGTAAATATATTGAATTACCTGACGCATACAAATCAGTAAACGAAGCTCTTAAACATGCAGGTTTAAAAAATCAAATAACCGTTAGAATTCAATATGTAGATTCTCAAAATGTAGAGAATAAAGGTGTTGAAATCCTTAAAGATCTTGATGCTATTCTTATTCCTGGCGGTTTTGGTGAACGTGGTGTTGAAGGTAAAATACTTACGGCGCAATATGCTCGTGAGAATAAAATACCTTTCTTAGGCATTTGTTTAGGTATGCAAGTTGCTTTAATTGACTTTGCGCGTAATGTTGCTGGTTTAACTGATGCTCACAGCACAGAATTTTCATCTGAAACATCAGCACCTGTTGTTGGCTTAATTAACGAATGGTTAGATGAAGAAGGCCAAGTTGAGTATCGTCATGAAGACTCAGACTTAGGTGGCACTATGCGTTTAGGCTCTCAATTATGTCATTTATTGCCAGGTACCAAAGTACGTGAAGTTTATGGAAGTGACACTATTTACGAAAGACACCGTCACCGTTATGAAGTAAATAACAATTATAGAGATCAACTGAGTAAAGCTGGTTTAGTATTTTCAGGACTTTCTACAGACAAAACATTAGTAGAAGTTATTGAACTGCCTGATCATCCTTGGTTTATTGCTGGGCAGTTCCATCCAGAGTTTAATTCAACTCCTCGTGATGGACACCCATTGTTTGAAAGTTTTGTTGCTGCAGCATTTGAGCATCAGAAAAACGATCAATCATAAAAATAAAGCCGTAGCCTAAAGCTGCGGTTTTTTATTTAGAGTATTTAACATAATTGAATGTTCTAAAAAATAAATTTGTTTTAGATATAATAAAATGTGAATGTTACCGTTAACTGTACTCTTTATCGCTGTAGGTGCAGATAACGATTTTTTAATAAAATAGGATAAGACATGTCGAATATTAGTAAAATCATTGCTCGTGAAATAATGGACTCTCGTGGTAACCCAACTGTTGAAGCTGATGTTTATTTAGAATCAGGTGCTTGGGGTAGAGCTGCAGCTCCTTCTGGCGCGTCTACAGGTTCACGCGAAGCATTAGAATTACGCGATGGTGATAAATCACGTTACTTAGGTAAAGGTGTTTTAAAAGCAGTTGCGGCAATAAACGATAACATTGCTCCTGCGTTAATGGGTAAAGACTCATTACAACAAGCTGAAATTGATCAAATCATGATTGATTTAGATGGCACAGAAAACAAAGAAAAATTTGGTGCTAATGCAATCCTAGCTGTTTCTTTAGCAGTAGCTAAAGCAGCAGCTAACGCTAAAAATGTACAATTATTCGAACACATTGCTGACTTAAATGGTACTCCAGGTGTTTACTCTTTACCTTTACCTATGATGAACATCATCAATGGTGGTGAGCATGCTGATAACAACGTTGATATTCAAGAATTTATGATCCAACCTGTTGGCGCTGACAGCTTTAAAGAAGCTTTACGCATGGGTGCTGAAATTTTCCATGCACTTAAGAAAGTATTATCAGCTAAAGGTTTAAATACTGCAGTTGGTGATGAAGGTGGTTTTGCCCCTGATTTAGCCTCTAATGCTGATGCATTAGCAGTAATCAAAGAAGCTGTTGCAGCTGCTGGTTACGAATTAGGTAAAGACGTTACTTTAGCTATGGATTGTGCTGCTTCTGAGTTTTACGATGCAGACAAAGGTATTTACGACCTTAAAGGTGAAGGTAAGCAATTCACTGCAAACGAATTCTCTGATTTCTTAGCAACGCTTTGTGAAGAATACCCAATTGTATCAATTGAAGATGGCTTAGATGAGTCAGATTGGGATGGTTTTGCATACCAAACTAAAATTCTTGGCGATAAAGTTCAAATCGTTGGTGATGATTTATTCGTTACAAACACTAAAATCTTAGCACGTGGTATCGAGCAAGGTATTGGTAACTCTATCTTAATTAAGTTTAACCAAATTGGTTCTTTAACCGAAACTCTAGCTGCAATTAAAATGGCTAAAGATGCTGGTTTTACTGCTGTTATTTCTCATCGTTCAGGTGAAACTGAAGATGCAACTATCGCTGATTTAGCTGTTGGTACTGCTGCAGGTCAAATTAAAACTGGTTCTTTATGTCGTTCTGACCGTGTTTCTAAGTACAACCAATTATTACGTATAGAAGAATTCTTAGGTGATAAAGCTATCTTTAACGGTTTGTCAGAAGTTAAAGGTCAGTAATTACTGTTAATAACCTAGTTTATATCCATTTAGATTAGCTTTAGTCTTTAAGACTGAGTAATTACAGATACAAAAAGCCACTTTTTAGTGGCTTTTTTTATGTATGTAATTGAGGTGAAATAAGTTTTTTATCGCTAAAGCTAATCTGTAACAATTAGATCTTTTTGTATTTGCCCACTTAAACGATTTAAAGACACTTTAAAGCTTTCTACCGCATGGTTGTAACCATCTTGAGTTAATGGCTGGCGAATATCGAAGAAGGCTTTTTTACTGTCCATCGCATTATTACGTTTGCGATGCTTTCTTTGTTGGTTTCTGTTTTGAAATTCAGTTTTTGTACTGACTTTCTCATCGATGTTTGTTTCGGCTTTTGTTTCGATAATGTAACTGCCTGAAATTACTGTTTCACTTGGTCTATCAGTGTTTTCGTTTGTTACTGTAAATTGTTCAAAGTATAAGGTTAGATGTTTGTCAGCTATTCGACTATTGCTTGAGTTTTTATGCTCAAGGTAAAGCATGCTTTCTTTATTTGATAAAGACGAAATTAAGTGTGTTTCAATAGCTTTTGGTAACTTATCTCCCCAAAGGTGTTGGTTTGATATATGTATTTGATGAGAATCTATCTGCATCACTAAACCGCCTGTATTTAGGAAGTCAGCCATCTCTACGTTATTAAGTACAACAAAGGTATTATCTTCATTGTTTGCTAATGAAGCTTCATTTGTTGGCTGTGATGAAATAGCATTGAGTGAATAATATTGCAGTCCAACTTCAGTGCTTGAACACCCTAAGCCTACTAAAGCAAATGTAAAAACTAGGGCTTTATTAAATGAACTTGATCTTATTTTTCTTCTACTAAAATGTTTAATATAAGTTCTCATTAAGTGTTCCATTTTTATGCCTTTATTAATTGCCTGCTGTCGGCTGAACTTCAGCATTGTCAGAGTTAAAAATTAAACGGTTAGGTTGCATATTTAACTTCATGATTAAAGGCGTTAAATTGTTTATGGTTTTATCTAAGCTTTGCAATACATCATTAAGTTGTTGGTTTGTTTTAGAACCATCAGAATAACTTTTAGTTAGGCTCTCAACCCCTTTTAATGTTGAGTTAATTTGCGCAATAAGTGTTTGGCTTTTTGGATCGTTTAATAAGTTTTCAAAGCGTTCGGAAGTAGAATCAAATTGATCCATTGATTCTGTTATCACTTTTAAAGCTTTGGATGTACTTTTGATTATGTCATTAAAAGGGATTTCTTCAATTGATTTAGTTATGTTGCTAACCCTAGTCATTACTTGTTCTAACTCATCGTCAGCGGTAGGGATTAATAACAAATCACCGAAAGTTTCGGGTGCTTCTAATGAACTATCAATGTACTTAAGTTCGATATATTTACTGCCTAGTAATAGGTTGTTATTACTTATAGCGCCATGTAAACCTGATGTTATCCATTGATTCATATCTCTTTGCATTTTATGTAAACCAATTTCGTCATCTTTTAAGCCAAGGCGACCAGGATAAATCTTTATCATAATAGGCAACAGCGTATTTTTATCTAAAACATTACTCATTTCAGGGTAATCGATATCAGTTCTAACCACTTCACCTATATGTAAACCTTTATATTCAACAGGCGAACCAGGCTTTAAGCCTCGTATTGATTGATTGAATAACAGCATGTAACTTTGAGCAGCATAAAATACACGCTCATTAACTTTTTGTTTATTAGGGAAAATAGAAAATTGTGCATGTTCTTTTATTGGTTCGCCTTTCGTTAAATAAGCAGGAACATCGAAAGATACACCACCACCGAGTAATGTTTCTATTGTGCCAGTATTTATTCGAACCCCTTGACCTGATAACTCAAAATCAATACCGGTTACTTCCCAAAAACGCGTATTGGTTGTAATTAATTTATCGTAAGGCGCTTCGATAAAAACGTTGTAGTACATTTTACCTTCTTCGGTATTTAAATGTGCGTACTCTATACGTCCTGCTTGGCTTCCTCTAAAGAGGACTGGCGCGCCAATATCAAATGCATTATCACTGCTGCTGTCTAAGGTGATATGTAAACCAGGTGTGCCGATAGGCGTAGAAGGTGGGTTTTCTAAACCAACAAAGTGGTATTTAGACGTCTTCTCTTCGCCGGGTGAAAATTCAATGAAATAGCCTGACAATATTGTTGATAAACCAGAAACACTGCTCAGACTTACACGAGGTTTAACTACCCAAAAGTTACTGTCTTTTGTGAGTAGTTCACTGGCTTTTCTATTCATTCTTGCGCTAACAATAACGCCATCTAACTTATCGTTAAGTTTAATATCAACAACTTTTCCGACAGTAATATTTCTAAGTTTGATTAAACTTTCTTTAGGGCTAATACCTTGTGCATTAGAAAACTCAATTGTGATTAATGGTCCTTGTTTTAACCATTGGTCAATAACCATCCAAGCACCAATCGTTAAGGCAATTAATGGAATAAGCCAAATAGTCGATATTCTGTTTACTGGTTTAACAACCGCTTCAGGAAGTTCGTTATTTTCTGGAGTCATTTGTAGCCTCAATGGGTTTAGATTGCCAAATAAGGCGGGGATCAAAAGTATTTGCCGCTAACATAGTCATTAATACAAAGCCTGTAAAAGCTGCGGCAGCAAAACCAGCTTCAATTTTAACAATTTCGCCCATATTCACAAGAGCGACTAAAATGGATACAACGTAAATATCAACCATAGACCATTTACCAATAAACTCAGTAATATGGTAAGAGCGATAAGCCATTTTTTTAGAGCTAAAGCCAGTGTAATTTGCCTGATAACATAGCCAGCTTAAAGCAAATAGTTTTCCTAAAGGAATAACGATACTGGCAAAAAATATAATTAAAGCAACAAGGTAGGATTGATGTTGCCACAATAAAACAACACCGCCCAATATTGTACTTTCGGTCTTACTGCCTAAAACCGTGGTTACCATCATAGGTAAAAAGTTTGCAGGAATAAAAAGCAAATAAGAAGTTAACAACAAAGACATGGTTTGCTGAATACACTTAGGATTGATATTCGTTAAGTGAGCATGACATTGTTCACAGTATACGTTTGAAGCAGCATTGAGCATCAAACAAATAGGGCATTGGCAGAGTTTTTCATTATTTGCTGTGATCATTCGGTAGCTCTTCGTTCGTGTTTACTTTTTAGTTGGTATAAAGACCATAGTTGATACTTATCAAAGTAAATAAAAGTAGCGGATAAGCTCATGATAAACAATAAATAAAAAGCAAGTGCATAACCAAATTCGATGGATGCCATGGTTTGTACTTTTATAAAACTTACTAAAATACTAATAATAAATATTTCTGCCATGTTCCAAGGTTTAAGCAATACAGTTAATTTCAGAATAAGATTTGTTAAAGGTAGTAGCCTTTTTTTTCTAAACGACCAGGAAATATAAATAATACAGAGCAAAAAGCATAGAGGAATAATAAACGCAGTAAAAGCTAAAAGTGCCGATATAAGTAGATAAGTCAGGTTTTCAATATTTTGAATAGATTGCAGTAAGGTTAGTGTTTTTTCATTGCCATGAATACTAAAAATAATGAAGGGAAAGTTTAAAGAAAAGCCTAAAAAGATTAAAGCCACTAAGCTACTTACAAATAACTTTAATTGTGAATGTTGATAAAAACGCGTTAATACATAACCACAGCGAGGACACTGAGCTTTCTGCCTATGCTTTAAAGGTGGAATTAGCATAAGTAAATCACAATCATGGCATGCAATTTTACGTTTTTTCATTTCAATTAAAGACTTGAGTTTCGTGATGGATAGCTGTGTTGTAGCTTAGCTATAAATCATATTATTTACCAGTATTTCAACTGCTTACTTATAATTAAATCGTTACTAAAAATTACATTTATTCATCATTAGATAAATATTTAAGTTATATTATTTTATTACCGATTAATTTAATCCTATGGTTATTTAGCTAATAAGTCGATTTATCTTTTGTGATCAATGAAGTATGCTTAAATATTATCCACAAACCTTATAACCTCTAAGTATTTATGACCGAGCAAGTTTCTCTTTGGAAAGGCGAACAACAAACTTCAGATTTTGCTGAATTTTGTAATGCTTTGTACGAACGAGAATTACAAACGCTTGCTAATACCGATAATATTTCAATTGAGTCATTACAAGGGCGTTTAAAAAGTTTACCTTATTATGTAAATCGAACGGCGCGAGCTATGATGCAATGTTCAACGCCTTTAATGATAGACGTTCAAAATGCTAGTTGGTCTGCAAAGCAGGTCGCTCGTATGCCTATATCAAATCAAGATAAAACAACGGTTAATCAATGGTATGAAAAAATAGAGTTAAAGCATGGTTTAGTGGTTCCAATTGTTCATGATAACCATATTGCCCTAGACTGTATTGACAGAATAGATATAGAAAAATACCGCTTTAGAACCAATGTACATGGCTGGTTTTCTTTTAATGAAAACACATCAGAAGAAAATAGTAGGTATCAGCTTTTAAAACCTAATAAACGCGTAATGACAGCTGCATGTTCTGGACATTCTTGGGTTAACGATCATAAATCCATTCCTGTGATGCCAAGCCTAAGAGAGCTTTTGATCTCTTGTAGTATTAATTGGAGTAACTTCAAAAAGCCAATTTTTTTATAATATTACACAGTGCCGCGTTTTTTATTCAATCAACACATCCATTTACATTCTTAATCAATTACCAAAATTTAGTTTGAATTTTTGCTTCATTAACCAACAAATTATAAGGTTTACTCGTAATTATAGTTTACACAGGCAGCTCGACTCTTATAATGGGGCAACGCTTTAGGACTTGTGTATCAGCCAGCTTTTATGAGAGTAATTATTATCATCCTGCTAGTATTTTTAGCCTTACTACAACATCGTTTGTGGTTTGGGAAGAATAGTGTGCCTGACTACATAGCATTAGAAAATGATGTAGACAGACAACGTGCAGACAACGATAAACTTATTCAACGTAACAAAGTATTGTATGCCGACACTGATGACTTAAAGTCAGGTGTTGAAGGTATAGAAGAAAGAGCAAGAAATGAATTAGGCATGATCAAAGATAACGAAACGTTTTATCGTATTGTCTCCCAAAAGGATACTCAGTAAATATGAGTCCAATCTGTGAAAAATTTGTTGTTGTTGTACCTGCTGCTGGCGTAGGTAAAAGAATGAAGGCGCAATGTCCAAAACAATATTTAAGTATTGATCAGCAAACTATTTTAGAGCATACGGTTTTTAGGTTGCTCTCTCATCCATTAATTGCCCACGTGGTTATTGCGATTAGTGAAGGCGATGAGTATTTTAAAGATACTGCTTTAAATGTTAATTCTAATATATCGGTTGTGCATGGTGGTGCAGAACGTGTCGATTCCGTGTTAGCTGGTCTACACTCTATAAATAGCGAAGATTTTCCTTGGGTGATGGTGCACGATGCGGCTCGTCCTTGTGTGAGTTTAGATGATATATCAGCGCTGATAGATCAAACACAAAGAAATAACTGCGGTGGTTTATTGGCATATCCTGTTCGCGATACTATGAAAAAAGCTCGCTCTGTTCACTCGCACCAAAAAAATATTGCATCAACAAATAAAGAAATGGTTGAAAAAACTATTGAGCGTGAAGACTTATGGCATGCGTTAACACCTCAGTTATATAAAACGAATGAATTAATTTCAGCTATTTCACAAGCATTACAGAGCAACATCACTATAACTGATGAATCATCTGCCATAGAATATGCAGGGTTTGGCAGTTTGTTGGTTGAAGGTAATGGTAATAATATAAAAATTACTCGACCTGATGATTTAACCCTAGCCAGCTTTATTATTTCTCAGCAAAATGCTGAACAAACAACAAGCACAATTCATAAAATTTCCCAAAAGGTAAAATAATGCGCATAGGACATGGTTTTGATGTACATAAATTTGGTGGTAAAGGTCCTTTAGTATTAGCCGGTATTAGTATTCCTTATGAGTATGGCTTTGTAGCGCACTCTGATGGTGATGTAGCTATTCATGCTTTATGTGACGCTATTTTAGGGGCTTTGTGTTTAGCTGATATTGGCAATCACTTTCCTGATACCGATGGTCAATACGAAAATATCTCAAGCCGAATTTTATTACGTCATGTTGTCGGTTTAATGGATGAACAAGGTTTTGAATTAGGTAATGCAGATATAACTATTGTTGCACAAGCACCTAAAATTGCACCGCATTTATTGGATATGAGAACGTGTTTATCTGAAGATTTAAATGCTCAAATTTCTCAAGTGAATGTTAAAGCTACAACCACTGAAAAATTAGGTTATGCAGGACGTAAAGAGGGCGTAGCTGTTCATGCCGTTGTTTTACTTATGCCTAAAAGCGCACTTTAATATTTACCTACAAATATAGAGAAATCAACTTGAATACTGCATTGCCAAAATTTACATACTTATACGGACAACCAACATCTACAGGCTTTCTACGTAGCGAAATGGCTGACTTTAAAGTGTTTGAAAACTTACCATTTCAACCTTGCGGTGAAGGTGAACACCTATTTATTCATGTAAGAAAAACAGGTGAAAACACGGCTTTTATCGCAAAACAACTAGCAAAGCATTTTGGCGTTAAAGAAAACTTAGTATCTTATGCTGGCTTAAAAGATCGCTTTGCTGTGACCGAACAATGGTTTGGTATTCATGTTCCTGGTAAAACTGTTTTCGACTTATCTGAGTTATCAATTGAAGGTGTTGAGGTGCTATCGAGTGCTCGTCATAACAAAAAACTTCGCATTGGTGCACTAACGGGTAATCGTTTTCAAATCACCTTAAAAAAAGTGACTGAAGTTGAAGAGCTTGTTAGACGCTGGCACGCTATTGTTGCGCATGGTGTTCCTAATTACTTTGGCGAACAGCGTTTTGGTATTGAAGGCGGTAACATTGAAAAAGCCCTTTCGTTATTTTCAGGCACAAAAGTAAAAGATAAAAAGAAAAGAGGTATTTATCTCTCAGCAGCGCGTTCATTAATATTTAATACCATGATTGATGAGAGAATTAAAAACAATCAATTTGACCAATTAACTGATGGCGATGTATGTATGCTGGCCGGCACCCAATCTGTATTTATTGCCGACGAAGTTGATGACAGCATAAGAAAACGTTTTTCTGAAAAAGACATAGATATAACAGCACCCATGTGGGGCGCTGGCGATTTAATGTCGACAAAACAAATTCAAGTATTCGAACAAAGCATAGGTAGTCAGTTCCAGGACTTTTGTGATGGTTTGGCGAAGTTTGGATTAAAACAAGAACGTCGTAGAATTCGCCTCTGTGTCGATAACGCAAACATAACGGTTACTAAAGATGGTGAAAACAACACTGTTGTTTTAGATTTTTCATTGCCTGCTGGTTCTTATGCAACAACAGTTATACGTGAATTATTGGATTATACCGATCTTACTCAACGACAAGGGCACGCTTAATGAGAATATTGCTCAGTAACGACGATGGTGTTCATGCATTAGGTATCAAAGTATTATTTGAACATCTAGCTAAAGAGTTTGATGTGACACTTGTTGCACCAGATAGAAACTGCAGTGGTGCAAGTAACTCACTAACTTTAGTTAATCCGCTACGTACTCACACTTTAGAAAATGGTTTTATTGCCGTTAATGGTACACCAACCGACTCTGTTCATTTAGGTATTAGTCAGCTTATGGAGTCGCATCCAGACTTAGTTGTGGCTGGAATAAATCATGGTGCAAATTTAGGCGACGATACTTTATATTCAGGAACAGTAGCAGCAGCCACAGAAGGCCGACATATGGGGATGCCAGCCATTGCTGTATCTTTAGTGGGTAATGAACATTTTGATACTGCAGCTGCGGTTGTCGTTAAGTTAATAAAACGTCTAAAAGACTTCCCATTACCTAAAGATCAAATATTGAATGTTAATGTACCTGACGTACCTTTAACCGAGCTGAAAGGCATTAAAGTTACGCGCTTGGGCAATAGGCATCAAGCTGAAGCTATGCAAAAGCAGAAAGATCCATGGGGAAGAAATATATATTGGTATGGACAACTTGGTCCTGAACTAGACGCAGGAGAAGGAACTGATTTTCATGCAATAGCAAACAAGTTTGCTTCAATTACTCCGTTAACTGTGGATATGACGGCTTATAAAAGTATAGACAGCATGGCTAAATGGGTGAACGAACTTTCATTGTAAGTCGTTTGCAATAGCCTTTTAAGAATCAAAATAAAACTAAAAAAATAAAAATGAGTAGAATATGAATGTCAGAGTAGGAAGTCGTATTGGTGGTAAATCAAGTCGAAGTGGAGAAATACTCGCACAAAAATTACATGCTGAAGGGATTAAAAGTGTTGACGTTTTACAAGCGATAGCTCGTTCTCCAAGACATATTTTTGTGCCAGAAATACTAGCCCATAAAGCTTACGATAATACCGCATTGCCTATTGGACAAGGTCAAACTATTTCACAGCCCTACATAGTAGCTAAAATGTCAGAGTTACTATTAGCTAACGGTACACCTGAAAGTATCTTAGAGATAGGGACTGGATCTGGTTATCAAACATCAATTTTAGCGCAACTTACACCTAAAGTGTTTTCTGTAGAGCGTATTAAATCTTTACAGTGGCAAGCTAAAAGGCGCTTACAAGCAATGGACTTACATAATGTTTCAATGAAGCATGGTGATGGCTGGAAAGGCTGGAGTAGTAAAGCACCTTTTCAAGCGATTATAGTAACTGCTGCGCCATCATCTGTGCCGCAAGCACTATTAGATCAACTAGCTGATGGTGGGCGTTTAATTATCCCTGTTGGCGAACAAACACAAATCTTAAAAATTATTACACGTCAAGGTGATCAATTCACAGAACAGCAAGTTGAAGCTGTTCGTTTTGTTCCCCTTGTCCCAGGAGCTTTATCTTAATGAAAATATTTTCTGCTCTTTATGATTGGACGCTAAAATGGGCAAAACATAAATTTGCGCCTTATATACTTGCTGTTTTATCTTTCACTGAATCCGTTATATTTCCTATTCCCCCTGATGTTTTATTGGCTCCTATGGTGTTATCAAAGCCTGAAAAAGCATGGCGATTTGCAAGCTTAACAACTGTAGCATCAGTACTTGGAGGTGTTTGTGGTTATATTTTAGGTTATTTAATGTTTGAACCTTGGATACAACCTATTATTACCGAATTAGGTTATCAGCATCGCTTTGATCAAGTTATGGCTTGGTTTGCTCAGTATGGTATTTGGGTGGTTTTTTTAGCTGGTTTCTCGCCAGTACCTTACAAACT
Organism: Pseudocolwellia sp. AS88; assembly: GCF_030551755.1. Taxonomy (GTDB): domain Bacteria; phylum Pseudomonadota; class Gammaproteobacteria; order Enterobacterales; family Alteromonadaceae; genus Pseudocolwellia. Next base: position 23,761 of record NZ_JAUPEC010000025.1, read on the forward strand.
ATTTACCGTTAGTGCGGGTTTATTGCAAATGGCATTTATTCCATTCTTAATCGCTTCAGCTATTGGCCGAGGCATGCGTTTCTTCTTGGTTGCAGGTTTGATTAAGTGGGGCGGAGTAGCAATGGAAGAAAAATTAAGACAATGGGCTGACCGACTTGGTTGGGCGCTTGTTGCTATTATTGCTATCGCTTATCTGATTTTACGCTAACTTAAATTATGATCATTAATTTTTTTACATTGGAATTGGTTTACTAATTTAACTATGAATTGTAGCAAAGCGATAAATTTCGTCTTTTATGTATTATTTATTTTATTAGTAGCGAGTTGTTCATCTCGAAAAACACCAGCACCTGTTGTAGAAGTTCAAGGTGCAATTCCTTTAAGTAAAAAAATTAAAAACAGTATAAAAGCAACTCAGTACATAGTTAAAAAAGGTGAAACTTTATATTCAATAGCATGGCGATCTGGCATCGATGTGAGAGACATCGCTAAGCTAAATAATATTCATTCACCATATCATATTTACCCTGGCCAAAAGCTTGATTTGGTTAACCAATTGGTTGCTAGTGTTAAAAAACCGTTACAAAAGGGTAAAGGTAATATAGACAATGTTAAAGTAGTAAAAAAACCTATTGCACAGAAAAAAAATCAAGCGTATGGTGGATTTGTAGACAAGAAAAGTAACGATGTAAATCAAAAGGTTCGTAAATGGAAGTGGCCTACAGAAGGTAAAGTTATTACCTACTTTTCTTCAACACAACAAATAAGTAAAGGGATAAATATTGCAGGCCGTAGAGGACAACCTGTTTTGTCAACAGCAGATGGTATTGTTGTATATGCTGGAGACGCGCTTACTGGGTATGGCAAGTTAATCATAGTTAAACACAACGAAGATTATCTTAGCGCTTATGCCCACAATGACCTTATATTGGTTAAAGAGCAACAAACGGTTAAAGCCGGCGATAAAATAGCCAAGATGGGAAGTACAGATGCTGATAAAGTTATGCTTCATTTTGAAGTTCGCTTTAGAGGAAAATCTGTAGACCCTATGAAGTACTTGTCGAAAAAATAATAATAATAAAAAAATGGAGCATATGTTAATAATTAATCAGTGAGTTTAGCTAAGCTAAACATTGGAGACAAGACATGAGCATTGATGCGAAACATGAAGTAAAATCAGAAGACAATAATACAAAAACAATTGAAGAGAAATCATCTAACTTAGATCCAACGCAAATATATTTAGGTGAGATTGGAGCTTCTCCGCTATTAACCGCAGAAGAAGAAGTCTATTTCTCCCGCTTAGCCTTAAAAGGTGATGAGCCTTCACGTAAACGCATGATTGAGAGTAACCTCCGTTTAGTTGTAAAAATTTCCCGTCGATATAATAACCGTGGCTTACCACTTCTAGATTTAATTGAAGAAGGTAATTTGGGTTTAATACGCGCAGTCGAAAAATTTGATCCAGAACGTGGCTTTAGATTTTCAACTTACGCTACATGGTGGATTCGTCAAACTATTGAACGCGCTATCATGAACCAAACACGCACAATACGCTTACCTATTCACGTAGTTAAAGAATTAAATATCTATCTACGTACAGCTCGTGAGCTTATTCAAAAGCTTGATCATGAACCAACGGCTGAAGACATTGCAAAAGAATTAGATGTACCCGTAGCCGATGTAACTAAAATGTTACGCTTAAACGAACGTATTACTTCAGTTGATACTCCTTTCACAGGTGATGCAGAAAAAGCATTGTTAGATATTATTCCTGATGAGAAGGGTGGAAACCCAGAAAGTAAATTACAAACATCTGATATTAAAAATAATATTGTTACTTGGTTAGGTGAGCTAAATTCGAAACAGCGAGAAGTGTTAGCTAGACGATTTGGTTTACTAGGTCACGAACCAGCAACATTAGAAGATGTTGGTTCTGAAATTGGTTTAACACGTGAACGTGTTCGTCAAATTCAGGTAGAAGCATTAAAGCGCTTACGTGATATTTTAAGTCAGCAAAACTTATCGATTGAAGCTATCTTTCAAAGCTAATAGTACTTATTAGTCTGATTACTATAATCAGTCGATGAAATAAAAAACCAGCTAATTGCTGGTTTTTTGTTTGTTATACTTTGTTTTATCCAGTCTTAAGTATCTTAAGCATGTTATACGAATAACTCATAAAGATGGTTTTTAACTTCAAATTACTTTAAGTCAAAAACATAACGCAGTAAGAATATAGCGGTAATAAAATAAGTAATGCCTGATACTTCTTTCATTCTTCCTGTTCCCATCATTATCCCTACATAAGTAATAAATCCTAGTGCAATGCCTTCACTGATACTAAAGGTAAGAGGCATAACCATAAGTGCAACTGTAGCTGTAGCTAATGATGTCATATCCGAAGTATCTAACTGTCGAAATGATTCCATCATAAATATTCCAACCATTATAAGTGCAGGTGTAGTTGCCATTAACGGAATAACTTTCATTAAAGGTGTTAGAAATAAAGCGAGGATAAAGCACACGCCTACCACAATTGCCGTTAAGCCTGTTCTTCCGCCAGCTGAAACACCAGCGGCCGATTCAATATATGAAGTGACCGGAGATGTACCTAATGAAGCACCAATAACACTAGCGCCAGCATCAGCTGTTAATGCAGCTCCCATTTTTGGGAGTTTTCCATCTTTGTCGACTAAATTAGCTTTACGTGTAACGCCAATGAGAGTGCCTATGGTGTCAAACATATTAACGAATACTAGAGCAAAAATAAGATCCCATGTTTCGGCTATATTAATTATTGGATACATAATATCCATCGCGAAAAAGGTATTGCTGATACTGTCTGGCGCACCTAATATTGATTCAGGATGAGAGGTTAAATACCCATTTTCTGTTGGAACCATTGCACCGATTACAGTTAATACAACGACAGAAATTAAAATTGCACCTGTAACTTTTTTAATCATTAATACGATAGTGAGTAAAATACCAAACAGGGCAAGTAGGGTAACAGGTTGTGATAAATCACCTATTGAAACAAATGTTGCTGGATTACTTACTACTATCCCTGCATTTTTAAGACCGATAAACGCTATAAATAATCCAATACCACATTGCACGCCAATCTTAAGCGCTTCGGGCACTGCTTCTGCTATTTTCGTTCTTATACCTGTTAATGACAGTAAGAGAAATAATATTCCGTTCCAAAATACGATACCGAGTGCTGCTTCCCATGGTAATTCGCGGGTTAAACAAATAGTAAAAGCGAAAAAGGCGTTTAACCCCATACCAGGAGCCATTGCAATAGGATAATTTGTCATTAGCCCCATCATAATAGACGCAATACAGGCTGCTAAGGCTGTTACTGTAATTAAGCCTTCAATTGGCATTCCTCCAGCAGCAAGAATACTTGGGTTAACAACAAGTACATAAGACATCGCGGCAAAGGTAGTTAAACCAGCGATAAGTTCTTTTTTGAACGTTGTGCCATGCTCTTGTAGTTTAAATAGTTTTTCTAGTAGTTGGAGTGTCATAAATTTGCTCGGTGTTAAAAGTGTAGATAATTTAACCACCTGATTTTTGTTTTAAAAATTAGGTGATTATGATCTTGGTAATAATGTATTGTTATTTACTTTTTATCATAAGGCATTGTGTTTTTATAGGTACTCCAATCACTTACCAATGTATCAATAACTTTACTTCCAACAGCATATGCTGATTCCAGAGCTGATTGCATACCTGCGTAACCTTCAGAGCCACTTTCCTGTGCTAAATTCTCTGCAGCGGTTAAACCATAAGGTTGAGTGGTATAGTTACTTGCTGTTCGTAAAACCATAAAGCGATTTTTATTAACTTTACCGGCATTATGTAAAAAGCTCATGGCTTGGTATGCTCCTGTATCTTCCATACCTGAGCTGACAAAATTACCTTCTCCATTAGTCCAATACTTAGTCCAGTCGTTTGCCCAGTCATTAAGTAACTTTCCGTGCCAAAATGTTGAAGATGAAAGGTGTTCACCTTTTAAAACAAACGGAGGTTTTTGTGCATTTGGATATTGGCTGTACTGGTCACGTAACTTTTTCATTTTAGGGTAATCGTTAAGCTTTGTGTCTTTGGTTAACTCATACGCCCAATCTGTAAGTTTGTTGTTCAGCTTAAAGGCCTCACCACTCTTTGATTGTTGGTGATCTTCAGCACTTGGTGGCTCTGTATAAAAAAGTGGAAAATAACCTGTTTTCCAATCTTTAGGCATTTCTCTAGCATCAATTTGATGAGCCAATCCACCATCTACTAACCATGTGGTCCAAGCTGCAGAACCTATAGAAGCATCTTCAGGATCAATACCTGCTATACCTGCAACTAACCAATAGCTATGAGTTAGATCAAAGCGTTCATCAAGACCTAATGCCATAATAGCGGCTGATGCTTTTGCTATTCCCATACCTGTAACCATACCTAAAACACCTGTTTTTTCATTATAAAACAAGTCGTGGTGTCCTTGTGGGAAGTCAAACTTAGTGGAAAGGTTTTGCCCTGTTTTCCATAATTGAAATTCACCAGGTTTATCACCACTGTCTTCACCTATTTCAAACATAGTAACAACTACAGCCTTAACTTCGATAGGCTGTGGTGAAACACTTTTTGTGGTACTTGATTGTGTACAAGCGCTTACAACTATTACAGTCGTTAGTACTGATAATAGTTTTTTTATGTTAGTCATTCAGACTCCTAGGAGATTTTAAAATGGTAAATAACGATATTGTGCAATAACCACTTAACAAAGAGGGAACAATTAAGTTCCCATCGTATTGTTAAATTATTTTGAAAATTCCTCGCTTAAAATTTGTAGCTAAATTTAGCTTGGAAGTGTCGTGGCAGCTCAGGCAATACTATTTGTCCTCCAAACAAGTCAGGGAAGTTAGCGCGGTAGTAATCTTCATTGGTTATATTTTTCAGGTTAATACTCGCAGTCCAAGTTTCAGCATCATAAAATACACCGGCATTAATTAAGGTATAAGCTGGTAATTCTACTGATTGAGAAAATCCTGAATATGTTGAGTCAGCTCTTACAACACTTGCATTGGCTGCAAACCCGTTAAGAAAGTCATAAGTTGCTGTTGCTGTATAGATATTTTCAGGCATGCCTGCTTTGCGAGACTCTTCTTTATTGTTAACAAAGGTTAAACCTATAACGTTACCACCATAAATTAACGATGGATCAGTAAGTGATGTTAGGTCTTCTGCACCTAAGAAACCAAACTGTGAACCTTCTTCTAGGGCTGTTAGGTTATATACTTTTAAGTTGGTATAACCTGCACTAATAACAAGTTGCTCGTTAACTACCCAGCGTAGTTCAAATTCTACACCTTCGTTTTGAGTTGTTGCATTGGTAATGATGGCTTGTGCATTAAAGTCTGTACGTTTTTGTTCGTATGACGAAAGTGCAAAGTATAAACTGTCATCTAAAAAGCTACCTTTAATACCAAATTCAGTTAATTCTGATGTATCAAATGCACCACCAGACGCCACTGTACCTGCGTCTATTTCAGCACCTTGACCTGCAATCAATGTGGCTTGTTCAGCTACGGTAATATAAGGAATTAGTCCGAATTCAGTTTTGAATGAAATACTAGCGTTCCATGATACGCCGTCTACTGTATCTTCTTCAGTGGTTATAGGTGCTTCTACAAGCAGTTTATCGCCTCTACTGGTAGATTTTATATCAATGCTATCGTAACGAACGCCTAATACTGCATTTAAGCCAAAGTCCCATGTTAAGTCCGTCATTGCTGCTATACCATAATCAGTATAGTGACCTGTACTATAAGTGGTGTAATCAGTATCAATACGTGTAGATAGTAATCGTCTATCTAATGCCGATGACGGCAGGGTTAAATCTCGACGATCAAAGTATTCGTTAGTAAAATCATCACCATGTTTAAAGTTTGTATGGCGAATAGAGGGTGAAATTTGAACTTGTGCTATTAATGAATCCGTTTCAAATTCGTTAGAAATAATAACTTTATCTTCAACAACATAACTGTCATGGAATTGAGAAAAACCGTAAGCATTTTCATTTAAATTTTCGTAGGCTTCATAAAATAATTGGTTTTTAACTTCCCAATTATTGTCAGCATAATAAGTGACATCAAAATATAGTGTATCAACGGTGTTCGATAAGATGTCATCAGGTGCTACAAGTACGCTACTTTTACTTAAAGTTGCTGTGCCTGCATTATCAAGCATCATTTCTGGTGTTGCATCGGCATTAGTAAATAATGACGGAACTGCGTAGAAAAAACCTGCACCAGCAAGATTAACATCATCTGCACCATATTCTTGATGTGAAATTGAGCCATCACCATCAGTATCTAGTGGTCTTGCTGTACCTGTGGTGTAAGTATTGTTGTCAATTAAGTCTTGTGTTAAACGGTTCCAACCTGCTACTTGGTTACCATCGTATTTGTGATGCATACCACCTAATTCAATTTTAAGGTTGTCGCTAATGTCGATGTCGAACGAGCCTTGTAAAATAGTTTGGTCTGTATTGGTGTTATCATAAAAACTACCTGAATTTTCTATTTCACCATATAAATAGAAACCAGCAGTTTTACCTGCAACAGTTGCAGGCCCACCAATTTCAGCAGTCATTACACTTTTGTCCCAACTACCTGTGGTATATGAAAAAACACCTTTGTTTTCTTCTAAATAGCTACCGCCACTTGCACGTGCAGATTTTGGTGTGAAATTTAAATACCCACCAATTTTTGAAGGTCCATAAATGGGAGATGCTGGCCCGCGAACAATGTCTACTCGGCTTGAAGCTCCTATCGGTGTAGGGTAATTACCTGGATTGTCTAAGCGTTTTACGCCTCTAAAATAAGTTTCGCCGGGTGTTCCACGTACATCTAAAGACCCTGCAACGCCAAAAAATGATTGTGTAAATGTACCTGGAGAGAATGCTACCAATTCATCAATATCGCTAATACTAAAGCGTTCAATTTGTGCATCTGATATAGAAGAGGCAGAACGAGGGGTTTCTAATATTGATTTCCCAAAACCAAATACAGATTCAACGTCTTGACCCGGTAAGCTTCCAAGGGAGCCTCTGACTTCAATTTTTTCAATATTCTTATCGGTGCTGTCAGTTTCTTCGGCAAATACATTAGTAGAAAGCGATAAACTTAATGCTATTGCTGTAGCTAATGATGATGTTTTATATTTTATTATTGGCATGTGCATCCCTTGATAGTTTATAAATTTTAGCGATATTTTTTATTAGTTATTTTTGTTTTGTGTTACTAATTATAGTTAGAGCAGAATCTATGCCACAAAGTTGACTCTAGTGTCAGGAATGTTAATTGTTATTGGCTTTTTGTTTTTAATTTACTGTTTATAAAGATATTGTTTGTATTTGTATATTTTAATTTTTGCTGTTCGGTATGAAAGTATTGGTGTTTTTTTTAGTTGATTAGCACCTGATTGGTGCTTGTGCACCAATCAGGTAACAATTTGTAACTAAATTTATTATTTAAGGATAAGAGGTGATTGTAAGTGCATGTGAGCATTTTTTAGTTATGCATTATCTGTAACTTTATCACTAGTTAAACTCTGACTTTCTATCTTTTGATGATCTTTTGGTAGCACTAAGGTTAATAGTATTGCAGTGAAGCCGGCTGATGTTACTGATGACGATAAGATATTTTTTAACCAAATAGGTAATTGTGCTAATACTTCAGGAACAAACATGGTTCCTAAACCAACCCCTAAGGAGGTAGAAATGATCAGGCTATTTCGGCGATTAATAGGCTCTGTAGACATTATTTTTATACCAGCAACGGCAATCGTAGCAAACATAATTAACGTTGCACCACCTAGTACCGGTTTTGGCATCGCTTGTAAAATGCCACCAAGTATAGGAAATAGTCCTAATATAATGAGAATAGCTGCAATAAAGAAAGCAACATAGCGGCTTGCTACACCTGTTAATTGAATTACAGCATTATTTTGTCCGAATGTTGTATTGGGGAAAGTATTAAAGATCCCAGCAATAATAGAGTTTACACCATCAGCGAAAATACCACCTTTTATTCGGCTTATATACTGTTGTCCTTTAATCGGTAAACCAGAAAATAAGCTATTAGCGGTAAGATCTCCTGCAGTTTCTAAAGCACTTAAAAAGTAAACGAGTGCCACAGGTAGAAAAATTTGCCAGTCGAAAGCAAATCCATATTTAAAAGGTATAGGAACAGATATCAATGGTAGTTGAGACAAATGGTCAAAAGAAAGTAAACCTAAAGGGTAGGCGATTAATGCTCCAGCAAAAATACCAATAAATATAGATGACAGTCTTAACCAAGCATATTTACTGGCATTTAAGCAGATTATAATAATTAATACTGAAACGCCTAATAATAGATTACTTGGTGAGCCAAATGATTCGCTACCAAAGCCTCCCGCTAAGTCTGTCATACCAACTTTTATCAATGATAAACTGATGGTTAAAATAACAATACCTGTAGTTAATGGAGTGATAATATGCTTTATTTTATCGATAAAAAAGCTAAGGAAAACTTCAATAAAGGCGCCTGTTAATGTTACACCAAACATCATAGCCAACATATCGTCTTCACTTCCGCCACGCATTTTTACTAATGTAGCACCTGTAATCAATGCAGTCATAAAGGCAAAACTCGTGCCTTGCACTGCGATTAGCCCACAACCAATACGACCAAACCTTTTTGCTTGTACAAAAGTTCCGACGCCAGAAATCATTAAAGCCATACTGATCAAGTAAGGAATATGATGAGTTAAACCTAATGTTGAACCTATAATGAGGGTAGGAGTAACAATACCTACAAAGCTTGCTAGCACATGTTGAAAAGCAGCTGTTAAACTTTGAATAAATGGTGGTTTATCATTTAATTCGTATAAAATATCATTGTTTCTAGACATGGTTGTTAACCTTTTATTATTGATATTTACCGTTTAAGTAACGATAGAAAGCAGGATTCACCCAAATATATTCAGTGCTAATAGTAAACCTAGTTGAATGCTCATCTAGTAAGCTTTTGATCTGTGCAAGCACCTTTTCTTTACCATCGTTCAATGTAAGTGTTGAGGCTGTGTGCGTTTCGCTAATCATGTTAATGCGAGTAACTTGTTTGTAGTTTTCTTCATCAATAAATGAGCGATAAAAAGGTTGCCACCACGCGTCGATAATAAGTGTTTGCTTGTCTTGTTCACTGCTTTGCTCATTGCGTTTTGCATATTGGCTAACAAGAGGCATGAATTTAAGTTTGTTTTGATGATCTTCAAACGTTAATAGCAAATCGTACTCTTGGGCGTAGCGAATTTTCTCCACTTTTTCTACTTCAGTTGTATCATTCCAGCCATCACGAATATTAAATGCTGACGTTTTCTCTATTAACTGCCAAGTAAAGTTAACGTTGTGGAGTTTCAATAACGCGACTAGTTGTTTGGCGTGGATTAATGAAGAATGGCCATAAAGCAAAGTATTGTTTTGTGCTTGAATGCTATTGCGTTTAATGTTGTAACCTTGAATAAGGTTATTGCGTAATAACGAATTGAGTGGGGAGGTTATTTCTTGTGCAATGTCACTATGAAGTAAAGTTGAAGGTGGTAAATCAATACATGTAGATAGTGATTTACTCTTTAAAGGCTCAGCCCCATCTATACAGTCGAGTTGTTTTAATAATGTAGCAGACTGTAATTCAATTATTGGATTTTCAGGAAATGCAGCAACTATTTGTTTTACAGTATCAGATAATAATACTTGTTGAATTTGAGCTTCTGTTAACGTACTCGCAACTTCAGACAACTGTGCTTGGTTAACCATTTCAGCGTAGCTTTGTATAAAAGAATTGCTCGAATCTTTTGTTGTTTTATGGCTCGCTGCGTTTGCGTTAAACGTTCCCCATAAGACACTACATAAAATAAAGTAGTATTTATTCATTTGGTTATATTTCATATTAATTAGCGACTCTAGGGTAGTGAGTTAAAATGAATTGATTAAATTTAGGCTTGTGAACGAGTGATTTTTCATGGTGTTTAATAAAGTTATTTTCAAATTCTGAGATGTTTTTATCAAACCTTGAAAGTAATTCTTGTTTAGTATTTTGATCGAGAAAACCAAAAGATAGAGAGTTTTTACTTAGCTGAGTTATTTCATCCCAAGACAGATTAAAGTGTTTAACAGCGACAAAAAATTCATCAGTCATATTTGAATGCCACATGCCTCGATCATCAGTTGAAAGTGCAATAGGGATCCCCAAGCGCATAAACTCAGGAAATGGATGTTCTTTAAAGTCATTTACATAACCAAGTTTTAAATTACTGATCAAATTGACTTCAATTAAATATTGGCTGTGGCGCATCAAGAGTAATGTTTGAGGATCATCTAGCAGGTTTACCCCATGACCAATTCTTTTTGCACCGAGTAATAATGAATCTCTAATATTAAAATTTGGCGCTTCAGACTCCCCAGCGTGTATCGATAAATCAATAGCTGGGTACACGTTTCTTAGCTTTCTTAAAGTCGGTAAAAAGCGAAGAGGATGACCTTGAGGATTATCTTCACGACCAACCATATTAATGCCTACATAAATATCTCGATGTTGATCTACAAATTTATAAATTGAAACAAGTTGCTCTTCTGCATTAGGTGTAAAACGCAACAATGCATATTGCAGCCTTACCGTTACTCCTGTGTTGATAGCATCGGCTTGATTCAAGCGGTCAGTTACAATTTTTAAAGCTTCTTCTTGAGAGTATGGAGTACCATCTACTTTGCTTTTGTAGTTAACATTAACTTGTGCTTCTAAATAAAGCATTCCCTCATTACTAAAAGCTTTCATATTTTTAACAAGCATTTCTGCGGCAATATAAGGATTTGCTGTTAAATCATTAAGGCGTTGCCAATGAGTTTGAAAAAATTCATCACGTCCTTCATGAGGTTTATCTAACCAAATGCTATTTTTCCATGCTTTTATTTCTGCTTTATTTAGCTTATTCAGTGCCTTGTAGTTTCCTTGTTCACATTCACTTAACTTCTGATAATTGCTCAGACTAATAGTGTGGAAGGTCAGTAATTGAGGTGAAAAACCAAACTCATTTTGGCCATAACCATTACAAAGTGCTGTTTTGGTTCGAGTAAAGTAGGTATATCCACCGTTCTTTGTTTTATCTAACGCAAGTTCATACCACCATGATGGTAAATTACTACCACTTGAGTGATGGTGTAAATCTCCACCTTTAGGCATGTTATATAGAAATTGGTAGAGTTGTTTATCGGTTGCGGTATTTTTAAAATCTTCAAACCAACTATTGTTATCATTTAAGCTAGGTTTTTGTACTGTATTTTTAACTTCTTTGTAAACGGGTTCGGCAACAGATGTATGGGTAATAAAAACCATTAAAAACAGAAGTGAGTAACGCGCGCTTTTTATCGAGATTAACATTTGATTTTCCCAAATAGACACTTTAATAAGAAATAATAAGCTGAAATATCAAGAGGATTATTTGTTGAACATTGATTTCTTTCATCTCTTTATAATAAAACAAGCAAGAAGTTAACCAATCGGTTGGCTTTTCTGTATGTGTTTTATTATCTTGTTGTATTTATGAGGTAAATTGTCCTTATCTTTGCTATCAGTAAAGACAGCTTCTGTATTGAAGATTGATGGTAATAGTATTTAATGCACCAAATTAATACATTTTTATAAACTATGGTGTTTGATTTTGTGTGTGAAATTTAAAATAGCTGATCTTTCGCTAATGGGGGAGGGCAAGTTTAAAGATTTGTATGTGTTGTTATTGATTTTGACAAGATCACCACATAGATGCAGAGGCTTAAGTTTAGCTTGGGAATATGGGCATATGCCTATAAGCCTTTTAATTCTCATTGAGAGAGATGGTATTTAGCGAATAGACTGACAGCATTTAAAAATACCAGTTAGCTATAAACTAACTGGTATTAAATGTTTTTTAATTAGGATGGCTTAAAGTTTAGCTTTTAATGTAAACAATAAATCGAGGGCTTGCCTTGGAGTTAAATCATCTAAATCAGTTTCTTTCAAGGTATCAATAATAGGGTGATCAGCTTCATCAATGAACGAGAGCTGTTCAAAGCTAGCTGTTTCTTTTGGATGTTTAACGGCACTTGATTCTATAGATTTCGATGAAGTCTTATTAGTTGCTAACGATGATGAAACAATTTGATTTTGCTCTAACTCAATAAGTCGTTGCTTTGCTCTACTGATAACTGATTTGGGTACACCAGCAAGTTGCGCAACTTGAATACCAAAACTTTTACTTGCAGCACCTTGTTGTACTTTATGCATAAAGGCAATCGTGTCTTCATGTTCAATGGCATCTAAATGTACGTTATCTAATAATTCAAACTCTTCAGATAACAGAGTTAGCTCAAAATAGTGAGTAGCAAATAACGTATAAGCTTTAATATTGCTCGCTAACATTTCAGCACATGCCCAGGCTAGTGATAAACCGTCATAGGTACTTGTTCCACGGCCTATTTCATCTAATAAAACTAAACTCTTATCTGTTGCATTATGAAGAATATTTGCGGTTTCAGTCATTTCAACCATGAAAGTAGAGCGGCCACTTGCTAGATCGTCTGAAGCACCTATACGGGTGAATATTCTATCAACCATACCTATTTCTGCAGAGCTTGCAGGTACATAACAACCAATATGAGCAAGTAACACAATTAACGCTGTTTGTCGCATGTAGGTAGATTTACCACCCATATTTGGACCAGTGATAATCAGCATCTTATGCTTTTCTGATAAATGTACAGGATTGGCAATAAAAGCATCTGTTGTCATTTGTTCAACAACAGGATGACGACCATCATCAATTAAAATCCCCGACTCTTCAGTTAAAGTCGGTTTTACGTAATTCAGTGTTTGTGCACGTTCAGCAAATGTTGTTAAAACATCTAACTCTGAAATAGCATCTGAAAGCTCTTGTAATGCAACTAATTCAGGTAAAACTAAATCGAACAACTCATCGTATAGCTTTTTCTCTAAGGCTAAAAACTTGCTTTGTGCGCCTAATACTTTTTCTTCGTGCTGTTTTAACTCATTGGTAATAAAGCGTTCGTTATTTTTTAAAGTTTGGCGTCTAATATAATCGTCAGGCACATCGTTAGAAGCACTTCTGCTTATTTCAATATAAAAACCATGAACCTTGTTATAACCGACTTTTAAAGACTGAATGCCAGTACGTTCTTTTTCACGCTGCTCAAGCTGAGATAAAAACTCAGTTGCACCATCACTTAAGTCTCTTAGTACATCTAATTCTTCATGATAACCAGGTGCAATAACGCCACCATCACGAATAAGTACAGGAGGATTTTCAACAACGGCTTTTTCTAACAAAGATTGAATGTTAGGCAGAGGTTTACTTTTTAGCGCTAAATCGTGCATGTAACCCGAGTTTTTAATACTCAAAATATCTTGTAGCTCAGGTAACCTTTGTAAAGAATCTCGAAGACGGGCAAAGTCACGTGGGCGAGCAGAGCGCAAAGCAATTCGTGAAACAATACGTTCAATATCACCAAATGATTTTAAAGTAGCAAATAAATCAAAATATAGATCATGAGTTAATACATCTTCAATTACTTCATGTCTGCGGTTTAATACCGATAAATTACGTAATGGGAAATGGATCCAACGTTTAAGTAAACGCGATCCCATAGGCGTAGCGCTATTATCTAAAATGTCTGCTAACGTGCAGTCAGTACCACCTTTTAGATTATGCGTTAGCTCTAAATTTCGTCTTGTTGCAGCATCTAAAATAACGCCAGTTGCGGCTGATTCAAAAACGACAGATCTTATATGAGGCAACTCAGATCGTTGACATTCTTTTACGTATTGAAATAAACAGCCAGCCGCAGCTAAACCATAAACTTTGTCAGCTACACCAAAACCTGTCAGTTCTTTTGTATTAAACTGTTTATTTAAAAGACTATTTGCTGTGCTTAAATCAAATTCCCATTCAGAGCGACGACGTAAACCTTTGTGATTAGAAATTAACGAAAAGTCAGAAAAATACTCAGGATATAATAATTCAGCAGGATTAAGGCGTTGCAACTCAGCTTGTAATTGTTCTTTCGAACTAGGCTCCGTGATAACAAATCGACCGCTGGTAATATCTAAATAAGCTAAGCCGAAATGATGTTTGTTTTTTTCAACCGTTTCGCTAATCGCTACAATTAAGTTGTCTTGTTTATCTGTTAATAAAGCTTCATCACTTACCGTACCAGGGGTTACTACGCGAACTACTTTACGTTCAACGGGACCTTTACTTGTTGCTGGATCGCCTATTTGTTCGCATATCGCGACAGATTCACCTAACTGCACTAACTTAGCTAAATAACCTTCAACAGCATGATACGGAACACCCGCCATAGGAATGGCATTACCACCTGTTTTGCCACGCGCGGTAAGTGATATATCTAATAAGTCCGATGCTTTTTTAGCATCATCAAAAAATAATTCGTAAAAATCACCCATACGATAAAAAATCAGAATATTCGGAAATTCCGCTTTAATTGTGAGGTACTGGCGCATCATAGGTGTGTGTTGTGATAAATCTGTCATGTGTTATTTCGTTTATTACTTTATTTATAATGGGTTATGTAGCTTTTTAATATTTGAAAAGCTATTTAAATATTGGGTAACTTCATTATTTTTAATGTCGTTACCGTATTAAGTGTAGGTGAAAAGGTAGTTTTAATTGGTATCAACTACTCGCGGAGAAACCTACACCAAATCGCATATTTATAATTTGTTTATAATGATACTTTGCTTACTTGTATAGGGCTAGCAATGAATCTTTAAAATAAAGGACTTAATTGTTAGCTTTGCAATTCAGGTTGTTTTCATAAATGAAATGTTATCAATAAATTATGAATGAATATCTACTTATAGAAACTTATTTATTAGAATGAGAAAAATTACTTAACTATTTTAATCGATGATTTTAATATTTATAATACAAGTTAAATTAGCACACATTGACCTTTTGGTCAGTATGCGTAAAAATGAGTAATATAAATTCATCAAATTGAATCTTATGACTGAAGAAATAAAACAAAACAAAAAAGAAGCGACTCGAGAGAAAAATCAACAGCTTATTCTAGCGGCAGCTGAAAAAATATTTGCTCAACTTGGCTATGATGGCGCAAGTATGAGTATGATCGCGAAGGAAGCTGGTGTCGCTAAAGCTAATGTTCATTATTACTTTACTAGCAAGGAAGGACTTTACGAAACGGTACTCGAAAACATTGTAAGCTCATGGAATTTAGGGCTAGAGGAAGTAACTGTTGAAGATGATCCCGCTGTTGTTTTATATAAATATATCCAATACAAAGTCATTTTATCGATAGAAAAACCAATGCAATCGCGCTTGTTTGCTATTGAAATGATCCGTGGTGCGCCTTTTCTGCAAGATTATATTCGTAAAAATTCACGGCCATGGTTCAGAGAAAAATATGAATTGTTACAAGCTTGGATGGATGCAGGAAAGATGGATCAAGTAGACCCTAATCATCTGCTATTTACTATTTGGTCCACTACGCAATATTATGCTGATTTTGAAACAGAAGCATTATTATTATTGAACAAGTACGAATATGAAGAAAGTGATGTAAAAGCGATTACTCAGTCTATTGCCCAAATTATTTTGAAAGGCGTTGGTCTTTCTATTCCTAAGTAAGGTATTTAATATTATGCAAGATTTCACAACGCCAGATTTGTTTGACGATCATAGAGATACCGTGAGAACAGCTGAAGCTGGTTTGAATTCATACGGTGGAAAAGATAAATTTTTTGGTCAAGCTGTTACCGTTACATGCCCAGAAGATAACTCTTACGCCGTTGAAGTATTAAAGCAGTCAGGTAAAGGCAAAGTGTTGGTTATTGATGGTTTTGCCAGTAAAAAACATGCATTTATTGGCGACATTATGGCAACTACTGCAATTGAAAATGGTTGGGAAGGCGTTATTATCAATGGTTGTTGTCGAGATATTGAAATATTAAAAACTATGGATATTGCGGTAATGGCATTAGGTGTTACCCCAAGAAGTACACTTAAGCGTGGTTTTGGTGATAAAAATCAAACAGTTAATTTATTAGGGACAAGTATTTCACCTAACGATTGGGTTTACGCCGATGTAAACGGTTTGATCATTAGTGAGTCGCCACTTAATTAATTTAAACTACCATCAATAATTAGGTATAAATTTTTATACCTAATTTATTCTCTTTAGATTTTCTTTTCTTCTATTTTTAAACATGTAAAAGCACTACTCTGGTGATTTTTAGCACCATGCTGGTGATCATAAACTATCATTTTACAGTATATTTATTTTTCATTTTAAGCACATCTTTGATATCATTGACCGATCGGACAGGAATGTTGTTTTGGCATTGTAATTGCTCTTTAATTATTTTTACATATAGTCGAGCTAACAGAATACGTATTTTTGTTATTCATAAGCACTCGAATATAAATGCAGATTCACTCAGTTAATACCTTAAGTGTCTCGATGATTTCTAATGAAGGCTTTGTTGGGTATCTGCTAGGGCTAGCGTCAGAGTTAACTAAAGTTAGAGATAGTATTACCGATTTTAACGTCATTTTTAAATTCTAAACATGAACAACTAAAAACTGTTGGGTAATTATGAACAATAATTCACATACAAATAAAAACGCTATTTTTTGCGATCATGGGCCAACACAATGGCAAACATCTCAGCAGGGCAATTTGCTTAATCAACGCCTTGCCGTTAAAGATTTATTCGCTGTTAAAGGTGAAAAGAATAGCGCTGGTAATCCTGATTGGTTTGCAAAGGCAACTACTGCCCAACAGAGTGCTTCTTCAATAGATAAGCTGATGGCGCAAGGATGTGAATTTGTTGGTTTTACCCATACCGATGAAATTGCTTACAGCTTAGAAGGTAATAACTTTCATTATGGTGCGGCTGAAAACCCTAAAGTACCAAACCATGCCTGTGGAGGTTCAAGTATGGGCTCTGCAGCTGCGGTTGCTGCTAATTTAGCTGATATTGGTTTAGGTACAGATACAGGCGGTTCGGTTCGTATTCCAGCAAGTTATTGTGGCTTGTATGGAATTCGTCCTAGTCACGATGTTATTGCTAAAGATGGTCTTATTCCTTTAGCTCCGCCATTCGATACTATTGGTTGGTTTACAAATACGGCTGAGTTATTACAGCAAACGGGCGATGTATTATTACCTGAGCAAGTTATCAACTCAGTAGATACACTTGTTATTCATGAAGGTTTATTTGAATTAATTGATCCTAAGCTGCTTCCTGTAATACAACGTTTACTTGAGCAAACAAAAGCTCAATTTACTCATCATAAGAAACTGGTATTACCGCAAACAAACATCTTAACTGAATTAGCCGATGCATTTCGAATTTTACAAGGCAGAGCTATCGCTAAACAGCACGGTAAATGGATAAATGAAGAACAACCGAGTTTCTCTCCAGCTATTACATCGCGTTTTGAAATGGCGATGGCACTAACCCAAGCAGAAGAAAAAGAAGCGCTAGCAATACAGCAAACTTGGCAGAAAGTTATTGCTGATAATTTAGATGAGAAAAGTTGTTTATTTCTTCCTACAACGCCAACAACTGCACCTAAACTAGGTGAAGACACTAGCGAGTTGCGTATGCGAATTATCACGCTTTCAGCTATTGCGGGATTAAGTGGTTCTGCTCAGGTGCATTTGCCAGCAGCTACTTCAGAACAAGGTCATCCGTATGGATTTTCATTAATGATGGCTCATGGTAATGATAAAAGTTTACTAACAAAAATAACTAAAATATCGAACGAGTATAACAAGGGGATGGTTAATGAGTGATCACAATATAGCGTTTACGGCTCCACACTGGGCTGCATCAGAAGCTGGTGTTGAAATTTTAAAAGAAGGTGGAACCGCTACTGAAGCTATGGTGGCAGCAGCAGCTGTTATCAGTGTAGTTTATCCCCATATGAACTCTATCGGTGGTGATGGTTTTTGGTTAATAGATAACCCTAACGATAAAACACCTATAGCTATCGATGCTTGTGGGCGTTCTGCTAGTAATATTGATGCTTATGAAAATCATACTCAAATGCCATCTCGTGGCGGTTTAAGCGCAGTAACGCAAGCGGGAACAGTCAGAGGTTGGCAACAAGCGTTAGCCAGCGATAAAAATGCAAAACTACCATTAAGCCGTATTCTTCAACCTGCAATTAGCTGGGCTCGTAATGGCTTTGTAGTTTCAGCAAGTTTACAAGCAGGTTGCGAAAAATTAGCGAGTGTAGAAGAAACCAACCAAGCCTTTAAGTCTCTTTATTTGAACAGCAATAATCAAGGTAAACCTTTACAGGCTGGCGACAACTATTTTAACCATAAATTAGCTACTACCTTTGAATATTTAGCGACTCATGGTTTAGATGCTTTTTATCAAGGTGAGTTAGCTGACTCATTCGTGCAAGATTTAGCAGCAGCAGGTAGCCAATTAACGCGTGAAGATTTAGCTAACACGGCAGCAGATGTTGTTACGCCTTTAATTTTATCTATCAATGGAGCAACTTGTTTTAACTTGCCAGCGCCGACACAGGGCATACATTCATTACAAATTATTGGTGTATTAGACAAATTAAAACAGCAACACAATATAGCTACCGAAGCCGATTGGTTACATTTAATTGTTGAAGCAACAAAACAAAGCTTTAGTCAAAGAGGAACTTTGTGGGCAGATAAAACTTCAGTTGTCTCTAATGCTTACAACAATGCACTTACTGAAAATACGTTAAACACTTTAGCTAATGGCGTTGATATAAAACAAGCCAAAACTTGGCCTTATAGCGCTGAACCGGGTGATACCGTTTGGATGGGAGCTAAAGACAAATACGGACAACTAGTAAGCTTTATTCAAAGTGTTTACTGGGAGTTTGGTAGCGGTGTTGCTATGTCTGAAGGTGGGTTTTCTTGGAACAACAGAGGTTTAAGTTTCAGCTTACAAGATAGTGATATTAATGTGTTAGCTGTTAATAAAAAACCAGCACATACATTAAACCCAGCTATGGCTAAGTTCGACGATGGCAGACGTTTATCTTACGGCACTATGGGCGGAGAAGGGCAACCACAAACTCAAGCAGCTATTTTTACTGGTTATGCTTGGCGAGATAAATCTATAGAGAAAGCAGTAGCAGATCCTCGTTGGTTATTAGGTCGTACTTGGGGTGAAGACAGCACAAACCTCAAAATAGAAAAAGCCTTAGCAGACCAAGTGAGTGATGAATTAAATGCTCGCGGACATGATTGGCAATCGGTTGATAATAACAATGAAATGATGGGACATGCTGGCGCTATTTTAGATGCATCAAATACACTTGAAGCCGCTACAGATCCTCGTTCAGATGGTCGTGCAATCGTTGCTAAAACTGTTTAGTTGTGAGATCTAATAAAGAATGAACACAATAGCGTTAAGCACAAATAAATTAAACTAAATTAGTTAAAGTTAAATTAAGTTAAGTAAACAAAATAAAAACAATTAATTAGGAAAATAAATGTCAGAATTATTAAATCAATGGCCAATAGCAATCGCTCTAATTGGAACAGGTGTTTTTGCAGGGCTTCTTGCTGGGTTATTTGGTGTCGGTGGGGGTATTGTTATCGTGCCTGTTATGTACTTTTTACTACAAGGCTTTGGCGTAAGTGCTGAATCCGCGATGATGATCGCAACAGCAACGTCGTTAGCTACTATTGTGCCTACCTCTATCTCATCTATCCGTTCACATCATGCGAAAGGTAATGTTGATGTCGCTCTATTAAAATACTGGGCAGTATTCATCTTAATTATGGCGATTGTGGGCAGTTTATTCGCACAATATGTTCGTGGTAATGGGCTAACTTTTATGTTTGCTGTTATTGCCATTTTAGTGAGTTTAAATATGCTATTTCGCGCTAATGCTCCAGCACTAAGAGAAGAGCTTCCAGGTAAGTTTGGTCAAGGTATTATGGCTTCAATTGTTGGGTGTTTATCAGTAATGATAGGTATTGGCGGCGGCACCATAGGCGTACCTATGCTAACGGCTTTTAATGTACGTGCTCATGTTGCTGTAGGTACTGCTGCGGTATTTGGTTTATTAATCGCTTTACCTGGCGTACTCACCTTATTAACAGTAGGTCAAACACCTAGCGATGCTCCTATTGGTACGTTTGGTTTAGTTAACGTACCTGCATTTCTATTAATTATTCCGCTAACTATTTTATTCGCTCCTTTAGGTGTGAAATTAGGTAGCAAACTTAATCCTAAACAATTAAAACGTGCATTTGCCGTCGTGCTTATGTTCACCGGTATCCGTATGTTAACTCAAGCGATGGGAGTGTAATTCATGTCAAACAACACACAAGTTCAAACGTTAAATCCACCACAACGTTTATTAATGGGGCCTGGTCCTATTAATGCTGACCCTCGCGTTTTACGAGCAATGTCAGCGCAGTTAATTGGTCAATATGATCCTGTTATGACAGGTTTTATGAATGAAACTATGGCGAGATATCGTGAAGTATTTAAAACCCAAAACGAATGGACCATGCTGATAGATGGTACATCACGTGCGGGTATTGAAGCTGTTTTAGTTTCAATGTTACGTCCTGGCGACAAAGTCTTAGTTCCTATCATGGGCCGATTTGGTCATTTATTAGTTGAAATTGCTGAGCGCGCTCGTGCTGAAGTTCACACAATTGAAGTACCTTGGGGCGAAGTATTTAAGCCTGAACAAATAGAGGAAGCCATTAAACGTGTACAACCTAGAGTACTTGCTATGGTTCAAGGTGATACATCAACCACTATGAACCAACCGCTCGAATTTATTGGTGATATTTGTCAAAAGCATGATGTTCTTTTTTATTGTGACGCAACCGCTTCAATTGTAGGTAATCATTTACCTGTAGACGAGTGGAAACTTGATGCTTTATCAGTTGGTTTACAAAAATGTTTAGGTGGTCCGTCAGGCTCAGCGCCTATCACGCTAAGTGATAAATGTGTTGATTGGATCCGCCAACGTAAAAAAGTTGAAGCAGGTATCCGTACCGCAGATCATAAAGATGGCGTTGAACCTTTCATTGGCTCGAATTATTTCGATCTGGGTATGATCATGGATTACTGGGGTGAAGAACGACTTAACCACCACACTGAAGCTACAAGCATGCTGTTCTGTGCATCAGAATGTGCGCGAATTGTTATTGAAGAAGGCGTTGATAATAGCGTTGCTCGTCACAAATTACATGGTGATGCGATGCTGTTTGGTCTGCAAGCTTTAGGTTTGAAGATTTTTGGTGATATCAAAAATAAAATGAATAACGTTGTTGGTGTTTATATTCCTGATGAAGTTGATGGCGATACAGTACGTAACCAAATGTTAAATGATTTTGGTATTGAAATTGGTACATCATTTGGACCATTACACGGAAAAATCTGGCGTATAGGAACCATGGGTTACAACGCGAGAAAAGACACTGTGTTGCAAACCTTAGCTTGTTTAGAAGCTTGTTTACATGCCAATGGTTATAAAGGGCCTAAAGGCGAAGCAACCTTAGCTGCATTAGCACATTATAAATAGGGATTTAAAATGGAGTTGTTAAATAACACACTTGCCGCTAAATATTCAGAACGCGCTTTATCTCGTTGTAAAATCTTAAGTGAAATCAGCGAGATGGAAGGTGGAATATTGCGCCAATACCTATCCAAAGAGCATAAAGCATGTAATCTTACGGTAAGTGATTGGATGACAGAAGCGGGTATGACTACCTGGCAAGATAGTGTTGGCAACCAATGGGGACGTATAGTTTCTGCTAATCCTAATGCCAAACGCCTGATCATAGGTTCGCATTTAGATACAGTGCCTAATGCTGGTGCTTATGATGGTATTTTAGGTGTATTACTGGCAGTTGAACTTGCAGCTTTAGTAACAGAGTTGCAAATAGAACTGCCTTTTCATCTCGATGTTGTTGGTTTTTGTGATGAAGAAGGTACACGCTTTGCCACCACCTTAATTGGCTCTAAAGCATTAGCTGGTGAATTCTCTCCTGATTGGTTAGCCCTTACCGATGTTAATGGTGTTTCTATGGAACAAGCCATGACAGAGTTTGGTTTAACACCTAATGATTATTCGTCATCAGCCCTTAAACCTGAAGAACTAATCGCTTATTGGGAAGCGCATATTGAGCAAGGCCCTGTTCTAGAATCTGTAGATCAAGCACTCGGTGTTGTTACGGCAATTGCTGGTGCTAAACGCGCAATTATTTCGTTTATTGGTCATAGCGGACACGCAGGTACAACACCTATGCATTTGCGTAAAGATTCTCTTGCTGCAGCAGCTGAGTTTATTGTGTCTATAGAGCAGTTGGCGAAAAACTCTAAAAATGGTGAAGTGGCAACGGTTGGTCAAATTGAAGCTAAACCTGGAGCAACGAACGTTATTCCAGGTAAAACCTTAATGAGTTTAGATATAAGAGCGCAAAACGCTCCAGACTTAGATGCTTTACTTAGTGATATTAGAAGCTCTGTTGAAAAGATTGTTGAAGAAAGAAATCTAGCATTCGATTGGCAGTGGACACATCAAGCGGGAGCGGTAGATTGCGATGAAGAAATTCAGCAACTCTTCAAATCTGCTTGTGTTGCTAATTCAGAAGATTCACCCTTTTTACCTTCAGGTGCTGGGCATGATGCGATGGCAATAGCTAAAGTATGCCCAATTGGAATGTTGTTTTTACGCAGCCCTAAAGGTATTAGTCATCATCCAAGTGAATCTGTGATTGATGGCGATGTTACTAAAGCTTTGTCTGTTTTATACACAGCACTTATTAAACAGAAGAATGCAAGTTTGTAGTTCTTTTGCTAAAGTACAAAAAGAATAACAGTTAACTGATAAAAGCGGCAGATTAACACGCAAGTCACTGCCATAACTCTAACGAGCTATGGCAGGGATCTATCTAAAAATCCTACCTAGCTTATTTATTCCTCAAATAGGAAAGTGAAATGAGCAAAAATAATCTCTGGATCAAGCAGCCTCTAGCTGTTTACACCGCTAACGATGAAAATGCTGACAATGGTATTGTCGTTGATCAAATAACAGGAAAAATTGTTGAACTTGTTGCTAAAGGTGAAATGCCTTTAAGTGATATTCAACAAGTGTTTGATGCCTCGCAGCATGTACTTATTCCTGGTTTAATAAATACCCATCATCACCTGTATCAAACTTTAACTCGTGCATTACCCCAAGCCATTAACAAAGCCTTGTTTCCTTGGTTGAAAAGCTTATATCCCATTTGGGCTAAATTGATGCCTGAAATGATCACAGCTTCAACAAAGTTAGGGCTAGCAGAGCTTATCCTATCGGGTTGTACCACAGTTACTGATCATCATTACTTGTTTCCTAAAGCCATTGAAGATGCAATAGATTTACAAGTGCAGGCTGCTAAAAGTATGGGCTGTCGGGTTATGTTAACGCGTGGTTCAATGAGCTTAGGTGAAAAAGATGGCGGTTTACCTCCTCAACAAACGGTGCAAACAGACTCGCAAATATTAACCGACTCAGCACGATTAATTAATCTCTACCATGATAAAGAAGAGGGCAGTATGGTGAATATTGCTTTAGCACCTTGCTCTCCTTTTTCAGTGACTCAAGACTTAATGATAGAAACCGCAAAGTTGGCGCGTAGTCATAACGTTATGCTACATACCCATTTAGCAGAAACAGAAGACGAAAATGCCTTTTGTTTACAAATGTTTGGGATGCGACCGTTAGACTATTTAGAGTCAGTTGGCTGGTTAGCAAGCGATGTATGGCTAGCTCATGGTATCTATTTTAACGATGAAGAAATAAAACGTTTAGGCCAAGCTCAAGTAGGTATTTGTCACTGTCCGTCGTCTAATATGATCTTAGCCTCAGGTATTTGTCGCACCAAAGAGCTTGAAGCCGCAGGCGTTAAAATAGGTTTAGGTGTTGATGGCTCAGCTTCAAATGATGGATCAAATATGATCCAAGAAGTCAGACAAGCATTAATGATTAACCGCTTAAGATACCCCGCTAACCAAGTAACTCATCTAGACGCACTTTATTGGGCTACAAAAGGTTCAGCAAAAGTTATCGGACGTGATGACATTGGAGAACTTGCTGTGGGCAAACAAGCTGACTTAGCGCTCTTTAAAACAGATGAATTACGCTTTTCAGGAAGCCATGATCCTTTAGCCGCTTTGATATTGTGTGGAGCTCACTCAGCTGATGCTGTTATGTGTAAAGGTAATTGGTTAGTTAAAGAGGGCGAGTTAATCAATCAAGACATCGTGGCGATAAAACAACAACATCATAATTTGGCTAGGCAACTTGTTAGCTAAATTCTTGGTTATAGCTATCATTAAAAGTCTATTCGTATTTTTTATTATCGAGTCTTGGTAGCGAATCTTCTTTAATAAATGACTAAATTAATTTATTATTGACCGATCGGTCAGTATTGGTATGTTGTATGCTATAACTTGACTACAACGAATAATCTATATTTTAAAATAATATAAAAAATCTAAAGCTAGCCTTTTTAATATGTTGATAACAAAAGGCTGGCTAAGAGTAGAGAGGTAAGTAGTGATAAAGTTTTTGCTAAACGACACAGTAACTGAAGTTCAGAGTTCTTCGCCGAGTCTCACCATTTTGGAGTGGTTACGCACCACAACAGGGAAAAAAGGCACCAAAGAAGGATGTGCAACAGGAGATTGTGGCGCATGTACTTTATTAATTGGTGAAGAAATCACAAATAATAAAGGTGAAACCCATTGGCATTATAAAACACTGAATAGTTGTTTAATGTTATTAGGTAACGCACATGGTAAGCATATTATTACTGTAGAAGCGGTTGCTTTAACTAAGTATCCAGAATTAGGAGACTTACACCCAGTGCAAAGAGCCATGGTTGAATGTCATGGTTCGCAATGTGGTTTTTGTACACCTGGTATTATCATGAGTTTGTTAGCTTTATATATCAACAACGAAACTTATCCAGGTAAAACAGCTGCCATTCACGCCTTAGGTGGAAATCTATGTCGCTGTACTGGTTACAATCCTATATTAAAAGCAGCTGAAAAAGCTTTTGAATATGATCGAGCTGAAGAGCCTTGGTCTGCAATGGCAATTAAGTTTAAAGAAAGCTTGCTAAGCGAACCTCAAGAGAACGCTTTACCTTATTTAGAAGACAATCAACGCAAATTCTATTTACCACAAACAGTAAGTCAGTTAGTTGAGCTTACAGCAACTTACCCTGAAGCTAGCATTGTAGCTGGCGGAACCGACTTTGCTATTGAGTTGAGCCAACATTTATTAAAACCAGAAGTGGTTATTTCTGTTAGCCAAACCAGTGAACTTACACAATTTAGTGAAAAAGATGGGCAGTTTGAAATTGGTGCAGCAGTACCTTACTGCGACTTTGTTGATGCACTTTGCACAACGTATCCTGAATCTAAAGAATTGTTTGAACGTTTAGGTTCGACTCAAGTACGTAACAGCGGAACTTTAGGTGGAAGCTTAGGTAATGCTTCACCTATTGGAGATCCTGCTCCTTTACTTATCGCGTTAAATGCCACTATGGATCTGCAATCTGTAAAAGGTACTCGCACCATTAAAGTTGAAGACTTCTTTACTGGCTATCGCCAAACGGTATTAGCTGCCGATGAAGTTATCGCTAAAATCAGTATTCCAAAACGTAGCGAATCTTTAAAACTAGCATGTCATAAAGTATCAAAACGTTTTGAAGATGACATCTCGACAGTGTGTTTAATATTAGCTGTAGAGCATGCAAACAATGTTATTACCTCAGCACGTTTTGCTTTAGGTGGCATGGCAGCTATTCCTGCTAGAGCGCCTAAGATGGAAGCGCAATTAATTGGTGGTCGATTAGACACCAAAACCTTTATGAAAGCAGGAGCAGTGGTTGAAAAAGACTTCTCTCCTATGTCAGATGTGCGAGCTAGCGCCAACTATCGTTTAATCACGACTCAAAATTTAATGCAACGAATAGGCTATGAATTTTCTCAAGCGATTCCTGTAAACAATATTACAACACCATCAGCGAGGATTTCTCATGCGTCACTTTGAAATGGATAAACTACAAGCGCGTGGTGGTAGTGTTGGTAAATCAAAACATCATGAAAGTGCAATCAAACAAGTGTGTGGTAAAGCAAATTATGTAGACGACTTTGCTGAGCCAGCAGGCTGTTTGCACGGTTACCCTGTTTTAGCGCCAGTCGCAGCAGGTTTCATCACCTCTATAGATACGAAAGAAGCCGAAAGCCTAAAAGGTGTAGTACGTATTTTTTCAGCGAAAGATGTACCAGGTAAAATTGATATTGGCCCTGTATTTCCTGGCGATATTTTATTAACAGATCACGAAATTGAATACTTTCATCAGCCGGTATTGTTTGTCGTTGCCGACTCATACGATACGGCTCGTAAAGCCGCACGTTTAGTTAAAATTAACTGCGAAGAAACCGAAGCTGTTTTAGATATTCACGAAGCCATTGAAAAGCAAAATTGGGTTCGTCCACCACATTCACTACAACGTGGTGATGCTGACAGTGCGATTAAAAGTGCTAAACACCAAATAAGCGGTGAATTATCGGTAGGCGGGCAAGAGCATTTTTATTTAGAAGGGCAGGTTGCTATGACCCAGCTAAATGAAGATGGTGGGATTTTTGTGCAATCTTCGTCGCAACATCCAACAGAAGTTCAGCATTTAGTAGCCAAAATATTAAAGAAACCTTTTAACTTCGTTACTGTAGAAATGCGTCGTATGGGCGGCGGTTTTGGTGGTAAAGAAACACAAGCAGCACCTTGGGCATGTTTAGCAGCCTTAGCTACTTATCATTTAGAAAGCCCTGTTAAAGTAAGGTTAGCTCGTGCTGACGATTTTCGTTTAACGGGTAAGCGTCATCCATTCTATAACCATTACACCGCTGGCTTTGATGAGAACGGTTTAATTGAAGGTGTGCACATTGAAGTAAACGGTAACTGTGGATATTCACCTGATTTATCCGATGCTATTGTTGATAGAGCTATGTTCCATGCCGACAATGCTTATTATTATCCAGCGGCAAAAATAGTGGGTAATCGCTGTAAGTTAAATACCGTAAGTCATACAGCATTTCGCGGTTTTGGTGGACCACAAGGTATGATCATGGCTGAATTGATCATGGACGATGTTGCTGCCAAGTTAGGACAAGATCCGCTCACTATTCGTAAAGCTAATTTATATCGTCCCGGTCGAGATGTTACGCCATATCACCAAAAAGTAGAGCAACATGTGCTTGCTGGAATGATAGAAACATTAGAAAAAGATGCGCAATACTGGGAACGTAAAGAAGCCATAAAAGCCTTCAACAAAACCTCGCCTTTTGTTAAAAAAGGTTTAGCTATGACGCCAGTTAAATTCGGTATTTCGTTTACCGTGCAGCATTTAAATCAAGCGGGTGCGTTAATTCATATTTATTCTGATGGTTCTATTCACCTTAATCATGGTGGTACCGAAATGGGGCAAGGCCTTAATACTAAGGTTGCGCAAATTGTTGCCCATGCTTTTGGTGTTGATTTCGAAACCGTTGGTGTAACAGCTACTCGTACCGATAAAGTCCCTAATACATCGCCTACAGCAGCATCTAGTGGTACCGACTTAAATGGTATGGCGGCACTTAATGCGGCAAATACCATAAAAGACAGATTAATTGAATTTGTAGCGTCACACTTTGAGGTTGAAGCTGAAAGTGTCGAATTCAACGATAACAAAATTATTCATGCTAAAGGCGAAATGAGCTTTGCTGAGTTAGCTGAATTAGCTTATATGAAGCGTATTTCACTTTCATCTACAGGTTATTACGCAACACCTAAAATTCATTACGATCGTGCGAAAGCCGAAGGTCGACCATTCTTCTATTATTCTCATGGTGTGGCATTAAGTGAAGTTGAAATTGACATTTTAACAGGTGAAAACACAGTAACTCGTGCTGACATATTGCATGACGTAGGTAATTCACTAAATCCAGCATTAGATATTGGCCAAATTGAAGGCGCCTTTATTCAAGGCATGGGTTGGTTAACTACTGAAGAATTACAATGGAAAGACAGTGGTGAGCTAGCGAGTTCAGGTCCTGCTACTTATAAAATTCCAGCGATTGGCGATACGCCAACAGAATTTAACGTTTCGTTATTTGATTCAGCAAACCCTGAAACCTCAGTGTTTCGTTCTAAAGCTGTGGGTGAACCACCGTTTATGCTGGGCTTTAGTGTTTGGAGCGCAATTAGAAACGCCATTAGTAGTTTAGCTGATTATAAATACGCACCAGATTTAAATACACCAGCAACACCTGAAACTGTTCTCAATGCTGTTGTAGCGACCAAACAATGGGCTGCCGATAACCTAGGCGCTAATGAAGATACGCAGGACGAAGGTGTTTCACATGTCTAAAACAAGCGGTCTGAATGATTCCTTTCAAGGCTTTCATACGCAAACTTGGTCACAAAGTATTGCTCAGCTAGAAGAAGCGGGTACTAACTATGTTATCGCTACTGTTTTAGGTACTTCAGGCTCTACGCCAAGAGCTTCAGGTACCAAAATGGTGATTTGTGGTGATCATATTTACGATACTTTAGGTGGCGGTCATCTTGAGTTTGTTGTTATTGAAAAGGCCCGAGAGCTTATTGCTCAAGGTAAATCAGCACAAGTTATTGAGCAGTTTCATTTAGCCGCAAACTTAGGTCAATGTTGTGGCGGTGGTGCCGTTATATTATTTGAAGTTATCGCTAGCGAACATATGAAGCTAGACGTTTATGGTGCAGGCCATGTGGCTCAAGCACTTATCCCTATTTTAGCTAAATTACCAGTGCAAGTGCGTTGGATTGATAACCGAGAAGATGTTTTCCCTGAGTACATTCCAAGTAATGTAACTAAAGTGGTTGACGAATTTCCTGTTGAACAAGCCAAGCAAGCAATGGCTAACAGCGCATTTTTAATTTTAACCCATAACCATCAATTAGATTTTGAATTAACCGAAGCTATTTTAAAACGTAACGATTCGCTTTGGTTAGGCGTTATTGGTTCAGACACAAAAGCTAAACGTTTTAAACATCGTTTAATGCACCGTGAATTTGCTGAATCTGACATCGAAAAAATGATTTGCCCAGTTGGTGTTTCAAGCATTAACGGCAAGCTCCCGATGGAAGTTGCGGTATCTATTTCAGGTCAAATAATCCAGTTATATCAGCAGTATAATCTTGATAAAGGTTATCCTGCTAAGCAAGGAAGTCGCGAAGGCTTGCAATGGAAAACCTTAAAAAATGCGTTGGTTTTAGGTAATGCTGAAGGTGAGTCAGTAATACAAGAATCAACAAGCGAGCAAGAGCAAACAATTAAAGCACAGGTTATTAGCGAATGAATTTAACACAACTTACACAACTGAATGAACAATCAAAGAGCGATGCTTACCAAGCATTAGAAAGCTGTTGCGTTGCGCCACGTTGGGTCGAAGCTATGGTAGCTGCTCGTCCTTTTTCATCACATGAAGAAGTTTATCAAACGGCCCAGAAAATATGGGACAAACTTAACGAAGACGATTATTTAGCGGCATTTGAAGGACATCCACAAATTGGTGATGTATCAACACTACGCGCTAAATTTGCTGCAACTGCTGAAAAAGCAGGTCACGAACAATCAGGTATGTCAGCGGCAGACGAAAACGTTTTACAAGACATGATGGCAACGAATAAAGCGTATTTAGAAAATTTTGGTTTTATCTTTATTGTGTGTGCAACAGGTAAAAGCGCAGAGCAAATGTTAGCTCTGATTAAAGAACGAATTAATAACGATCGCGATACAGAACTTGCGATTGCTGCAAATGAACAAGCTAAGATCACTAAAATTAGACTGGAGAAATTACTATGAGCCGAAGCCCAATAACCACACACATATTAGATACAGCAAAAGGCTTACCTGCAGCTAATGTTCCAGTAAAAATGTTTAAATTAGTAGACGACCAATGGTTGTTTTTAACTGATGGATTAACCGATGCAGATGGACGTATTGCCAACTGGTTAACGCCACTTACCGAAGTAGAATTTGCTACTTATAAGTTAACTTTTGATTTAGATGCTTATTTTACCGATAGCGATAAACCAGCATTCTATCCTTTAGCTGAAATCTGCTTTCGTGTGCAAGACACTAAACATCATCATATTCCTTTATTGTTGTCGCCTTTCGGCTATTCAACTTACAGAGGTAGCTAGCTTTGACAAATATTTCTAACCAAGAAAATGTAGTTATTTGTGGTGACATTTTTGATTTTGTTGATGATCCAGCTATTGCTGGCGACAACGCACACCGTTATTTTGAAAAAGGTGCGCTTGTTATTGAAAACGGCAAGGTAGCACAAATTGGCTACGAGAAAGACATACTGCCAACTCTAGATAAAAGCATTGAAGTTAAACGCTACGATAACCGCTTTATTATTCCAGGTATGATCGATACCCACATACATTTACCACAAACAGAAATGGTAGGTGCTTATGGCGAGCAATTATTAACTTGGCTAACCGAATACGCTTTCCCAACGGAAAAGAAATTTGCTGATGAAGCATACGCAAAAGACATTTCTAAACGCTTTTTAGATGAACTGTTACGTAATGGTACAACTACCGCTTTAGTGTTTGGTACTGTGCATCCTGAATCTGTTAATGCTTTTTTCAGCGAAGCTCAAGCGCGTCATTTACGTATGATCGCAGGTAAGGTGATGATGGATGTAAATTGTCCTGACGACTTATCTGATTGTGCACAGTCAAGCTACGAGCAATCAAAAGCATTAATTAACAAATGGCACAATGTTGACCGTTTAAGTTATGCAGTAACACCTCGTTTTGCGCCTACTTCAACACCTGAGCAATTAGCTAAATGTGGTGAGTTGTTGAAGGAGTTTCCTGATACTTATCTTCATACCCATTTGTCTGAAAACAAAGACGAATGTGCTTGGGTAAAAAGCTTATTTCCTGAATCTACCGATTATTTAGGTGTTTATGAAGATGCTGGGCTTGTTCGAAAACGTTCGGTGTTTGCACATAGCATTCATTTGTCTGAGCGCGAACTTTGTTGTTTAGCCGATAACGATGCGGCTATTTCTCACTGTTCTACCTCTAACTTGTTTTTAGGCTCTGGTCTGTTTGATTTAAAGAGTTGTGAAAAGCATGGCATCAACGTAGGTATGGGCACCGATATTGGCGCAGGCACAAGTTTTTCAATGTTACAAACGGCGAATGAAGCTTACAAAATTCAACAGTTACAAAGTGAGAAATTCTCAGCCTTTAAAGGCTTGTATTTAGCCACGCTTGGTGGTGCTAGAGCATTAGATTTGGAAGGTGTAATAGGTAACTTTAACCAAGGTTGTGAAGCTGATTTTGTGGTACTTGATCCTAAACCAACACCTTTTATGGAGTTTCGTTTGAAGTTTGCTAAAACACTCCACGAAAAGCTGTTTGCCATTATGATGCTAGGTGACGATCGTTGTATTGAAGAAACCTTTATTCTCGGTAAAAGTGCTTATCAACGTGATGCTGAGGTTCAGTTTAGTTCTACGTTTTCTTCTGAACAATCGACTAAAAACTTATAGGAAGTGAGTGAATAATGGAAAGTTATTTTTTTGAGTTGATACATTTAGTATTAAGATATTTCCATGTTATCGCAGGTATAGCATGGATTGGCGCGTCGTTTTATTTTGCGTGGTTAGATAACAATTTAGAAGAACCACCACAGTGGAAAAAAGACAAAGGTATTCGTGGTGACTTGTGGGCAGTACATGGTGGTGGATTTTACGAAATAGCTAAGTATCAACATGGCCCTGAAAAAATGCCATCAACTTTACATTGGTTTAAGTGGGAAGCTTACACAACGTGGATCACAGGTACGTTACTGTTTACCTTACTTTACTATGTTGGTGCTGATATTTACTTGTTAGATAACAGCAAAATGACTTTAGATAAAGTAACAGCAATCGCAACATCAATAGGTGTTATTGCTTTAGGTTACGTTGTTTACCGAGCTTTATGTAATAGTGTTATCGCCGAAAAAGGACTGGTTTTCGCCGTTGTTAGTGTTATTTTATTAGCACTTTGGACATGGGGATTAGATCAACTATTTACCGATCGTGCTGTATATATTCATATTGGTGCTTTAATTGGTACTTGTATGGCGGGTAATGTTTATCACGTGATCATGCCAAGTCAGCGTTATATGGTTAAAGAAGTTGAAGAAGGTAGAATTCCTGATTCAGCCCCTGGCTTAAAAGCTAAGCTTTGCTCAATACACAATAACTACGCAACGTTACCGATTATTTTTATTATGACGAGTAATCACTTTCCTTACACTTACAGCCACGATTACGGTTGGTTAGTGTTAGTGTCGTTATTTGTTATTGGTATGTGGATCCGTCATTTCTTTAACTTAAAACATCAAGGTGTTTATAAACCTCAAGTATTAGTGAGTGGTATTGCTGCCTTTTTCGTTTTAATGCTAGCGATTGCGCCTTGGCACACACTAAATTTACAAGCTTCAAACGCTAGTTCTACAGAGCATAGCGCTGTGATCAGCGATGCAGAAGCTTGGACAATCATTAATACACGTTGTACTGAATGTCATAGTAAAACACCGACCTCTGAAATGTTTAAAACAGCACCGTCAGGCTTTGTAATTGACTCTATTGATGAAGCTAAAAAATTCAGCCAATCCATTTATACACGTGCCATTATCAGTAAAGATATGCCGCTAGCTAACTTAACTCACATGACTGATGAAGAGCGCGAGTTATTATCTAGTTGGTTATTAGCCGCAAATAAGGAGCAGTAAAATGTCGAGTGATTCAAATAGCCAAGATACTTATCAGAATTATCCGCGAGACCTTGTTGGATATGGCGCTAAGCCTCCACATGCTAACTGGCCTAATAAAGCGCGTATTGCTGTGCAAGTGGTAATGAATTATGAAGAGGGCGGTGAAAACTGTGTTCTTCATGGCGACGCTGCTGCTGAAACCTTTTTGTCTGAAATTGTAAGTGCTCCGCATGTAGAAGATCGTCATATGAGTATGGAATCTATCTACGAATATGGCAGCCGTTCAGGTGTTTGGCGCTTGTTACGCTTATTCGAAAAATACGATGTGCCTGTTACTGTGTTTGCTGTAGCAATGGCGTTAAAACGTTACCCTGAAGTGGCTAAAGCTTTTAAAGAAGCAGGGCATGAAATTTGTAGCCATGGATTGCGTTGGATTAACTATCAAAATGTCGATATTGAAACCGAACGCCAACACATGGAAGAAGCTGTCGCTATCATCGAAGAAATTACGGGTGAGAAACCTAAAGGTTGGTACACAGGCAGAACCAGCCCAAATACTGCAAGCTTAGTAGCTGAGAATGGTAACTTTCTTTACGATGCAGACGACTACAGTGACGATCTACCTTTTTGGCGTGAACACCAAGGTAAACCTCAGTTAATTGTGCCTTACACTTTAGACACCAACGACATGCGTTTTGCTGCTGTTCAAGGCTTTAATGCTGGCGACCAATTTTTTAATTATTTAAAAGATGCATTCGATGCTTTATATGAAGAGGGTGATCCTGATGGTTTAGATAGCCCGAAAATGCTTTCTATTGGCTTACATTGTCGCTTAATTGGACGCCCGGGAAGAATTAAAGCCTTAGAAAAGTTTTTTCAATATGTGCAATCATTTGATGATGTGTGGTTTGCTCGAAGAGTCGACATCGCAGAGCATTGGCACAAAGAACATCCTTATAAAGCTTAATCATTCGTAGCTTTAAAGTTCGATATTTAAAGAAAAAAAAGGGCGGTTCTCGCCGCCCTTGCCTTTAACCTAGCGTTGAATGCTAGCCTTTATTCTTAATTTTATTAACGAGTTCAACGATCTCAAACCCTCTAACTTAAATTTCCATGAATATTTGCTTTTATAAACTAACTCCATCCGAAAACTTCTATACAAATAGTAAATAAATGTCTCTTTAATTTATCTGCAATCAGTTAAAATTCACGTTGTAGGTATTTTTCCCTCAAAATTTTAGGTATTTAAAGTAAAGGTAATAGCAGTAAATGGTAGAAGATTTAAAACAGCTAAGCGTTAATTACGATGAAAAAGGCTATTTTGTTATAAGAGATTATTTTAATGAAGCTGAAATTTCTGCCCTGAGAAAAGTGATTTTAACTTTTCATGAATTATGGAAAAAAGATAATAAAACTTTCTACCAAGAAGAAGCTTTCAACTCTTCATTAATCACAGGAAGCGTATACTTAAAATCTGACGATAGAATAAAGCTATTTGACTTTATTAGCTCAGAAAAAATAATGAAAATTGTTGAATCAGTGGTTACCAACAAGCCCGCTTTTATGAATACCCAACTGTTCTTTAATCCGTTTAATACTAAGCAAGAAAACTTCTGGCATCGCGATTGCCAATATGATCATGAAGTAGAAGAACAAAAAAAAGCGATTCAAGAAACTCAAGTTATTCACCTTCGTGTCCCTTTATTTGATGAGCTGGGTATGGAGTTAGTGCCAGGCACGCATAAACGTTGGGACAATGAAGAAGAGTTTGATGTTCGCCTTGAAAACAATAAAAGGCTTAGCAGTGAAAACCTTTCTGGCGGAAAAGAAATACCGTTAGCAGCAGGCGATTTATTAGTGTTTTCTGCCGATATGATCCACCGTGGCTTATACGGTTTAGACCGCTTAGCTTTAGACATATTAGTATTTGATTCATCAGCCGATTTTGCTGATTACGTTGATGACGACTGTTTACCTGATACCAATATGTTAAAGCAAATCAACGACCCTAGATTGTTTGAAAACACTATCAAATTGAAGTCTGAAGGCCGTTAATTAGCACTTTTTTGCCTAACCTTCACCTGTGCCTAAGTTAGTTTTTTGCATATAGTTAGCTAGCGATTGATCGTCTAAATTTTTTGATTTTTTCAGTGCATTATAAACACCTTGTTGATCTGATTGGCTACGTTGTTGGCCTAACTTCAATTGTCCTTCAAGTTTAGTTAATTCAATTTTGAAACCAACAATACCGTTTAAGAGCTTATCTCGGTATTCATCGGTTAATAGCGTTTTATCTTTTAAAAGCGCTGGCTCGTATTGCTCTACAACATCTTCAACAGATTGTAATGTTTCATCTTTATCTAAAAGTGTTACCTTGCCATAAGCATGAACTGCAGTGTAGTTCCATGTTGGAACACCTGGTCCTTTGGCATACCAACTAGGCGATATATATGTGTGTGGACCGGTAAAAATAATTAACACTTCCTGCTGATCTAATTCTTTCCAGTGCGGGTTTGCTTTAGCGCAGTGACTATATAAAACACCGTATTTACTTTCATCAACTTTTAAAACAAAAGGTAGATGTGTGCCTGTTAATGATTGAGAAATAACGACACCAAAACCGTATTCATGAATGAATTGTTGTTGGGTAGATAATTCAGATATTTGGAAGGGTTTAGGGATATACATTATGTGTCCTTATTATGCTTATCAAACATTTTATCTGTATTGTTGTATTAATTTTGATACTTAGTTGATTGATAAAAAATTTACTGTTCAGGCAATATGATTTAATTATTTATAGTTACAACTCTGTTTTTTAGAGGTTTTTATACTCAGGCCAATGTTCTTCAGGGCTTTCCAATAACCAAAGTTCTGTTACCTCAGGATGCCAAATTAAATAAGGAAAATTATTTGTGCCATACGAGCGAATGATGCTACCGTCTGGAGTAATAAACTGATCAGATACCAAAACGATAGGCCAATCACCATAAGTGTCAGCCTTTGATTTTAATAATGTAAGTAATTCAACTGTTTTAATTTCTTTACCTGAACCTTCATCGTCACCTGCAAATTCAGTTGCAACTAGAATAAATTGGTTACCGTCTTCCTCATCAAAATATCCAAAACCAATATTACAAATCTCTACTTCACCTTCTTTTAAAGTAGTAAAGCGAGCATTTTTAGTGACCAATTTTGTTTTAAAATGTGCAAATTCAATCAGCCTTTGCTCTATAGCGCTTATTAAATCATTTACCGTAACCCAAGAGTTTGCCTTCGTATTAAAGCTTTTCATATAACGATGTAATTCTGAACCTTGATCATGAATTAATTCATCAATTTCTTGTTGTGTCTTACCGGCAAAGATCGATTTAAAACTCATATTGCCTCTCAATGCTTAACAACCATATTTAAACCCCACCTTGAGTCATAATAATAAGTGAGGCGCCGATTAACATAACAACAAAAAACAATACGATAAATAAAATAATTCGTATTATAGACAATAAGCCTTTAATTAAACCTCTGGTTTTAAAGAGATAATACGGAAAAGTAATGTATGTAAACATTATAAGAGAAATGTTAAACAACTTATTCCGTTTAAAGTTATATTCAGCAGCATCAATAAATACACGCCAAATAAACAAATACAAGAATAAAAATGCAAAGGTATATTTGGCAGGTTCCGATGGAGATAAAATCATTACAACTCCAAAAATAAAAGCCATAACTAAACTTAAAATAAATAGAACAGATTTTTCTTTCATACTCAAACTTTAATCCTTTATGAGGTTCAAGGCAGATAGATGCATTAGTTTTTAGATTTGTTTTAATCTAGTGGGAGTATTATCCCATAGAAAATTGTGAATATAGTACTGAATCCAATACATCTTAAACATGTTAAAGCATTCTGTTAGAATAGCTGGCTATTGATTAAAGTATACCGAGACAGCATGTCAGAATTTAAAGCATTTTCACTTTTAGAGTCAATTATTGACCGTGTTAGTCTTAAAGGCTACAACCAACCTACGCCGATCCAAAAAGAATGTATTCCTGCTCTTATTAATGGCAAGGATCTTCTTGGTATTGCGCAAACAGGAACAGGGAAAACTGCAGCCTTTTCATTACCTATTATCAATAAGTTCGGTCGAAATAAAATTGATATCAAAGCTAAAAGCACGCGCTCTCTTATACTAACGCCTACTCGTGAGCTTGCCTCGCAAATAATGCAAAACATTGATGACTACTCTGATGGTTTAGGTCTTAAAACTAAAGTTGTTTATGGTGGAGTAGGACGACAACCGCAAGTTGATGCGATTGCTCTAGGACTTGATGTTTTAGTGGCAACTCCTGGCAGATTATTAGATTTAATTGAGACGGGCGATCTAAATTTTGAAGCGCTAGAAGTATTTGTATTAGATGAAGCCGACACCATGCTTGATATGGGATTCTTTAATGATGTTCAAAGTATCATATCTAAACTGCCGAAGAAGCGACAAACACTTTTGTTTTCAGCAACTATGCCTGCAGAAATCGAGATACTTGCACAAGACATATTAACGGAGCCAACTAAAGTTCAAATAGCTGCTGAAACTGTGACTATAGATTTAGTTAATCAAAGTGTATATCAGCTTGAAAAATCGAACAAACTCCCTTTACTCTTTAACATTTTAGAAAATGCTGATTATGAGAAAGTACTTATTTTTTGCAAAACCAAGTATGGCGCAGACATTATTGTTAAAGCTTTAGAAAAAGAATCAATAACGGCTGCTAGTCTTCACAGTGGTAAAACTCAAGCAGTTAGAGAAGAAGCGTTACAAAACTTTAAGGATGCTAATTTAAGAGTATTAGTGGCTACCGATGTTGCAGCTCGTGGTATTGATGTTGATAATATTACGTTAGTGATTAACTATAATCTTCCTGAAGATCCAAGAAACTACATACACCGCATAGGACGAACAGCTCGTGCTGGTAAAAATGGAATGGCTATTTCATTTGCTGTAGAAAACGATGTAAGGCAATTAACTAATATTGAAACTAGCATAGGACAAGCTATTCCTGTTGTTACAGAACAACCTTTTCATAAAGAATTTTCGAAAGCGCCTATACAAAGCAAGAAAAAGAAACCCGTTAAAAAAACAAATAGAAGCAGAGCAAAAAGAAAATAAACAAATATTTAGCCAGTTAAAAAGTTTTTAGCTGGCTAATTAATTTTACTCTTCGCACCTTGTTTTTTTTGGGGGGGGAATTGCTGTTAGCTCCAAAAAGTTATTTTGTGCAATTAATGTTTACTCTCTAACTCACAGGTTGCTCAGTTAATTGTAGAAGATCCCATTGATTACCGTAAAGGTCTTGGAAAATCACAACCACGCCATATTCTTCAACTCTTGGTTCTTCGTTGAAAATCACACCATTGGCTTTCATTAAATCGTAATCTCGCCAAAAATCATTGGTTTTAAGGAATAAAAGCACGCTACCGCCACCTTGGTTTCCTACCGCTTGCTTTTGCTGTTCATTACTCGCCTGAGATAACACTAAGTTTGTGCCGTTAGAATTTGGTGGTGATACTTGTACCCAACGTTTACCTTGGCCTAAATCTATATCATCAATTAAAGTGAACTGAAGTTTTTTTGTATAAAATTCAATAGCGTCGTCGTAGTTAGCTACAACAAGAGAAATGCCGCCAATGTTTTGGATTGTTTGTGTCATAAAAATTACCTTTAAATGAATTCGATATTAGTTGTGATAAATACAGGAGAAATCGAAACAGGATGTTTGTTAATTTACTGGTTTGTTAGGAAAGATTATGAAGTAAAGGGAAGGGTTTACCAAGTTTAAGTGTTAATTTATTAAGATGATATTGAAAGAATAAAGCCATGCGTTGAGTTGTTTAGCACAACACATGGCAGATAGTTGTTTATTTAAACTTAGCTAATGTTTTAGCAAGTTCATTAACATCTAACACACTGTAATCAGGTTGTGCAGCAATTGGAAACAACACTTTACCTGTACGGCGAATAAAGGCAGTTTGTAAACCTGCTTTGTCAGCACCTGCAATATCCCAACCGTGAGCAGCAACCATTAACGCTTCATCAGCATCAACGCCTAAGTCTTTAATTGCCCATTGGTAAGTCGCAAGATGAGGCTTAAATACACCTACAGACTCAATACTTAAATTCGCATCAAAGTACTGGCTTAAACCAGAGTTTTTAAGTTGTAGCTTAACACCTGCTAACGAAGAGTTAGTTAATGTTACTAGCTTGTAGCCTTGTGCTTTAAGTGCCGCTAACCCTTCAGCAACATCAGGATGTGCTGGTAGTGAACGTAATGGCGTTAAAATTGATTTTTTAGCATCTTCTTTAGTGATATCTATACCATTAATTTCAGCAACCATTTGTAACGCAGCTACACCAATATTACCAAAACTCTCGTATTCGCCAGTCGCTGAAACTACTAAAGAGTGATGTAACATAGTTGAAAACCATAAAGGCAATAAGTCTTCACGACCACCAATAGCATCGCCTACAGACTTACGCATGCTTGTTAAGTCGAGTAGGGTTTCGTTAACATCAAAAATAATAACTTTAGGTTTGGTTAATGAGTTTACTGATTTTTCAACTTCACCAGCAAAAAGTTGATGACAATTAAGCAACAAAACTAAACTAAAAAATGTCTTTAAAAATGGGGTTTTCATAATACCTCTGTATATATGTGATTGAATCAATTAAGTAACCTGAACTCGCAATATTGGCTTTTTAAGCTATTGTTTAACAAGATAACTTAAAGTGTTTATTTCGAATTCAAGTTTATAAGTAAGCTTGTTTTAATCTTGCAAGTAACACTAGATTTGTTCATACAAGAGAGCAGACCAACTTAAACAGCAGAAACTTTCGCTACATGGCTAATATCGCCATAACACAAAGAATTTTGACGATTAATTAAAACCTTTGCAATGAAATCCCATAGTTGATCTGTAAGAGAGTATGACTGAGCTTATTAGCGAAGGTAGGGGAAGATAAGTAGCTAGATGAGAATACTTAAATCATATTACGTCAGAGCAATTGTTGCGTTTGAGAATGTTATGGTTACTCTTTGTAATATAGTCTGCTTTACTGCATAAACTAATTTCAAAGGTTGCAGTTGAAGTTACAAAACAAGTAATGCCATTTTTAATCATAAATTGGTCAACTTGATATAAGTACCAATCAATCAAATTTAATTATAAGGACATCTATGAAACATATTTTATTCATTATAAGTATTCTATTGCTGAGCGCTTGTGGAGGCGGAGGTAGTGATAATGGAAATACTTCTAATACTGATGGTTCTCAAATTGACAACGGCAATGGAACTGTTACAGGAGATGGAAGCTTCATCTTGCATAACATTAGATTCGACTCAAAAGATTACTATGAAGGTGAGCTAGTTACCGTTACAGAAAATACAAGCTTTGAAGTTCAGTGGGTATCTCCAACTACTGCGGGTTATATAATAGATTTGTATTTATCTACAAACGATCAAGCCTATTCCGATAATAACAAAATAGTAGGGCTTAAATGTGGTAGCGACTCTTTATCACTTTGCCCCAACGCAACAGGTGAGGTTCAATGTGAAGTTGCTAACAACAATTTAACTTGTTCGATTGGAAGTGACTTTGTAGGTAGTGAGAACTTTCAAGACAATGATCTAACAAACCTAAAGTTTATTGTAAAAGGTTGCGATACCCAGAGTAATTGCGATGTAAAAACCTTTGAACTTTCAGTGCAAAGTAGTACAGATATTGCAGAATGATATCGTTGTTAGAAATCAAACGATTGAAAAATATTAATGAGGTTATTTCTCAATAAAAGATAGAGTATGTTTTAGGTCAAATAAAAGATTGATGTGCAGAGGAAATCAGAGTTTAAAATAAGTGAAATATTCTACTTATACACCTTGCAATGATATTGATATCTCAATAATGTAGTTGCTCTTTTGGTTTGATCTAGTGTGAATAAAAAACAATGAAAAAACATCCTATACTCGCCTTAGCTATTGGGCTTTCACTGAGTGCTTGCTCATTATCTGATGAAAACGTTCAAAGTGCACAAATATCGCCAGTGGCTGCTGATTATCAAGCTAAGGGCATCATCTCTAAATCCCTACCTGAGATAGTAGAGGCTTTAAATAGTGGAGAGATTAGTTCTGAAGCTCTTGTAA
Organism: Pseudocolwellia sp. AS88; assembly: GCF_030551755.1. Taxonomy (GTDB): domain Bacteria; phylum Pseudomonadota; class Gammaproteobacteria; order Enterobacterales; family Alteromonadaceae; genus Pseudocolwellia. The sequence continues at coordinate 64,940 of NZ_JAUPEC010000025.1, forward strand.
CACTCTATCTAGATCGTATCAAAGCTATCGACAAACAAGGGCCACGATTGCAGGCAGTGCTTAAAGTTAATCCTGACGCTTTAACTCAGGCTAAAGAGTTAGATGTTATGCGTAAAGATGGTTTAGTTAAAGGGCCTTTACATGGTGTGCCCATTTTACTAAAAGATAATATTGAATCGTTAGATAACATGCCAACAACTGCTGGTGCTTTAGCGTTAAAAGATAATATAACTCATCGGGATAGCCCTTTTGTGGCAGGTTTACGTGCTCAAGGCGCGATAATTCTTGGTAAGACCAACCTAAGTCAGTGGGCCAATTTTCGTTCTGAAGGATCTATGAGCGGTTGGTCGGCATTAGGTGGTCAAGTTAGAAATCCACATATGCTTGACAGAAATCCTTGTGGTTCTAGTTCAGGTTCTGGTGCCGCAACAGCTGCATCATTAGCAGCAGCTACTGTGGGAACTGAAACTAACGGTTCTATCATTTGTCCCTCAAATGCGAATGGCATAGTTGGTTTCAAACCTACAGTGGGTGTAGTTCCACAACAGTACATTATCCCTATTTCTGAATCACAAGATACAGCTGGACCTATGACTAAAACCGTCAAAGGTGCTGCCATGCTGATGAATGCCATGGCTACCACTACGCCCGACATTGACTACACGGCAGGTTTAAATACGAAGGCACTTAAAGGAGTTCGCGTGGGTGTACTTAATTTTGCCCAAGGAAGCTCAAATCAAATAAAACAACATTTTGCCACTGCTTTAAACGATTTAGTTGTTGCAGGTGCAATTTTAGTTAATATTGACGAGCGACCAAAAGCTCCCGATGGTTTAGGGAAGATGAGTTATGACGTACTAAAATATGAATTTAAGGATGGCATAAATAATTACCTTTCTTCAACGTCAGCTAAGCAAGTACCGGTGCGAACACTTCAAGAACTTATTGACTATAACCAAGCCAATGCAGATATAGAACTAGCTTTGTTTGACCAAAGTATTTTTATTTCATCACAATCCATGGAACCACTTAACAGTACTAAATACCAAACAGCGGTTTCTACTTTACAGAAAGCAACACGCGAAGACGGTATAGACAAGCTTTTAAATGAACATAATGTTGATGTTCTTGTTGCACCTTCAGGCCCTGTAGTGCCAAGAGTAGACCCTATTAATGGCGATATTTGGCCTGCAAGTTGGCCTGGATTCGGCTCCTACGCAGCACAGGCAGGTTACCCTCATGTAACCGTACCTATGGGAGAAATCCATTCATTGTCGGTGGGTTTATCATTTATAGGAACTAAAGATACCGACGCTAACATTCTCGCTTTTGCCTTTGCCTATGAGCAGCAATCACAACGAAGAATTGAACCTCATTATTTAACCAATGCTGAAGATATTCCGGCCATTGCAGAAGCTATGGAAGCTAAGAATTACCTAAGATAATAAAATCAATTTAAAGTCTGGTTAATGAGTGAGCTTGCTGGAGTTTTTCGACAAAACACCACTATTGCTAAAATATTTAAAAAACCCAATCAACACTGTTTTTATATACAAGCGGGGAGTTATCCTTCTTTCTACAAGAAAGCGGGATTAGATCCTCCTTTCACACATCAACCAGTTACTATTGGACTTTTAACTAATTGATCTATAATTGATAATCGCGTAATGTTTATATTAATGATTAATTGTAGGGGATTAATGGCCTTTGTAGAAAGGCGGATTGTATCCTCATAATAAACTGTTAGGTTTTTCGGGTGAATTATGTTCCTTCTTAAAAAAGAGTTATTGAAACAAGGCGATATCATTCTTACATGTTCGAATGAAAAGCCAAGTAAAGCGATATGTAAATTGACGGGTTCAAAGTACTCTCATGCCATATTATATGTTGGAGATTCAAGTTATATACATTCTGATTTAAATGGAGTGCATTCAGGAAATATTCAGCGCTTAATTATTGATGAACCGAACTTTGTTAAAGTTATTAGAGTTAAAGATCAATCTGCAATAAATAAAGCAATTGAATATGCTCGACTACAGATAGGAACGTCATATTCTAAAGTAAGTGCTTTAAACGCTGGCGCTAAAATATTCTCAAAACTAGATACGAAGAGGCAGTTTTGTTCACGCTTAGTTGCTAAGTCGTACGAGTATGCTGGTATTAATCTGGTTGCCAATAGCGATGCATGTTTGCCTCAAGAAATATCTGATTCAGAATTTGTGCTCACAGTTGAAAATTGTATTTCTGTAGCCTCAGAAAAAGAAACAGAATTTGCTTTGAGCTTTAATCCAATTCAAAGACAATCTGAAATTACAAATTCAATTTTAGAGTCCGTTAGAAAGCTAATTGGTAATAAAATCCAAGCACTTGCTGATATCACATCGCACTTAATTGAAAACCCACGATTTGACAAAGAAGTAACAGAAATATATAGAATTTCTGGTTATCTTGACATCTGGCGCTATGAAAGAGAGCAAAACCCGTGGAGATATGACGAAAACTTGTTTGCCAATTTGCCATTAACAAAAGAAGACATGAAAAATTGTGCACTTAAAGAACTTGGAATAGCAGAGGGATTACTTCAGTTATATAAAAACAACCTTGAGCAATATTTCTATATAAAAGAACAACATAAGTTAAAGTATGCTGAGCAACAATTTGCACTGTATAAGCAATTGGTTGAAAATACTTTAGATCATAAGTTTGCAGCTGAAGCAGTGATAAACAAAACCTAACAACACGCCCTGAGGTGGACCGCAAGTCCTAAAACTTACTTTCCACCGCATATTTCAATAAGGGAGAACCCTTA
>NZ_JAUPEC010000026.1 GCF_030551755.1 Pseudocolwellia sp. AS88
AAGAGGTTCGCCGCTATTAACATTTGCAATTAAAAGCTGAATTAGACTTGTTGTCCACCTCAGGGCGTGTTGTTATATTTTCATTACTCAAAAGCTAGCCCACGTAAGAAAGCTTCAGGATTTTCAATATATTTTGCTGCACTAGATTGTGTTATATATTTTTTTAACTCAAATATATTCGGCTTAATTATGACTTTTTTAGAAGGAATAAACAAAACACAATTCAATGATATTGCTGAATTAATTATTGATTTAGTTAAACCCAATACCTTATCGCGTAAGTCTAATCTGAATTGGATACATTGAATTTTGTTGCCTTCGCGAAAAATAGTTAGATCATTGGTTTTAGCATTTCCCCAAATATCTATTTCATCACTCCAAGACTCAGCTTTAGGTAAAATAGAATTGAAAGATGTTTCGAAATCCTTTTTTCCTGCATTCCTAGACCAAACATGTGAAGTTTCAAAACCATCCTCACCATACAGTGAATCAGTTTTAAACTTATTGTCCTCTGCCCATTGAGCAGGAATAAACACAATTGAAAATTGCCAGATTGCCAATGAATTCTCCGAAAATATAACAGTTTATTATGAGGATACAATCCGCCTTTCTACAAAGGTTTTAATATCCTTGTTACTTAATAATTATTATCGACAATAATTTAATTCTGAATAAAAATCAATTAATTATAATTACCCCACCTCGATCCACCGCTCAATTTAACAACAAATGTTAACCACATAGTTGTAGAAAGGAGGATTCATGATAAGCTGTATATAAAAACAGCACTTATTATAAAAGGATTTATAAATGTCTTCACCCTACATAAATTACATTATAGAGCAGATGCGCTTAAAACGTTGTGCTAAAAGAACGATTGAATCGTACACGTATTGGATTAAAGCTTTTATAAACTTTACCAATAAAGTTCATCCGAAAACCTGCCATGATGTTGAAGTAGAAGCCTTTCTGTCCTATCTAACAAACCAAATGAATGTTGCACCTCGCACACAAAGTCTCGCTTTAAATTCTCTGGTATTTTTATATCGTCATATTATTAATAAGCAACTAACCTTCGAACTCGAGTTTAATAAGAGTAAAATTCAAACTAAATTACCTGTTGTCTTAACACCTGAAGAAACTAAGAAACTTTTATCTCATTTAAATAAAAAGCACGAATTACCAATAAAACTGATGTATGTAAGTGGGTTACGCGTTACGGAATCTGTAAAGTTACGTATTAAAGATATAGATTGCGATTACTATTCAATTCAGGTGTGGCAAGGGAAAGGAGCTAAAAACAGACGTGTAACTTTAGCTAAAGAGTTGATTGAGCCACTTAAATTACAAATAAAGCTTGCCAAAGCTATTGCGGAAAAAGACATTCAAAATAAACAGTATTCTGGTGTTTGGTTGCCTTACGCTTTAGAGAGAAAATACCCGCAAGCAAATAAAGATATTAACTGGCATTATATTTTCCCTGCTAATAAATTAAGTATAGATCCTGAGTCGCAGTCTTTAAGACGACATCATGTTGATCACACTGCATTACGAAAAAGTTTAAAAATATCCGCAAAAGAAGCTGATATTGAAAAAAATGTGACTTGTCATTCTAAAGATGATCTTGTCAAATGTTACATTCCATTAAAGGTAATAAAAACAGCACCTATTGAGTATGTAACAAAAATGGAGTTTTTCGACCTTAAAGCAGCTTAATATCCCCATATTTTATATTTAAATCTGAAACTCTTTTCTCAAGTAATTCAACTTCTCGTTTCAATTTTTGATTATCCATTTCATATTTAGCATTCAAAGATACTAACTTTTGAACATCTTCTTTAAGACGAATATTTTCATTTTTAAGTTTACCTTTATCAACTTTAGTTTGAGTTAACTTATCTTTAAATGAGTTATCATTAGCAATAAGTACAGACATATTGTGGGTCTGAATTTTTGTAGCAATGTCAGAGTAACGATTATAAATGGTTGAATGTGATATCCCAACAGTTTCAGCTAAAGCTGTAACTGATATTTTGTTTTTTTCTGGTTTCTCAAGCAAAATTTTTAAATTTTTCTCTAGTTTTTCTCTAGTTTTATTCAACATAAGTAAATTCTCTGTATTTCCATTTACCCTCCCCAAATTGGTAGTCTACACTTTTCAATATCATTATCTTCAACTAAAAAAGCTAAACTATATCTAGATCTAGTACTAGCAACATAAAAATTATTTTTTGCCTTATCAGAAGAGCCTTTATCAAAAGCATTTAGATCTCCATATAAAAAATTTAAAATATTTTGTGTCGGAACAACTAATGTCCGATTAAAACCTAACCCTTTTGATACGCCAAAATTAACTTTTTTTATTGGAATTAAGTTTAAATCCTTAGCACTATTTATACTATTTCTCAAAATAACAGGAGAATATGTATCAATATATTCTTGTTGTTTGGATGAAGGAATAATAAATACTCCTTGATGCTCTTGAAACTCTAGAGGAATATTATCCACTAAAGATTTGGTTTCATCATAGCCTTCACCTTTATGAATAGTGTCAGAGAATTTACAAATACTTTGAATACAACGGCGACTAATAGACATATACTCAGTTGTAAATTTTAATCGTGAAAACGCATCTAACTTTTGTTGACTAGTACTAGGGATTTTAGGGTTGGATGTAGTGGAATAAATCGTTTGGCGAAAGTCTCCTACACAAGTTATAGGTATTTTCATCTTCACCATATCCTTTAAGACATTAAAATCCCAACCAGCGAGATCTTGTACTTCATCAATAAAAACATGTTGATATATTGATTCTAGTCTGGATATAGATTTCTTACTGCTAGTCGCACATATTCGTGTTGCTAATTTTGCTAAGAACTCTGTATGTGCTTTTGTTTTGCATGAAGTTAAAAAGTGACGAGAATTAAATTTTCCATTAATTTTTTCAGCTGTTCCTGGTATTGTTCTTCCATTTCTGAAGTGTGGATTAATAGTCGTAAAATTAATATTATTAATGCGTTCTGAAAAAATAGATGCTTGATAAGGGCGAATTAAATCTTCCAATAGAAATGTGTACCAACCTTTTACAATAATATTATTTGGATTGGTAATATCCATACTATTATATTTAGATATAATTTCTTTTTGATTGTTTTCGGTATAAGTTATTATCAATACTCGATTATTATTATTAGCTAGTTGACAACACTCTTCTGCAATTTTATGTGTTTTACCTGCCCCTGCGCTAGCTATAAGTAATTTTTTAGCCAAAATACAATGCCTCAACTAAATAATCAGGGAATGCAATAATTCCTTCAGAGTCAAAAACTCTAATCGCTGTATCTACCTTTTTACCACCGAAGTTTTCTCCTTCACTTCCGTACCACTCTTTTAAAAACGACTGTTTATCAGTTAAGTTCTTACATGTTCTATTATACTTTCGATATGTTTGAGTTGATAACACAATTCGTGCAAACGAATCTAATGTCTCATCATCTTTGTTATTTTCTGCAATTAATGTTGGCTCCAAAGAATTCAGAGAATCATTTATATGTGAATAGAATGAAATAAAATCATACTCTGCATAATCATTCCCATAATCGATTATATTTTTCTGGTAATTACCATCATTGTCTTTAACAACATGAACAGTTGTCCCTATATGTTTAGCTATCTCTAAATAGCTTTTAAAACCGATTCCACGCACAACAATAATATCTATACCATCTTCTTCTGGTAACTTGTTATGATTTTGGAAATATATTTTTTTTAGTATAAGTTCATCTGAAGGACCTTCAACCAAAACAACCCTACTCGCTAGTGCTATCCTAAGAGTGTCATAACCAGGTAATCTTTTAAGTATTTTAGCAACTTTTTTATCAATGTCTTTCAGCTGTTTATATTCACGTCCGATTAAACATAAGTTTTTAATATTTAATTTATTAAGAACATAAGAACTATGCGTTGTAATAAATAATTGTTTTTCGTGTTGTTCAGCTATTTTAGATATTAGTCTACTGAGATTCATATGAGATAAATGGTTTTCTGGTTCTTCCACCATAACAAAATCAATATTGGCTGCTTTGTTGGCAATAGCTAATTTGATTTGTATTTGATTCTGCTCTCCCTTACCTATTAAGGGAAAATTGATATCATCTACAGCTAACTGTAATCCTGACTCAATATTTTGGTTATTAGAAATATCAGCTACAATTGATAAACATTGCTCTGTCACCATATTATCAGCATCAAGTTTATCGTTAATGCCTTTAACTTGAGGTTGTTCATTAAATGATTGTCGTAATTGACGATAATTCAAACTAAGTAGCGCTTTTTCTTTTTTATCTAGAGAAGCATCAATAATATTCCCTATATATTGGCTTTTCCCATAAGTCGGGTGCAATCTTGAAGGGTCGATTAAGAGTGACTTAGCTTCACGATTTAAATATTTAATATTATTCCAAGAAAAATCTTGCCAATTAACTTTATAAAATTCAGTAGGAATAGTACTTATGTCATTATTATCTTTTATAAAATCGTTATATGCAGCCTGTAATTCACAATCAAATAGGATATCTAATGTTATACCTTCGGCGTCAATATTTTGAGTATTATTAATACCTCGGTAATTAGGGCATCCTTCAAGGTATACCTCAATTTTAATAGCTGGTAAATTTCCTGAGGCGTAATCACTTTTAAAATAGTCTATTTTAGAAAGTACGTTAAATAATTCTGGAGTTATTTCTGAAGTAACTGACTTTCCACGATAACGTCCATTTACAACTAGTTCAATCGCTTCAAGGAGCGTAGATTTACCAGAATCATTATCACCAACGATAATATTTAGATCTTCATTAAAGCTAAAGGTTTCGCTAGAAAACTTTTTAAAACCACTAATATATATTTGAGTTATATGCATTTTGTTTCCATACCAGTTATTGTCCATTGAATAATGATTTGTTCTTAAGTCTCTATTTAGATCAATCTAGTTTAACTTTATATTTCACTCTTAAAGGCATTATTTCTTCAAATTCGCAGTTTAAAGCATTAGTAAGTTTGTATAATGTTTCTAATTTTATATTAACCAGGCCTCTTTCCATCTTGCCGTAGTTGCCTCTTTCGATACCAACATATGCTGCAAAATTCTCTTGAGAATAGCCAGCAGCTTTACGTTTTAATCTCAACATTTCACCAAATTCTTTAACTAAATCACTCACCAAAGTTTTCCTTTAGGTAAAATGATTAGAATTTCATGTTGAGGGGTAAGGCACCACGCCCTATAATACCCATTATTATTTAAATTTGACTAGGCTTTATTTTGAAATTAGACCCTGTAGTAGCTCAAATTATTGTGGTAGAAAGTTTTGACAACTTCACAACCGCTGATGTTCGAACAGCTTACTTAGCTTTAAAGAATGATGTATCACTTGAGCCGACAAGTGTTAGGCGGAAGGTATACGCTGAACTTTTAAAGTTAGTTAAAAAGAATTGGTTAAATAAAGTAATTCCTAATAAAAAAGGATTCACTCGTTTTAGTAAAACAACACTTTTTGATGTTAAAAAACTCCAGTTAAATACTGAACATGAATCTAAAAGTTCAATTACACGTATAGATCATAAAAAGGAACAACTATTTGATAAATTAAATATTTATAAATCTGAACTGTTATTAAATATGGGCGAGTCAGAAGCTTATAAAGAGCTTTATTCTGAGTTCCCAGAGTTGATTGAAGAAATACAACCAAAATACAATAAAGCTAGAGACAATAATACAAAGATATTAGGGAAGATAAGAGCCATTGAAGGCCTAATGAATAATGACAGCCTTTAGGTAAAATATGAAACTTAGACAATGGCAAAATGAGTGCATAACATTAGCGTTAAACGAGTACCAAAATAATAGTCATTTTTTAGTATTAGCCACCCCAGGTTCAGGTAAGACTTTAATGGCATCTGAATTAGCTAATCAGCTATTAAAAAGCAATCTGATTGATTTAATTATTTGTTTTTCACCTTCATCTATTGTGTCACAAGATTTCAGTGAAGTATTACAGCTAAAAACTAAAGAACGGTTTGATGGACTTATCGGTGCAAAAGGGAAATCTCTCACGTATCAAAGTATGCAATACCTAGATGCTAACTTCTGGCAATTATTCGATCAATATAGGATTTTTGTAATTTTTGATGAAATCCACCATTGTGCCGGTTCAAATGTTGATAATTCAAATGCATGGGGTGAACAGATAATACTTCACATTCAAAACAAAGCTAAATATACATTAGCATTAACAGGCACTCCTTGGCGCTCAGACACAGCTCCTATCGTTCTTTCAAACTATTCACACCCTAGTAATAAAATATCCTGTAATTACGTTTATGGCCTTTCAGAGGCTATTAGAGACAATGTTTGTCGTATCCCTCAAATAACAGCAATTGATAATGATAATATTTCTGTAATTGATAATGAAGAAACAAAAACATTTAGCAGCTTTAAATGTTTATTATCAGAATCAATAATTCCATACCAGGAAATTATTGAAAATGAAAAAGTTATTAAGTACATAATTTCATCTGCACAAAAGAAACTAAACGCTATTAGAGAGAAAAACACTGATGCAGCAGGATTAATTATTGCGTCATCAGTTGAACATGCACAGCAGATTTCTAAGTTAATGAAAGAATATCTTAATGAGGAATCTATAGTTGTTACCTACAAAGAGAATGAGCCAACAAGCATCATTCAACAGTTTAGAAATGCAAAAACTAAATGGATCATTTCCGTAGGCATGATCAGTGAAGGAACAAACATTCCTCGTTTACAAATATGCTGTCATCTTACCAATATTAAAACAGAGATGCACTTCAGACAGATTTTGGGGCGAATACTTAGGATGACAAATTCAAAAAATCAAGAAGCAATAATGTATATGCCTGCTGAGCCTAAGCTATTGGAATACGCTTATCGAGTTAAGCAAGATGTACCCTTTGAAGCTGATGTTGTTAATTTTGATAAAATGAACATAGCCGTTCAAAACAATATCCAAATTAACGAATTAAATACCATGACTTTCGATAATAAGATAGAAAACAAACTTCTAATTGAATATAAGTGCAATCAATTGGACACTATTGTTGAACAACCAAAACAATTAAAAAATAACGAATTTTCTCAAGATAATTTTTTAAATAACTCTTATAAACGATTAATCAATATTTCAGACCGTTTTCAAAATGAGGTCTTAACTATAGGCTTTAGTTATTTTAAGTGAAAGTTTTCAACTATCCCACTAGAGCTTCAGCTAATTAGAATGACTTTTAATGGGATACGTTTGGTTCTCAACTTCATTATTTCCGTTTTTACAATCTAAAGATTGCTTTGGAGATATATGAGATTGTATCTTGGTTCCATAATTATTGTTAATCTGCATTATAACATTATGAGCAGAACAGTTCCCTTCTATTGCAGCAGCTTGAAGAAGCTGCATAGTAAAGTCGCGAATAGAATGATCATCAATTAAACTCCAGGTGAAAAAATCCAACCATGCAGTTTTGATATCATCATTACTATTAGGCCAATTATCGTATTTTATATCTGGTGTTGAAATCAATCTAAATGCATTAAGTATCTCCCCTTTTTCATAGACTCTAATAGTATTCATATTCTTTCTATCATCACCAGAAAATAAAGAATATATATAGCCATTGTTTGGCGAAGTCATGAATACAATAGCTTCTGACTTATCAGTAATTAATTGCATATATTCAGCTAACCCACCACCCAAAGAATGTCCCGTAAATACTATTTTTGAATAATTAACTCCCCGAGCTTTCAAGCTCGACATCACTTTATTAGTGTAGTTTTTTGCAGATTTAAATTGATCAAGGCTGTCCGTCTCTATCAACTTCAAATTTCCCGAAAACGTATCCCCCCAACTGTCCGTTCCTCTGAAGGCTATAACTAAAATGGGATCTTGTTTTTGCCCCACACCATAACGATAACGTAACCAAGCTTTTCCTCTGAAATTAGTGATAGTATCTATCCCCTCATCATGAAAGATTGGGTCGTGAAACTCATTAGCTGGTAAAAATATTTCAGGGTAAATTGAGGCTGACTTATCATAAACATTTGCTGAGTACACTGCATAAATAGCTGTTTTATTGGCAAATGCCCTAGCCCTTGGATAACCTTTATCAGACTTTAACCAATTATCTTGAAGATCTAAACAATATAGATTTGCTGGGCAATTAATTGATTTTATGGAACTTGCACAGCCAAATAACAAAATTATAAAACCCATCAAAATAAGCTTTACCATAATATGAACTCCTTGTAGGTTATATTTAGGTACATGTTGCATGAGGCGCATTTATTCCATTTAAGGGAATAGCCGTTTTTCCAAATATCGTTTTAACACTTGGCTTATCACTTAATGCTCTAACATCAATACTAAGGATATTCTTATCAATACTAGGCACTTTAACGGTTCCTGATATATCAACCCCCATAATACCGTCAGTATGGTTTAATGTTGTTGTTATACGTAATTCATTATTTGTTAATTGACATACAGTAGTATTATTTAAAGTATGTTTATCAATTACTTTAACATTCTGTATATAAGACTGGAGTTGACCATCTTTTTTATAATTAACCTGAAAATATCGCGTTCCAGGAGTAAAACTGGCTACTGCAGGAGGAATAACACTAGGTGGTAGTAAACTAAAACATTGATAATTAGTATTTGGTGCTATAATTGTTGCTGGCCGGCCATCATATAATTGAGAAGAAGGTATTAAAGAAAAACTTTCAGGTACGTCTATGCACAAATCCGCGTTTGTCGCTCCTGAGAGAATATACTGAATGTTATTATCCCTATGTTTAGATACGAGTTTTATACCCCCTTCATTTAATACTTTTAACTGTTTCCTTACTTTATTTAAAGACTCAATGGGGTCAATTAGATTATCGCTATTTATGCCATTTGAAGTTCTAAGTAATTTAGATATATCAGCTTCAACAGGGTAAAGAAGCTTCCGCTTATCCCATAGAGACGGGTCGCCACCTTTCAGGATAGAAAGTCTCAACCATGTTTTATCTCGGTACAACTTGGGCTTACCATCGCCGTTATTGTGAGATAAACCCTCATCTCTTATAGTAAAATCAGTTGAATCAACATTTGTTAGAGACTTACTAGCAGGCGAATCAGTTAGCCCTATTGCGATAGCATTAACAGGGAAAAGTAACCAGTCAGCTAAATAGCCTATAGGATTACTAAAGCCCTCATCTTGACTAAAATAATCATAGCATTGTCCTACTCCACACGATTCTTTTTTAATTAATACCATTTCACCTGCCTTTAAAGGCAAAACATTAACACCATTATTTCCAGAATGGTTGTATAAAGAATTTCCTGCGACAAAATCAACATCAAGTTGTAAGATCAAGTCGTTATCATTGGTGTTTGTGATAGATTTTGCGACCTCCTTCGCTACCTTGATTTCTTGAGACGTCACAGGGTTTGATAAACTTAAGGCTTCACTTGCTGTTGCAATAAAATCGAGCATACTCCCGACTTTTCCATTTTCCTCTAAATCATATTCATAAATTTTTAATGACATACTCAAAATGTCGCTTTCCATCCGCTTAGGCCCATATAAAGCCTTGTGAAAATATGGTGTTTTTGTAGCATCAGCTATTGAATCATATGGTCCAAGTATTTTAGTAACAGTATCACTAGCAGTTCCAGTAACCACCTCTTCAAACTGAACAACAATTATAACCTCATTCACTCCACCTATATCTGGCAAATATCTAAGATAACTATCCGTTAAATATACTGAGAATGTGTCATCTCCTTTAGATGCAGTCGTTTTGTTCGTCTTATATATAATACCGTCGGAATTATGTAGTTCAGATGCTGAAACTAAAGGCGAATCTAATTTTTTATTTGAATTAACCGAAAAAATTGATACTTCACCTGTTGTTGATGTACATGAGGATAGAAATAAATAACAAATTACAATTAACGCTAATTTCATTTTAAAATCCCTTTTTGTATTTATAATATACAATATATGTATATATTATAAACTTCAAGAGCCAAGTATGGAAATACATCGACTTTCCAGAATCTCTTAGATTAACCTGCTCAGTAGTTAATTTTTCAAACAGAGATACGTTTTTTGAGGCTGTTAAATCAATATATATTTATTCTAAAAATCAGTTGCATGAGTAGCACTAAATAATTAAATTTGCAGAAAATTAAAAGTAATTGTGAGCTTATTACATCCTCTCAGATTTATTAGACTCTGCCACTGATAAATATGATCACTTTGTGCTTAAAAAATAAAGCCTCCCCTAATATTCAGGTCAACTTTCTAATTATATAGCGACTTAATTTTAATACTTCTATGGCACTAGGGCACAAAGCACCATAGGGTTTATCGTGTAAGATTGGTCATTTATGGAGGAAAATTATGTGAAGGCTAATTAACTTTATCTAATTCCAATAATTCAATCAGACTAAAAATTTACTAATTTAAGTAGTTCAGAAGTATTACCTACTGAATCATGACTTAAGTAAAACAATCTATTTTTCTTTTCACATCGACCATCTGCTGACCATTGTTCCTGTTCTTTAAGCTTTAATTTTAACAGAATACCAATCTTACCTTGTTCTAATTCAAGTTCGTACGAAGATTCAGTATCACACCAGAGAGCTACAATTGAACTTGGAAGATACTCACTGTTATTCGTTGACCGCTGTGTCATACCATATGGTGAGATAGATAAAACACTACAGCCAGGTTCATCAACTAAAGCCGATGAATATCTATGAGACCATCGCCCTTTCATTTGAGGGCCGTCAAGCAAAAGTGCAACGACAAGGTCAGGGCCTAGTGCCCGTACAACAGGAGCTATGGGATCTTGTCTTGCCAAGTCTTCACAGATAAGCGGGCATATATGAACATGTTCATCACGATAAGAAATCAACTTTCTATCTCCAGTTACACAGTTTTCCCACCACTTTACTTTGTCTGTACTAAGTACATTACCTAACCCATATGTATTTAACTGAGTAGCATCAAGAGCCCATCGATGATGTTTTCTCTGGCTCTCACCAACATAATTATTAACAAAATAGTTCTGATAAAAAAGCTCCAAACTATTTTCACCATAACTTTCAACACTATCACCGACTCCAAAAACACCAAATATGATAACAGGAGGTTCAATGTTTCTTTCTGAAAAATAGTCTCTGATACCGCTTAACAGTTTAGTTTTATCGTTTGAATTCACCGCACTTTCAGGAATAACAACGAGATCTGGTAAGCTTAGTTCTCCTGAGGATTCAATCGCGTATACAATCATCTGATGGGTAATTATCTGATGATTCTCATATGAAAAAAAACCAAATTTATCATCCATTTGTAAAGTTGGTTTATTGTCTTGCTTAAAAAAATCATCCTTAACCTCTAGCGGCCAAGGAAGAACCAATACATTGTATCGATTAGCTTCGATGTATTGATTAGCTTTGGTTTTCTGAGTTGACTTCCCAACAAGTGCGGCTACTTCAACCCCTGGTTTAATGTATGCTAAATCATGGCTTAAGCTATTGAGTGAGATGCCAGTTTGAGGAGTATGGCTCTTAAACTGAATTACACCATAATTTTTATCACATTGAGATAAGCTAGAAATGATTGAACGATCTTTTTTCGCAATCAATGTCTCAACATACCTATTTATCAGCGCATTATGAGTTCGATATATTTCATTTTGTATTCGGTAAGCACATACATCGCTTGCAACATACAATTCAAAAAGTAACTTCAGATAATCAGGATCCTTTAGCAATGTTTCAATCTGTACTCGTGTTTTACTGCTGCTAAACAAATTATACAATAGTTCATAAAATCTCGAACTTACTTTAATTTCATTACGCGTCTGAGCATCGAGTAATCCTTGGGACCAGTTACTTTGGTGATTACCTGTTTTCAGCTGTTTTAGATAATTAGTTCCATTCTCTATAGATACGATTTTTTGGTACACATCATATGTATCAAAAATCCGAGCGATAAGATGAAACGTATTCATCGGCCACATCAAGTATTGCAATAATTGATTGTCAGGATTATCTAAGTCTAAGGTGAAAAAAGATCCTTCTAAGGACCTCTTTACTTTGGCAAAATCACTTGCAGGACCTGAAGAATCATCCCCCAAAAACATATTCTTCAATAGTGTTGCTAACATCATGTTTATATCACCGGTTAATCAATAGCATCAGTTAGGTGCAGATAGCCTGTTTGAATTTCTTTAAAACGAAAATTAAAGATAGGAAAATAAGAAGTATTAATGATATTTAAAAAATTTAGATATCCAGTGTCTTTTATATGGTAATTTAACACCAATAAAGTAGCTTCGCAATAAACATAAAATGTTTAGTTTTAATCATAAATCAATGAATATGACCGGCTGATAATGCATTATAAACGGTACTGCAAATTAAATTAATTACTTTGGACAATGATGCCGTTATAACTCGCTTTTACGCGAAAACGAAATAGAAATATAATATTTATATCCGCTACTTATGGAAATAATGAATATACCATTGGCGATAATTGACACAAAAATAATCGCATCAATGTTGCAATAGTGTGTTTTAGGAGTGTTCAATATATCCAAAAACAAGATATCTAATAAGATTAGATATTGTTGGCACAGTTAAATGTAATTGGCTGGCTAAGGTAAATGCGATTAGATGCACTGATGGGTGATGGTTTCCATACGTTCATCAAGATCATAATCATTCATCACAAAGCAATGAATGACAGATGATTTAAGTAGCGCTAACTTTACTTCTCAAATTAAGATCGATAACAATTACCTCAACTGCATCTACTTTAGGAAAATCTTTTGAAATAGAGTTCCAATAGTTCATAAGTGCTCCACGTAATTGTTGTAACGTTACAAGCTTACTATCTATCTCCCATTTTCTATCAGTTTTAGCTGAAACTAAAAGCATAATCCCACATGAGGCTCCACTTTCTCTAATATAATCACCTACTAATTGGTTTCGTAATCGTTCACACAATTTATTACCTGACCAGCTTTTATCTAACATTTTAAGTTCGATGGGAACTGGTGATTTAACATGAATACTATCCAGCCAAATATCCATTCTCTGGGCATTAGCTAATTCTGGTTCTTGCGCTGTAATGTATTGTTCTCGACAGTTTTGATTAAGCCATCCAGCTATTAAATTACGAATTTCGTTTTCTTGATCTGCCCTTTGCCATGTTTTCCAAGGGCTATCATTTCCATTCTCAATCCAAGCTTTCATATTATTCAATCGATTAATACCTAATTCATATAGTTGAGTATGTGTTTTAGGTGTTATTAATTGTAGATGTTCAAACTGCATAACCTGTTCGCTGGTCCAGGTTTCTAAATCACCATCACATTCGGCTTTATTTAACGCTTTTTTAGTCATCCATAACCTATAACTAGGTTCAGGATGTTCTAGCGCTAATTCTTTTATAGCGATGTAAGCCTCTTTGCCTGGTAAGTCACAGAGTAATGAGAACAAACGATTTCGAGCACTTTGTGCGTCATCACGAAGTTCGGGGGAATAAACACCATCGTTTTCTCTAGTAATGTCATCTTCCGACTTAACATATTTGTGTGCGAGTATATAAAGTTCCTTCAAAAAAGTCGGTGTGATATATGTTTCAAAACTTATCTTTCCTCGGCTGCCACGTCGATCACCGACTAACTCAGTTATAAAGATTTCAGCACTGAGTTTTGCCTCTTCATAGCTCATTTTATTAAGCCAACCTTCTACAATTGAAATGGCCTCATCTGCTTTACAATCAACCCATAAAGCAAACCAACGAGCCTTATTAGCAATAGGTTGTTCTCTAGAAACCTCCCTTTTAATTAGTTTAATTAAATGTTCAGGAGCTAAATTTCCTCCAAGCATTATTTTTATACAATATTCTGGATATATATAAATTTTTTCTGGTTTACTGATTAGCCAATTCAATATGAGCGTTGCTAAGTCTTTATGTATCCATGGAGCGTAGTAAGTTAAATTATGTAAAACATAATGAAGTTGACTCTCTGGTTCTGCATGCTCTAACTCCCAGATTAATTCGTTTTTTATAGCTTCTAACGTTTGTGTTGGAAAGTGTTTGTATATAGTTTCTAACCAATTTGGGAATCCATTAAGTTCTTTTGCCAAGAATCTCAGGGCTTGTTTTAAGTCTTTTGAAGAAAGGTTTTTATAAAAATCAGTAACTTCACGCAACTCTATTTCTAAGCCAGCCATAGCAATTGAAAGTTCTCCTGGAACCTTATTATTGTACTCCTCATGTTCTGATTGCAGCTCAACATCAAAACTCCTCCACAAGCTCTTAATGGCCGTTTTATACTCTTTTGCAACATCTGTCCCAAAAACAGGAACTAGTTCCTCCCATTGTGCTCCTCTGGCTCTGGTTTGCTTTAAGGAATCGCCTTCTATTTCAGAATACAGCCACCATATCTCATTTGTAATTAGTCCTGACTTTAAAACTGGAGTAGCGTTAATCCTTTTCGGGTTGGCCTTTAAAGACTCAATCCATTCAAGTCGTTGTATATCATCTTGTAGCTTTTTAACATCGCGTTCCTTTTGCATCGAATTAAGTTTTTTTTCACTCTCACTTAAAATTCTAACTCTAGGACCCAAACGAGTTTGTAAAGCTTCACTTAGCGCAGTGTTACTTGCAACAACTTCTTTTAAATCAATTAAAATATTAAGAGGTTTTCCCATTTGTTGGTAAAGACGAATTACAGTACTAAGAGCAATCAATTGTTCAGCTTTATCTATAGTATTTCCAATGTAGTTTAGTAGCCTAATATAAGAGTATTCATCGAATAACCAGAAACATCCATGACAATGTGCTTCCCAATCATCTAATACTAGCTCACCTTTTATTTCAGATTTAGATTGTACCTGTTTAATACTCGCCCAATATAAAGCATCATTTAGTTCAGGCCACTTAGGTATTAATTGTTGCAGATTGTCTTTGTAATCATCATATTCAGAACTTATCCAGTTTTTAGCTCTAGGTATAGAAATTAGTATGGATATTACTCTTGATGATAAAGTTATCTCAGAACGAGCTATAATAATTTTTTCTAGTATTTGTGTTGTGTAATTTATTAGCCAAGCATATTTTTGAGATATTCGACAATAGTTTGAATCTCCAAATGGTTCTTGGTCTAATAAACTTATTACCCCATCAAGCAAGCAGTTTAATACATCAAAATCATTTGCGACTGAAAGGTTTTCAATAAATTCAGTCAATGAGTGACGTGCGCTATATGAATCGCCTTTTCCCTTATTTAGTTTAAGTTTTGCTATTGAAATAAGTAACTGTTGAGTGTTAAAAATACTTATAGGAAGCTCATTTAAGAACTCAGAAAAAAGCTGTGGTTCAATGTCCTCCTCTAGCGTATTCAATCTCCCCCATAGTTCTGTACAATAGTCTTGTTCTCCTAATGTTACAATTGCCCGAAGAGCAGCAATTCTCGAGTAAATATCTCGTTGGATATTTAGTACAACCCCCTCAAATAGAGGTAATGTATCAATCATTTTACCTTGCCACGCTAAGCGCCCAAGGAAAAATATCGCGTCGTCACTGTCTATATTCTGGTTAATCAGTTGTATTGCTTTTGCTGTTAAGTCAGGAGCAGCTATTTTAGCAATTGCAGAATTGTCTCTAGCACCACGTTCATCCTCATTGGACACAATTTTTTGTACTATTTCATTGAGTAGCTGCTCTCTAATATGTAGAGACAATATCGCTGGATCTCCGCCTTCTACAGCTACTTCAGGTGCAATAGATATAGCTTGTCGATAAAAATCATTATCAAATAAAATAAGCCAACTAAGTATTGATCGAAGTTTTGGGGTAATAATCTGTTCACCATATTGATCTCGGAAAAACAGAGCCTTGATTGAATTGATGTCAGCGCCAGATTTGAGCAATGAATCAAACCACTCAGCTGCTAATAATTCCCTTACTTCCCTGTGGCGAAACCTAACCGTATCGTAAACAATGTCGTTAAATACACCTAATTCTAAAAGTGTTCTGACGTCACTTGGAAGCCAATCACTTAAAACTTCAACTGCATTTATACCTTTTGCGTTAGTTGTTCCTGGAATTTTTATACCTGCATGACCAGTCAATACGACTGAGGCTGCTAGTCGGCGAGCACCATCGAAAGCACGTTCAAGCGTGAATGTTTGGGTATAGGACCTGTCAGCAGAGTGTTGGTCTGTTAATTTTACCTTTATATTATGCCTTAAAAGGTCTATGCGGCTCCCAAGATCTTTATCTTTTTTCCATTTATCAGTTATGCTATCAAGATCAAAAGGTCTCTCAGCCAAACTCCATAAGCTTAACCTATCAATTTCTTCCAAAAGTTGATCTACATTATCAATATCACGTGCTAAACAATAATGCTTAATTCTGTCGCTATCTAATGGCCTAAGCGTAAAAACTTCTAAAGAACTATCGTTATTATTCTGTTCAATATCATTTTGGACTTGCTCATTTCCAACCAACATTGGTAAGTGCAGCTTATCATCCATAAGCTTTCTATCTTCTGATGGCCTCCAAGAATAAGGTCGGCTAGATACAAAAACATGAGCTCTTGGCTTTGCATTAGATATCCGATTAGCGAACTTATTAACTGCTTTCTTAAAAGCACCTGGACTAGTTAATCTAGATTCGTCGACAGAGTCTAAAAAGAACCAAGCTTCATCAGTACTATCTAACCATTGGTTAAACTTATCTTCAGAACCGACTTCGAATGATTCTTCAAATTCACTATCGATATCTTCAATACGAATAAAAAATGCAAAAAGGCCTTTAGATTCAAGATAAATCGCTTGTTGTTTGAGCTCCTCGGTTTTTCCTGCTCCTGCTTCCGCCAAAATAACGCAACGAAATTTTTTTAAAATATCATCCCAATATAAATTCTCAGAACTACCTAGTGATGATAACCAATTTTCTTGATATTCACTTCCTTGGTTTTTAGCTACTATTGAGAAAGCTCTATTTAATTGTATGTAATTTTCCATGTATTTATTAGGTCCTTTTATTATGGAATGCCAATACAGAACAAGGTTACAAATTATCAAAATCACTAATGCTGATATGAGCTTTCTTGGCAACTAGTTTAGCTAATTTTCGATATAATATAGTCACTTGCTATTTCAAGGATTGTGTAGCATAGACAAAATCAGCCTTTTTTAGCTATTAATTGCGGTCCAAAATCAGGAATAACTATGTTTTTAAATGAATTATCAAATGCATATTTAATCCTAGCCTGAGATAGTTCTCTAATTTTTATATCATCCAATAGCTTCGCATATTCAAAAGAAATACTATTGTCTGAAATAGCGTCACATATCCAATCAAAACTAAACTTATCTTTCAAACAATTAACTTCAATATAACTATAAAGGTCTTTACTCTCGTTGTACCACTCACCATGAGATAAATTTTCTCTAAATGAGTTCTGAATGTTTATTTCGAGCTCTTTGTTACCGACAAAGCCTCCCAAGAAAGTAAGTTTATCCGGTGAGTTTGATTGCATAGAAGATAAACGAGTATCAATCCATTGTGCGGTGTAACCAATTTTTATTCTTTTAGTTATTTCAGCCTTAACGAAATAAATCATACAATCAGCCTATCAATTAGTTCTTCAGATTTTTTAATATATTCACGAGCACGTTCTTTAGTACCAACTCCAGAATCTGGCATGTTTAATAGTAATTCATGTTGCTCTTTAAGACCTTTCCATACGGGTACGTGGCTTTTATCAATAACTGAACTATCGCAATCAGGACATAGCAATTCATCATATAATCCTTCGCCTCCACAACCATCACCAGAGGCTAAACACCAGCTATGCCCTGTCCCTCGAACAAATACGCTATCACTAATTTGTTTAACTAAACTAGGCATATCTTTTGATTTTTTAAGCCCCCCTCTTTGCCTAAAAGTAGCTATAGCTTCACCTCGCCCTCCTGCAAGGGGCACATCCTTTACGATCCAATCAGAAACCAAAGTGCTTTGTAAATCGTTGCGTTCAGTAAGTACTTCATCAAATAGTGAATCATCGAATACATCGGTATTAGCATAATAAAGCGTCATATCGAGTGACCAATGCTTATAATGCTCTCTCAGGTAGCGTAAATCTCCTAATGAGCTTCTTGCTGCTAAGCATGCGAATGTACGTCTAAAATGATGTGTTGCTAAAGGCCAAATAGAGCCTGGAGGAAGTTTTAGATCGTTATTATGCTCTGTAATACAAAGATCAAACTCTTTTGATAAAAGTTTAAGGGTTTGATTCCAATGATCATTAGAAACCCCATTTAATAGATTAGTTTTGTTATCATTACCCTTAAAAAGGAAAGGAATTAAATTATTTTGGTTTTCTTTATCACTATCATTTAAATAAGGAAGTGAAAACCTTATTACGTCGATTAAGGGGAAATTTACAGATGTTAGGTGATCTATTGCTATCCTAACTATTTCTGGAACCATCCATTTTGCTTCTGTAGGCTCTTCTTCTAACTTATAAGTTAAGTCTTCTAGCCAAAAATATTCTTCACCATCCCAACCTTCAGATTTAATGAAGCTACTAAAATTTAAAGATGCAATTTCGGAGTTTCTCATACCTGTAGTTAGGGCAATAATAACATAGCAACATGCTCTTGCCTTATGCATAAATTTTGTTAGTTCTATTTTCGAAGAAAAATTATAACGTTTTAATATTTTATTTTTATATTTAATATACTCCCTAGACCTTTTTGCATGATACAAAGCGAGCTTGTCTGGTCTAGTTGTTTTTATATCGTTTGTTTTTCTTTCATTTTTTAGTTCTTTGTAAGCAATTTTAAGAGCTAATTTTGTAAGTAACGAAAATGATTTAATAATTCTATGGCTATTATCTTCAAGAAATTTAACTGAATTAGTAAATAACTGACTACATAAATAATCGGGAATACACGGTGTTTGACGTAAATTTCTCCCACCGTTATTTTTTCGATCATTAGATAGATGTACAACTGAAGAGTCTGGCCACGGATGTTCAGCTAATCCATCAGGTAAAAGATATCTAAAATGATAAAGATCTTCAATTACACCTAAATATTTCGCGTTAGTATTAGTTCCTAATTTTGGATTACGTTCAAATATATAGTCTTGAAATCTATTAGTATCATCTTTATTAAACAATGAAAAATTGTATTTTTTTTGACTAATTAAATAATTTATAAATGTTTTTATAGAATAAAAATGACCTATTAATGATTGTGGACCGAGTACCTTCCCTGATCTAGGATTTGGAGTATTAAATCGTGTGTAAAGATATTGTTTTGTTGAAAGTAAAAGGGTTGAGTTTTTCTCATCTAAAAAATTAGAACCGTCTGATAATACAGTATCAAAATTAATTAATGCTCTCGAATTAGATACATTTTTGTTATGGATATAATGTCTAAAATTCCACAAAGCATCAGAAAACCTTGAACAAACCTCACCATTAAAGTTTAGTGTTACTACTTGATCATCAAACATAAGACTTTTTATTGGAAGGTACTCAGGCTTAATAGCTATCATATTGCCTCCAAAGAGTTTCTTGACGACCGCATTGGATTTGGAACATTAAAAGCACTTTCTTTAGCCTTATCTACAACCAACTTATCAAAAGCAGGCTCTATTTCATTCTCAATAACTTTTATCACCCAAGAATATAATTTCTTCCATTGCTTACGACCAATGAACCCTCTCTCTTTTCTAATTAACCAATAAAAAGAAAACAACCTATGTAAATCAGACTCTATTATTACCTGATTAGGGCATTTAAAGCATGCTACAAACCGCGTGCAAGCTTTACCATTACCTTTTGAATATGCGCCTTCATAAGGATCAGAGCAACGACCTACACCTGTATTAAAGTCACCAATAAGAACACTCTTAGCTTTATCGATATTTATATTTAATAGATGAGATATTTTATCGGTAATGTCTTTTTCAGACTCGCCAAGAAGTGAGTCCGTTAAAACGTAACCAAAGTATTTATGGTTTTTCTCCATCTCAGGAGTAACTTCCAAATAACTCTGATTCATTACGGGAGTGGTATTACCTAATAATTTAGAGGTTTTAATTGGATCCCCATTAGTTAATTGCCAAACTCGTGTAGCAAAAGTCTTTCTCAACCTTTTAATTTGAAAATGTAAGGGGGTTGCATTATCCTTTAATAAATTTGCTCGTTTACCTATACCGTTAACTGCTTTCCAAAAATACATATCAGTTAAGCTTGTTGGCTGTTTTTCACTATTCTCAACAAGAAATAAATTATCACATTTTTCACGAAGATGAAGTGTATGTACTAATACTTCATTTATAAGTAGCCCAATATCTTTATGGGTACTAAAGATCTCATCAAATTTGATTTCACTTTTCATAGCCTGAACATTAGTATTCATTCCTCTATGTTTATAACTAGTTAATAAAATATGAGTTTCAGGTGCTAAAGGATGGGGAGAAATACAATCTGTTTTCATATTTAAAATTGTTGAAGTATTCCTTCCTGTTTTAGCTGCAATAATTAAAGTATAAATCGACAGCTTTTGTCTAAAACTACCAATAAATTTATCTTGTCGAATCAATTCTAATTGGCTCCATAAATAGCGCATGATTCTCGTCATTTCTGATTTTGAATAAGCTAACGCCCCTTTTCCAGCTTTATTTACATTAACAAATGGGGCATAAGGAAAAATATCCTTAGAAATTCTTCCTTCTCTAGTAAAATACATCAAAACACTTTTCACATTATTATATTGCTTTCTAGCACTTACTTTAGATAACTTCCCTGTTAACGTTTTAGATGGTTTATTCTTAATCCAAATTAAGAAATCATTTATCGTTTCGCTCGTGAATAGCTCTATTTGATTAATATTAATTCCTTTTAGGTGCTGTTCATCTAAAAAAGCAAAAATATGGCCACAACCATCAGAAGCAAAAACCCCAACAGTTGAAGGTCTGAGTTCATGGGATAATTGATTTGTTGCATTATATAAATCAACAACTAATTGAGTTCTATTAGCATACTTAGCGTTAACAAAATCGTCACACTTAGGCCTCCCGTAATATTTCCATCTATTAAAGTCAACTAGTACCTTATTCGTTTTAAATAACATATTAGAATTAGTTTTCTCATCATCTAATCTTATTGGAATTAAATTACTGTTTTGCAGTGTGAAGTTTTTCTTATCTTTCATAACTTACTCCATCTCATCTAATTCTATTTGATAAGTTGATAATTCTTTTTCTTCAAGACTTTCAATGCAATGAAGATAAATGCTTGTGGTGGATATAGACGAATGGCCCATTCTTTCTTTTACCCAAGCAAGTGCTTTTGTAGTGCCAACTCTCTTAGACTCCGCATATAATTCAATTGTAGCGTAAGTGTGTCTCAACATATGAGGGTGAACTTTAAAATTTAATACTCCTCCTTTATCCTTGTTTAATTTAGCATATACAGTATTAAGTGCAGTTTCACTAAAAGGAGAGCCGAAACGATTCAAAAAAATAAAAGGTGATTCATGACCATACTTTGCTTTATATTTACGAAACCTAATTACTCGTTCACCGAAATTAATATAATCCCATAATTCCTTCATCAACATTACTGACAAGTATACTCTCCTAGGTTTACTACCTTTAGTTCGTTGCCCATTCGCTGTAGGCTCTAAATCTATTGAAATCCGCTTATTTAGATTAGTTAAATTAGGTTCATAAATATGATCAGAAATAAAAGAGATAACTTCATCTTTTCTTAAACCAGTAGATAAAATTAATTTAGTAATCAATTTAAACGTGGTGCTATCAATAGCGCTTATTAGCTCTT
The DNA here is from genome assembly GCF_030551755.1 of Pseudocolwellia sp. AS88. Lineage (GTDB taxonomy): Bacteria > Pseudomonadota > Gammaproteobacteria > Enterobacterales > Alteromonadaceae > Pseudocolwellia. The sequence goes on from NZ_JAUPEC010000026.1 coordinate 21,968, forward strand.
TACATTGATCTAATGATAAAAGTTTAGGCAACTTTTTAAACGTCTTTAAAACGAGGTCATTACTTTTTATTTGGTTCTGGCCATGCGTATGTCTTAAAAAGCTAGGCATACTTTCGGGCATAACTTTATATAGTGTTTCCCATGGTTCAAAATCAATTAAGCCATTTTTATAACAATAATTGTAAAAACGTTTTAAAACAGATAATCGTAGATTTATAGATGAATCAGATACCCATCGTTTACCATTTTTCTTTACTAAGCTTCTAGACCAATTTCTATATAAAGCCAAAGCGCTTAAAGAGAAATTATCGGTATCGTTTAAATAGGCTTCATTCCAATCAATATTATTTGCAGCTAAAAAAGAAAAATAGTCGAGTAGTGAGGTGGCATAACTTTTAACAGTTCTTAAGCTTTGAATTCTAGAGTCTTGTACGACCAAATAAATAATGAACTGATAAACTGGGCGAACAATCTCACAGTTTTTATCAATTAGGATGGGTATATTAGAGTAACTCTGACCCGAAATAGTGAAGTGAGAATCTGTATAAATTAATTGCAAATCTAATGACCTTAAAATACCAATCTACTATTAGAATAGAATAATAATAGTATTATGTATGTAACAAATATAAGATCATCTTACATACGTTGCGTCATTCTTTCGCGACTCATTTATTGCAACGTGGAGCTGACATTCGTACAGTGCAAGAGCAGTTGGGACATACTGATATTAGAACAACCCAAATATACACTCATGTTATGGAGCATGGGGCGAATGGCGTAAGAAGTCCTTTATCTGATCTTTAACTTTATAAATAAGCACGACTACAAGCAGCTTCTTTAAATACTTTATTTTTAGCAGTCGATATTTCTTTATATTGTTGTGTCCAGTAAGTGCAGGTTTTTATATTTTCGTTTCTAATATGTGCCCTATTCTCTCGTTCTATTTGTCTTTTACGTTTAGCTATTTCTTCTACTCTTTGTTGTTTTTGCTTTCTTTCTTTTAGGTTTTCTTGTTTGATTTTGTCGTAAATTTCTTGTCGAAATCGTTCTTCTTGAATCTGTTCAATAGTTTTAAAGTCGTAACGGTGCTGACTGTGTTGTATTTGTAAGTTCATTTTCTGCTCTAGTTCAAGCTGCCTTATGAGCATATTATTATTAGCTTTATATTTGGCTTCTAAATAAGCTTCTTGATTATTTTTTGCTTGCTCAAGATACAATGTAGATTTTTGAATAGCGGCTTCTGTTTCCGATTGGTAAAAGTAGCCAATTAAAGATGAGAAAATAAAGTTGATCACAAAAACAGACAACACAGCGACTAAAGCAAGTCGTAAAATAACAATCATCATAATTGCTTAGTGTTTTTTAAGTTGTTCATCAATAACTTTAGTTCTGTTATCCATTAACTGCTGAACATTACTTACATCATTCATAAGCTCGGTAATTTTATTGGGGTTAGTGCCTTTACTACCTGAAGGTTGACTACTTTTATTAACTTTTACTGGATGTAACTCTTCTGCTACTAATGGTTTAATCGCAGGTATCACGGTTAAGTTTTCTGGTTTTATCCAAGCTTCACTATTCTCTTGGGGTTTGTCTGAATAATACCAAGTGCCCTTTTCATCTTTCCATTTATAAATAGGAGCATCTTGGCTCTCACTATTTAACGAATCACTAATCAAAGATTTTGAATCATTTAAAAGTGAATCTGTATTGTCTAAGATGCTATTTTTGAAATTTATAAATTTTTGAGCAAATACATTATGATCGTAAAAGTCTGAAACACTTAGCCAAGCTTCGCCTTTAGGGCTTTTAAGTACAAACAGGCTACCAATACTGAGGGTTAACAAACACACTATAAGATAAATAAAGTGCTTCATTTTATTACTTAACACCTTTATTTGAGTTGGCTGCATCTTCTAAATATTTAGCAGACAATTTTTGATAATTAAATCGACAAATCAAAAAAGAGATAACGCCAGCAAGAGCTATAACAATTAGGCTAGAAACATCTCTTACTAGCGACAACAATATAATAAGTGTAGGTACAATCAGTAATAATACTAACAAACATTCTGTTTGCTTTTTAACTTTTGAATAACAGAACAAGCCAACCGAAAATAAAATAACAACAAACCACATATCAAATGTGAATTGACTTAAACCATTAAATGAAAATAGGTTTTGCTTAGCTGCAACAGAGATCAGTGTTGCTGTAGATAGATGAAATATAATTTGAAAAACAAATAGGTTAATAATTAAAAGTAAAACAGGAAGTTTGATGTCTAAAAAGCTAGGTTCTTTTAATTCTTCGTTATTACAATATTGCTGCACTGAAGGTCCTTTTCATAGAGTGGAAAAATAGCCCGAAAATACTATTTTACCTTGTAAGTTAATACAAGTTGCTTTTTAAGATTTCAAGTAAACAATCACAATTAAAATAAGAAAACACAGTAAAATTTAAAAACTGACTTTAATTTAATAAATTTGAATTAAGATTAGGTATAATTAGCCTATTAATCTTAATGTTACTGAAAAGATACTTACTGTAGGTTCACCATGAAAAAGATTGTTTTATATACAATGGCTAATTGCCCGCATTGCAATGTAGCTAAACAATATTTAGATAAAAATAACATTACCTATCGATTATGTAATGTTAAAACGCCTGTTGGTCAAAAAGAGTTTTATAAAACAGGCTATAGAAGTGTTCCGGTTTTAAAAATTGGAGAGCAATTCTTAAATGGTTTTTCAATTAAAGGCTTTCAGAATATGGTAAAAGATTAGCGTAAACTAAATCTTAACGCTCAGCCGTATCAACTACCTTACTATTTAAATTAAATACAAAGTGTAAGGCTTTATAAGCAAGCAAGGTGGTAAGAATAAAAAATACTATCCAGTATACTTTATATAAGTTCACACCTTCTCCTGTTACAAATTCTACGGGTATTTCTAAAAAAGAATAAAAAAATACGTTAAATAGCTTAAACCATGCGGCAAATAATAATACGGTGATTAACTTGTTGATCATCAACTTCTCGGGATATTTTTCGTACTTGGGAAAATAAGGCGCTAATGTAATCTATTTAAAGGCGCGTGTTAATTAAAATTTAATGTTTGAAGCTGATTGTTTTTGATCTGTGAACAATCTCAGCTAATTTCAAATAAATAAAAAACGCACTTAACTCAATTAAGTGCGTTTTTGTAAAACCTAATCAATTAATGATTAAAACTTAGCGGTTACAAATACCCAAATTTTATCAGTATCTACTTTTCCTGAACCGGCATCACCAGCAGAGTAAGACGCTAATTTAACACCTGCTTTATAGTTTTTAGCAAAACCTTTTGCATATACCGCATCTATTTCAGAACCTAAATCAACGCTATCTACGTCAGATGAAAAGTCATGATAAGTAACAGACAAATTACCACCTAATACCTTAGTTGAAACAGTAGCGTAAATATCTTCTAAACCTACACCTGGTGTGCCTAAGAATTGATCAGCCCAACCATTAAATTTATGTGCTGTAGCTAAAGGAGTTGAAAAACCTACACCTTTGTCACTTCCTAATGATTCGTAACCTAATTTAGCCGTAACTTTACCGAAGTTGTATCCACCTTCTAACATTAAGTAACTTGTATCCGCATCAGACGCATCGTCAGATTGAGTCGCAATTTCCGCTGCGTATAAAAATCCGTCTTTTTTACCTGTAAAGCTTATACCGTAAGTATCTAAACCATTATCTGTGCCGTTATCTACTTCAAGTAAATACGCATAACCTACAACCTTACCTAAAGAAGTTTTGTAAGCTACATTTAATAAATGATCTTTTGAATCAAGATCATTTGCCTCAGCAAAGATGCGATTTCTTTTTGAGATATAGGTATAGCTACCTGATAACTTTTCAGAAGCTTGATACATAAAGTTAGCTGCATCAAATGTTTGTCTGTCTTGTCTCCAACCAACATGACCAACAAAACGATGTCCATCTAGAGTTACAACTTGTCTACCAACTTTTGCTGTAAATTTATCCGTCTTGTATTGTACATAAGCTTGATCTAATTCAGTGGTTTCTGGATCTGCAACTACAGAGTAAATACCAGCATTGTTACCCGTTGTATCGTTATAATTATCTACGCCAGCAATAACGCGTGAATCTTCAAATTCTACAACAGCTGAAAAACCATTATAACTTGCAGTAGCGTGAGTTAAACGAGTTCTTAATGTTAATGCACTTGCATCTTTTAGTGCGTTATCTTGGTCAACTGACTCGTAACGTAAGTTAAAATCTAATGTGGTTTTAGATTCATCTGCAGCTAATGTAGACAATGTTGTTGATGCTAATGCAGCAGTAACAAGTAAAGATATTTTATTAAGTTTCATGTTTGGTCCTATAATTTTTATTTAATTATTTTTTGTATTTCAGTTAATTTTTAAAGATTTTTTTAATTTTTTTAATTATTTTAAGCTACGTCTTTCTTCGTTTTATCACTTGTTTTGCTCGGAGCGATAGTCTCAACTTTACGTTGCTTTTCGTATAAGAAAGTCAGTACAGCAGAACGTAAATTGTTGTATTCAGGGTCTTTAGCCAGTGCCAATCTATCTCTTGGTCTAGGAAGATTTACATCAAGAATTTCGCCAACTGTTGCAGCAGGTCCATTCGTCATCATGACAATACGGTCAGATAACAAAACAGCCTCATCAACATCATGAGTGATCATAATAACGGTGTTGTTTAACTCGTCTTGAATTTCCATCAATGAATCTTGCATATGTGCTCGCGTTAATGCATCTAGAGCACCAAAAGGTTCATCCATTAATAGCACTTCTGGTTGCATAGCTAATGCACGGGCGATACCTATACGTTGTTTCATACCACCCGATATCTCATCAGGTAATTTGTGAGCGGCATGATCCATATGTACTAAGTTTATGTTGTGGTTAATCCAATCTTTCATTTCTTGCGCAGACATTTTGCCTTTAAACACTTCCTTTACAGCTAACTCAACATTCTGATAACAGGTTAGCCAAGGTAATAATGAATGATTTTGAAAAACAACTGCACGCTCTGGTCCTGGTTCAGTTACTTCTTTATTGTTAAGCAGAACGCCACCTTTAGTAGCTTGGTATAAACCAGCTACTACATTTAGAACCGTTGATTTACCACAGCCTGAATGGCCGATAAGTGAAATAAACTCGCCCTTTTTTATTTGTAAATCTACATCTTTTAACGCGGTAAAGTCGCCCTTTGGTGTTGGGAATACCATGTCAATTTTGCTTATGTTTAATAACGTAGTCATAATTTTTCTTCCTTATCGCACGCTATGTATAGCTGTGCGATCTGGTCAATGTATAATTTGTGATGATTTGTTTATAAATGTTGATTAAAGCTTCGCGCTTTCTTTGTTCCAAGACACGTGATATTGAATTTTTTGCATGGTTCGGTCTAATAAAAAACCAATCAAACCAATAACAACAACCGCGGTCATAATTCTACTTAAAGAGTCTGAGCTACCGTTTTGAAATTCATCCCAAACAAACTTTCCTAAACCTGGATTCTGCGCCAACATTTCAGCGGCAATAAGTACCATCCAAGCAACACCTAAAGACATTCTCATACCTGTGAAAATTGATGGAATGGCAGCTGGTATAACAATTTTTTGAATATGTTTTAATTTTGGTAAACGTAATACTTTACTTACGTTGTCCCAATCTTGGTTAATACTGGCAACACCAACTGAAGTATTAATAACCATTGGCCATATACAACAAAGAGTTACTGTAATTAGTGAGTTAACAAAAGATTTAGCAAAATAAGGATCATCCGATACATACAGTGCACTCACAGCCATAGTTACTAAAGGTAACCAAGCTAATGGGGAAACAGGCTTAAACACTTGAATAATTGGATTAATTGCCATATTCAAATTCTTGCTTAATCCTATGGCTATACCTAAAGGTACAGCAATAAATGCAGCCAATATAAAACCACTCATCACGGTAATTAAACTGGTGAATATTTGATCTAAAAACGTTTCCTTACCCGTGTATGAACGGATTTTGGCTTCATAGTTTGGATCTTGAGCAATTCGTTTGGCGTTTCGATCATCTTGTCTTTTATAAAAGGCATCAGCTTTTTCACGTTCTGCAACATGCTCTTGATAAAGGTTTACCATTTGCGTACCGACTTCTGCTGGTCCTGGAAATTTACCTAGCGATGTATTGATACTGCTAGCGGCAATAGTCCATAAAAAGAGAAAAATCAGCATACCAATTACAGGTAATAATACGGGCTTTGAAAAGTCACTAAAGCGCGTCACTTTCTTTGTTATTACATTAAGTGCTGAGTTACTTGCTACAAATTTACTAATTAAGGTGTTCACTTTTATTTCCTTTGTATGTAGGCCATTTTACCGGCCTACATCATTCATCAATTAAGCTAAAAACGTGGCTAAAATGATAATTAATACCAAATTAAATCTTATCGTCTGCTTTCAAACCAATTTTAAACTTGTTGATGTAAGCATTCGGTTGAGTACCGTCGTAAACTAAATCATCAATAAAGTGTGTTTGTGGTTTACGGAAACCTGTTTCAGTTTCAAAATCAGGGAATTCACTTGCACTAATTAGTTTGTCAGCAATTAAAGACTTTGCAGCAGCAATATAGATGTCAGGACGGTAAACTTTTTTAGCAATATCTTTGTACCAGCTATCAGGCTTACTATCGCTGATTTGTCCCCAACGACGCATTTGTGTTAAATACCAAATAGCATCAGAGTAATAAGGGTAAGTTGCGTTATGACGGAAGAAAACGTTGAAGTCAGGTACAGCGCGTTTATCGCCTTTCTCGTATTCAAAAGTACCTGTCATTGAATTAGCAATAACATTGTAATCAGCACCTACGTAGTTAGATTGCGATAATATTTTTACAGCTTCAGGACGGTTAGCGTTGTTGTTGTCATCTAACCATTTAGCGGCACGAATTAAAGCACGTGTTAAACGTAAGGTAGTGTTTGGGTATTTTTCTGTGAAAGACTTAGATAAACCAAATACTTTTTCTGGATTGTCTTTCCATATTTCATAATCAGTAACAACTGGAACACCAATACCTTTAAATACAGCTTGTTGATTCCAAGGTTCACCTACACAATATCCGTAGATAGTTCCGGCTTCCATTGTCGCTGGCATTTGTGGTGGTGGCGTTACAGAAAGAAGTGCTTGTGCATCAATAGTTCCTGATGTATCACCTTTATGTGGTGCATAAAAGCCTGGGTGAATACCACCAGCGGCTAACCAATAACGTAACTCGTAGTTATGTGTAGATACAGGGAATACCATACCCATTTTGAATGGCTTACCTTGATCAATATAGCTTTGTACAACAGGTTTTAAAGCATCTGCTTTTATTGGGTGTACTGGACGTCCATCTGCCATTTTTGGAATGTTAGGCTTCATTTGTTCCCATATTGTATTTGATACAGTAATTGCATTACCGTTTAAGTCCATTGAAAACGGTGTAACAATTTCAGCTTTAGTGCCATAACCAATAGTTGCTGCAATAGGTTGGCCTGCTAACATATGCGCGCCATCTAAACGACCATCAATTACGCCATCAAGTAACACCTTCCAGTTAGCTTGTGCTTCAATCGTTACGTATAAGCCTTCATCTTCAAAATAGCCTTTCTCATAAGCGATAGCGATAGGCGCCATATCGGTTAATTTAATAAAACCAAACTTAAGCTCTTCTTTCTCTGCAAAGCCTATTTCTTCAGCTTGTACAGACATACTCGTTATCGCGCCAGTTAATAAACAACAACTCGTAACTATTACGCTACATAGTGTTTTGTTAAATTTCTTTAAGGGTTTAGCAAACATACTTTTCTCCAAATAAAAAAGCCCACTACAACACCGGATAACAATTCAGTTGTAGTGGGCTACGATGCCAAACTAATAAATAACTACGCCGTTGCAGTAACATTAGTTTAATGTGTGTAAGAGTTTTACTCTTAAGGTTTACTATTTCGCTTTTGTAATAATAAACATGGTATTCTTTTTTACTTATTTTCTATGATAAAAATATAAATCTTCTAATCTTGTACACAGCCATTACTGTGCCAAGTTGCAAATAAATATATTAATCAGCAACTTAATAACAAACCAAAGATTTCAAAATGTAACAACTTAAAAATTCTTGCACTTATATCGAACATGTAAACAATCATTTGGTGCGCTACTGTTCATCTTGGTTACTTATATTATTGCTGATAAGGACAGAATGTTTTTAGCAACATCTTCAACCTTCTGGCCATTGTCCATCGCCATTTTGCGCATGTTGTGATACGCCTCTTGCTCTGTGCAGTTTTTGTTTTTCATTAATAATAATTTGGCTTGTTCAACAGTGCGATGATGAAACAACTTGTTTTTAGTATTACTCAATTCTTGCTTTAACTTTTGTTCTTCGTTGAAACGTGCAGAGGCTGTTTCTAAAATAGATTTTATCCGGGTGAAATCTGACACGCCTGCAATATAAGAAGTGACACCTGCTTTAATTAACGGTTGGATCAGATCTACGCCCTCCTGCTCAGAAAACATGACAATAGGTGTAGGTATGAAGTCTGAAATAGTTTGCAAGCTAATAAGCATCTTCTCATGAGGAAGTTCGATACCAATAAGAATGATATCTGGATTATGTTGTTCAATTTTTTTAATCAAAGAAGAGCTCTTTGAATTTTTATCTGCATCGTTAAATAAATTAACCAATCCATTATTATCTGATTTAAGTTTTACGGTTTGTTGAGTCTTATCTTTTTGATCGGATATTTCAATGCTACAAGATTTATCTACATATAAGCTTGCAACATCGAGCACACAACACACTTCATATTGAGCATCGTCAAGCACACTCATTATATTTTTATGTTTATAGTGTGTGTCTTCGATTAATAATATTTTGGGCTTACTTTTAGCATTACTTTGTGAAGAATGCTTTTTCACAGTGTTCATATCAATTCTCAATAGTAATAAAAGAATTTTGTTTACTAAACACTATTCAAAAATTAGACCAACACTAGAAGCATAAATATTTATTAAATATCAGCAACTTAAATTATTACTAAAAACGAGTTAAAAATGTATGTGCTGAAATGATGCAACCTTGCGCTAATGTGGGATTTTACGAAGTTTTACGTAGGTAAGATATATTATTCAGTTTACCGCTTATATAACTAGCATATAGAATAATTAAAGGCTGTAGCCCATTGAATGTTTTAAGAAGTTTGAAGATATAAATATCACTAAAAAAGCCACTTAATATAACAAGATTGGCGGATTAAAAATGGCTTAAATCTACAAGGTAGACTTAGGTTAAATAAGTAATTAATTTATCCGCAATGATTTTAGCGTTTAAACTGCTCAGTGCAATTTGTTCCACTAAGTTAATTTGGTCTTGTGCTATGTTACCTAAACCAATGCCAACGGTTGATGTATCGCTATCTAATAAAATGAAAATTAAACGATTTTTACTTACTATTGCATCTACTGTAACAGCGTCTGCATTGATGCCCTTCTTTCTCAATACTTTATCCATTAACCCTACTGAAGTGCTAATGCTTGGGGATTTTTCAATAAATATATCGTTTGCTTCTACAGTAAGTTCATAAAGCTTTTGGGTATTTTCTTTCATCATGTTTAATATGCCAAATTCGTTATTTAAGGTTTAACTCATCGGTTAGAAAAGTTGGTTTTCTAAAGTTTTACCTTTAACAAGCTGCGAATAAGTCCAGTTATTCTTATAACATAAGGTTAAAAAGGTAATATCTAAAGGTGCTGAATTCTCTATGACTTTATAACTAATAAGATATTCTTTACCTTGTAGTAATGACACATTTTGTACGCCAGGTATATTTGATATTTCTTGCACAAAATTATCTGAATGTTGTTTCATACGTAGAGTTAAATACTGTAAGTCGTCATCACTTGTTTGTACTTGATGATTTTGTAACTTACCGTTTTCTAAATATAAAACTTGATCACATAAGCGCTCAAGCTCGCTTAAATCATGAGAGCTAAGCACAAAGGTAATATCGCCAGACAAATTAGAAATAATTTCTCGAATATCTTTAGCGTGTTTAGGATCAAGCCCTGCTGTGGCTTCGTCTAATATAATAAGTTGTGGAGATCCCATTAACGACTGAGCTATAGATGCACGCTTACGCATACCATGTGATAACTCTAACGGTTTAACTTTATAACTATCAGCAAGCCCCACCAAACTTAAAACGCGATGGGCTTCTATAATACTTTGTTTACTTGTAAAGCCTTGCAACTGAGCATAAAACTGAAGCTGCTTCTCAATTGAATATTTTGGATCTAATTGAGCATCTTGAGGTAATGCACTGAAGTGATTTTTTACCGCAGCAGTACTTGGGTTTTCACCGAGTATAGAAACACTGCCACTGTTATATGGAATGTAACCACATAAGATACTAAACAGTGTGGTTTTACCTGCACCATTGGGCCCAACTAAAGCAACAGGTTCACCCTTTACAACTTCAAAGTTAATATCCTTTAAAACCTGTTTACTACCAAAGCTTTTATTCAGATTATCTACTTTAATTAATGAACTCATAATGAAGCCCTTTTAAAAACAAATTGTGCCAAAAGCAGATAACCTAAGCTTTGAAGAAGAGGAATTCCATAACTAGTAAAAGCACTACTTTGGAAGCCAATAATATTTTCAATCTGACCTCCAGGGAAAACATAAAATAAGAAAGACACATCAAATACAAAGTTATTCAATAAACTAATAACTATGCCTAAACCTATATATATTAATGAATACGCGATCAACGACATTTTAGCCGAGCTAACAAATACATTAATAAGCGACATACTGGCGATAAATGGCAAACTAATCGCAATAAGTTTTAACAGAATAACAAATGACAAGCCCATTGAAGCAATAGAAACGTCTTGTTGATTAAAAGCTGAGAATAACAAGCTAGCAATTAAAGTAACTAAAACTAAAATTGAGATAATGAGTAACTGACCTAAAAATCGACCGTAAAGTAATTCGGTTCGACTTGTTCTTAATAATATAAAGCGTAATGTACCTCGTTCTCTGTCTGAACAAGTTTGATCACAAGTAAACATTAGAGCAAAGAAAGGTAAAATGTAGGCTGAAACTATCCAGTAGATAGTTAACTCGGGGAGTTCCCATTCTAATAAAGCAGATAAATTAAGTTGTCCGAAAGCCTGTTTGGCAATACTTTTGAAAGTTTCTGTTGATATAAAATCACTGGCTGAACCAATAATATAATAGAAAATCAAAAACCAAATAAGAGAAAAACTAGAAAGAACAACCAAACCGCGTTTAGAAGCAAAAAGCCGAGCTAATTCAAAGGCTGTGATAGCCCAGATACGGGAAATATTAAAATGAGAAGACATCCAAACCCTTAGTTAATCTATTAGATTTGGATGTTAACATATAGATTATTAAAACGTTACTATATCAGACGGTTAAAGACCAAGTTCAGCCATAAAGTCATCATCGGCATTATCAGTTAAGGTTTGAGTTTTATCTTTTGTATTTTTTTCACTTTGAGAAGAAGCAATAATGTCGTCAGGATCAAACTCGTCTTCTAATTCAAAGTCATGTAATTTAATAAACTCTGTTTTGTCCATAGCAAGTTCAAGGTAAAAGATATTGTTTTCTGAAGTACTAAAACTCACTCGTCGAGCTTGAGGTCTTTCCATTACAGTATCAATAGATATATTAACTGACTTGCTTATCACCAACATCTTTGGCTGACTTTGGGTAATATTCGTTTGTAATTCGTTCTTAATTTTATGGGTAAAACCACCAACACATTGGTTCATTAATTCGCCCAAAACATTGGCAACATCATCAGCCATATAAGATTGAGAAATTTCAGATTCAGGCATTCCCATATTCTTCATGTAATCTCGGTATATCTCAATAGCCGCATCAGAAGTAAAATTATTAACAACAATTCCATTAAAGCCGCCATCAAATAAAACAAAGCAAGCGACATCTGGTTTCAAACAAGTACGAGTAATTTTTTGTACCATAGCCGAATAAGTAACTTTACTACCAGTTGCCTTTGATAGAATTTCTGAAACAGATTTACAAAGGGTGATTAAGATATCTTCAGTAGTAACTATTTTGTTTTTTCTCACTTTAATATGACTCTGTTGAATATAACTACTTAAACTATAACAGCTAATTGAGATTTTTATGAAAAATCGTATAAAACAACAACATTTTTTTTAAAATTATAGATAAACCTAGCCTGTAGTTAAGTTTTCAGGCTTAATTTAACCTTAAACTTAATGTTATTTATATTAGTTAGGGAAAAGAACGCAAAAAAAAGCATTAATCTATGATTAATGCTTTTAGGATCCGCTAAGATAATTTAACAAATAAATGGGTATTGATTAATTTTCTTGTAATAAATCAATAAACTTCTGAGACTGACTAATAGACTTACTCATTTCATCAACCAATACGGCAACATCTTTTTGCAAGGTTTTGTATTCGCCTTGCAATGCACCAATCGCACGAGCATTTAAATTATGCTTTAAATATAACGTGTTATCTTTAAGTGTCGCTAATACAGGATCCATTTTGCTTTTTGCTTTATACATAGACTTAATTAGCGTGTTGTATTGGCGTTGTGTGCTATTGAGCTTAGACTGACTTTGTCTTTTCAAACTTGCACTACTGTACTGTTCAATCTCAGTTTGCCATTCTTCAAACAAAGCTTCCGAAACACTTTCGATCGACTCGATTTTACCCGTTACTTGATCAGCAGCAGCTTTACTTGCTTCATATTGCTCTTCTGTAATTTCATATTGCTCAGCTAAATCGCCACCTTCGAATTCAATAAGCGAACTAAGTTGTTCAAGCGCTGATTTGAATTGCTCTTGAGCTTCTTCTTGAGCTGTTTGTGCACCTTCAACTCTATCTAACATAATGTCACGTTTATGTACGCCAACTTTTTCCATTGCTGAATAATATGCCGACTGACATGCCGATAAGCTTATTAATACAAAGACTAAAGCTATATTTTTATATAGGGTTTTCATGAAAGCCGCCTAATTCTTGTTGTTTTTAGTGATTTAATTTAAATAAGTAATGGAGAAACAAATTAAAAAATTAATAGTTAAACCAATTAGATTTATCAATTATAACTTTATTTATGTCATTGTGTTAATTTTTTGTAAAAAACTATTGTTTCGCTATATTAAATTAATCAGATTCAATGCATTAACAATACTTCGGTTCTATTCTGTTTTGGTAGATTCAGTACCCGACTCGATTGTTTCGATTGTTTCAATATTAATAATTTTTGAACGATTCATGGTTATTTTAATACGTTGCATATAACGCTCTTTGTTATTCTTCTGCACTAACACCATGTTTAGCTGGTAACGTTTTTCAACACCTTCACTACTAATTTTGTTGCCATCTAAGGTATAAAGTCGCCCTTCACCACGCCTAAGATAACGAACAAAAGGGGTTAAATTAAAATTTATCTGATTCTGTATCTCTTCATATCCAGGTAAAAAGTTTTTAACGGTAACTTTAGAGTCACATCTAAAATGCAGTAAATGCGCAGCTAATTTATTTTGATGCCTACGTTTTTGAAAAAGCTCATCAACTTCTTTAGGAAGGTCTTTGTTTCTCATGTATTCAAGCCAAACCGTTTGAAAAGAAACTCGACTTTTAGTTAAGCTGTTTAAGAAAGTATGTCTCCATTTAGGCCTGCCTCTTTGAATTCGCCGCCAAATAACTCGAGTTAACTCATCTTTGAACGTTTCACGAACTCCATAGATAAAACCTAAAAAGGCGATTAATACAACCGTAACTTCTGTAAAAGCAGTACGTGCATTAAGTACAATATACATTACAAAGGCCATAATAATAGCGGTAATAGCACCTCTTACAAAACGCTTTAAATTAACATTTAGGTGGGTAGTTTTTTTAGAAAATACAACACCGTATTCCCCTAACCTTTGCAGTAACTGCATTTTATTGGTGATTCTGTTCGGGTCTTCTAGTGTGACTGCAGAGTTGTATTTCTTCTCAATTCGATAAGCAGACTCAGCCCTACATAAATCGAGCAATCTATTTTTGTGTTCAGTGAACTCGCTAGATTTTGGGCCTTTAGATAAAATATTTAAGAAAGCCTGTTCTGTTTTCCAACTTAAAAAGTTATCTATATTTTCAAAATAAGAGCTGAGTTTTTTATCTGGCGGTGTGTAACGTCTTAACTTCTTCAATAAGCCTTCAGTCTGCTCAGCAATTTCTATCGCTTTTTCGTAGTATTCTTCTACATCTTTAATTTTGATGGTTTGCTTTACGTCGGTTTCTAACGCCATACGTAATTGATAAGAGAAAAGGTTTAAGTTAGTGCGATAATCACTTTGCTCACCTTTTTGTTGGCTGACAAAACGACTTCTAACTAAAGGTAAATGTAAGTTTTCGGAATAATAAGCGCTACTAAAAGAAATACTGCTGTAAAAGAAGTTTTCTTCTGATAACGTACTTGAACTTATCCCCATTTCTTCTGGGATCGAAATATATAAATCTAACTGCTGAAACTCTTGAGGCAGAAGTCTGTAGCTAGTTTTTATGGAAAGGTTTTCATCTTGTGATAGCTTGATTTTTTGCAAGTAGCATTCCTTTAACGTGATAGAAAATGAAAAATGATGCTTAACGTCTAATTGATATTATTTAAATAGCTCGAAGTGTGTTGTTAAGTTCTCAAATAAAAATAGTAAATCTAGTAAAATAATCCAGTATTAAATGAATATAAAATGAATCCACCTAAAGCCAAAGAGCAATTGAAAAAAGCACCAGTTAATCGATACAAAAGAAACAAAGTTTAAGTCACTAATGTAAGCAGTAAGAGCTTTGGACATCCTCCCTAGTTCACCTTACTGGTAGCTCCTAATAATCCATCACCTTTGCATACAACTATTTTATCGTCATAGATCAATTTTTCAATATCCACTGAATCAAATAAGGTAGCTAAAACACAACCACCCTATCCATGTTATTTGTACCTATGATTGTGTACATCAATTTTATTTAACCTGCTAACTGCTGACACCATAAACTTGCTTCAACAAACTCTTGATGTAGTTCTTCACTACTCAATTCATATATTTTCATTTGTTCTGCAAGTCCATGAACTTGCCCTGTAATATAATCAACAGTAAAATCGAGTAACTCACCTAACAAACCTGAATGTTCGGTAAGCGCATCTTCAATAGGCTTAGCTAATGGCATGGTATTAATAATTTCTTTTATTGGCATACCAAGCAACACCTCAAGAGAACTCAATAAACCTGTAATAAAAGCAAAATCAGCCACTTTTGAAAATTTCTTATTATGTTCAGCAATCGATGCCATAAGCTTAGCGGTAATAAGCGCTTGCTTAGATACTTCATCTGTTTGTTCAGTTGTAAGTTTTGATAAAGCAAGAATGGAAACAAATTGCTTCAACTTATCTTCACCTAAATAAGCAGTAGCTTGCTTAAGAGAGGTAATCTCAACTCGTGTTCCAGTCGCAACATTGTTTACCATTTTAAGTAAACTAATACTCAGGTTGACATCATGGCTAACAATATCGGCAATACGTTCGTAAACTAGAGGAGAATTAAATGTTTCACTGATTAACTCTAACATTTGAGCTTTAATCGGTGTTAATGCTTTACCTTCGATAATTTCAGGCTCGTGATAAAAGAAACCTTGGTAATAATCAAAGCCTACTTCAACTAATGAGAGGTACTGAAAACGTGTTTCTACTCGCTCCGCTACCATTTTTACATTAAAAGCTTTTAAACGCTTAACAACAGCAGATAACTGCTTAGGATTAACGTTATCTAAATTAACTTTTAAATATGAAATATAAGGGAATAAATCATCCCATTGTTTATCTGTGTCATATTCTGTTAGCGCAATTTTATAACCTTTCTCATGATAGTAGCTGAGAATTTTAATTAAATTATTAGTTACTTTCTTGTGGCTAACCAATTCAATCACAATTTCACTTGGATTAAACATCAAAGGGTATTTGTTAATTAAGCTCTTTTCAGTAAAGTTTATATAAGCTGGCTTGCCCATACTAATCGCTTTAATACTGCCATGAATATGGTTTTGTATAATGATTTTAGAAGTAGCTATATCTTGATCAATTTCAGGGAATTTGTTGTCCGGGCTATCTCTAAAGAGTAATTCGTACCCAACAGTTTTAGATTGTCGATTGAATATGGCTTGTCTGGCTATATAAGTACTTTGCATAATAGAATAAAATAAAGTTGATACTGATTACTTCATTCTATAGCTAAATGCCTAAGATTAACAATGAATTACTTTACTTTGACCGGAAAGCTACTTAAGTAATTATCTCTAATATTGTTATTTCTATGTTGCATGCGTGAATGCAGGTACTTAATTTTTGTCACTAATAACAAAATGTGATTTATTTAAATTTAGTGAATCAATAGATTAAAGGATTCATAAGCCAAAGTTCAGGTTGTTTAATTATCTAATCTTCTAAGATTGGCAATAAAATATTTTGATCTGCGTCAGTTCCTGCAGGAGTTTCCAAACCTAAAAGGGAAAGCATCATAGGAAATACATAAATATTTTCAAAAGGTTCAATCACAAGGCCTTTTTTGAAGCTAGGACCATTGGCAATAAAAATAGCATTAAGCTCTGAATTCATCTTAGGATCGTAACCGTGTGTAGCGCCAGCTTTATCTCTAGGTTTACCAAAAACGTAAGGAGGTAATACTTCTAATACTAAATTAGGCATTACCGATGATCGGGTGTTGAAATGCCATGCGTCTGGATAGTTTTCAAAATCGTAAACCGACACTTGCTGTTTTTCTGCGGTACTGAGTTTACTTTTGATGGTATTAACTAGAGCTTTTTCTTTCGTAGCATCATCTTCAGGTAAATAAACAAACAATTGGGTTTGACCATTCACCACACGAATGTCTTTAACTCCATCAATGCCTTTAAATAAATGGTTGTATTGAATAGTGTTTTGCGAAATATCTGTCATGCCATGATCGGACACTAAAATAATATTAACGTCGTAATCAACTTTCTTAGCTAAGTCATCTAAAAACTCACCCAGCAACAAATCTAAGTCAGTTATTGCCTGCTTAACTTCCTCTGAAGCAATTCCGTAATCATGCCCTGCAGTGTCAATTGTTGAAAAATAACCAAGAACTAAACTCGGGCGTTCGTCTTCAGGTAAAGTTAGCCAATCAATAATCTTATTAAAACGTTTTTTATTAGGTGTATTGTGTATATAAGGTTTTAGATAAGTGGGTTTATTTTTGGTTGTGTTAATTTCAGATTCTGGCCAAAAATATATACCTGTTTTAATATCATTCTTTTCAGCTATAGACCATAAAGTTGAACTGCGTAACCAATTAGGATCTTCTTTACCTAAACCTAATTTATACTGTTTATCTAAATCTCGGTTATAAAATTTATTATGTATTACACCATGCGTAGCAGGGTAATTACCTGTAACGATTGAAATATGATTGGGAAATGTTTTACTTGGGAACACAGGAATTAACGACTTAGCTTTTACACCGCTTTCAGCTAATTTTAATATATTTTTTGGTTGATAGGTTTCTAAATAATGATTAGCAAAGCCATCGATGGATATTAAAATTGTTGGAGTGATCGACTTTTTTAATGTTTTTGCATTTAAGTCACTATTTGTATCTGTAGCAGATGAACAACCAAAAAGAATAAGTGTACAAGCAATAGAAGCTAAGACGATAGTTTTCATAGAGGATTATATGACTTCTTGTTAAGAGTTGAATATCAAGGATTAGAATAATAGCGAGTGATGAACTTATTATTCAAATAGCTATAAGCAAAAGTATAAAAGCAGAAAGTTAAAATTTTATGATAATAAGATAAAGATTGACGACAGTTAAAAAGCATTAACCATCGTCATTAATGCATATTTTATTTTAAAAGATGCACAATATTTGCTAAATCACTTTTTCCATTAACAAGCTCTTCTTCTGTTAAACCAGAAAGCTCGTGTGGGAACACTAACCATTCATCAGATTCGTGAACATAGTAATCAGGCACAATATCTACTTTGTTGTTTTGAGGCTTAAACCAAGGGCAAGCAACACGTACGTCTGTAGGCATGTTGTTACGGCTTAGTTTTTTAAGTTGTTTAATTAAAGCATCGATACTACGACCTGAATCAAACACGTCATCAACGATCAATAATCCATCATCAGCGTTTGCGTTTTCAATGATGTAATGCAAACCATGCACTTTAATTTCTTTACTCTGCTGATTAATACCATAGTAAGAAGAAGTACGAACAGCTATGTGATCTGTTTCAACTTTTTTGAAATCAAAATATTCTTGAACTGCGATACCGATCGGAGCCCCACCACGCCATATACCAACAATAAACTGAGGTCTAAAACCGTCTTCGTAAACTTTAGCTGCAAGTCTGAAAGAATCTTCTAAAAGTTCTTGTGCGGTTATAAATTTTTTTTCCATTGGTATGAGTGCCTCTTGGTATCTAGATAATTATGCGAACATTATAACCATTTCTTTACCAAATGGTTAGGTTTTGAATTAAAAGATCATAAATATTTAACTAATATCTTACTGATGCTTGGTTTAGAAAGTTTAGCTTTTTGTTATATATACGTTCAACTTGAATGTTATCGTTGAACTTAATCGCTTTTTCGATAGAAGATTTAGCTAAAGTAAACTGT
This sequence comes from Pseudocolwellia sp. AS88, assembly GCF_030551755.1. Lineage (GTDB taxonomy): Bacteria > Pseudomonadota > Gammaproteobacteria > Enterobacterales > Alteromonadaceae > Pseudocolwellia. The sequence goes on from NZ_JAUPEC010000026.1 coordinate 40,776, forward strand.
TCGGTTTTCAAATACAGTTTAGCTAAATCATAATGAAATTCATGAAACTTAGATTCTAGCTTAATTGCATCTTTTAAATGACGAATGGCTGAATCGTATTCATTTTTATACTTAGCTTCACTCGCGAGTAACGCATGATAATGAGGATTACTCAAACGTTTGTTATGTAATTTATTAGTTATTATAGCAGCTTCATCTTTACGATCTAACTTATCAAATAATAAAGCTAGATTTTCTAAAGCACTCAAGTCTTCCGGATTCAAATCTAAAGCATGTTGGTAACTCTGGATTGCTAAATCATAATGATGATTAATTTTATACAACACACCTAAATTGCCCCAAGCGCTAAAGTAATTAGGATCCATTTTTGTTGCCGCTTTAAAATAGGCATATGCTTGATCATATTGAGATTTTACTAGAGCTTCAGCGCCTTTGTTATTGTAGAACATTGCTACCATAGTTTTTTTACTAACAACTCTACGTGGAAAATGATCTTTTGAAGCATTAGGATCAAAGTCAATCTGCATTATTTCTTTAGACCACATTTTATCTTTATAAAGAGAACTTGGTTTACTAATCAATAAATTTACATGCCCCATCAATAATTGGTGACCTCCCTGTCTTACCCAATACTCAGGAACTTCAATATCTTGAAACTTCAATTTCATCCCTGCTTCGTTTGCTAATGCATAAGCCATAATGGTTAACGACATACAATTTGCTTTGCTGCCATGAAAAGCATCAATCGCTGTTACATTAGTTCCACTGTCGTAAGACATAGCAATGTGGTTAGATGAAAAAATATAATTTAATAACAGTCGGGCTTTCCTTTCATGATCTTTTTCTGGCTTCAAAATATGTTTAACCATATTTTCCATTTCTTCATCTAATGCAAATATTTCCTTTTCTGTTTCAATAACAATTTCATTTGCTGTTGGAAATGCATTATCAAGATATAAATCGTTAATGTTGGATGTATTTTGGCGATAAGAATTTACAAGATTTCCACAACCAGACAGGAGTGAAATAACAAGAGCTAAAAAAATAAAATGTGCGTTGATACTTTTCATGACATTTACTCACGATAATAAAAAACGGTTTGTAATTATATCCTAAACACCTAACATTGTATATTTCATCTCTACAAATTCAGGCTTTACTAAAAATCACGAAATCGATCATAAGAACGCACCAACCACAAAGGTACGCGTTACCACTACCACCTTAATTAATAACAACTTAATAAAATGATACTCAAATTTAAAACATACTAAGCCATGGTTAAAAAACCTTTATAAATAAGAGCTTTTGCTCTATTAAAGTTTTTAAAAATAGATATTGTATACAATAATATTCTAGAGTTTTAACTCGGTTTCTTTAACAATGAATTTTAAAAAAATCGTCAATTACATCGAGTTTAATTTAAGCCACTAGGAATAAAAGAAGATAAAAATCTGGGTAAGGTTATAGGATTAAGTATGAGTATTTTCATACTTAATCCTGATAAAATTTATTGAATGGATTTTATCAAATAATCGTTGCTTATTAACCTTAAAAACACTCTTTTATTAAGGTTAATAATGCAAAAATAGCGATAAAAATTATGATTTAATAATACAGGTTATCACTAAATCTAATTACCTAAAGGTAAAATAACTGTAATGTTATAAGTTTTTCCGTGTTCAATATTGCTTATCTTGTTGCCAATTAAAATGTTCTCATTAAGCATTATTAGTTTCTCAGTAATATCATTTCTGAAGATTTCGACATTAAAGGTTGCACCTAAATACGAACGTGAAACAGTCATTTCATTCCAGTGCGAAGGTAACTGTGGATCAACAATAAGTTCGCCTTTCACTCCTTTTAAACCACATAAACCTTCTACAATACAGCGTTGAAACCAAGCAACTGTTCCAGTATTAAATAACTGACTCGAACGCCCTGCTTGCTCAGGAAATTGTTTATATGCACCACGATAATAATTTGGAATATAATTTGGAAGTTGACCACGCTTTTCAACATCGTCTAATGTCGGCAACATTTTCTTTAGTATATTAAAGGCTTCGTCACCCTTATTAATACTATAAAGGCTGTAAGCATAAAAAATAGCCGCATGATTATATACAGCGCCATTCTCTGAAACCCCTGGATGCTTTTGCGTTAAACGGCCAACATCGTCTCGCATTTTTGTATAGCTAGGTGCTAACATCATGTCGCCAAAAGGCGTTGATAACTGCTGTTCAACTTCATTCATCATGCTGATAGTTTTAGCTTTATCTGCTGCACCACTTAAAATGGACCAAGATTGCGGATTTAGATAAATACGTCCTTCAATATCCTCTTTAATACCGAAAACCACGTTATCATCAGTAATACCGCGTCCGTACCATTGACCATCCCATAAGTTAAGGTTAACGGCTTCATTAATTTCTTCAGCCGTTTTTCTAAAGTAAGTAATTTTATCTAGTTCATCAGCATATGTTTCACATAAATCAGCCCAAGTATTTAAAGCGTAAGCTGTCGCCAACGAAAGCCATGCTGAAACACCTTTACCTTTATAACCCACCATATTCATAGGATCACACCAATCACCTTGTTCAATAAAACTTAAACCCCGGTGATCTCTTGCAGCTATTAAAGCCTCCATCGCTAAATCTATATGTTGTTTTACACTTTTAGTTTGTTGAGAGTCAGCAAAAGCAAGCTCTTGATTGAGCAACAATGCATCATTTGTTTCTGACAGATACACTGACAAACAAATAGGTAGCCAAACGCTATGATCAGCATGTGGTACCTGATTAATATATTTTAATTCAGCATCAGGATGTAAAAGCACACCATCAGGCATAACACCTGAGGATAATTGCTGAGATAAAGACGTTAAAAATGACTCTTTAGTTAACGCAGAGTTGATATAACTCATGCCCATGTTGTCTTGCAGGTAATTACGCGTTTGTGGATCTGTCGATAATCGATTTACATCGCCATGATAAAAAACTTGTCTTGGCAACCAATGATTAATAAAGTGATTAAACTCTACATCTGGTGATTCAATTGTAATATTACTTTTACCACTATTTACATAGGCTTGATATTGAACCAATTCTTTATCAAAAGTTTTATTGCTCGTATCTGAAACCGTAAATAAATCTTTTTTAATTACCGCTATTTCATCATTAGTTTTAGCCGCACCAAAAACAAGCTTTATCGACTCATTCGCTTTACCAGCCAAACTCATTTGATATTGCAATACAGCCACCGGCGTTTCATATATCGCATCAGCCTTATCTAAATACTCATGAGTTAGCGCACTTGGATTATGTAAACCACCTTCTCCTTCAAACGTTTTTTGATTAGAGGTCCAGCTCACAGGCTCTCGGTCAGCTAATAAAAAAGTCTTATCTTTAAATTCTTTTTGTTTAGGATAATCTTCAACTTTTTGATACGGCGTTACACATGTCGCTACAACAGCGTTTAAATATTGATCAAATACAGCAGATTGATTTAACCATGACATATAACCAATAGAAAAATACGGGTATACACTAATATTACGTGTTTCATCTGTAAGATTTCTAATCGTCACATTCCATAACTCGATAGGCTTATCGACTGTTAAACTCAAAGATAGCTGTATTTCAATACCTAACTTTTCAACAACCCAATTTATATTATGTTTATTTAAAACAAAGTCGAAACGATCTAACTGAGTTCTTAAAGGTTCATATGGAGCTGAAAATATCTCGCCAGTATCTTCATCTTTAATATAAAAGAAGCGTCCTGGATGATGTGAAAAATAGGCATGCTCCGGCTGCATGAAAGTTTTAGCTTCCATGTTAGGTGCGTAAGAGTACTTAGCCGGCTCAGGCTGCATAAACTGCGCAATAGCATAACCTCGGCAGTTCATGTTTATCATCATTTGGCTGTTCCACAAAAATCCACTCGCATTAGGCAATTTAGTTGGACTATGTAAAGTGATGGTTTGTCCATCATCTGCAAATGAATAAGTTTTACTTTCTGACATTAAATGTTTTCCTGAGATATAGGTTTGGATAAATCATCTTGAATTTGTTTTTGCTGCTCATCAGTTAATGGATAAAAGCGAATGGCAACAACAGCAACAATCGCAATAATGCCGGGTATTAAGGTCATTAATAAAACAATACCGTGCTCTGATGCACCCGTTTGAGCTTGATTAGCGATATAACCCATTGAAGCCAAAATCCAACCGATCATAGCCCCAGCAATAGCTCCACCCAGTTTTTGAGCAAATGCAGCGGCTGAGAAAATCATCGCTGTTGCCCGTCTACCTGTTTTCCACTGAGAATAATCAGCTGTATCTGCGTACATAGAAAACACTAAAGGTGATTTAGGTCCCAGAGCCAAACCAATCAATACTTGCAGGGTAAACATCAAAGCAATTTGATCTTGTGGAACAAAATAAAAAGCGATAGAAAATACAGCCACAATAAGCATAAGAATTGTTAACAAGGTTTTCTTATCGAAAAATTTAGTTAATAAGGGGGTAGAAGCAGCACCAACAGCTAATGAAAGCATGTAAGCTAAAGAAAAACTGCCTATTAAATCTTCACGCCCAACAAAATACTTGAAGTAAAAAGTACCGGTACTGCCTCGCAAGGAGATTGTCATCATAATAATTAGAGCAAGACAAAATAAAACGATCCAAGGTTTATTATTGGTTAAGTCTTTTAAATCTTGTAATACAGGTGTTTTTTGATTGGCTGGAGGAGAGATTCTTTCTTTAGTGGAGTAAAACGAAAAGCTAAACAACATAGCAGCAACAATACCATACAACCCCATAGTCAATTGCCAGCCAGTAACTTCATCACCATTACCCAAATAACTAACAAGTTCAGGCGTTAAAAAAGCCACTAAACTACCGCCAGAGAAAGCACCAATAAATCTGAAACTTGTTAAGGTTGTTCGCTCTTGCGTATTACCCGTTACAACACCTAATAAAGCACCGTAAGGTACGTTAATGAATGTATAAGCCAACATCATGAAGATATAAGTAGCATAAGCCCAAACAATCTTACCGCTTTCATCAAGGTCTGGTACGGTAAAGGTTAAAACTCCAGCTGCTGCTAGCGGTAATATTCCCCACAACAAATAAGGACGAAACTTACCATATTTAGTTTTTGTTCTATCAGCCAATGCTCCCATTAGAGGATCTGAAAAGGCATCCACTAAACGTGTCACTAACATCATAGTACCTACAGCAGCTGCAGGAATACCAAAAACATCGGTGTAGAATATAAATAAAAACACATCAAAAACGCGCCAATAAAAATTACTAGCAACGTCTCCACATGCATAACCAAGTTTTTCTTTTATGGATAACTTTTGCTCGGCTAAAGCTGTTGAATTCATCATCTTTCCTAAAATAGTTATATTATATTTTTTATATTTAGTGGAAATAAGTTGTCACTTCCCCGAAATAAAGCCCTTAAAATGTTAGATAAAGTCATAAAACTAATTATGACAAAAACAAATGAAAGCGCTTACATTTACATATACGATATAATTCTTCTAGAACCAAGTCAATAATGGATTACTCTTGAATATTTAAATAGCGTTTCTTGAAATGGATTATTCTTCTAACCAATCGATATAACAAACAAAAAATTGTTGCCAAAACTCTTTACATTTAGACGTTTCAATTAACTCTTCTTCTAAATATTTTAAAAGTTCTTCGTCTGTTAATGTTGTTGCATCTGGCACATAAACTTCAGCAGTTTGAACATTAGATTTTTTCAGTAGAGTTAAACATTTAATAAAAGCATCAATGCTAACGGCTACAGGGATTAAACTCCAACTCTCACCCTCAAAAATAGCAGTATAAACATCTGCATCATCACTGTTTTTAACAATTAAGTACGGGTCGCCCAACTCAGTATCAACACCTATTACAAACCAGTCATCATTCCAGCCAGGTTCAGCAGAAAATTTGTCTTGTATACTTTTTTGCTCATCTTCAGCACTAAATAGCTGAAAACCTTGAGGCCCGAAATAAACAGTTGTTAATAAGCTTTTTTGAATATATTTAAGCACCGAGTTAATCCCTAAAATAAGTTATACGGTTATTATCTCATAATCTGAAATAAGGTATCATTAATATCACACCTAATACTGAATCTATAAGTAAATACTCAGCATTAAACCAAGTTTAATCATAACTTGGCCCGATGTAACACTACAGTGAGATATTGTGCAAAAACTTAAATTAAACTTCAATAATACATTCCGAAAAGAACTTAGCGCAGATCCGATTGTAGAAAGCTATCCACGACAAGTTCAGCACGCAGCCTATTCAGAAGCTATGCCAATTAAAGTACAACAACCTAAAACCATAATTGTGGCTAGTGAAGTTGCACAGATGTTTAATTTTACTGAAGAATTTATTAGCTCAGACGATTTTGCACAAATATTTACGGGTAATAAATTAATTGAAGGCATGCAACCATATGCTATGTGTTATGGCGGTTTCCAGTTTGGTAATTGGGCAGGACAATTAGGTGATGGTCGAGCGATTAATTTGGGAGAAGTTATAACTGATAAACACGGTTCTCAAACTCTTCAATTAAAAGGTGCAGGTCCAACACCTTATTCAAGAACAGCAGATGGTTGTGCAGTTTTGCGTTCTTCGGTAAGAGAGTTTTTGTGCTCTGAAGCTATGTATCATTTAGGTGTACCAACAACACGAGCATTAAGTTTATGCTTAACTGGCGAACATATTATTAGAGATATTATGTATAACGGAAATGCAGCTCCAGAATTAGGCGCTGTTGTTTGTCGTGTATCCTCATCATTCATGAGATTTGGCTCTATTCAATTACCCGCAATGCGCAGAGATCTAAAGCTATTAACTCAAATGGTGAATTACAGCATTACTCACGACTTCCCTCACCTACTACCACAAAATGGCAAAGGAAGTGATACTGAAAGTAAAGCGGCATTGATCAGCAAAGAAACTTACTTAGCTTGGTTTAACGAAATTTGTGAGACAACAAGCGACCTTATTATTCATTGGATGCGAGTAGGCTTTGTTCATGGTGTTATGAACACAGACAACATGTCGATTATTGGTGAAACAATCGACTTTGGACCTTACGGTTGGATTGATAATTTTGATTTAGGATGGACACCGAATACTACCGACAGTCAAAATAAACGTTATCGTTTTGGCGGGCAATCAGTTATCAGCTTATGGAATTTGTGCCAATTAGCTAACTCACTGGTACCATTAATTGGCAGTGTTGAAGAGTTACAAGCTAAAGTTGAAAGTTATACCAAAATGTATGAACAAAAGTGGCATAAAATGATGATGAGCAAGCTTGGCTTAACTGCTAACTTAGCTGATGAGAAAGAAGAAACTTTACTCGCTAAAAACCTTGAAGTGCTGCTTGAAGAAGCTGAAACAGACATGACTATTTTCTTCCGCTTGTTAGCTACCTTTGACTTTAGTGAAAACGAAATGAATTCGACTCAAATATCAAAAATATTAATTCAACATTTTAAACCTTGTTATTACAACCTTGAACAACTAGATGATGCTTATATAGAAAAGCTAACTCTATGGATGAGTAAATATCATGAAAGATTTACCCTTGAAACATATAACGACTCAGATCGTGCCTTAAAAATGAATAAGGTAAATCCTAAATACGTATTAAGAAATTATTTATCTCAACAAGCTATAGATAAAGCTGAAAATGGCGACTTTAGCGAAATACATCGTTTACATGAATTACTTAAAAACCCTTACGATGAACAAAAAAAATATGATAAATATGCGGCTAAACGCCCGGATTGGGCTAAAAACAAAGTTGGTTGCTCAATGTTGTCGTGCAGTTCATAAAAATTTAGTAAATATTACTCATAAAAGTCATACAGGCTTTCTGGTTAATAACTTAACAGCTTAATAACTGAGAAAAATGATTCATTAATTAAGATGAATCGATTTTTTTTATAATTAAAACTTAGCGAGCTCAATGCTCTGCTCTAATGGAATATCAGCGTACTTCTGTTCACGTAAACTATGAATAAACTTTAAAGTTTTAAATGCATCGAACCAAACATGTAACTGCTTATTAAATTGGGTTTGATTATTATTTTTTTGTTTACTAACAAAACCATCAAGCTTAGCTTCTAATAAAGCTTGCTGAGTTTCTGTAGATAGCTCACTCAACCACGATTCAAAAATTAACCTGTGTTCCCACAAAGAATTAAAATGTACTAAACAAGTTTTTAATTCTGCAAAAATTTGAGGATGATAATAACAATAAGCTTGGTTATTAATTTTTAACTGCAAAATATTAGCCACTGAAGGTCCCGTACCAAATGGAACACGATCTGATGTTCTAGCATCAATTTTAACAAGGGTATCTTTTAAAAACTCAACCTTGCCTAATTTAGCCAATTTATTTAATAAATAAAAATCTTCACCTGCACTACGTTTAGGGAATCCACGTACCATTGCATAATCTTTAGCTTTAAAAGCAATAACACTACCTATAGTAAAGAAATTATATTGTGAACCAGCAAATGTTAACCCCTTAACATAATACCTAAGTGCGGTTTCGTACAAACTGTTAGCAGTATGAATATCTAGATCATCACTCACATGAGTAAAGTTATAACTCACGGCAGAAATATTTTTAGTTTGGTTTAAAGATTGAGTAGCAAGAAAATAATCATTGGGTAAATGAGAATCGGCATCTGTCGAATGGATCCATTCAGATTTGATGATATTTTCACTTTTTAACAATAGTGCAAGATCAGATCCTATTTTACGTGCAAGACCAACACCATGATCAACGGCTAACGGTTGAGTAAAAGCATCAATAATTAAAAAAGAACTCGATTTATTTGTAGAAATTAACTCTAAGCTTTCATGTTTAAATTCAGAGTTGCCTGAATTTTTAATAAAATCAGCTAAAGATTGTTGCAAGTTATTATCTTCATCACTATCAGGCTGATTAATTACAATAATAAATAAAACGTTTTGCTCTATTAAAGGTGATGATAAAAGACGTTCAATAAAGTCAGGTGATTCTTTATAAGCAGGAATAACAACAACATGTTCAAAAGTTAAAGGTTTAGTTATTGAATCGGTTAAGAGCAGAGTTAAATAATTAACGAGCCGAGTTCCACATTCAACAATGTGCTGCTCAGCATATTGCTCTAAATATTTAGATATATTTTTCATTCAATTAGATCATTCTATTATTGTTATTACAAAGCATATTGATGTTCAACAAAGATTATAACGTGCTTGATGTCTTTTATAGAGTTTAATAAGAAGCTAAATAGAAATAAATGATAGAAGTATAAGTTAAATCGAAGTGAGAATTAAATTGAAGTTTTATTCTGATTAGATGAAAAAGAGATTTAAAAATAAAAAATGGTACCCGGAGCCGGACTTGAACCGGCACGCTTTTCGGCGAGGGATTTTAAATCCCTTGTGTCTACCAATTCCACCACCCGGGCATCGAGAGATTATTTTTTATAGTAGAGATTGGTTCCCTACTTAATTATTTCGAAAATAAAGATAAATTCAAAATAATAAAATTGTAATTTGGAATGAAGATAATATTTAGTAAAACTTAATGGTACCCGGAGCCGGACTTGAACCGGCACGCTTTTCGGCGAGGGATTTTAAATCCCTTGTGTCTACCAATTCCACCACCCGGGCATCGAGATAAGTATTTTTTATAGTAGATATTGGTTACCTACTTAAACATCAAAATTATTCTTTGAAAAATTGGAGCGGCTAACGAGACTCGAACTCGTGACATTCACGTTGGCAACGTGATGCTCTACCAACTGAGCTACAGCCGCTTCATTTCGTAAGTAAACTTACTATTTTAATAAAAGATTGGAGCGGCTAACGAGACTCGAACTCGTGACATTCACGTTGGCAACGTGATGCTCTACCAACTGAGCTACAGCCGCGCATCTATCTTTTACTTTATACCACCTACATACGCTAATATGTAGTCACTTTTCTAAAACCCAACCTGCAATAATGAAATGGTACCCGGAGCCGGACTTGAACCGGCACGCTTTTCGGCGAGGGATTTTAAATCCCTTGTGTCTACCAATTCCACCACCCGGGCATTATGGAGGCGGGTCCCGGAGTCGAACCGAGGTCCACGGATTTGCAATCCGCTGCATAGCCATTCTGCCAACCCGCCAAATCATTCACTACGAGTTGAGTAGTATTCCCTAGAATCCTCAATAAAGAGAAATTGGAGCGGCTAACGAGACTCGAACTCGTGACATTCACGTTGGCAACGTGATGCTCTACCAACTGAGCTACAGCCGCTTCATCTGCTGACTCCCTGTCAACTGGAAACGCATTTTACATTGATATTATTGTGAGTCAACACTTTAATTTCAATTTTATTTCAAGTGCTTAAAAAGCAGCTTATATGGTGTTTTTTTAGCTAATTACCTGCAATACTTGGTTATTATTTAGCTTTTAGCTCTGGCCAAGCAGCTTTAAAATAAGTCCACATTGAGGTAAAAGTTAAAATTGTCGCAATAAAATAGAAAGAATAAGTAAGAAACATAAAAAATTCTTGCGGAATATTAAAGAAAATAAATGGTATATCATAAGTCGGTTGCCAAATAAGTCCCATAATGCCTAACATTTGAGCAGCAGTTTTATATTTGCCCGAATTAGAAACTGCAACTTCTTCTCTTTTTCCTCTTGAAGACATAAATTCACGCAAGGCACTTATAAATATTTCACGAGAAATCATTAATGCGGCAGGTATAGTGATATACCACACGCCATAATTTTCAATTAACATGGCTAATGCACAAACCACCATGAGTTTATCTGCCACTGGATCAATAAATGCTCCAAAAGCCGATGATTGATTTAACTTACGTGCTAAATATCCATCTACTGCATCACTTACAGCAGCAAACCAAAAAACAACAAAAGCACCAAAGTGATTCCATGATATTGGAAGATAAAAAACTAAAACAAAGACAGGAATTAAAACAATTCTAAAAAGGGTAACTTGATTCGGGATAGTCCACATAATCTACTTAATTTTACAGCGCTTGATTAATAGTTATTTTACACAGATTAATGATTAATTGTCATGTAACGCATCATAAATATTTTGCGCTAGTACATCACTAATCCCAGGAACTTTAGTTAAAGTTTTAACATCGGCTGCAAGAACCTCTTGCATACCGCCTAAATACTTTAATAAAGCTTGGCGTTTTTTAGCGCCTATGCCTTCAATTGATTCCAGGGCTGACTTTTTACTTACCTTTTGACGTTTAGCTCTATGACCCGCTATAGCGAATCGATGAGACTCATCACGAATATGCTGAACCAAATGTAAAGCAGGAGAAGTAGCAGGTAACGAAATTAGCTGATGGCTACCAGCAAGAATTAACGTTTCTAAACCAGGTTTACGCGACTCCCCTTTTGCCACGCCCACAAGTAAGGGCGTTTTTTCTAACTTTAATTCAGCGAAATATTCTTCTGCTTTAGCTAACTGCCCTTTACCACCATCAATAAAAACAATATCAGGCATTTTTTCTAAACTTGCATTGGTATAACGTTTATTTAGAGCGAAAGCCATAGCGGCATAATCATCACCGGGTGTAATACCATGGACGTTATATCTTCTGTAATCGCTTTTGAGCGGTCCATTTTGATCGAACACAACATTAGAAGCGACAGTCTGTTGTCCCATTGTATGGCTAATATCAAAGCACTCCATGCGGTTTATACCACCTGTTAACTCAAATACTTCGTTCAATGCAGAAAAACGCGCTTGAATAGATTCTTTTTCGCTATTTTTAGTTAATAAAGCATTCTGTGCATTGGTTTGCGCCAACTTTAAATATTGGGTACGTTCAGATCTCACGTTATGTGAAATTTTAACATCGCTCTCTGCCTGCTTGCTTAACAAATGCTTAAGCTCTTTCACAGATTCAATAGCCGTAGGAATAACAATTTCTTTTGGGATACGCGCGGCTTTAAGATCATCACCCAAATAATGTTGACTGATAAATGCTTCAATAATCTCGCTATCATCTGTATCTGCAGGAACCGTAGGAAAATAGCTTTTACTACCTAAGATTTTTTGATCACGAATAAATAAAATATGAACACAAGCTAAACTTCTAATTCGATGCAAACCAACAACATCCAACTCAGCCGCTAACCCACTGACGTACTGTTGCTGTTGTACTTTTCTTAATGTAGAAATTTGATCTCGGTATTTAGCCGCCTTTTCAAACTCTAATTGTTGGCTCATTGTTTCCATTTTAGTGACAAGCTCTTTGATTACATCAGAGTTCTTGCCTCTTAAAAACAATTTAGCCAACTTTACTTGATCTGAATAATCATCTTTCGATATTTTATCTACACAAGGAGCTGAACAACGTCCTAGTTGATGTTGTAAACAAGGCCTTGTGCGTGCACGATAATAACTATCTTCACATTGGCGTAAAGGAAAAAGCTTCTGCATTAATCTTAAGCTTTCCCAAACAGCACCAACCGTTGGGTAAGGGCCAAAATACTCACCTTTTACTTTTCTACCGCCGCGATGCAAACCTAACTTAGGATGCTTGTGATCGGTTATCAGCAAATAAGGGTAAGACTTATCGTCTCTTAATAGAATGTTATATTTTGGTTGGTATTTCTTAATATAGTTATTTTCAAGAATTAACGCTTCGCCTTCAGTATGAGTAACCGTTACATCAATAACACTGATACGACTCACTAAGGCTTTGGTTTTATTGCTACCAACATCTTTACGAAAGTAACTCGACAATCTTTTTTTAAGATTTTTCGCTTTACCAACATAAATAATTGTTTGGTCTTGATCATACATCCTATAAACGCCAGCTTGTTCGCTAACATTAGACAAAAAGGACTTATGATCAAAACTAGAGATTTGAGGTGGATTTGTATCTGACAATTTTATAACTTTTCGGTTTGTAGCATTCCGTGTCTTATCGCTAAATGCGTAAGCTCTACATCATTACTCACATTAAGTTTTTCGAACATGCGGTATCTATAGCTGTTAATAGTTTTACTGCTCAGCATAAGTCGTTCAGATATATCTGGCACCTTTTCGCCGCGCGTTATCATTAACATGATTTGTAACTCTCTCTCAGATAATAAATTAAAAGGATTTTCATCTGGAGACTTAGATTGGTTTAACGCCATTTGCTGAGCGATATCTAATGAGATATAACGCTGGCCACTATTTACAGCACGTATTGCGATAACCATCTCATTCGGACACGTACTTTTAGTTAAATAACCTGACGCACCAATTTGCATAACTTTTGTTGGAATAGTCGCTTCGGTGTATACCGTTAAAACGATTATTTTAATATCTGGAGCATATCGAATAAGTTTCTTGGTCGCTTCTAAGCCGCCCATACCTGGCATTTGCATATCCATCAAAATAACATCAGGCTCAGTTTTACGACAAAACTTTATGGCTTCTTCGCCTGTTGCAGCTTCGCCAATAACTTTTATGCCTTTCACTTCATCGAGAATTTTACGGATACCCGTTCTTACCAACTCATGATCATCAACCAATAAAACATTAATCAACGCAATACACCTCAACCTAAATTAGGTTATAAACGCCCTATTAATAAAAATATAAATAAGGAAAATTGAAAACACTATACATATTACTTATAAAAAAGGTTATGTATTTTAATATTATTTAATCACACAAATGTTATCTGTGTAATTCACATGCAAAACTTAAAGTTTGTTTTTTGTGAGCCAGCTATTTAATAAGCCTATTTGGCCGTTCTTATATGCGGCATAAGTTAAACGCACCGCATTACTCATAATAGTACTGTCAGACCATTGTGTCTGCTCTGCAATGAGTTGGTAACACTCTAGTGCTTCTTGCGATAGATAACCACGCATTTCACGCATACCTTTCTCTTTTTGTCGTTCACGGTATTTCTTTTGCTTTTCCGCGTTGGTCATTGCCTTTTTTTTAGTCACTTCCATATTATTTTAGCCTTAACAATTACGATAACTTCGCATTATGGTTACGCATAACTAAAAAAAACGCAATAAAAATGTATTATTTAACTGTTCAGAGTTGTTTAGTGTACAACTGTTCGCTAAAGTATCGCCTTTAAATTTAATAATGTAATCAAAAGTTGGGATCCAAAAATCATGGAACAAAAAAACGCTTATAGCAAAGAAGATTTAGTCAAAGCTGGTACAGGTGAAATGTTTGGCGAAGGTAACAGCCAATTACCATCTGACAACATGTTAATGATGGATCGCATTTTAAAAATAAATGAAGATGGCGGCGAGCACGGTAAAGGTGAAATTGTTGCTGAATTAGATATCAATCCTGACTTATGGTTTTTTGATTGTCATTTTAAAGGCGACCCAGTAATGCCTGGTTGTTTAGGCTTAGATGCTATGTGGCAATTAGTTGGTTTTTACCTTGCATGGTCTGGTGGACCAGGTAGAGGCAGAGCTTTAGGTGTAGGAGAAGTTAAATTTACGGGTCAAGTATTACCTACAGCTAAAAAAGTAACTTACACAATTACCTTCAAGCGCGTTATCAAGCGTAAATTATTTATGGGTATTGCTGACGGTACAGTTGCTGTAGACGGTAAAGTAATTTACACAGCTAAAGATTTAAAAGTAGGCTTATTCACAGATACTTCATCTTTCTAAAAAATCTAAAAACAAATACAAAAAAACACCAATTAAGGTGTTTTTTTTTGCTTTAAATTTTACTAAAAAAGTTACTTCAGTATATAAAGCTAAAGTAACTCTCTAGAAAAAACGCTTATTTAAATCTTCTTCTGAAACCGATAAGCAATAATACTAACGGAGTGAATAAACCAAAGCTTGCACCTTGTCGTTCTGTCACTTCTTCATCTGCAGAGCAGTCTTCAACTATGCCGTTAGGAATTGGTTGAAGTCTTACTGCTCTCACCACTTCTTCAGTAATAGGAGAACCATCTGTTTCGTCAATTAACTCATTACCAAAGTAATCACGAGCATTAATTCTAATTAACGCTGTTGCTGAAATTTCGTTATTGTCGTTGATACTCTGTGCATCAATAATCGTATATTCAGAATCACATGGTAAATAGCTATTTAAATCAATAAAGTTATCAGAACCAATATCGTAAATAAAACCATGGGTACGACGTGAACTACCATCTGTAGTAATATCAGTTTCTACTTCAGCAGAACCAACAACAAAACCATCTTCGTTAATTGATCTTGGAATAGTAGAACTACCTGTAAAAAACACATCAGGTAATACAGCTTCAATATTATCTAAGTTACTTACATCAGCATAATAGAAAACGCTAC
Organism: Pseudocolwellia sp. AS88; assembly: GCF_030551755.1. GTDB lineage: Bacteria > Pseudomonadota > Gammaproteobacteria > Enterobacterales > Alteromonadaceae > Pseudocolwellia. Next base: position 56,155 of record NZ_JAUPEC010000026.1, read on the forward strand.
GAGTAGAACCACTAATAGTTTTACTTAAATAACCAACAGCAATATCATTATTGTTTATATCAGTTGCACGTGAACTAAAATAAGTTTCATGATCTGTATTGATATCAACAACTCTATTGTTGTTAAAAACTACAGCATACGTTGATCTTGTTTCAAACTCATCAGGTGTTTGTACATCATTGTCGAACCAACCATGAGAATAGCCTACAACAACACCTGAGTCGTTTATTGCTTGAGCAACACTTTGTAATTCACGGGTATCATCTTCATGAGGAGTTACTAAGTAACCCAATGTTTCTGAGTTTTCAATCTCACCACTGCTATTAATGGTCCATTTAAATGCTTCAGTAGAATACAGGTTATCTAAAGTTAAACCGTTATTCGTTAAAACAAGATCTAAACACACGTCAAATGGTAGTTCTTCTAACTGCTCTTCTGTTGAACAGTTTTCTTCAATAAATTCAACAGCATCCTCAGAAATACTAGTACTTGCGTAACCAATAGCAACACCACTTTCATTAATGTCTGATACAACAGAAACGCCACCGTAAGTAGACTCAGGTGCGATTAATGGGATAATCGTATTACCACGGTCAAGTGAATAGAAACCACGAGTACTGAACTCTCTTAACCAGTAGTTTACACTTGTATCATCACTAGTGTCTTCGGTGTCTTGGTCGTTAACAATTTCAACAGGTAGATAAGGGGCGCTTGCACTACCATAAATCCAACTGTTGTTAGTAATACCATTAACAAAATCGACTGTTGAACGTGTTAGTTCACTGCTAACCGTAGTAGGCTCACCATCAAAACCAGTATCAAAAATACTAAATTCTTCAGAAGCATCACCTGTATTAAGCAACGCAGCAACGTCACCATATTTTTGATAAGCAAGGTTTGAACTTAAGCTAATGATGTAACTTAATGCCCAAAAAGAATCATTTTCAGTAGGCGTACCCGCTCTTAAAGCTTCTTCATCTTCAATGTCATCATAAACCAACGTGAATTCGTGGCTTAAACTTGCAAGTGAAACAATACTGTCAAAGTCGTCTTCATCTAAGAACTCATATTGAACAGAAAAGTTGTAGGCCTGAGTGCCCGAGATCACCATTTCGCCTGAGTTATTTTCTTGTATAGCAAAAGTGTATTTGTGAGTGTCTGCGGCACCTTTATCGATTACTTCGTAAGAAGCAGCGTGAACGGTTGTGCCAACTAACGCACTACAAACACTTAATGCGAGTATTCTTTTTGCAAATTTTTTCATCAATAACTAACTCTCAATTTTGTATTACAATTCGTCTAACTGTTGCCATCTAGCATAAGTTACTTCGAGCTTGGACTCTGTTTCTTCAAGCTGGTTCAATATTTTTTTGGTGTGTACTTCATCATTACTGGTAAAGAAGTCAGATTGGTTAACTTGTTCTTGTAATGTTTCAATTAAATTTTCTAATTCTTCAATTTCTAAAGGCAGCGCTTCAAGCTCTTTAGCTTCTTTAAAAGATAGCTTTTTCTTCTCAGCTTTTTTAACCGGTTTAGCTGCACTGTTATCGTTTTTAGCCGTTTTAACTTTTGGATGATTGTCAGCCATTTTTTGGCGTTGTTCGTCTTTGTAAGCAATGTAACTATCTACATCATCATAACCACCAACGATTTGAGTAACATCCCCAGTACCGTCGAAATATAAACAGGTATTAACACAGTTATTTACGAAGTCGCGATCATGGCTCACTAAAATAACCGTTCCTGAATAATTTGCAACGACTTCTTCTAATAATTCAAGGGTTTCTATATCTAGATCGTTTGTTGGTTCATCTAAAATAAGTAAATTACTTGGACGTAAAAACAGACGAGCTAATAGTAAACGGTTTTTCTCACCACCTGATAAAGCTCTTACCGGGGTACGTGCACGTTTAGGACTGAATAAGAAATCTTGTAAGTAACCAAGTACATGACGAGTTTTGCCATTAACGGTAACTTCTTGCTTACCTTCAGCAACAGTATCTTGAACCGTTTTACTTAAATCAAGCGCTTCTCTGTGCTGGTCGAAATAAGCTACGTCTAGATTAACACCGCTGCGCATTGTGCCTGATGTAGGTTGAAGCTTCTCCATAATCAACTTAATTAACGTTGACTTACCTGTACCGTTAGCACCAATTAAAGCCAATCGATCGCCACGTATCATTAATAAATCTAAGGCATTGATAATAGTTTTATCACCAAAGGTCATGTTTAAGTTTTCACATTCAAATACTAACTTACCTGAACGATCACCATGAGTGATATTGATACCACCTTGGTTTTTAACTTCACGACGTTGCTCACGTTCCGCTCGAAGTTTCTCTAATGAACGCACACGACCTTCATTACGCGTTCTACGTGCTTTAACACCTTGGCGTATCCAAACTTCTTCTTCAGCTAATTTTTTATCGAATAAGGCATTTTGCTGCGCTTCAACTTGTAAATCGTGTTGCTTTTGCTCAATGTATTCGTCGTAATTACCTGGGTAACTAGTTAATTTACCACGGTCTAAATCTAAAATACGTGTCGCTAAACCACGGATAAACGCCCTATCATGACTAATAAATACAATAGTACCTTGGAAGTCTTTTAAGAATTGCTCAAGCCATAACACACTGCTGATATCTAAATGGTTAGTTGGCTCATCAAGTAACAAAACATCAGGTTCAATAACTAAAGCTTTTGCTAATGCTAACTTACGTAACCAACCACCTGATAAATCGTGTACCATTTTGTCAGCTTCAAGCTTTAACGTAGTAAGAGCTTTATCAATGCGTTGTTCGTCTTGCCAAGCATTAGCTTGATCTAATTTTTGCTGAACATCAGACAACTTGTTTAAGTTATCTTCTGATGGATCTTCACCAATCAAACTGATCAAATAATGATACTGTTTAATTAAGTCAGCATTTTCTTTAACGCCTTGAGCAACATAATCAAATACCGTCATGTCGCAAGACTCTGGTGGATCTTGCTCAAGCATGGCTAACTTAACGTTGTTAGACATAAGCAACTGACCATCGTCAAGGTTTTGCATGCCGTTTAAAATCTTTAATAATGATGACTTACCGGCACCATTTCTTCCCACTAAACAAACTCTTTCGCCTGTTTTAATGGTTAAATCTGCTTTATCTAAAATGCTGTCTTCGCCAAAGGCTAACTCACCTTGCGAGATACGAATTAATTCCATTGATTTATTTCAACTCTAATTTATGTAATCTGTGTTTATGCAAATTTTGCTTAAGTTAACTGGCTAATTTCTGCTTGAGTAAATGGCCAAAATAACTTCTCAGCGCTGCTTATGCTTTCAAGTACCGGAATACTAATACCGTATAATTCAACTAATTTATCATCTTCAACAATATCAATAATGTTGACTTCACTTAAAGGTTTAACCTTTGTAAAAAGGGCTAACGCGTCTTCGCATAGATGACAGCCTTCACTGCTGTATAAGTTGTATTTTATTGTCATAATCTTTCTATTCGTTCTACATGTAATTAACTTATTGCTAAGTTGATTAACCTCAGCTTGGGTTAAGCTATTTTACTCAATAATGCTATTTAAGCGCCTATCTACGTTATTTTTACGCCCAATAGCCAGCTATTGGTTTATAAAAATGCCTTGATAATCACATAAATTTCATGATTGAGAGAGAATTAAGGCCTTTTATGTTCTTAATCTTGATAAAGCTAAAAGATACTTTAATAAATCAATGAGTTATTAAATCCATTAACCAGAGTTGAGGTTAATTAGTTTAAATTTTTGTGATCAACCAACTGTTATGAATATGCTTGTTACGTAAAAAATCTTTATCGCGTGTTTGCTCTGTTATAGCTTGTGCTTTTACGCCCAAGAGCTCCATCGCTTCAAAGTCCATCTTAAAGTTACGCTTATTGTTGGTAAAAATAAGTTCGCCACCCTCAGCTAAAGAATTCAAACCGTCAGTAATTAGTGCAACATGATCACTTTGCACATCAAAGCTGTCTTCCATTCTTTTAGAATTTGAAAACGTTGGCGGGTCAATAAAAACAACATCAAATTTTTGTTTATTATTTTTAAGCCACTGCAAACAATCTGCTTGTACAAACTGATACTTATGACCAGATAACTTATTCAAGGTAAAGTTGTCTTGCGCCCAATCTAAGTAGGTTTTAGACATATCAACAGTTGTGACTTCGCTCGCGCCATGTAAAGCTGCTTGCAAAGAAACAGAACCTGTATAAGCGAAAAGGTTAAGTAGGGTTTTATTCTTAGCTTTTTGCGCAACGATTTGACGCGTTTTACGGTGATCTAAAAATAAACCTGTATCTAAATAATCCCACAAGTTAACTTTTAATTTAGCGCCATATTCCGTTACTACGATAGATTGCTGACTCTTATCTACCTTCTCGTACTGATTTTTACCTTTTTGCTTAGCACGTGTTTTTAACACTACTTGGCTAGTTGGTATATTCAAAACTTTAGGAGTGAAGTAGATAACTTCTTGTAAACGTTTTGCCGCTTTTTCTTCATCAATTGTTGATGGTGCTGCATATTCATGAATAACAACATATTCATTATAAATGTCTACAGCAACGTTATATTCTGGAATATCAGCATCGTATAAACGGTAACATTCAATTTGTTCTTTTTTGAGCCAGTTTTTCAAGCCTTTTTTATTTTTAACTAAGCGGTTAGCAAAGGCTGAATCTTTTTGGTCAAAATCGCTGTTAGGATTACTTGCATCTTTGTCAGCTTGTTTAGCATCAATGTTATAAAGAGCTAATTGACAATCTAATGGACCATTTTTAAATTTATAACGCTTAAATGTCGCTAACTTAAGCATGCTTAACAACTCAACATTCGCTGTTAAAATAACAACACGCCAATTTAAGAATTGTGATTTAAGTTTTTTACCAAACAAAGCAAAGTTTTCAACTAACTCTGGCAACTCACCAATACGAACACCGTAAGGCGGGTTGAATAGAATTGTACCTTCTTTACCAAAGGTGTTATTTAGGTTGTTAGAGTCTTTACATGAAAAGTCGATACATTGCTGAAGCTTAGCCATTCGCGCATTTTGTTGTGCGGTATGAATAACACGGCTATCAATATCGTTACCAAACACTTTTACCTTAACATTAGCTAAGCCAGTGTTTGTAGCTTCAACAGCTTTATCAAAAACATTTTCCCAAACAGCAGGACTATGACTCAACCAGTTCTCAAAGCCCCACTTCACTCTATCAATGGACGGTGCGGCACCAGCAGCCATAGAAACAGCTTCTATTAAAATAGTACCTGAACCACACATAGGATCTAATAAAGGCTTAGTTGTATCAGCCAACCAACCTGAACGTTGAATAATGGCTGCAGCTAAGTTTTCTTTCAACGGAGCAGCACCACTATTTTGACGATAACCACGCTGGAATAAACCACGACCTGAAAAGTCTAGGTAAATAGCGATACTGTTTCTTAACAAACGCGCTTGGAAGCTAATGTCAGGGTCAGACTTTTGTACGGTAGGACGCTCTAAATCGTTATCTCTGAAATGATCAACAATCGCATCTTTAATGGTTAAACCACCAAATTGGGTATTTCGAATTTCTTCACTCTGGCCAACAAAATCAACAGAAAATGTTTTTTTGTTTGAAAATACTTCAGACCAATTGATCAAAGACGCCGCTTTAAACAACTCATCTTTATTGTTTGCATCACCCTCACCTAGCTTTAATAGCACCCTAGAAGATAAACGCGTCCACAAACTAATGCGGTAGCCAATCTCAAGGCTTGCTGAAAAATAAACACCTTCAGGTTTTTGAACGACAGATTCACCACCAAGTTTTTTAACTTCTTCAAAAAGTAAAACTTCGATACCAGGAGATGTTAGAGCTAAGAATTGATACATAAAGGGTTTCCAGAGTAATTAATGGCGCGATTATAAACAAGAACCGTCAGTACTTAAACCTATTAACTCTTAATAGACGATAATTAACGAATAATATTAGTCTCTAGGTTAATTAAATGTGTAACTAATCATTATTTGGGATTTTTATTTAGAGAAAGGTTTGTTGCTAAGATTGCTCTAAATACCTGAAAACACCAAATTGTGCATTTAAAAACCGTAAAGTGCTCGATAAACTTGCACCATTCAATATTTATCAAGTTAAACAATAAAAGCAGTTGCAAAGTATAACCACACTCCTTATGATGCACCTCATTCAAGCAGAGGTAACTTTGCAGAATATTCTTTTAGAGAGAATTAAAACTTCTAAGGCTTGTTTAAGTGTTCACTTAAACCATTCGGACGCGGGATGGAGCAGCCTGGTAGCTCGTCGGGCTCATAACCCGAAGGTCGTCAGTTCAAATCTGGCTCCCGCAACCAATTCAAAATACTCAAAAATACCATTAGCACCATTAACGACCTAGTCGTCAGTTCCCTCTTTACAAAGTCAGGGCTCCGACAACCAATCTAATTTTCAAGTTTAACTAATAACTTTCATAACTCTGGTCGTCAGTTCATTCTTTATAAGTTCAGGGCTCCCGCAACCAATCTATAAAAAATCAAATGTTTGAAAAGACCTTACCAACGAATTACACTAATTTCACCAATTATTGAAAGATAAAAATAATTTACCACAGAGGCGCTTCGCTTTAAGAGGCAGGTCAAGAGCTAAACCTTATTCTTTGTTCTTTGGGGTTGATCTTTTAATTAGAGGAATTCGCGTAATTATCTAAAGAGACGTTTATCAACGAATTCCACGAATTTCTTAAACCTATAAAACTCTTTCTTTATTAATATTTACTCTGTGTAGGACGAAGTCCCTCCGTGTTCTCTGTGGTTGATCTTTTAATTAGATCAATTGTTGTAATTAGTTGATGAGATATTTACCAACGAATTACCCTAATTTCACGAATTATTTAAAACACTAAAAACCCTTCCTCTATGGTTTATCTTTTAATTAGAGTAATTGGCGTAAGTAGTTGACAGTTTTTTTATTGGAAGACAAAGCAATTAACCACCGAGAGCACAGAGTTGTGCTTCGCACACACCGAGAAGTTCAAAACACTATTTACTAAAGGCCTAATCAACGAATTTTTTAAAGTAATAAATCTTTTCTCGGTGCAGGACGAAGTACCTCGGTGTGCTCTGTGGTTGATCTTTTAATTAGAGCAATTGGTGTAATTAGCTGAAAAGATATTTACCAACGAATTACACGAATTGTTTAAAGCAATAAATCTTTCCTCTGTGAGGACGAAGTCCCTCGGTGCACTCTGTTGTTGATCTATTAATTTGGGTAATGAGCTGACAGTTTTATATTGAAAAAAAACAAAAAGCCGTTTTAACAACATTGTGTTAAAGCGGCTTTTCAATACGATAAAGCTTAATAACTTATCTAAATAAGTTTATACCTATAGAATAAACCTAAAGCTAAGCTCTTGTGTTAAGTACCGGAATACTTACACTTAAATCGTTATAACAAACATGGTCTGTTACTAAAATAACAACATCAGCCCATGCTTCCATTTCAGCTAACGTTTCAACACGCTCACAATCCCAAGCAGGAACATAAGGGTCGTGGTATTTAGTTTCGATACCTTGAGACTTAAAGTGTTCTAAAATCGCATCTGCTGGAGTCTCACGACAATCATCAACGTTAGCTTTATAGGCAACACCTAAAATACCAATTTTAGTACCGTTAACAGATTTTAATAATTCAATCGCATCGTTAGCAACTATCACCGGACGTTGATCATTAATAGCACGAGACAAACGAACCAACTCACCCGACTTAGTGCTTTCAACTAAGAACCAAGGGTCAATTGGAATACAATGTCCGCCTACACCAGGGCCAGGAGTTAAAACGTTAACGCGCGGATGTCTGTTCGCTAAGCGAATAACTTCATACACATCAATGTTCAATTCTTTACTGATTTCAGCTAACTCATTGGCAAACGCTATGCTTACGTCACGAGAAGTGTTTTCAACTAACTTCACACATTCAGCAGTAGTTAAATCCGTTAAGAAAACCTCGCCTTTAACAAAGCTTTGGTACAAACGTTTAACTTTTTGTTGAGCTTCGCTGTTTGATGCACCAATAATTCGATCGTTATTCACTAATTCAAATAACGTTTCACCTGGAATAGCACGTTCAGGACAATGAACAACATTCACATTTACACCAGCATCAGCAAAACGTTTTTCAACTGCGATACTTGTTTGTGGTGAAATCGTTGACTCAACAATAACTGTTTGACCATCTTTAGCGACTTTAGCAACAGCATCAGCCGCAGCAAAAACATAGCTTCTGTCACAACTATTATCTTTATGTGGAGTAGGAACAGCAATTAAGTAAGTTTCGCTTGAAGGAATAGTTGTTGATGCTTTTAAGAAACCTTGAGCAACAACTTTCTTAATTAACTCAGGCATACCCACTTCATCAAACGGACATTCGCCACGATTAATTGAATCAACTTTGTCTTGGCTTAAATCAACACCCGTAACATGGTAACCCGCTTCAGCGATTAGGCTAGAAATAGGTAAACCCATATAACCCATACCAATTACAGCAATGGTTTCATTACGCGCTACAATCGTTTCAGATTCATCAACTTCTTTACCGGTAATAATATCAAGAATATATTCAGCAACATGACCGTCACCAAACGGGTTTTCCCAATGAAAATCACCCGCAGCTAACCATTTCTCAGCAGCAGCAATGGCTTTATCGCCATCACGGCCAACTAAAACGTTAGCGCCAACTTCAATAGACTCTGGACGCTCAGTGTTTTCACGTAAAGTAATACACGGAACACCTAATAAACACGCTTCTTCTTGAATACCACCAGAATCGGTTAAAATAAGTTTTGCATGCTTTTGTAATTGAATAAAATCTAAGTAACCAATAGGCGGAATAAGTTTTAAATAACTTGGTAACTCAATACTGAATTCTTTAAGCTTAGCTTGTGTACGAGGATGAATTGGCCACACAATCGTTTGTTGATACTTATCATGCAACTTATCAAATAGCGCTAATAGCTCTAATAAATTAGCAGATACATCAACGTTTGACGCTCTATGTGCTGTAACTAAAAAGAATTCTTTAGACTTAACATCTAACTCTTCTAATATTTTACTTTTCTCAGCAGACAGCTCTAAATGTTGAAATAAAGAATCTGATACCGTATTACCCACCTTGTGGATTTTAGCATGATCAATACCTTCTTTCTTCAGAATAGTTTCTTGATTAGGGCCAACCGCAAAAAGAAAATCACTAATGTGATCTGTCATAATACGGTTAGTTTCTTCAGGCATAGTTCGGTCATAACTACGTAAGCCCGCCTCAATGTGCCCTACTTTAATACCTAATTTAGAGGCGGCAAGCGCACCCGCTAAAACAGTATTAGTGTCGCCCTGTACCAGAACAACATCAGGTTTTTCATCAACTAAAATAGGTTCCATTTTAATCAGAATATTACCCGTTTGATTACTATGTAATCCTGAACCAACACCTAAATTATAGTGTGGTTTTGGTAACTCAAGTTCGTCAAAGAATATGCTATCCATTTCTTGAGAGTAATGCTGGTTAGAATGAATAATAAAATAAGGAATACCTCTATTTTTACATTCTCTAATAACCGGAGCCATTTTTATAATTTCAGGCCTAGTGCCTACTACAATACCTATTTTCATTAGTTTCACTTAAATTGTCAGGGGAAAACACTCAAACCAAAAAGTATTAATTAAATTAATATTAAGGGTTAATTTAGAAAACGCTACTTATCTTTATAGTAACTAGTTACAAAAGTTTTCCGAAGTCTCTTAATCTTAATATTAGACGGTAAATATAAAGCTTCTGCCAAAATGATAACAGAATTGATTTTTTTATTAAATAAAACAAAATCAATAATTAATAACAACACAAGTTCAAACAGCAAAGATGTTAAATATAAAAAAAGCACTGATAAATCGATATCAATGCTTTTGTATATGAACCTTGCTTTACATGTTTAAAACGTTACTTAGTTAACCAGTTTAGCCAAACAGTAAACAATATAGTTTGTAAACTAAATCGTCTTAACTTTCTCTAATACCTGAACAACCAATTGCTTAGCTTTTTCATCACTAGTCGATTCAGCATAACAACGTAACTCTGGCGCGTTGCCAGAAGG
>NZ_JAUPEC010000027.1 GCF_030551755.1 Pseudocolwellia sp. AS88
GCCGACGAAATTGCAGAAGATTTAACAGAAGATCTAACGGATCCTGATGATATTGATGCACTTATGGCTTCGATAGATAATGCTGAACCAGAAGAGCAGCCGGAGCCTGAAACGCAAGAACCCATTGAAGACGTTGCCGAAGAAATAGACGAAGAAATTGCAGAAGATTTAACAGAAGATTTAACAGAAGATTTAACCGACCCTGATGATATCGATGCACTTATGGCTTCGATAGAGAATGCTGAACCAGAAGAGCAGCCGGAGCCTGAAGCGCAAGAACCAATTGAAGAAGTTGCTGAGGAAATAGCCGAAGAAATTGCAGAAGATTTAACAGAAGATCTAACGGATCCTGATGATATTGATGCACTTATGGCGTCTATTTCCGATTTAGAAAATGATGATATTGACTCTGAAGATACAGAAGCATCAGAAGAGTTAACAGATTCCGACGATATTGATGCATTTCTAGAAAGTTTATCTGTTGAAGAAGACGATGATATATCTTCTCGAGAACTTGATGACTTATTAAATTTAACGTCATCAGATGAAGAGATAACTCCTAATCATGAGCCAGAAGATGAAACCAGTGAGCTTGAGCCTGATAATAAAGCTTTAATCGAGAAATTTACTGAAGAAGATGTTGCACCTTATCTGAATTTCGATTTTTCTGATATCAAGGCTGCGAGCAACACCGAGAATAGTGAACAAATAACTGAGGCTATTGATAACTCGATTGAAGATTTAGATATAGATGAATTGATACAAGCTACAGAAAAACAAGATGAAGTTATTGAAGAGGCAACTGATGCGCTTGATCTTGGTGATGACTTAGATATAGATGAATTGCTCCAAGCTACAAAGCAACAAGATGAAGTTATTGAAGAGGCAACTGATGCACTTGATCTTGGTGATGACTTAGATATAGATGAATTGATTCAAGACACAAAGCAAGAAAATGAAGTCACTGAAGAGGAAACCGACGAGCTTGATCTTGGTGATGATCTAGACATAGACAAATTAATTGAAGACACAAAGCAACAAGATGAAGCCATTGATGAAGAAATAGATGCACTAGATTTAGGCGATGAACTAGATATAGACAGTTTAGTGAATGAAATAAATGCTGAACCTGAAGAAGAAGTAACAAAAACCATTGATAACTTTAATGATATTGATGCTGAAATGTTACAAGCAATGGAAACTGATTTTGATGAAGATGCATTAAGTCATTTATTAAATGAAAGTGATGATGAAACTGAAGAACCGATAGAATTATCACCTGATTTTAGTGACAGTAATGTGCTTGCAGAGTTACTAGCAGACGATGATAGTGAAAAATCAACAGCAACTGAAGCTAATGAATTAGAAGATATACAAGAACTTGATAACTTAGATTTCGATGAATTGTTGATGAATATTGAAGAAGAGTCTTCTAAAATTTCAGAAGATGATTTAGAGCTAAGTGACGATTTTGATTTAGGCGAAGACATCAATGAAGATTTAGATTTAGATATTGGTGATGACTTAATTGATGCTTCAATTAACGATATAGAAGATAACCCACCGGAAGACTTTATCTCGGTAGATTCACTACTATCAGATTCTTCAGAAGGTACTAGCGAAGAAGAGCCTTATGATAAAACTAGTATTAATGTGGGTTTAGATGAGTTTCCTGAATTTGCTAGTGAGTTAAATCATGAAGATGATGACAACGGAATGGAAGCAAAATTAGATTTAGCTAAAGTTTATATAGAAATAGATGATAAAGAAAATGCTGAAATTATACTCATGGATGTTGTTGCAAATGGCGATATTCAACAACAATTAGATGCCCAGCAATTACTTGATAATTTAATGTAAACTGAAATAATAAAAAGATATTTTGGTTGGTAAGTCATCTTGATTTTCTAGTTAACCTTAGCTCAGGTTAGCTGATCTCAATAAGAATATTATAAAGGATCATTAATATGGATATTAGTTTGTTGGGTGTGTTTTTAACGGTTGCTGTAGCGCATTTTCTTGCCTTACTTAGCCCTGGTCCTGACTTCGTACTTGTTGTAAAAAGTGCAATAAAGTACGATAGTAAAAATGTTATTGGTATTGCACTAGGAATAGCTTCAGCTAATGCGCTATATATTGCTTTATGTTTAGTTGGTGTTGGCTCTATTTTAGCAACGTCAGTAACCACAATGATTGTATTGAAGGTGATTGGCGGAGTGTTTTTAATCTATCTCGCCTTACAGGCTTTACGTGCTAGTAAAAGCTCATATAGTAATCTTGATATTCAAGAAGACACAAATCCCACTGAAACAACTTTTATAAAAGAATTCTTTATAGGTTTCCTATCAGGTGCTTTAAACCCTAAAAATTTACTTTTTTACTTAAGCTTATTTACTGTAGTACTTACTCCTGACGTTGGCTTTGCTTTCAAATTAGCGCTAGGTATTTGGATGACTTCAGTGGTGTTTTTATGGGACTTATCAATCATATTTCTTCTTTCTCGACCTAAAGTGAGAAGTAAATTTACAAAAGCTGCGTTCTATATTGATAAAGTCACAGGTGTTATTTTAGGCGTTATTGGTATTGCTATAGTGAAGTCAGCATTATCAAAGCAATAAGTTTAGTAAATATATCGTTATTTTTTCAGGTTCCAAATATGAAGTGGTTTCAAGTTTTAATATTCGCAATAACGTACTTAATTTTATTCAGTACGTTTGCAGCACAAGCTAGCGAAAAATCTAGGGATATCAGCCACCTTATTACACAAGAGAAATTTTCTACATATGCTAATGTCGCTGACTTTATTGATGACTCACCTAAAGTAACGACAATTGTTCAACCTCAAGCAAAAGATATTGCTGAATACGGTAAAGGCGTTGTTAAGTCGCTGACAGGATCTGATTGCGATAGAGATGGAAAAATGGATGATAACGCAACATGTAATCGCGTTTATTTGAAGCTCTGGCTTAAATATAAACGTTAATCAACTTCTTAATAATCCTCAAATCTTCAGAAAATAATCCCACCTAAATCTTTATAAACTGTAGAATAGTATAGGCGAAATTAATCCTTTCTTTTGTTAGCGTTTTTTTTTATTTACGTTAAACACATATCGAGTAAAGTTAAAAATATGATGAATTTTCTGGTTGTTATTACATTACTAAGTGGCTCTATCGGACTTATGTTATTTATTGTTGGAGCCGCATTCAGTGGTATTGTTGCGATAGGAAATCAGCAAAAAGTATTTGGTTGGGCTATTTTCTTATGTATGCCTCTATCTTTATTTTACTGCGCGAAACATTGGGATATAGCATCATATTCTGGAAAAATGGTTTATTCGGGCACTTTTTTACTCTGTATTACTGCTGGTATACTAAAATACGTGGGTATATTTTAAAATAAGTAAAAAGTGAGTAATAGATAAAATATACTCATCAATTAACAAAACCTAAAAGGACAAAATAATGAAGAAAATAATTATAAGCTTACTTGCTTGCTATACACCTTTCATTGTTAATGCAACGGAGATTGTAACACCAGATATAGAGCTTGGTAACTGGGTCACCACAACAGATGTTTCAGCTTTTATTGCTCAAGCTTTAGCTGGTGTCCCTGAAGCAGCTAGACCAATGCTCCGAAAGATGATGGAAGATCAAATGGAAGGTGCAAATAATGCAAATCAATGTATTACTAAAGACATTTTAGCAAACTTTGATAAACAGCTGAAAAGTGCATTTGGTGAGAATCAAGATTGCAAGTTTGCAGTAACCGAAAGTAGCAAGACTAAATTGGTAGCTTCAATGACTTGTCCTGGCTCTGTTATGAAAATAGAAACACTTTTTGTTAATGACAAGTTAAGTACTTCAAGCTTAAAAACAAATGCGCAAGGTATGCCTGAAACAACTCTTAATATGACGTCTAAATGGACATCGAGTGATTGCTCTAAAGATGTTTAATAGGTTTTTAAACTATCAAGGAGCATATTTTGCTCCTTTTTTAATTGAAGAACTATAAGTGGATAGCAAGTGAAACAGTTAATTAACACCAATAAAACCTTCGGTAATGAAATCTTCATAGGTTTAGAATGCGCTAAAGAAGTTATATCAGGTAAAGAGTTTTACGACTGTAGATTTGAGTCATGTGACTTTAATGAAGCACAATTTCTTAATTGTGAGTTTAACAACTGTACGTTTGTTGCCTGCGATCTTAATAATGTTAATGTAAAAAACTCTAAGTTCTTAGAAGTTGAATTTCTAGATTGTAAAATCATAGGTGTTAACTGGACTTTAGCTTACTGGCGCGGCATGTTGTTATCAGCACCGTTAACCTTTAAACGCTGCATGATAAATTCATCTACTTTTTATGGTTTAAGCTTAGAAAAAATTATATTTGAAGGTTGCCGTGCGCATTACGTCGACTTCAGAGAAGCCAATTTGAATGGTGCAAACTTCTCTCATAGCGACTTAAGAGAAAGCTTGTTTAATAATAGCAACCTCACCAACGCAAACTTTAAAGAAGCTGAAAACTACGATATAAATATAAAAAATAATATCATTAAAAATGCAACATTCTGCCGTTATGAAGCCATCAGGCTATTAAGTTCGTTAGATATAAATTTGATTGATTAGCATCAGACAAGTTTTTACATATCGAAGCTAAAAACTCCTCAATCTACCTTTATTTTCACTACCAACACTTTACCTAAAATGCTCTGACAGCTTGATATGTTTGCACTTAATTGGTGCGTTTAAGGAGCTAGATTATTACATCCTTGTTTGGTTATTATTCAAAATCAATAAATTGATGTAACTATATATAAAAACACTCATTTATTGTATTCATCATAAATATTAATAAGTTATTATTCCTTACTATGACTTAAATCATAGACTTATTTTTTTGTGATATTCAGCTTTAGGCATCGTTTTTGCTTTCTTAGCATTAACTTCATGAAACATAATATGAAGAGTAATACGAACTCTCATATTTTATAGGGAATCATTATGACGCTTAAAAGTCATTTAATGCAATTAACGGATAAAGAAAAACACTGGCTACCTTGGTTTGGTGCTAATGGAAAGTTTGCACTTGGTTGGTCTTGTTTTATTAATAAAAGTACATACTCTGCAGTAGAGCAAACTTTTGAAGGGATAGCGGCAACACGTGTTAAATTATTACATATGTGGGCTGAAAACCACTGGGAACATTTAAACTCACTTCATAATATTCTCAATATAAACCAACTTTCTGCTAATCAAGAATTATTAGTTCAAAAGCAACAAACAGCTCCTGATTTTTCAGAGTTATTCATTTTAGATACAAATAATACTGTCATCATCAGTACCTATCAGAAAAGAGTCGGGCAGCAACACGAGCAATTAAAAGCATTAGCACAAGTAAAGAAACAGCCTTTGCTCCATGGTCCTTATGTTGATCCAATAACATTATCAATTGGCCCATCAAGCTCGAAGTTTCATGACGAAGTAACCTTAATGTTTTATTTTCCTATTATCGATGAAGGGCAGGTTATTGGGATTATTGGGGGGCGAGTACCTAATGATGTTTTAGGAGACCTTATTCAACGTGAAGCAGGACATATTTACTCGGAGTCAGGCGACAACTATTTATTCATGGTTGATTCGGTCTTTGATAAAAGCATAAAACAAGGTACAGCGCTGTCGCGCTCACGTTTTGAAGATAATACTTTTAGTCACGGTGAAAATTTAAAATCAGGTATTAATACAGGATTTGGTACAGTAAAAATAAAGCGTCATACAGAATTGGAAATCCGGTTTACTGATCCCGCAACAAACGAGCTTCATCCGGGAATAAGAGAAACAATTAAAAAGGGACAAAATTTATTTGTTACATACCCAGGCTATTCTGACTACAGACATATTCCAGTTATAGGTAAAGGGTTAACTTTCAAACTTCGAGGTTCACCTGACAAGTGGGGCATGATGTGCGAAGGAGATCTAGAAGAAGTCTATAGAAGGCGCTCAATAAACTTAGGTTTAATGAAACTTTATTTACTTATGGTTACCGGTATTGTTGGTATACATGGAGGTTTAACTGCTTATACAGACTTATCTACTTTATCCGTAAATGG
Organism: Pseudocolwellia sp. AS88; assembly: GCF_030551755.1. Classification (GTDB taxonomy): domain Bacteria; phylum Pseudomonadota; class Gammaproteobacteria; order Enterobacterales; family Alteromonadaceae; genus Pseudocolwellia. The sequence continues at coordinate 6,110 of NZ_JAUPEC010000027.1, forward strand.
GATTACAGGGTTAGCAACATTAATCAGTTGTTTTATCTTTTCTAAATGTGGAACTAATAAAGTATCTAATCGTCTTCAGGGAATGACAGAAGTCTTAAGAACGATTGCTGAAGGTGAAGGGAATTTAACTCAGCGTCTTGATCCTGCAAAAATAAAACATGACGAAACAGGTGATATGAGCCGTTGGATCAACAGTTTTATTGATAATTTAGATGGTATTGTCGGCCAAGTTATTCATGCTTCACATAATGTGAAAGGAACAAATGAACAAATGCTTGAGAGAAATGAAGAAGCCCACAACAGCTCTCATCAAGTGCATGAATCTATGTTACATATGCAAAGCTTAATTGAGCGTCAACGTGAAGTTATTCTACAAGCATCTCATACTGCTGAAGAAATGAAATCGAGTATGGCAAATGTTGTAGAGAAAGCAAAAACAGACTTTGAAGCTGCTCGTTCAGGTACACATGCCATTCGCGATATTGTTGAAACAACAGCAAACTCAGTGCAATCCATTGATGCTCGTATGAGTGAAATTGGCAATATTATTAATGTGATCACAGGCATAACTAATCAAACAAATCTATTAGCACTTAATGCGGCAATTGAAGCAGCAAGAGCAGGTGAACATGGCAGAGGTTTTTCGGTGGTTGCTGACGAAGTAAGAGGTTTAGCCGGCAGAACGGCAGAAGCTGCACAAGATATAAAATCCATGATCCAAGGTTTACAACAAGAAACTCAAATAGCAGTAAGTTTTATGGAGTCGGGCGTTGAAGATGTAGACCAAAGTTTAAAACTTACTGAGGCTGCATCAGGCGAAAACCATGAACTACTTTCTATTGTAGAAAACATGTTTGAAACTATTAATATCATCGAACAAAATAGTGCTCGAAATGGCGAAACCGCAAGATCCGTTACAGAAGTTACCTTACAAATGGAAAAATCTATACTAGAGTTAGCCGCTAGCTCTAACATGGTTGATATTACTGCCAATAAATTGCAGCAATTAGTTGGCACTTTTAAAGTGAGTGCTACTAGATAAAAAATATAAAATATAAAATATGATGATGTAATTCATTTGTAAACGGTTAATCATTTTAGCCAGAGTAGTTGATAAACTGCTCTGGCTATCTGTTATTTCATTAAAGTGCTTTTGATATTTTATACGCACGGTAAAACCTATTACTTAAATTCAAGATTTAACTGAACATGTGCTTACTGCTTTATTAATGATATAAAAAATTATAAACGACTCTTAGGAATTTATTTTGAAGAAAACCTTAATATTCGGCAATTCAGGTTCAGGAAAATCAACCTTAGCTAAAACGTTGAGTGAACAGAATAATGTTGCTCATTTAGATTTAGACACAATTGCTTGGCAACCCTTTACAGCAGAGCAAACAATTCCGACACGCATGCCTTTAACCGAGTCAGAAAGTTTAATAAAAAGCTTTTTAGCACAACATAATAGTTGGGTTATTGAAGGCTGTTATTCTGATTTATTAGAACTAATATTAGATGAAGCACAAGAAGTGATATTTCTTAATTTGTCTGTAGATGAGTGCATTGTTAATGCTAGGAATAGAGCATGGGAGCCACATAAATATGAATCTGAAGAGGCTCAAAACGCTAATGTAGATATGCTAATCAATTGGATATCAGAATACCCAAATAGAGACGACCACTTTTCTCAAAAATCACATCTCGCACTATTTAATCGCTTTAGTGGTAAAAAAGAAATGCGCACCTCAAATCAGTAAACTTATCTGGCTAACTGATTGATAGGGTTTTACCTTTTTCACTACTTTCAATTGCTAACTCGATCAGTTTAATGCCTTGTAAGGCTTCTAATGCGGTAACAGAGGGTTGCTTGTTGTTATTGATAGCATCAGCCACACCAAGAAAGAAATGCTGATATCCACCACGTTCAGTTTTAATTACTTGGCTCGTTTGAACATCATAAAAGTGACCATAGCTTTCAACGTCTTCATCTGCCCATTCGGCTGACGTAGGAGTTATCCCCGCTTTTAATCGATCTTCTTGAGGATCTAACCCCATCTTTTCGTAACATCCTAGATCACCTTGTACTTTAAACCGTGTATTCGGACCCGCACAAAACAGACTTGCTTGTAATACGGCGATTTTATCGGGGTAATGCAGCGTGATATTGAACAAATCAACATTATTAGAGCCTTCTCGTAATATACGACAATGAGCTGTTATCGCTGATGGCATACCAAATAATTGTAATGTTTGGTCGATTAAATGAGGCCCAAGATCAAATAAAATACCACCACCTTCTGTCGCTGTTTCTCTCCAACGCTGGCGTATTTCAGGTCTAAATCGGTCAAAATGGGTTTCGAAGTACTTAACATTACCAAGGGTATTTTCGTTGATGAGTTTTTTTACTGTTAGAAAGTCACCATCCCAACGTCTGTTCTGGTAAACACTCAATACTAAGTTTTTCTGTTCAGCTAAAGCGATTAACGCTTCACCTTGTGCGCTTGATGTGACGAAAGGCTTCTCTAAAATCACGTGTTTATTATTTTCTAATGCCAATTTAGCTAAGGAGAAATGCACATCGTTAGGTGCGGTAATAATCACTAAATCAATATCACTGTCTTCTATCATATCTATAGCAGTTTCATAAAGCTGCGCTTGTGGAAAGTCTTTTTCTACAACCTCTGTCTGGCTACTGCTAATCGTACACAAATCGAACTCAGCTAAAGTATTTATAAACGGAATATGAAATGTTTTGGCCGAAAATCCATAGCCGACAACGCCTGTTTTTATTGGAGGAGTATTCATATTTTCAGCTTCCGTGTTAGTAAGAGTGATTTTAGAGAGATAAAATGGCATATCCGTAAGGGATACATTTAGTTAAATGATAACGCGCGACCACTTACAATACCAAGAGGAAATCAAATAACTGGTTTATGAGAAAGAAAAGGTTTTCTCTCATTTTTATCGCTAGATTAGGCTTAATCAACTAAGTTTATGGTTAGTTGGTGTAAATCCTTTATAATCACCGCAATTCTCGTTGAACATTACTTCTTCGATAGCAACATATAAAAGGCCATAAACATGATGAATACCAAAATATACAAAAGAGTACTACTAATTACTGATCTCCTAATGGCTGCAGCTCAGGATGAAAATCAAAAAGAATTTGATAAATACTACGCTGAACTTAAAGAATTGTGTGAAGAAAACGAAAGTACCGATAAAAACCATCCTGTCCAGTGGGAAACGTTAGGCGATTTCACTGAAGACTTAGCCGAAGCGGTAACTATTTATGAAAAAGCTTTAGCCAAAGCAGAAGAAATTAACTCTAAAGACTTCCGTTCATCAATCGGCTTTTCAATTGCTAGCTTAAAAGTTGAATTAGGTGACAAAGAGGGCGCTATTGAGCATTTAGAAAAAGCTAAAATTAGCTGTAATAAAATTGTCGATAAACAACTAAAAGCTGAAATACATGATCTTTTAGTAGAGTTAAAAGGCCCAGAAGAACCTAAAGAGCCAAAAGAACCAGAAGCGCCACATCCTATTTATGGTTAATGCTGAAGTTTCGTTTTAATAAACACGATAATAAGTAATTTACTATCGTGTTGTTATCCCAATCAATAATATTATTAAGACGCTTTCATATCGAAAGTTTGTTGAGATTTACCCACAAAAAATCATTACTATTTAAGAGATGCTTATTTCTTTAATTACCACCTAAGACAACATTCCTGTATAATCCCGCGCATTAAACAACAGCCTATTTTTAATCTTAACTTGAGCTGTTAACACCTATTTATAATGCTTTAACCTATAGGTTCAAAGCCAGTTAAAGCAACAGAGCGCAATATGACCGTAGAACAATTCGACCCGCAAGCACCAAAGAAAAGTAGTAACTCGGCTGAAAGCCAAACGACTACGTTAAACATTCCATCTAAAATGATTGAAGAGCAAGCTAATGCTCAACAGCACCTTCAACCGGAAAACCAGCAACCAGAAAACCAGCAGCCAGCTAAAGCAGCTAAAATTGGTTTTGTTAGTTTAGGCTGCCCTAAGAACTTAGTAGATAGCGAACGTATTCTTACTCAACTTCGCACTGAGGGTTACGATGTTGTTAACTCTTACGATGATGCTGAAATGGTGATTGTAAATACCTGTGGTTTTATTGATTCAGCAGTTCAAGAGTCGTTAGATACGATTGGTGAAGCTCTTGCTGCGAATGGTAAAGTATTAGTTACCGGTTGTTTAGGTGTTAAGAAAGACGAGATTATTGAATTACACCCTAATGTATTAGGTGTTACTGGCCCACATGCTTACGATGAAGTATTAACGCAAGTTCATCAACATGTGGCTAAGCCTGTTCATAATCCTTTTATTGATTTAGTACCGCCTCAAGGTGTTAAGTTAACCCCTAAACATTATGCGTATTTAAAAATATCTGAAGGCTGTAACCATCGTTGTACCTTCTGTATTATCCCGTCAATGCGTGGTGATTTAGACTCACGTCCAGTGGGTGATGTATTAGGTGAAGCTAAACGCTTAGTTGATGCTGGTGTTAAAGAGTTATTGGTTATTTCGCAAGATACGTCGGCTTATGGTGTTGATGTTAAACATAAACTTGATTTTTACGAAGGCATGCCCGTTAAAACTCACATGCAACAGTTGTGTGAAGAGTTAGCTAAGCAGGGCGTTTGGATCCGTTTACATTACGTTTATCCGTATCCGCATGTTGATCACATTATTCCATTGATGGCTGAAGGTAAAATACTGCCTTACTTAGACATTCCATTCCAACATGCTAACAAACGTATTCTTAAGTTAATGAAACGTCCTGGCAGTTCAGATCGTGTATTAGAGCGTATTAAGAAATGGCGTGAGATTTGTCCTGAGTTAGTTATTCGTTCAACCTTTATCGTAGGTTTCCCTGGTGAAACGGAAGAAGAGTTTGAAGAGTTGTTAGACTTTTTAGAAGAAGCTCAACTTGACCGTGTTGGTTGTTTCAAATACTCGCCAGTTGAAGGTGCTACAGCGAATGCTTTACCTGATCATGTATCAGAAGAAGTTATGGAAGATCGCTTACAGCGTTTCATGGAAGTACAAGCAAGAATAAGCTCAGCAAAATTACAAGCGCGTATTGGTCAAGAGTATCTTATTCTTGTTGATGAAGTTGATAGCCTTGGTATTGTGGGGCGTTCATACATGGATGCACCAGAAATAGACGGGAAAGTATTTTTGTCTGATGATTATGATGCAGAACCTGGCGACCTTATTTGGGTACAAATTATTCATGCGGATGAACATGATGTTTGGGGTGTTCGTGTTGACGACGAAGCTGAAGATTAATTGTTCATCATGAATATAAAAATAAAAAACCAACTTCATATAAGTTGGTTTTTTTGTTTAAACACTTCGAACAATGCATACTTTTTAACTATTGCACTCAATTTATAACTTTATAATTGAGTGTTTATTCAGGCTGATTAAGTACTCTTTTCAACGGTCCAAGATGCGCTTCATAATTACGCCATTGTTCTAAACCACTTTGATAAATAGGTTGTCTAACTTGCTCTGAACTTGGTGTACGTACGGCACGTTTGTTAGTATGAAAATCGATACAAGCTTGCTCAAAAGGCAGGCCACAATAATCGAGTATACGACGTACTTGAGTTTCTAAATCGGCTACAACATCTTCATATTGAACACGTAATATTTTTCCAGGTAACTCTTTGTCCCAATGATCCATGATATCAACATAATTTCGGTAATAATGTCCAATATCCTCTAGATCATAAGAAAACTGTTGTCCTTCACCAAAGAGTTGTTTGAAACCACTAAAACAACACGACATTGGATGGCGTCTAGCATCGATAATTTTTGCGTTAGGTAAAATTAAATGTATGAGGGCGATATGTCTGAAGTTGTTTGGCATTTTATCGATAAAAAACATCCCACCTTGGCGATGATGTTGAGTTTCTTTAATATAAAGTTCACCCATTTTTTTGATGTCTTCAGCTGATACTTTCTTAAGAATACCCGGATATTGTGGTGTTTCTTGTTTTAATTTACGACCACCTAAACGATGAGCTAAACCAATAATATTAGCTAACTCCATAGTTCCATCTACTTGCGAATGTGATGATAGAATTTGCTCTAATAGTGTTGAGCCTGCACGTGGTAATCCAACAATAAAGATAGGATCTGGCGCTTGGCAACCAGCCTCTTTATTACGCTCAAAAAACTCAGCATCGAAGTCGCTTTTCTGAATATCAAATGAAGTATCAAGGCTTTTACTATCAAATTTGTCTTGCTCACTTTTCAGTTTGTTACCGCGATGATAAAAGGTGAAAGCTTCGTCGAATTCTTTTCTGTCTTCTAAGTCTTTACCTATAGCGAAACAGAAGTGAACTCTATCATTTACTGAAATTGCAGAACTCGCCTCTTGCTCTCGCATTTGCTGGCGTTCTTCTTCGGTGAATCGATACGTTTTTAGGTTGGCTAAACTCCAAAAGGCATCGCCAAAGTCAGGTTTGATGTTATAAGCATTTCGATAAGCTGTTATGGCATCTTCAACTCTACCCATAGTTTTAAGGGCATGACCCAATGTAAGATGAATTGAATGATTGCTTGGGTTACTTTCTAAAACTGTTTCAAATGTATCTATAGCTGCCGCAAAATCGCCTGTTGCTTGTTGAGCATTACCTAATGCGATCTTGAAATTTGCATTGTTAGGATCTGCAGCTAAAAGAATGTTAGCTTGTTCTAATGCTTTATTAAATTTCTGACGTTTATGTAAAACGTTAACGTAATCTAAACGAGCTCTTTGATATTTTGGTTCAAACTCAAGACAACTCGCTAATAAGAACTCTGCATCGTCCAGTACTTGGAACTTTGAACCTAGTTCAGCTAATAAGCGCATTGCTTCAGGGTGGTGTGGATTTTCTTTTAAAAAATGACGACAAAGCCATTCTGCTTTATGCAGGTGTTTTTGATAAATTAAGCTAGAAACAGAAACTAATTCAGGTGGTAAGCTCGATAGCCAATCAAGATGCCTTTTTGCGTCAAGTTTTTTTGCATAGCTTGGCTCATTAGCCAATACTCGCCAACTTCCAAACAAGGCTGGATTAAGCGTTACTGCTTTATCAAATACTTCAATGGCTTTTGATGTTTCACCTAAGGTTTTATAAATATAACCAAGTTCTTGATACGCTCTTGCGTGATCGGGAACTTGCATCAAAACTTGATTCAAGCTGCCCATAGATTCGTTATATTTTTGTTGTTTACGTTGACACACAGCAAGACAATAAATACCTTCAATATGTCCTGGATGTTCAGCAAGCATATTATTAAGATCTTCAGCCGCTTGATTTAGGTGACCCTTTTGGATCAACTGCTGACATTGTTTAATTATTTTTTCAGGTTGGGGAGTCTTTAATTGTTCAGGCAAAATAATGTCCAGTGAATATCAAGTGTATTAAATATGGTGTATTGAATGTTTTATATAAGCAAAAATTAAAAAGGTTGACGATTTTACTCGCCAACCTTTATATACCTATTCCACTTCAAGATGCAAATCTCAGTACGTTTGAATTAAATCTTACATCTTGAAATGGTAGAGCTATACATTAACATAATGTTAAATGTTAATAATCGTAACTTACTCTAAAGCCAATAGTACGTGGTCTAGTTGGAGATACTCTGAACACGTTATCTGCAGAACCAGCCGCTACTTGACCTAACGAGTCTGTCGCATTGTCGATGAAGAACGTTGCTCTCCAGTCGTCTTTGCTAATACTCGCTGATAAGTTAACTTGGTTATAAGATGGTAATTCAACACGGTCATCAGCAACTAGGCTGTTGAAGCGTGAATCTGTCCATTTGAAAACACCCTGATAAACAATAGAAAAATCACCGGCTTCTTGGTAGATACGAGCACCAAGTACACCTTCAGTTTCAGGAGCATAAGGAAGATTTGAACCTACTGGAGCAATACCTACTAGAAGATTATCTGGAATATCAGTTAATTCAGAATCGATATAACTAAATGAACCAAATACATCTAAATAATCGTTAGCAGTCCAGTTTAAATCGAATTCAAGACCGTTAATTTTAGATGTTCCAACATTATCAAAGAATGAGTTGTTAGCAATATCTAGATCAAGAACACTTTGCTGCATATCACTAAAATCAACGTTATATATAGCACCGTTAAAACGTAAAGTGTTATCTAACCATGTTGTTTTCCAACCTAATTCAACGCTTGTTACATCATCTGTATCAAAAGACGCTGGGATACCATTAACATTAGCAGAACGGTTAAACCCACCACTTCTGAAACCTTCAGAGTATGTAAGGTAGAACATAGCGTCGTCGTTCATTTTCCAACGAACATTACCTTTATAGATTGTGCCCGAAAGGGTTGTTGGTGTTAAACCAGCAAGGTTTTCATCAACATTCGTTCCTGCATCAGCTTCTGGTCCTGCTGCTCTTTGACCAAAAGGTGATTGACCTTTAAGTCCGATATCAATTTCATAATGACGAGCGCCAAAGGTTAATGTAACTGCTTCAGTAACATCATAAGCAATTTCACCAAATACAGATATTTCTTCACGATCTGATTGGTAATCATTGAAATAAGTTACACCTGCTGGGCGTGCACTACCATCTGTGTTGGTAAATGCGCCAGGAATAGGGAAGTTTGGTGAAAAACCAGCTTGAACAGAACCTGCATAGTTAAAATCAGTTAAGCTGTTAAGTTGTTGGTCATCATAAAACACACCACCAATAGCACGGAAACGTTCATCAGCATTCGTTGAAACACGGATTTCATGAACTGAACGTTCTGTTTCAAATTGCTCTGATGTAGTCATTACCGGACTAAAACATTCATCGTAGCCAGGGTAAGTACATATGTAGTAAGGAACAAAAGGTCCTACTTCTATGTAAGCCGTGTAATCGGTGTTACCTTGATAAGTTCTGTCAGTAAATGAACCATTGTAGATAACCTCAAGATCACCAAGCATACCGTTCACAGTCCACTGTGTAAGGTTTACTTCATCATTACCTTCTACAGGTGAAAAGGTAGTAACGTTTAAGTCATCATCATCACTGATTGATGGGTCGTATTCAAAAGAACCTTCAGTATCAAGCTGTTGACTTGTATGTTGTACTAATAAATCCCACTCATCGTTAATTTGCCATAATGCACTCGCTCTCATACCACGGTAAGTTGCTTCGTTGTAATCGTCTTTTGCGTATGTTGCATTAGTTACTTCTAAACGAGATGAAGGAATTGTTCCACCTAAACCCGGATTTGTAAGTGGTAACTGAGTTGTAGCAAGTTCGTTATCAATAAAACCGCCATCAGTTGAGCTGTAACCAGCAAGTCTGATTGCAAAAACATCTTCAACTAGAGGGATGTTAACAAAACCTTCAGATTGATTGCTGATAGCACCGCTTTTAGTTGTTGATATACCGAATTCACCACCGGCTCTAAAATCAACTAAGTCTGGTTTGTTAGAAATCAGACGTACTGTACCTGCCTGAGAACTAGCACCAAATAATGTACCTTGAGGGCCTTTTAGTACTTCTACACGTTGTAAATCTACAGCATATAAATCAATATTACGGCCAGGCGTTGTGATAGGCGCTTCATCAAGGTAAAAAGCTACACTTGGCTCGCCACCAATACCAGCAAGTCTTACGTCTGAACGACCAGCAGAAACACCACGAATATAAGTTTCTTGTTTACCTGGGCCTTGACCTTCCGAACTAACACCCGGAAGTAATGCAACGTAATCTTCAAAGCTATCAATACCAAGTTGTTGAAGTTTTTGGCCACTCATTGCTTGAACAGCAAGAGGTACTTCTTGTTGGTTTTCAGCACGACGAGTTGACGTAACGATGATTTTTTCGAGTTGGCGTTCGCTGTCAGCTGCTTTTTCTTCTAAGTTATTTTCTTGAGCTTGAACTGCGCCATTACTCAATGCAAGTGCTACTGCTACAGTTAATACTGTTTTAGTAGGTCTTTTGATTTGAGACATACTTTTCCTTTATGTTTATTATTTAGATTAAGAAAGTTTTATTGTTCCTAATTGTATTAAATGCATATTGCAGATTTAAGACTGTTTAAACCTAACAGCAACAAACAACGGTTCTTTACAACCAAGGTTCGCTTTAAAGCCAACTGCTAAATACTTGCTCTTAAAACTTTGCATTAATTATTCTGTAACAACATGCTCCTATATTTAAAATAGACAGAGCATAGGTAGAAAAACGTAGTTACTTAACCTGTTTTTTACGATCTCAAAGGAACCATTTGAATGATCGTTTGCGGGGATTATAACAAATGAAGCAATTAAGGGGGCAGTTTCAAGCTGTTTTTTTGGGGAAAATTATTTGTTCTCTAACTTTATGCTAAAACCCATAAATATATTGCTTTGGTTATTAAGTGATTGTGAAACTATCGTTTTTGTTGCTATATTGCTGAAATAATGCCGATTTTAGTACGATACAGAGCTAAAAGTTGCTAATATATACGGCAATATTAATAGGCTTAATGTTAAACTAAGCTCGAAATTAAAAGCTTTTATTTGTTTTATAGTTCGTATTGAAAGTAATTTATTTAAGAATAAAGAGAAATGAATTTTGGATAAAAACGTTTTAAAAATAGGCCATCGTGGTGCCATGGGGCATGAGCCTGAAAATACCATTAGGTCTTTCAAAAAAGCATTAGAGTTAAATGTTGATGCGATAGAGTTAGATGTGTATGTGTGCAAAACAGGCGAAGTTATTGTTATGCACGATGACAAAGTTGATAGAACGACAAATGGTAAAGGCTACACTGAAGAGAAAACCTTTGCAGAGTTACGAGAGCTAGATGCTGGTAAAGGTGAACTTGTTCCGACACTTGAAGAAGTTTTAGATGTAATTGATAAAAAGGTTATCGTGAATGTTGAATTAAAAGGTAAGAACACAGCACTAGCGACTAGCCAAGTTATTCAAAAGTATATAAAGACAAAAGGCTGGGCTGAGAGTGATTTCATGGTTTCTTCATTTGATCATCGCGAGTTAAATAAGTTTAAAGAGCTTTATCCTGAAATATCGATTGGGGCATTAATTGAAGGTGTTCCTCTTTCTTACAGCGAATGTGCCATTCAACTTCAGGCTGATTCGGCTAATTTGAGTTTAGATTTTATTAATCAAGATTTTGTCAACGATGCTCATGATAAAGGCTTGAAGGTATATGTTTGGACAGTGAATGAATATGATGACATTGCAAAAGTGAAAGCTTTAGGTGTTGATGGTATTTTTAGTAACTTTCCTGAGCGCCTTTAAGTAAATATAAAAATAAGAATTTAATTGCATTGAGCTATGAGTAACTTTGTTAAATAGGTATTTGTTATCTGAATACTTAAATATCATAACGAATATACAATTAATATTAATTCACACTAACAGAACCATAATTTTATAGACCTTCAAAAAACTATATTACAGCGTTCAATGAGAAATTATGTCTAGTAGACCTCCTAAACAATTAAATATCCTTATCTATATGTATTTGGGTTATGCCGCCATGATGATCTGTCGACAAATGATCACCATTCTTAGCCCAGCTATGCTGGCGGATGAGACTTTGGGCTTAACAAAAACAAACCTAGGTGATTTTACCGCATATGGAACTTTAGGTGCATTGGTGGGTAAACTTATTTGGGGACCTCTTGCCGATAAAATTGGTGGGCGTTTTACCTTTTTAGCCGGTGTGTTACTTACTGCTTTGTTTATTATTGCTTTTGGTTTTTCGCCTAATGTCATGGTGTTTTCTGTATTTTCCTTTTTACTTTACCTTACTAAATCTGCTGGCTGGCCTGGTATGACTAAGCTGGTAGGCGACTGGTACCACCCTCATCATTACGGAAGGGTATGGAGTATTTTATCAACCAGTTCGCGTTTTAGTGTAGTGCTTGCTACCTTATTCTTTGGTTGGTTATTAAGCTTTATGCATTGGCGAACAGTGGCAATAATCGCTGCCGTTTTTGCTTTAGTTATTTTTGTAGGCTGTTATATTTTCTTGAAAGAAAAACCGGAAAATCCTAACTTTTTTAAAGATAATGAAAGTGATAATACTGATATTAACGCTAGCCCTGAAGAAATTGAGTTAGCCTTAGCATCAAAACAAGCCCTTGATAATAAATACAATCATCCGCTGGAAGGTACTAGCATGATGGGCGGAATGCTCGCTTTTGCTAAAAGCCCAAGAGTTTGGTTAGTGGTGATCATGTTAATGATGCTAACCTGTATGATGGCATTTTTAGACTTTGTCGCCGTTTACTTAATGGAAAGCTACAAACTTACACCTTCACAAGCAGCAATGGCTTCTACTATCTTTCCAGTAGGCTCTTTAGGTGGCTTATTAGCTTCTATTGCGTTTTATGACAGATTCTCTAAAAAGGGTATTAGAACTGTTTTAACCATTGCCTTAACGATAAGTTTATTGAGCGTACTTACCTTGAAGTATTTATCTTGGTTTGCTTTTAGTAATGAAGTTAATTATTTAGTGGCGTTAACGGCTATTTTCTTATTCGCTTTTTCAATATCACCAGCTTATTACTTACCAATGTCTATATTCTCTATTGAATATGGCGGACCACATAGCGCGAAGTTAGTATGTTTTATTGATGCTTTTGGTTTTGCTGCGAGTGCAACGTTTGGTTTTGTTGGTGGTCGATTAGCTGATAGTGCAGGTGGCTGGTCTAGCTTTATGAATATGTTAATTTTGATTTCTGCCGTGGGTATTATCTCGGTATGGGGATTTATGCATTCAGAATATAAAGCGACTAAAGTAACCGAAGCTTAATTTATTATTTAAAAAGCCGTGATTCGTTTAAATCGAATCACGGCTTTATTGTTCTGAGTCTTTTAAACCATGAGGTTAGTTAGCTAAATCTAGATTCTCAATTATGTATAAACGGTTGCTATCAATAACCGTTTGTCCAGCGTCTAAGTATTTCTGTTCAAGTACGCCATCTGACGACCATGTGGCGAAGTCATCGTCATTGAGAACACCAATAGTTGTATCGTTTATCAACCAAAGACCTTCTAATTTGTCATGTGGATAACCATTTTCGGCCACTAAATCTACTAATAAGCTTTTATTTGTTACCTCAATGCCAGCATTGGTTAACGTTTCCCAGCCATTAGCTTCTAAGGTAACTTCTTCTAATGTTTTCCCGTCTATGAGTAAACCTAGTGAAGCATCTTGTGTAATATTCCCAGTAGCCGCTAGAGTTTCAATATTTGTAGCATTACTAATGTCGATTTTATATAAATGTTTCATCGCGTTTATATCTTCATTATAAAAGCTTCCATCACGTTCTATAACAACAAACTCGGTATTGCTTAAAGCGACAATACCCGATTGTGAGTTCTGAGTTTTTTCTTGTTTATAAAGGTACTGACCAATACTTCCATCGGTTAAATTTACGGTAACTATACGAACAATATCATTAACTTTTACAGCACTACTTGGATTATAAATAGTTGACTGCATTATACCTACGAGTGTTGATTCATCAGGTGTTACTGCTAAGCCTTCCATACCTCTGTTAGCACGACGATTTGCAAATTCCGCAGGTAATGTATAAGTATTACGAACATCGTCGGCAAATGCATTAATTCGTCCAATCTCTGTACCTTCAGCATTGAAATGAACTATGTGTGGACCGTATTCATCGCTTATCCAAAAGGTGCCATCTGATAAAGCAACTAAGCCTTCGCCATCTAATCCGTAATCATCTACTTTTATAGGATTTGTGGTTTCATCATAAGGTAAGCTCATATCTTCAACGATAACGTTTCCATCTGCGTCATAGGGTGTTTCACCTGTACCACCCAAGGCTGAGCTATTAGGTAAACCTGTAATCAATGTGCCGTCTGGACGTTTTAATAAGATATCTTTAATTTTCTTAACATCACCATTGTTTTGTAATTCAAATAAACCAATTCTTGGTGTGTAGTCTGGTGTTGGGAATTTTTTGCCAACGCCTTGGTCGCCAGTAAATGCAGCATTCGGACCTCGGTCAGTTAATGCATAAAAAAGTGTAGGATCTGTTGGATGTGCAACCATGTCTGAGCCAAAACCACCATTGCGAATTTCCATAAAACTACCCGGTAGCGCACCATTCTCTATGTCTGATCGTATTACACTATAAGGCAATTGAGAACCTGATGTGTCGATCGGATTTACATTACAATTAGTGCTTATGCTTGTTATTTCATTGTCAGCTAGTGAACCGTCACTATCAGTGTCTAGACCTGATGTTACTTTTAAGCCGCCAAAAAAACACTCATCGTTACCTAAAGCTAAGGTTTCATGATCGATTAAACTGTTCAACCCGCTAGCACCTTGAGTTCCATCAGAACCATCATCACAGGCCATTAGACTTAAACTTGCTATTAGCGTTACAGCTAAGGTTATTTTTTTATGTTTCACATTATTTCTCGTATTGATTGGTTTTGTAGTTATCGAGAAATGATAAGTGTAAATTATGACTGTTTTATGAAAAGAGGGTTGAGAGGGAATATGAAAATGAGCATAAAAAAGCCCAACTTATAGTTGGGCTTTTTCTAATAGAATTTGTGTTAATTAAGAATTAACAGCATCTTTTAATGCTTTACCAGCTTTAAATGCCGGTACTTTAGCAGCAGCAATTTGAATTTCTGCACCAGTTTGTGGGTTACGACCTGTACGTGCAGCACGATCGTTAACTTTATAAGTACCAAAACCGATTAATGTTACGTCACCGCCACTAGCTAATTCAGCTGTAACTGTTTCAATTAAGCTATCTAACGCACGTCCAGCAGAAGCTTTAGTGATATCTGCGCCTTCAGCAATTTTTGCTACTAATTCACTTTTGTTCATTATTATTTTCCATTAACTATGATTGTTATGAACATACTAAGAAATAACTGACGTTTGAGCAATAGCTAAAGTTACTTGTTTTCAATAATATGGCTAAAAAAACCTTTATCACTGTAAAAACGGGGCTTACAACCAATGATGAAATTAAAACCACACTCATGGTTGTGTGAAAATTGTGCGATGTTGATATGTTTTTATAACATTTGATGAGTTTGAAATGAATTTTAACTAGGAGGTGTTTTAATAAAATGGCACTAAAACACAATAAAAATTCAAAATACTTCTTAAAAAAAATAACAAAACAATAAAATTAAACGATTTTAACTGGCAATATTTGATTTTTCAGACTTTATCACTAGAAAGGTTATCAAAATATATTTTTTAAAAGGGAGTTAAGCTTTTTTAAATAAACTTAATTGTAAGATTTTATTTATAACTCGGCTTTTTTTATAGCTTTGAAAATAGTTAATTTATTTTATTTGTATTCAACGATTTCTACTTTCTTAAAAATACGACTCAATAGTCATGTCAGGTATTACTTGAAAGTGGGGCTTTATCTCCTGAATTAACTTGAACTAAGTCATTCAAAAAAATAACTTTGAAATTAAAGGTGTATTATATTTGCAAGTATTAAAATAAAAGAACTATTGATTTTATCATTTTTCAATTCTCACTTAAGTACGTATATTTTAAGAATAATGATATAATAAGGGAAAGTTTTATGTTGTTTTTTATATAGGGTATTACTTTGTTTCCTTCCTTTTAACTTTTTATTTTCCTCGTTTAAATACTAAACTTGTTTGAATGTGGTTAGTAATAAAATGAATATGCATTTCACATTCACCGTTCAAGTGAATATTTTAAATTAAAGCCTCGCTGCCTCGCAGCTTTTAATGAGATTGATAAATGTTTTTGATTGACCAAATAATATTGTTGTCTGCGGTTTTGATCTTGCTTGGGATTATTTCAAGCCAATTATCAGCCCGATTAGGATTACCTGTACTCGTACTTTTTTTAATAGTGGGAATGTTGGCAGGTGAAGACGGGCCTGGTGGGATTTTCTTTGATAATGCTGAAGCAGCTCATTCATTGGGAACCTTGGCATTAGCGTTAATTCTATTTGATGGCGGCTTACAAACGCCCTTTAAAGCTATTAAGCAAGTGTGGAAACCAGCCTCTACTTTGGCTACTTTAGGTGTATTAGTCACGGGTGGTGTTACTGGCGTAGCAGCTGCTTATATTTTAGATATTCCGCTGTTACAAGGTTTATTACTTGGCGCTATTGTTGGCTCTACTGATGCTGCCGCTGTATTTTCTTTGCTTCGAAATGCAGGCATCAATCTTAATTCAAAGCTAAAAGCTACCTTAGAAATAGAAAGTGCATCGAATGACCCAATGGCAATATTTTTAACTATTGGTTTGTTAGAAATTTTAGTAAACGATTTAAAGCCAGGCTCTGGCTTGCTTGTGATGTTTTTATCACAAATGGGGTTAGGGGCTCTTGTTGGTTTGGCTGTAGGTTGGATTTCGGTGAAGTTAATTAACAAAATTCAGCTGGTGGCTGCTGGTTTATATCCTGTATTAGTTTCAGCATGTGGGCTTTTATCTTTTGGTATAACTGCCAACATCGGTGGTAGTGGCTTTTTAGCTGTTTTTATTACAGGTGTCGTTATCGGCAATAGTCGATTTGTATTTCAGCGTAGCACCTTCTTATTTCATGATGGTTTAGCTTGGTTAAGTCAAATTACTATGTTCGTTGTATTAGGTTTATTAATAACCCCTACATCGTTATTTGATATTTGGTTTGAAGGGCTTCTTATTGCACTTGTATTAATTTTTATTGCTAGACCTATTGCTGTTGTTCCTGTTTTAGCTTTATTTGGTTTTAATATTAGAGAAATTACTTTGGTTTCGTGGGTTGGATTACGCGGCTCAGTACCTATTATTTTAGCTATATTTCCATTGATATTTGGTTTACCTGGCGCAGATCTTATATTTAATGTTGTGTTTTTCGTGGTGCTTATTTCCGCTACTTTACAAGGCTCAACCTTATCTTGGATGGCAAAGAAACTTAACTTAACGCTTCCTCCACCAGTAACTCCTGCCGCAACATTAGAAATAACCGCTTTAGGTGATGTTGACGCTGATATTGTTGAATATACTTTAGGTGATACATCTCGTTCAGTCGGGCGTCGTATATCCCAACTTGCTCTACCTGATGGTGCTGTGATGGCTATGATCACTCGTAATAATAAGGTTATTGCTCCACGAGGTTCTACTCTATTAGAAGCTGGCGATCAGCTGTTTATTGTATTAAAGCCTAATATCAGAGAGTTTATTGATTATGTTTTCTCGGGAGCCATAACTAAAGAAAGACATGAGTTATCAGTACAAGAGTTGAAAGTTAAAGGCAATAATACTGTTGCTGATATTGCGCATTCTTACAATATTGAAATCCCTACAAAGCCAGAAGAGACGCTCGAACAAGTCATAAAGTCTATGTTAGAAACATCGCCTAAAATAGGGGATGTTGTTGAGTTCGGTGATTTAAAGTTATATGTTCACGATATGGTTGGCGAGCGTATTATTACGGTTGGGATTTTAGAAAAAGTAAGTTTAATTAAAAGATCTTGGCGCATCAGAATGTTGGCTAAAATCAAAAAATAGCATTAAGATTTTTGAGGTAAATATTCTAAAGTAATTCTTTTAGAGGTAATTCTTTTAAAGGTAATTCTTAAGTTATCTCTTTTTGTCATTGTAATCAAAGACCTGACGATAAGCTAAAGCATGGGTAATGTGTTTTATTTCTATAGGTGTAAAACACAAAGTGCGTTTAGCTTTAGTTACTGCGGTATTTTCTGGGTGGGTAAGTGTCTTATTTTGTGTATGGTCTTCACCCCATAATATTTTGCTTGATACGGTAATTTGCATCGCATCACCCGTATGCCAATCCAAAAACAAGAGATTAGCTATTGGATTTTTATATAAATTTCCCATTGTATTAAAAAAGCCATTGCCAAAATAATCCTCTACGAGTAATTGTCCCGTTTCATTAATCTTCACAAAACCAACATCACCGCCACGGTGTGACATGTCTACACCTCGGTTATTTAATTGCTGACCATCATCAAAGCTACTGGCAATAAAAAATACATCAGTATTTGTTATTACTTTTTTATCGCTTTTACTGAGGAGTTGGCGTGTTTCAGCGATAAAATTAGCGTAATGAGCGTTTGGAGTTAAGGTTTTCGGTTGAATATATTTAGGGCAGTTTCCATAACTTTGTAACACCTTTAATCTGATGTTTTTTTGATTGATTTCAGTAATAACTCCATTGATACGATTACGTCTTTTTGTATTAAATTCAATACCGACTAAGCCAATACGGTCGCCTATTTTTAAATCAGAGTTGATATCGTTACTTATAGAATATTGTGTATTAATGATTAACTCATTTTCCGTAGGTGACTGAATAAAGCCTACAGAACCAAATAGAACACTAGCCATAATGTCGGAACTATAATCGTTATAGCCAATAAAAATCATCGACAACGACTGAAAAAAATCACGGTGTTGCTCAGGCATAAATTCACGAATAAACTTATTACCTATTTCAGCCATTCTTAGATCAGTGCCTGCTAGTTTTTGAACCGCCAGTTCACCTTCATGCCAAACGGCTAACTGCTCATTATTCATTAAATTGTCCTACGCTGTAATTAGTTCAAGTCTGATGCCACCAGGAATAATACACATCATATGATGAATAGGGAGTTCGTCTAATTGTTCTGGTGCAAATTCAATATCGATATTATCAGCTAAAGCAAATTGTTGATGTATTGCTTCTAACTTTTCTAAGTTGGCAACTTTAAGAGCAAAATGATGTAAACCTACGTTATTTTTACGATCAAATGTAGTCATGGTATTTGAATCGCTGATTTGCCAAAGAGTTAGCATTACTGTGCCATCTGAAACAAATAGAGCTGGATATTCTGGTTTTTCACCAACGATATTGAAATTGAGTTGATCGATAAAAAACGCAGCCGTTTGTTTTATATCAGGCACACTAAGGCCAAGATGATGAATACCTAAAGTACTAATAGTATTGTTATTAGTTGCTGAGTCTGTTGCTGTAGTACACATAATAATTGACCTTAATCTACATTAAATGAGGGGTGAACAAATCTGTCTACCCATTATGGGTGGACAGAACTGTTTACGTCAAGCTAAATGTTGTTATAATTTAGAACAAGTAGTGAAAATTAAGATATGAAATATGCAACCAAGAAAACAACACTTGATTGATACAGCGTTGGAGTTATTCAATCAACATGGTTATCACGCAACAGGCATTGATCTGATTTTAGCGCAATCTAAAGTATCAAAAGCAACGCTATACAAGCATTTTCGCAGTAAAGAAGAGTTGATTTTAGCTGCGCTGCAACAGCGTCATGAACAAGTATTTACAGCAATACAAAATAAAATAGAGCAAGCCAATGAAGCAGAGGATTCTGGTATTTTAGCTATATTCGATAATTTAGATGAATGGATTAATAGCGAAACTTTTTGGGGCTGTAATTTTATTAATGTGAGCGGCGAATATGCCGATGCTTGCCATCCGATCAACATATTCTCAGCACAACATAAACAGTCGATTGTTGAATTGATCAAAACACAATTAAAAGATAAAAATGAAGATAAAGCAGAGCAAATTGCGCTGTTGCTAGAAGGCGCTATTGTAATGGCCCATACGCGTGGGTTAAAAAAATCAGCACTTATAGCAAAAGAGATGGCCAAACATTTTATTTAATAGTTATTTATTGAATAAAGCCAAATAAAAGTTATTCATAAATAATGGAGAATATAAATTTTTTGAATGAAAAACCCAAATGAAAGGTCTTTATCAATTAAGCCTACATTCATTTCAGATTTTTAACTAAAGCAGGAACGTGTAGAGGAGTGATGTAAATCGTACTTTTACTCAGCTTTATAACTGGTTTAGTTAAAAACTAAGAAGGTATTCATGAAATTATTTAATCATCCATTTTGTTATTCTTCAGAGAATAAATTTTGTATTAAATCTCTTGCATTTAAAACGATATTTACCGTTTTAATATTGTTACTTGTTTTAATATTAACGGATAAAGCCAGTGCTGAAAGTTCTCGCTCTATAGACAACACTGATACGAATGTTAGTGCTGTATGGCCCTCAAAAACTTCTTATCGTTATGCCACGGTAGAAGGAAAACGTATTTTTTATCGTGAAGCAGGCGAGCAACATAAGCAAACCATTGTGTTATTGCATGGTTACCCTTCGTCTTCACATACCTACCGTGAGCTGATCCCGTTGTTGTCAGGCCGTTATCATGTTATTGCATCTGATTATTTAGGTTCTGGTTATAGTGATCGTCCCGATCCATCTCAGCATAAATATACCTTTGACGTTTTAGCTCAGCACGTAGAAGGTTTGCTTAATATCCTTAATGTTGAGAAATATAGTTTATACATACAAGATTTTGGTGCGCCAGTTGGTTTTAGAATGTTGTTAAACAATCCAGATAAATTAGAAGCGTTAATTGTACAAAATGGTAATGCTTATTTAGAAGGCTTAACGCTTCCAAGACAAGCTTTTTTCAAAAAAGCGAATCAAGACAAATCACTAGAACAAACAGATAAAATTTATTCGTTTACCTCAGAATCAGCAATTATTAATAAACAGTATTTGAGAGATGTGCCTGAGAATATTGAAACCATGAACCCTGATAGTTGGATTCATGACTTGCATTTTTTACAAACGGAAAAAGATAGAAACATTCAAGTTCAGTTACTGCAAGACTATTATAATAACTTACTTGATTACCCTAAATGGCAAGCTTATTTAAGGAAGTATCAACCACCTACGTTAATTGTTTGGGGTAAAAAAGATCCTGCTTTTATTGCTGCTGGCGCTAAGGCTTATTTAAAAGATGTACCTAAGGCTGAATTACATTTATTAGATTCAGGTCATTTTAGTGTTGAAGAAAAGTCAGTTGAAATTGCTCAGTATATTGTTCAATTTATGAATAAAACGTTTACTATAAAATAAGCTTTTTTGATAAGTGTAAATTTTCATCATGATTGTTTCATTCATCATTTATAGGTCATAAAAAAGAGCTAATCATTGACTGATTAGCTCTTTTTACATTCTTATAAGACTAACTAACCTCAGCTCAGGATAAGCAAAGTTACTCAATAAGCTATTTTTAAGCCTAACATCGTTGTATTCGTTACCAATAGCCAGCTATTGGGTAAACAAATCCGCCTTGCTAGGCATAAAACTATCAATATTGAGTCATCATATTACTTGTAAAGTACTCTGATGTTTCTTTAATCTATTGATAAATAATTCTTTTTATTGAATGTTATGACATTCATTATCCCGAGTTGAGGTTAATTACTATATCGACTTAAAATCCACATTGCTTACCTTGGTTTTTCTCTTTTAACCAAGTTTGTAATGGTGAAAAATAATCTAAAACAGCAGTAGCATCCATTTCTTCTTTACCTGTAAGAACTTTGTAAGCTTCTTGCCAAGGTTGGCTTGCACCCATTTCTAATACAGTGTTTAACGCGGTACCCGCTTCTTTACTGTTGTAGATTGAACAACGATGAATTGGATCTGTATTACCTGATATTTCACAAAGGGCTTTATGAAATTCAAACTGCTGAACATGAGCTAAGAAGTAACGAGAATAAGGTGTTCCGCCAGGTATATGGTATTTTGCTCCTGGATCAAAAGCATTTTCATCACGGTCAACAGGTGCGGCAATACCTTGGTATTGTTCACGTAACTCCCACCAAGCACTGTTGTAGTTTTCTGGTGTTATTTCGCCTGAATAAACTCCCCAGCGCCATTTATCAACAAGCAAACCAAATGGAATAAAGGCAACTTTATCAAGCGCCATTTTAAGTAATAAACCTATGTCTTTCGACTCATCAGGAATAGTATCAATTAAGCCTATTTTCTTTAAGTATTTAGGCGTAACGGAAAGGGCAATCGTATCGCCAATTGCTTCGTGGAAGCCATCATTTGCACTGCCGCGATAAAGCTTAGGTTGATCTTTATAAGCACGCTGGTAAAAGTTATGACCTAACTCATGATGTATTACACCAAACTCTTCACCTGTTTTTTGAATACACATTTTGATGCGAATATCGTCTTTATCGTCAAGATCCCAAGCTGAGGCATGACAAATAACATCTCGATCTTCTGGTTTAGTAAATAAAGAACGAGTCCAAAAAGTTTCAGGTAAAGCATCAAAACCTAACGAAGTGAAGAACTGCTCAGCGCCTTTCACCATTTTTATTTCGTCGTAGTTATTTTTTTCTAATTGCGCTGTTAAATCATAGCCTGGATCAGCATCTTCAGGAGCAACTAAATCATAAATATTCCCCCAAGATTGAGCCCACATATTACCTAATAGATGTGCCGGGATAGGTTTGTCTTGAGGAACTTTATCAACGCCATATTCTTCACCTAATTCGGTGCGAACATAACAATGTAGGTCATCATATAATGGTTTTATTTGTCCCCATAAACGATCAAGTTCTTTCGCAAAGTCATCAGCAGGCATGTCGTATTTTGAACGCCACATAACGCCTAAATCTTTATAGCCTAAGCCTTGAGCACCTTCGTTACCTAGTGCTGATTGTTCAACATATAAAGGCTTCATATCAGGGCTGATTTCTCGCCATCCTTCCCACATTTCTAATAATTCATCGTAGTTACGTGAGTTAGCCATAATGCTAGATAGTTCGCCTAAACTTAATTCTTTACCTGATTTATCAGTGTAAGTGCCTTTACCGTACATACCATTTAATGCTGATGTTACTCGTGCAAGTTCTGCAGACTTTTCAGGATCTTGCGGTGCAGGCATAACCAAGCTTAGTTTTAACATATCTAGCTTACGTCTTTGATCGGCAGTAACTTCTACATTGTCGTAGTTCGCAGCTTCCATCGCATATTTAACGCCAACTTCTGTGATCTTTTGATTAGTTCTAGCTGATAATGCTTCGGTATCTTCAGTGATGAAATTGCTATAAACCCACTCGACTTGACTACCTTCTAAGCTAAGTTGCTCAAATTCTTTTTCAGCTTTCGTTAAAAATACTTCGGCATCTTGTGAGGTTAACTCTTGCTGTTTACTTTGCTGTGCAACAGGTGTTGTTTGCTCAGAAGATTCTTGCCCACAACCATATAATAATGTGCTAATAACGAGTGCTAGGGAGGATAAGGTAAATGATTTTTTCATCGGATAATTCACTGTCTTTTGAATGATGTTATTGAACTAGTAAAGTATACTTTTAAGCAGATAAAAACAATGTTTTAGCTGTTTTAACAGCGTTAAATTATTCATCCATAAATCTTATTTATTGTTTTAAAAAATCAGCTTGTACAAAATTATTCTGATTTCCATAAGGGTAAGTGAAGGGAATCATTTTTTTGCTGAGTTTTAACATGGCTTTGTGCCTCTGAAATATTGACCTATGGCGGCGTATACGTTATTTTAAACAAACGTTTTAAATGCATTTCTTTTAAAATAATACTATTTAATCCTATTTCATTTTCAAGATAAGTTTGATCATACTATGAGTACAAAAAGTAAAATTTTAGATGCAGCAGAACATTTATTTGCCATACATGGCTTTAATGGTACTTCGTTAAGAGAAATAACAAGCCAAGCTGAAGTTAATTTAGCTGCGGTAAATTATCATTTTGGCTCTAAAAAAGAGTTAATCAAGGCGGTAATGTCGCGTTACATGAACGAGTTATCTCCGCGTTTAGAAGCGGCTTTACAAGAAATTTGTGAGGCTGAAACAAAGCCAACATTAACGGAAGTGTTTTCTGCTTTTGTTGAGCCTTTATTATCGTTAAATGAATATAAAGAGAATGGTACAAGTCATTTTTTACAACTTCTAGGGCGCAGTTATACTGATAGCCAAGGTTTTTTACGTTGGTTTTTAACAAGTCACTATTCAGGTGTTATTAGTAATTTTGTGAAAGCTGTTTATAAAGCCTACCCAGAATTAACAGCCGAAGAGGTTTTTTGGCGTTTACATTTTACTATGGGGACTTTGGTATTTACTATGTCTTCAAGTAATGCATTACTTGATATCGCTAAAAATGACTTTGATAATAATATTGATATTTCGGGGATTATCCACAAAGTTATTCCGTATATTGCTGCAGGTGTTGCTGCGCCGATCATGCCTTTAAATAAAGAATAAAGAATAAAGAATAAAGAATAAATAGAAGAGTTTACTTAAGCTTAACTCTTCACGTTTTGTATTCTTTAACTAAAGCCTTCTTTTGCTTTTTAGATAAACACATTCAGTTATATCCTTTCCTTTTTAATCATTTATAATTAACCTCAATCACAAAATTACAGATAAATAATGGTTTTTATGGGTCCTATAATGTTAGATGTGCTTGGCACATCGTTAACCGCAGAAGATAAAGAATTATTAGAACATCCATTAGTGGGTGGCCTTATTTTATTTACCCGAAACTTTGAGTCGGTTGAACAATTATCGGATTTAAATCTTCAAATACGTAAAGCCGCAGGTAAAGATATTCTTATTGCTGTTGATCACGAAGGTGGCAGAGTACAACGATTCCGCGATGGTTTTAGTCTTATTCCTGCTATGGGCTCTTTGCTTACAAAAACACAACACGACTTTAATATCGCTAAAGAACTCGCCCAGCATTGTGGTTATGTGATGGCGACTGAAGTTCAAGCCTGTAATATTGATATCAGTTTTGCTCCCGTTTTAGATGTGAATGGTATCAGTGAAGTGATTGGCGATAGATCTTTTGATTCGCAACCTGAACCGATTATCCATCTAGCTAATGCTTTTATTGATGGCATGCATTTAGCTGGTATGAAAGCGACAGGTAAGCATTTTCCGGGACACGGAAGTGTACAAGCTGATTCTCATATTGCACTGCCTATTGATCCTCGTGAAAAATCAGAAATTGAATCTTTTGATATTTTACCTTTTAAACACTTAATTAAAGCCAATAAAATTGATGCTTTAATGCCTGCACATATTATATTTCCAGAGATTGATAATGAATCAGTCGGATTTTCATCTTATTGGTTACAAGACATATTACGCAAACAACTTGGTTTTGAAGGCGTTATTTTTAGTGACGACTTATCAATGGAAGGTGCTTCTTGTGTAGGCGGTTATGTGGAGCGCGCTGAAGCAGCACAACAGGCCGGTTGCGATATGTTGTTACTTTGTAATAACAGAGAGGGTTGTATTAGTGTTATTGATAAAGCCAATATTGAAATTAATAAAGCTAGTAATCAACGCATTGAGCGCCTACTTAAAAATACAAACACAAAATTTAGCCAACTTCAGCAAGATATAAAGTGGCAAGAGTCACGTCAGTTTATTGAAAAATACAGCTAAGCTATAAATAACTCTCATAATAAATTTAGGTACTTTTTATGTTGTCTAAACGATCTTTTCTCTGGTTAGCGCCGCTTTTAAGTTTCTGTTTTTATTATGTGCTTACCTTTTCTGGGTTAGCTCATATTCCTGCTATCGCGGCAGCAATAACCTTACTTACCGTTATATGGTGGGTAACCGAAGCTATACCTATTCCTGCAACCTCACTTGTTCCCTTTGCCTTATTTCCAATATTTGGCGTAATTGATCACAAAGATGCTGCTGAATCCTTAGGTAGTCACGTTATTTTGCTTTTGATGGGCGCATTTATGCTGTCTAAAGCAATTGAAAAAAGTGGTGCCCATGAACGTTTAGCTATGTATATGCTGAAGCTAGTAGGGGTTTCGAGCGGCAAACGTTTAGTTTTTGGCTTTATGTTCGCTACTGCATTTTTGAGCATGTGGATATCAAACACAGCAACCACCTTGATCATGTTACCTATGGCTTTAGCTATTCTTAAACATGTTGATAACGCTACATTAAAAGTAGCCTTAATATTGGGGATTGCTTATTCAGCAAGTGTTGGAGGTATAGGAACGCCTATTGGAACACCACCCAATGTTATTTTTATGGGGATATATGAAGAGCAAACAGGACTAGAGTTTAGCTTTTTTTCTTGGATGAAAATAGGCGTACCTGTTGTTCTAGTATCTATCCCAATTATTGGCTTATGGTTAACTCGAAATGTAAAATTAGAAAGTAATATTTCGTTACCTGAAATAGGTGAGTGGCGTATCGAGGAAAAAAGAACGTTAATCGTATTTGGTATAACAGCGCTTTTATGGATAACGCGTTTAGAGCCCTTCGGAGGCTGGAGCGTATGGTTAAATATCACAACCATAGGAGATAGCAGTATAGCTTTATGTGCTGTGGTTGTTATGTTTTTAATTCCTAATGGTAAAGAAAGCGATGGTGAGAAAGAGCATTTATTAGATTGGAACACTGCCGTTAGTATTCCTTGGGGGATGTTACTTTTATTTGCTGGTGGTATTGCTCTGGCTAAAGGTTTTTCAGCTTCAGGACTTAGTCAAATTATGAGTGACTGGTTGACATCTTTTGCTGCTTTACCGCCTATTTTAATGATATTAAGCATATGTTTGGTGGTTACCTATTTAACTGAAATCACCAGTAACACTGCAACGGCAACTTTGCTAATGCCTATTTTGGCTATAACCGCTATTTCATCAGGATTAAATCCTGAGGTATTAATGATACCTGCGGCTATTTGTGCGAGTTGTGCATTTATGTTGCCTGTAGCAACAGCGCCTAATGCTATTGCTTACGGTACAGGTGAGATAACCATAGGCGATATGGTAAAAGAGGGCGCAGTATTGAGCTTTGTTGTTTCTTGTGTCGCTGGTGTGATTTGTTATTTCATGCTGATGTAGGCTGTTATAAAGGCAAGCTAGAGACTAAAGAGATAAACAGTTAAAAAGATGAATAAACCGAATAAGGTTATTCATCTTTTTTATTTAGGTCACTACGATTTACAGATTAGATTGTTTTATCTTTGATTAAACGTATGGTTAATAAGAACGCCAAAATCGCGCTATAAACAGCAAATACAGCAATCATTACTTGCGGCATACTAAAGCCTACAAACTGCCAGTTAATATCACCACAATCACCATTAGCTTCAAACAACGATGGTAACCATTCGTGCAAAGGTGCCCATTGTGGAAAGTTAGGTACAATTTCACATACATACATAAATGAAAGAGTCGATGTTTGCATATCAACATGTTCAATGGCTATTAACATTCCCCATATAGAACTCGTACCCCAAAGAATATAGGCTAATAAGCGCGTTATAAGCAAACTCTTACCTAGATAACCCACTACAGCAGCAAAGAATACTCCCCAAAGCGCAGTACGTTGATAAATACACATAATGCACGGATTCAATCCCATAGCATATTGAAAATACAATGCGACTATTTCTAATCCTAGAGCACTTAATGCTAATACTAACCAAGCGCGAGAGTTAGTCGCTAAATCACTTATAAACTTCACGGAATAACCTTCTTAATTTTTCAAAACGTTAGGGTTTATTGAACTATCGATATTACTTTTCAGCAATATGTTTGGTACTCATAAACGGCAAAGTGTGTTGTCTATGATGAGTTACTTAAACAAACGATAATGCTATCTAAGTTTCAAACAAATGATGCTTTTTAGGTTTATTTGAAACTTAATACTGAAACATCAGTAAACCCTATCTTATATAAATAAAAAGCGCCATAAAAGGCGCTTTAAATAGTGTAAAACTATATTTTAATACAACTTAGTGAGCTTCAGGTGCCGCGCCATGAGATGTAGACTCTGAATGATGAGTGATAATACCAGACTCATACATATCAGCTGTGCTACTTGCTAAGTGACCTGACGATATAGCAACCAAACCTACAATTGTTAAAACGATAGTATATGGTAAAGCCATAATAACCATTCTACCGTAAGACAAACGAACTAACGGAGCAATTGCAGAAGTTAGTAAGAACAAGAACGCAGCTTGACCATTAGGTGTTGCAACACTTGGTAAGTTTGTACCTGTGTTAATTGCTACTGCTAATAAGTCGAATTGGTCGCGAGTTATTTGCCCAGCCATTAATGCTTTTTGTATTTCGGTAATGTAAACAGTACCAACAAACACATTATCACTAACCATTGAAAGTAAACCATTAGCTAGATAGAACATCACTAATTGCATGTTACCTTCGTAAGTAAGTACCCAAGTGATTACCGGTGTAAATAATTGTTGATCAATGATTACCGCTACCACAGCAAAGAATACGGCAAGTAATGCAGTAAAAGGT
Organism: Pseudocolwellia sp. AS88; assembly: GCF_030551755.1. Lineage (GTDB taxonomy): Bacteria > Pseudomonadota > Gammaproteobacteria > Enterobacterales > Alteromonadaceae > Pseudocolwellia. The sequence continues at coordinate 34,343 of NZ_JAUPEC010000027.1, forward strand.
AAAGCTTCTTCAAAAGCATGACCAATTTGATGCTCTTCAGTAATACCTGTAAATGTTGTCGCTAAGATAATAACAGTCAGACCAATTAAACCAACTGGCGCTAAATGAAGTGCTAATCCAATAATTAACCAAACAGCAATTACACCTTGCATAACAAGTTTAATGTTGTCACTTTTTGTACGTTTAGCTGTTTCTGCAACATCGTAATCATTAAGGATCTTACGAACGTTAGTTGGTAATACAACACCGTAACCAAAGAATTTAAATTTCTCTAAAGCCACACAAGTTAACATACCAGCAATAAATACAGGGATAGTAACGGGAGACATACGAATCGCAAACTCTACAAATTCCCAACCTGCTTGTTGGCCAATAATTAAGTTTTGTGGTTCACCAACAATAGTACATACACCACCTAAAGCAGTACCAACACCCGCATGCATTAACAAGTTACGTAAATAGCCACGAAATTGCTCTAAGTCAGTTCGGCTAAGATCTGGTAATTGGTTGTCTTCATTATGGTCGTGTGATTGATGTGAGTCTTTACCTGAAGCTACTTTGTGGTAAACAGAGTAGAAACCAATTGCAACACTGATGATAACCGCGATAACGGTAAGTGCGTCTAGGAATGCTGATAAAAAAGCACCTGAAAAGCAAAATAAGAAAGATACCATGACTTTAGAGGTGACTTTAGTGACTATTTTTGTGAATAAAAATAGCAGTAAGTTCTTCATAAAGTAGATACCTGCAACCATAAATATTAGAAGTAAAATCACTTCAAAATTTACAATCATTTCATGCATAACTTGGTTGGGAGATGTCATCCCTATAGCTACAGCTTCAATAGCTAACAAACCACCTGGTTGCAGTGGGTAACATTTTAATGCCATAGCGAGTGTAAAAATAAACTCGATAACTAATGCCCAGCCTGCGGTATATGGGTCTACAAGAAAAAATAATATAGGGTTTATAACTAGAAAAGAAACAATTGCGAGTTTATACCACTCTGGAGAGTTTCCTAGAAAGTTTTTATAAAATGCAGCCATAGACGATTGTTGCATAGTGGACCTTTTTGAAGTTAAGTTGAATTAAGTTTACAGATTCTTAATTTTATTATTATTAATACGTACATTAATATCGTACATTATTGATAAAAACACCAATAGTTATATTAGTTTAAGCGCTAAACTATCGCTTGTAAATAATCATTACAGCTGATTATAGCGGCTTGTACCAATTAGATGTTCTGGTACAATCACTATTATAAATAATAAAAATCAAGTCATTGGATACTTATGGTTATTAAAGCACACAGTCCGGCAGGATTTGCAGAACAATATATTGTTGAATCTATATGGAATGGTGGTTTTCCTCCAGGTTCTATTTTACCGGCAGAACGTGAGTTATCTGAACTTATTGGTGTTACTCGTACTACGCTTCGTGAAGTTTTACAGCGTTTAGCAAGGGATGGTTGGTTAACCATTCAACATGGTAAACCGACTAAAGTAAATAATTTCTGGGAAACCTCTAGTTTAAATATATTAGAAACTTTAGCCCAATTAGACCAAGAAGGTATCCCCGACTTAGTTGATAACCTGTTATCCGCTCGTACCAATATAAGCGCTATTTATACTCGTGGTGCTTTAAAAAACAATCCAGAAGAAGTTATTAGCATTTTGAGCGAATATAAAAATATTGCTGATGACGGTGATGCTTTTGCTGAATTTGATTATAAAATTCATAAAGCACTTGTGGTTGCCTCAGGAAACTCAATCTACTTATTAATCTTAAATGGCTTTAGTGGCCTGTATTCGCGTTTAGGTGGTTTGTATTTTTCTCATCCGAAAGGGCGTGAAATTTCAAGGAACTATTACGATGCTTTAATAGAACTGGCCAATACAGGTAAGTTTGACGAAGCTGTTTTTGTAACACGAGACTATGGTATAGAATCAGGTAGACTTTGGTTAGAACTTAAAGAGCAGATGCTTAAAGAGTTAGCTAAGTAACCTGAGTTAGTGATAACAACTTGTATGCTAATAGCGGTTTCCCTTATTAACTAAAAGCATCAAGCTAGAATCAATAAAGTAATTAAGCATTTTCAAAAGGTAGCTAATATAGCTGCCTTTTTTCGTTTTAACAGACCTTATCTCATAGTATTCAGTAGAGGGATGTTTGATAGATAAATATAAATTATTTTTCTAAGAGGAAGGGCATTGAGAACTAGAACAAAAAAAATAGGCTTAGACATATAGTCTAAACCTACTTTTGTTGTTAGGGTCTGTTGATCTTTCAGGGTTAAATTTTATTCAATTTAAAACGGATTTAATCGCGATGTGAGTTTTGTCTAATAGTTATTCTATTAAAAAAGCGAACAACAATGAGTAAATTCGCTTTAAATGAACCCAAAGGGCAGCATGTGTTTGAAATTCCTAACTTTGGATAGTCAGGGCGTTATCGTCTGTTCGAGTAGCCAGCTACACGTCACAGACTCCGCCTTGTCTAAATATCAAACACCTTGCTGTAAAAATAATCTCGAAAGATTAACAGACCCTAGTTTGAGCTTATATAAAACGATAAGCTTACTTTACTACCAAATTTTTACTCTATTTTCAGGTGCGATATACATTTTATCGCCTTCTTTAACATTAAATGCATCATAAAATTCAGGCATGTTTGATAAAGAACCTAATGCTCTGAACTCTCCCGGTGAATGCGGGTCTGTTGCCACACGGTTTCTCATTGATTTCTCAACAATTTTTGAGCGCCAAATTTGAGCATACCCCATGAAGAAGCGTTGATCACCTGTTAAACCATCAATGACTGGAGCTTCTTTACCATTTAATGATGCCTTATAAGCTTTGTAAGCTATAGTTACACCCGATAAATCACCAATGTTCTCACCTAGTGTTAACTCACCATTTACGTTTAAATCGTCAAATACAGCGTAGTTACTGTATTGAGATACTAAGTTATCAGCTCGTTCTTTAAAGGCTTTTAAGTCTGCTTCAGTCCACCAGTTTCTTAAATTACCTTTGTCATCATACTTGCTACCTTGGTCGTCAAAACCATGACCCATTTCATGACCGATTACAGCGCCAATACCACCGTAGTTAACGGCATCGTCTGCAGCCATGTTGAAGAAAGGAGCTTGTAAAATCGCTGCAGGAAATACAATTTCATTTACTGTTGGATTGTAATAAGCATTAACTGTTTGAGGTGTCATACCCCATTCCCAAGTTCTGATTGGCCCACCAAGTTTTTCAACTTCTTTTGTATGGCTGATCTTACCTGAGCGAATAATATTACCAACAACATCATCAGCTTTAATCGTTAAGGCTGAATAATCTTCCCATTTGTCTGGGTAACCGATTTTAGGTGTAAAAGCGGCAAGTTTTACATGCGCTGATTTTTTAGTGTCGTCAGACATCCATTCAAGTTCATCAATGCTTTCACCGTAAGCGCCTCTTAGATTTTCTACCAGTTGACTCATTCTTGATTTAGCTTCAGGAGTAAAGTGCTTAGCAACATAAACTTTACCTATAACTTCACCTAGGTTTGAGTTAACAACAGATACACCTCTTTTCCATTGTGGACGTTGTTCTTCACGACCATTTAATTGCTTTGAAAAGAAGTTAAAGTCTTCATTATCTAAGTCAGCAGTTAAATAAGAAGCAAATCGACTTAATGTGTGGAATGTTAAATAAGTTTGCCAATCAGCTACTGACGTTTCAGTAAATATATCACCAAAAGCAGCTGCATAATCAGGTTGGTTTACAATCAGGTTTTTCTGCCCAGAAACGCCAAGTGCATCAAGGTAAGTTAACCAATCAAATTTATCTGTAACTGATTTTGGTAGATCTGATACTGCAAATTTATTGTAACGCTTTTCACTGTCTCTTGATTCAACACGAGTCCAATGATGCTCCGCTAACTTAGTTTCTAATGACATAATGCTTTGAGCGGCAGCCTTACCATTTGGAAGTCCTGCTAATTCAAACATTTTTTCAATGTGTGCTAGATAACCTTGGCGCAATTTTACAAAACGTTCTTCTTCGTTAAAGTAGTAATCTTGATCAGGTAAACCTAAGCCACTTTGCCAAACGTGTGTTGCATAGTTGCTAGAATCTTTAGCATCCACACTAATGTAAAATGAAAATGGCGTATTAATACCAACTGCTTGGTATTCACCAAAGAACTTAGCAAGATCTTTTTTACTTTTTAGTTTGTTTATATCATCCATTATTGGCAGAAGAGGAGTAATGCCAGCAGCATTTCTTTTTTCCATATCCATAAATGAATTAAATAAGTCTGCTACTTTTTGTTCATCGCTACCGGCTACAAGATTTTTTTGTTTAGCTAAATCTTCAATAATGGCTTTAACACTATTATCGGCATCATCACGTAGGTCATAAAAAGAACCTATGGCGGTTTTATCACCTGGAATTTCAGATCTCTTTATCCAGCCACCGTTAACGTATTGATAGAAGTTATCTTGTGGGCGAACTGTGTTATCGATATTGGCTTTTGTAATACCAGACACCAGTACAGATTTCTTAGGCGCTTGCACAGCAGCCGTTTCTGATAAAGCTTGAGGTGTTTGATTACAGGCAGATAGCAATAATACTGACGTGCACACTGCGCTCGTAATAAGTGTTTTCATGGAGTAAGTACTCTTTAATATTTTTATGATTATGGGATATAAAACGAATTATTTATATTCATTGGCTTACCTGTTTAGCGTTATTTGATTAACGCTAAACTCAGTGAGTAATGAATGTTACTCAATGATAATAAATGGGAAAGGTTATAATTTCCATAACATGACATATATACTTACATTTATCATGTTATGGATCAGTTAATTACAGAACTTTACGAGGTGGTAAAGTGACGTTCGAAAATAATAATCCAGCCACTAATGACATAAAAATCAAAAAGGTTTGCGAACCAAGATCACTGGCATTAATCATGTGTTGACCCGAAACCGCGCTATTCAAACCTATATAAACTTTACTTCCTGGTACCAGAACAACTAAGCCCAATAGTTTAACGATACTTGAAGGTAAGTTCATTATTTTAGAGAACATGTTGCTGTATAAACCTAATGCAAATGCACCCACGAAAGCGCTAAGTGGGCCACCTAAATATAAGGCACTCCAAATACTTGCGCCGTAAGCTACATATCCAGAAGCGATCCCCCATGGAGCATCTTTTATTCTTACTTTAAATTGCACCACTAAGCTGATAGATAAAACCGTAACGGCAAGCCATGCTGTCCAGTCAGGAATAAAAGTTGATGGTACTATATCGACTTCGCCCCAAAGTAAACGACCTATAGCTAACCCAAGGAAACCACCAAAATAGAGTTTAAATAACGACATTAAGGCATCCATTATTCGAGCGGTGCCTGAGATTAAATTTCTTGAAGCTAGTTCAGATAAGCCAAGGGTTAGGGCTAAACCAGGAATAAAGGAAATAATACTCGAGAGAATAACAACGGGAGTATTCAAGCTTGGATCAATTAAGGTGGCTGCAGAAGCCAGTACTGCGACTGTTAGAGCTGTTATTGGTTCTAACATCTCAGTAACACGTCGAGAATAACCACTCCAAAATACAAACAAATAAACAACAACGCCTAAAAGGGCTGACCAAAAAACATCATTCCAGCTGGTGTGCATTAACATCGCAAATGCACCACTCGAGCCTACAAAGGCAAGTAGCGTTAAAATTTGCCCGTAAGGATTAGGTTTGTTTTGTATTTCGTCTAAACGTTCAATGGCTTCTGAAAGGGTTCGTTGTCCAGAGCTTAATTCATCAACGAGTTCATCTGTTCTCGCTAAAGAACCTAGATCTAAATCACCAGGGTCTACACGAATAACATGCGCATATTCTTGTTCGTCATCTGTTTCAGATAATACGAAGGTGAGAGATGTTGGTGTAATTAAAAAACAAGAATCTAAATTTAATGAAAGCGATACATTATGCAGGTGAGCTTCAAGACGATAAGCCGGTGTCCCAAACTTATGCAGCGCTTTTCCTAACTTGATTATAAAGCGTCTTTTATCTTCGAAGTCTAAACCTTTTTCCATTAACGTATGTTCCCAATTATTTGATAGCTTATTTTAGTGGAATTGTGTGAAAATGTATTGAATTATTTATTAAAATTCACTTAAGTTAGTTGAACTTATATTGTTGAGTTTAGTTTTAAATTACTCAATCTGAACGAGCTCTGTTAAGTTAGATTTCTTGGTTATTTCTATCGTGTTACTATCTTGCTTATTTTTTACTTGTATTCATTTACGATTAAAGATTTGACTCGTTTAAGTTTCAAAAATAGCAGCGACAACAAGCTGGGAAGATAAATAAACCTTACATTTATAATTCGTACAAGGACATATTCATGGCACTACTTATTATTTTAGCTGTTATTTTTGCTGCCGTTGCTTTGATGGTGGTTTTAGGTGAACGTTTTGGTAAGCCTATGGAACAAGAACAACAAGCTAAACTATCTAAAATTGCAGGTATAGCTTGTTTTGTTTTAATTATTGCTGTGATTATTAAACAATTAGTTTAGCCACTAAATAAAAGGCTAATTAGGGTCTGTTGAACTTTCAGGGTTAAATTTTATTCAATTTATAACGAATTTAATCGCGATGTGAGCTTTGTCTAATCGTTATTCTCGGCTTTGTCTCCTGAGTCGCCCTACCTTCTGCATCCATGCAGTCGTATTAAAAAAGCGAACAGCAATGAGTAAATTCGTTTTAAATGAACCCAAAGGGCAGCATGTGTTTGAAATTTATACCACGTTATCGTCTGTTCGAGTAGCCAGCTACACGTCACATACTCTGCCTTGTCTAAATACCAAACACCTTGCTGTAAAAATAATCTCGAAAGATCAACAGACCCTAGTAAATACTTCATCTAGTGACATATTTTTATTGCTAACTGCTTCTCCTGATGGAGCATAAGTTCGTTCAGTAATCTCAACCACATTATTTATATCTTTTGTGATAATAATGGTTGAACGTGTGCCGTAATCAGGTGAAGTGATAAATATAGAACTGAGTAGGGCTTCGCGTTCAAGAGGTAAGCCTGTTCTGGGTAACGTTTCTGTGGAGGCTTTAGTTGTGTCATTCATTAAGGCTAACAGTAGCTCTACATCAAGTTCATTTTCATGCTTTTTATCCGTTACTAAATCTTTTAGTTTTTGTTGACCTCGTTTCATTTTAGGCCAGCTATCCGATATAGCACCATTGCAAATACTAAAAACACCGTCTTCCATTAGATGTTCTTCTTTATTAACACTATCAAAGCCGTAGAGTTTGTCTAAACTGCCGTAGATTAAATTAAAACCATTATAGTTTTGACTATTCTCAGTGAGGTGGTTTCTGATTTCTTGATGGTTGCCTGCAATGTTTTCTGGAGACAAAGCTTTAAGTACTAGATCACCACGCGATGTTTTGGTGTTATCAATTAAATCCGGTTGTCTAAAATTGGTTAATGCTGAAAAATGTTCTGATTGAGTTAAACCAAGCCAAGTTCCGCCTGCTTGTAAATCTTTACCCGCTAATATTTCGCTCTCAGACCAACGATGAAGGTTTTGGGTAGGTCTTTGGTGGAACTCGTCTCTGTTTGCACAAATAATAACTGGAAACTTTGGGTGTTGTTTTAAGGCGATAAATAGAATGCACATAGTTAATTTAAGACTTCGTTTAAGCTGGAAAATATATGAATAAGAACTAACTTTCGATTATATTCTTTCACTTCATTTGATAAAGGATGATTAATCAAGTCATCATCTTAGAAAATAGAGAAAGTGTTAGATATGTTTAAAAGCAATGCTCTATGCTTTAAACTTGATAATATTAAAGTGAGCCTGATGAAACAAGGTGTTTATGTTCGAATTACCTAATATAAGTAATATAAATTTAAAAGATAAAGTCTCTGAAAGTGAGTGGAATACGCGAGTCGATTTAGCCGCTTGTTATCGCTTAGTGGCTTTACATGGTTGGGATGACTTAATTTACACTCATATTTCAGCACGTATTCCTGATACTAATTATTATCTGATTAATGCATTTGGACTAACGTTTAAAGAAGTTACTGCATCAAATCTCGTTAAAATTGATATTGATGGCAATATTATTGATGCAGAATGTCCTTTTGAGATAAACCCTGCAGGTTTTACTATTCATAGTGCAATACATGCAGCACGACATGATGCTATGTGTGTTTTACATCTTCACACTAATGCAACTATAGCGGTTGCGAGTGTAGAAGAAGGGCTTCTGCCTTTAAGCCAATATGCGATGTTTGCACTTGCCTCGCTAAGCTATCACGATTATGAAGGCTTAGCGGTTAATCCTGCAGAGAAAGTCAAATTACAAAACAACTTAGCTGATACCAATTTTATGCTGCTAAGAAATCATGGTGCGTTAACTGTGGGTAAAACCATAGGTGATGCATTTATGCATATGTACGATTTAGCACGTGCATGCGAAATTCAAGTGCAAATAATGTCGACGGGTATGAAACCTAATATTGTTGATCAAAGCATTATTGATGGCATTAAAGCACAAGCAAATATAGTACATACTGGATTAACAGGTGGTCAAAAAGCTTGGCCTGCCATGTTAAGACGTGTGTATAACGAAGATCCAAGTTTTGCTCAATAGTATTTTGAGACCACAAACTCATTTACTTATTTTTTAAACAGCTTTTTATATAGAGAACTCCATGAAAGTAACTCACGTTGAAATTTTTGATATTCATTGTCCAGAACGTCCACCTTGGAATCCCGTTTTTATCCGCATACATACTGATGAAGGTATTACAGGTGTAGGTGAAGCTGGTTTAGCCTATGATTGGGGACACAGTGCAGCTGCAGCTATGATCAAAGAAATAGTGGAAGCTGTGTTAATTGGTTATGACCCTTTTCAAACTGAAAAGCTTTGGTCACGTATGTTACGTGAAAGTTTTTGGGGCTTAGGCGGAGGACCTGTACTTTATTCTGCCATGAGTGCGATTGATACAGCGCTTTGGGACATAAAAGGTAAAGCTTTAGGTGTTCCTGTTTATCAATTGTTAGGGGGTAAAGTAAATGATGAATTACGTACTTATGCTAGCCAATTACAATTTGATTGGGATACTGAAATTACCAAGTTAACTCAGCCTGAACAATACGCTGAAGCAGCATTAAAAGCAGTTGCAGAAGGTTATGATGCGGTTAAAGTTGATCCTATTGTTTATGATGCAAATGGTGAATCATCATTTGATCGCACTAAGTTATTTACTCAACCGCAAATGCGTTTATTTGGTAATCGTTTAAGAGCTATTCGTGCTGCTGTTGGACCTGATGTTGACATCATTTTTGAATCTCATTCATTAATGGGCGCCGCTTCAGCTATTCAAATGGGCGAAGTTATCGAAGAAGTAGGCTGTATGATGTACGAAGAGCCTGTAAATTACTTAAATTCTGCGGTACATAAAAAAGTTGCTGAAAATGTGAAAGTGCCAATTGCTGGTGGCGAACGGTTGTACCATCGCTGGGATGTACGTCCGTATTTTGAAGATCAAAGTATTGATGTTTTACAGCCAGATGTTGGTTTATGTGGTGGTTTTACTGAAGCTAAAAAAGTGTGTGATTATGCTGATGTTTATGACATTCGTATTCAAGCACATGTTTGTGGTGGTCCTGTAGCAACAGCGGCATCTTTACATTTAGAAACAGCGATACCTAACTTTTTAATTCATGAGCATCATACTTATGCAACTAAAGCATGGAATCGTGAATTATGTATTCAAGATCCTCAACCTAAAAATGGTATATTCAAAGTGTCTGAAACACCGGGTATAGGCATTGAATTGAACGACGACGTTGTAAAACGTTCTCCGCATGTGATTGTTAAGTAACCTAGAGTTATTGATATGAATAAAGTTGATATTAAGTTTTGTTCTAAATGTAAATGGTTAGCGCGCTCAGCTTGGATGGCGCAAGAGTTATTAACTACTTTTGAGAGCGAAATCGATGAGCTATCTTTGTTACCTGGTACTGGAGGTATATTTGAAATTTATGCTAATGGTACGCTTATTTGGTCGCGCAAAGATATGGGGCGATTTCCTGAGATTACCGAGTTAAAAACTTTAGTAAGAGATACCATAGCGCCAGATAAAGATTTAGGCTGTATTGATCGGAAAAAGAATAACAGTTAGTTTAAGCGAGGGATAACCCATTATCTCTCATTCATACTTGTTAGTTTTTGATAATTACAAAATCTGATATCTCAATAAGTTAATGTTAGAAGAAGTTAATATCACAAGAAGTTAAGTGTGCTTAGTCGATAAGCTCTTAACTTCTTTTTCTTCTATATTGAGATTTTATCGCTAGTTATACCAAGCGGATTCATTTATTGCACACTTAGCGAGAATTAAAAGGCTTAGAGGCACAGGTTCATAGTTCCAGACTGAACCTAAGCACCTACATTCATGTAGGCGAGGCATTGATTGAAGATAATGATTATTCTCGGTAACTGCTCCTGCGTTACCCTAATGTCCTACATCCATGTAGGAACCTTGTCAAAATCAATAACGCGGCATATAAGCTTTTAAATTCTCGCCCTTGGGGAGCTCATTAGCAAACTGATAACATCACAAAATTGAAGAAATATAGAATAACTATGTTTAATCAATTTTGCTTGTTCTAAGCTTGCTAATGTAGCTCTAAGTTGCTCAATAAATTAATCCGTTTGGTATTATTCTAATGCTCTAAAACTTATACCAGTGCTTTGAGTTTTCTAAGCAAAGTTGTGCCAGTTGTTTTTGATTATAAAACGTTAGACTTGAATGAAATTGCCAAACCTCTTGATAACTTTTACTGAATAAACACAGTGGAAAGTTGCTTCCTAGCATGACTCTATTAATACCAAAAGCTCGAACACAATGAGCAATAATATTATCGCACCAAAGAGAATTATATTCTCTGTTTTGCATTTCCCAACCAGAACATTTTATTGCGCAATGTTCAAATTGACTAAGTGTTTTTAAGCTCTTTAGCCAATGATTAAAGTTACTGTTTTGCTCAGGAATATTATGTTTCATGAAGTAGGGCGGTGAGCCAGCATGATTAATAATAATGGTCAGTTCAGGTAGTTGCTGAAGTATGTCGGTTAACGCCTTTATGCCTTTTAGATCGGATAAAGGCATTTGTAAGTCAAAACTTAATTGCTTGTTTGCTAAGATTTTTAAATTAGCTAAGGTGTTTTTATGGCTTAGTATGTCGAATGCTAAATCATCTAAAATATGTCGACAGCCGACAACACTTTTAAAGCTAAGTAGTTTACCTATTTGCTTTATAAAAACATCCGCTGGCGTAGTTAAATCAATACAAGCCACAGAGCGGAAGTTATTTTTACAGTTCGATTCTAACCATTGAATCTCTCGCCAAGGAAATTCATTATCAAAGCCCGCTTCAATATGCACAAAGCCCGAAAGTTCAAGATCTTGCGTTTGAGTGAATAAATTAATATCTGCTTCAGAAAAGTTATTATTGATAACTTTTTTATCTGACCAAAAAGGAGGGTTTTCAGGCTTTAGCCATTGATATTCGCCAAGTGATAAATCAAATAAATGAATATGTGGATCAATAATTTTCATGCTAAAACCTTGCCTTACGTATTGTTGCTGTTACTTGTTAGGAGATTTATTGTGCGGTATATCCGCCATCAATCACTTGTAAGCTACCTGTGATGAACTTTGATTTTTCAGACGCTAAAAATAGCACAAGTTCTGCAACTTCTTCCGGTTGTCCTAATCTGCCTAATGGTTGTAAATCAGATTCTTCTTGATGGATTTGAGCTTTATCGGCCCCTGAGCGTTCACAATATTTATCTATAGCTTGATGATAAAGAGGTGTTTCAATGGTCCCAGGACAAACAGCATTTGAGCGTATATTGTAACTTGCGTAATCGAGCGCTGTTGTTTTTGCGATTGAGGCTAATGCTGCTTTACTCATGTTATAGGCAAATGAGTTGTGCTTTGCTATCAATGCTTGGTCTGACGCCATTATAATAATTGAACCAGCGTTGTTTGCCTTCATTGAAGGTAGTACCGCTTTTACTGCGGCATAAGCACCTTTAACATTAATATTAAAGACACGATCAAATTCAGCTTCTGAGGTGTTTTCAATAGTACCTGAAAAATGAATACCTGCATTCGACACCAGTACGTCTATTGTATGTTGAGCACTTATTTCATTAATAATTTGACCTACGGCATCAACATTTGTGATGTCACATGCTTTAAATATTCCATTGTCTGATGGCGTAATATCTAAGTTAAATACTTGGTAATTATTTGCTAAAAATAATTGAACAATACTCAAACCGATACCTGAACTACCGCCAGTAACTATGCATGTTTTTTTCATGGAAATGTCTTTTAAGGAAATAAAAATATTAGGTTTATAATAACGTTATCAGTAATGAACTGCTATTAAGAGTATTAAAAAAGCCAACAATTTGTATAAACTGTTGGCTTTGATGTTTTTTTCCTAAAACTCAGGCGTTAATAAAGCCTGTTTATTTAGAGACAACTATTTAGCTAACTCGATAAACGCTGCAGTGTACATTTTTAAATTTAATGTGAATTGTTTTACTGTAATGAATTCATTTTCCGTATGACCTGTATATTCGGTATTTGGCATTGAAGGTCCAAAACTTACGGCTCTAGGGAACATTCTTGAGTTTGTGCCGCCACCAATTGAAATAGGTTTAGCATCTTTAATCCCTGTATAGTGCGAGAAGATAGATAATAAGGTGTCAACTTGAGGTGCATCATCTTGTACCCAAGGTTCTTTAACAACAGTATTTAAATCAGTGATAGTGAATTGGTTGGTACTTGACCAGTCGTATACTGTTTTGATTACTTGTGCTTTCAGAGTTGTTGTATCTTTTCCTCTAGGACGTCGAATATTAATATTAAGCTGCGTGCCGTTATCAAGTTGCTTTAATACTGTTGGAGATAAGGTTAGAGGTCCCATAAAGTCGTCTTTAAACGCTAATTCACCAAATTTATCTGCGTATAAACCTGTTCCAATATTATCATTAATAAAGTTTACTAGTGCGCCACTTGTATTCGCTGGCCAGCGTTTGAATGAGATTAAATCTGCAAGATAGGTAATAGCATTTACACCGTCTTCAGGTTTTGAAGAATGAGCTGATTTACCTAAGGCTTTAATTGTTAAAACTTGATCAGTTAAATCAAAGTCGAAACCTATGTTTTTGTAAAATTTTGCTTTATTGATAACTTGTTGAAGTAATTCAACGCTCGCATTTTTAATGATGGCTGTAGCATCTTCAGGTATTTGGCTACCAAAAAAACCACCGGTAAATGATTCTAAATAAGCCTGTTGAGTGCTTACTGCTTTGTTAGGAAAAGTTAAACTAATGGTCCCATACCCTTTTTCTGCTGTTACAACGGGGTATTCTGCATCAATAGTTATATTCATTTGAGGTAGGTCGTGAGTTTTTATGTATTCTTCTAACGGTGCCCAATCTGACTCTTCAGCCATGTATATGTATAACTCTAATCTTTTGTTTAGCTTTATACTTTTATCTTTAATTGCTTTCATAGCGTATAAAGCTGTAGAGATAGGGCCTTTGTCATCTTCTGTTCCACGACCAATTATTGTGCCGGGTTTTGATGTTAAATCTAATGTGTATGGCGATTGTTTCCATTTAGTTTTATTAGCCGGCTGAACATCACCGTGCGTAACAATACCAACACGATCTGTTGAATCACCTAAGCCAATGATCACGACAAAACCATCATCTTTAAAATCAAGACCAAGTTCGGCAGCTTGTTTCTTTAATTCTTGTTTAAAAGCTATGTGAACAGGGTTTTCTGGAGAAGGAATACCTTCAACGGCAACAGTATTATGCTTAACGAGTTGCGCCAAGCTATTTATCATGTCTTCTTTGTAAGTTTCTACAGCGTAAGTTGCTGTTTCATCAGCTAATGAGCTTACTTTCATTGCACTTACTGATGTTGAGAAAAAAAATGGTACTAGTAGTGTTAATAAACTAAGTTTCTTAATCACAAGTTATCCTTAAAAGTAATTTTATATTGATGACATTATCGTATGATTCAAAGTTATTATAGCGAATAAATACATAAGCTCACTGCACAGATATGTTTTAATTAACCTATACAGCTCTTTATGTTCAGAAATATTAAAAAAGTGATGAAAACGTCCCTGTTTAGTGTGGTTTTAAGGTAAAATATGGGACTGTTTATTCAATTTATTATCTAGGTAGGTTATGACGTTAACACAACTTTTAGAAGTAATATCACAACAACCACAAAACGTTTCTTTTGATGATGTGATCAGTACTATTAATGAAAATTACCAATACACACCAACAACTTTTAGTAATGGTGAAGTGGTTAATGAGTCAGGAACTAATGAAGGCTCATGCAAAATTTTTGCTTTTGCTCAATTAAACGATCTTTCAGTAGAGCAAACGCTAGCATGTTTTGGTAAGTATTATCGTGAAGATGTTTTAGAAAACCCTGAAGGCAACGACCATGGTAATATTCGCAATTTTATGATTTCTGGCTGGGAAGGTGTTAAGTTTTCTGGTGAGGCTTTAGTTAAGGTTTAGTTAAGGCGCAAGCTAAGGGCTTAAGTTAAGAATAAAACTAAGTTGTAAAAACTGATATTTATAACAAGCTACACATGGTTTGCAATCTAAGTGATGCTGAATCAAAAAAAAGCATCACTGAATATATTGTTAAGTATGAATGATTGGATCGATATGAACCTTTCTTTCTAGATAAAACATTTTACTTGGGCCATGTTCTCGTTTTGTTCTTTCATTGAAGTCACCAATATTAAGTTTTACACCATGATATATACGTTCTGTGGCTTCAATATATACTTCAGTCATATAAGTTTGAATTTGTGCTTCAATAATCTCTTTTTCAACAAGAATTTCACCCATTTTACGGGCATGGTATTGATAGGTTGAAACCACTTTTTTTATCATTTCTGCAGGCGCTTTGCCCTTAGGAAGTGCCTTGATTTTATTGGTTGCTACCTTTAGTTCTTGAGTTTTATTGGTTTCAATTTTTAGCTGTTC
This sequence comes from Pseudocolwellia sp. AS88, assembly GCF_030551755.1. Taxonomy (GTDB): domain Bacteria; phylum Pseudomonadota; class Gammaproteobacteria; order Enterobacterales; family Alteromonadaceae; genus Pseudocolwellia. The sequence goes on from NZ_JAUPEC010000027.1 coordinate 49,480, forward strand.
TTCAACTTCTATAATTTGCTGTCTGTATTCTTGGATTTTTTTATTAAAGGTAATTGTTGTTGCGCTTCCTGCTGTTGCGCCTACTGTTCCTGCGTGTACTGAATTCACAGCATTGATATAACCAGCAATTAGCTTTCCATCGGCTTTCTCTTCTGAACCTACCCAAACTTTATCGTTAACATCAATTATACTATGCATTAATTGGTTGTTTATTCTCAAGGTATTGCAGGTAATGTCTGCATATTGACAATATTTGGCGAAAATATTACCTACAGCATTAATCGTTGCGCTCATTGTAATATCTGATTTAGAGAGGTCTTCCACTTCTTGCTTTTTACCAAGAATACCGCCAATGATAGTGATATCACCACCAGCCTCTAAATAAGCTGATTCAACAAAACCACCAACAGTTATATCGCCTTTAGCAACAACTTTCATACCTTCACAAACATCGCCATCTATAATAACGCTGCCTTCAAATTTAATATGACCCGTTGTGACATCAACATTTTTCAATTTATACACTTCATCTATCGCTATTCCATTGTTTATCGACCGCGGTAATCCGACTAATGTAGAAATAAGGATGTTTTTATTTTTAGGGCTGATGATAGTGCCTTCCCCCGCAGTCATTTCGATATCGTCACCTGGATTCGGTTCAAGAGGAGCACCTTTGACGGTATAACCTTTAACACCTTCGGTACAAGGTATTATTTGGGCAAGAGGTTCACCAACACGTACACAAATAATGTCACCTAAATCTCTCATATCAACAGTGCCGTCATCACGCTCTCTGGGGCGTAATATTCGGTCTTGAGCACATTGTACTAGGAGTTTTATACGGGCATTGGAACCATTGATGGGGGTTTTACCTTTAGCAATAACTTCTTTGAGTAATATGCCTTCAGGTTCTGTAATTGATTTTTGAGCTAGGCGTATGAGCCCCTCTTTTACGAAACCTTTTTTGACACCTGCAGCCTGTGCTGAATTTAATATATCTTTAGCTGTAAGGTTTTTACCACCTAATGCTGTTGTGATTTCGGCGGAGGCAGACATCTCATCATCATCAATTTTTATTTCAATGGTGGCATCTTTGCGCTCTAGAACTTGATAACGGATTTCTCGACCCGTTTTATCTTTTTGTAATGGTTTTAAAACGCTATTCAGTTCTGCTATAGCATTTCTAATATTACTAATATTTAACTCTAAATGACTGTATTCAGATTTCTCAATTAGGCTCTGTATAACTGATTCATTAATGACGCTGTCATTTTTGATTGGTTGTAAAACCAAGTCGATATTGTTTTTTTTATTTTCAACCAAGTTTGCTTGAGTCACGAACTACATCCTTTATGTTCAACCGTTGCTTAATTTTTTAAATATAATTTTCTTGATGTATCTTTATAAATGCAGGTGTTTTTATTTTAGAGTAATCAATTTTGTACTCTTTATTATCTAAAGCTTGTATAAATAATAAGGTTTTTTCTTCGCCAAAACATTCCGAGGAGCTTATATCAATAACTTCCTGATAGACTTTTTTAGCTTCAGACCTTTTTCTTGGGATTTCACCTTTATATTCGCCTATACCCCTATTACTTATTATAACGACAGGGTTTTCGCCATTAATTATAAGTAAATCAAATTTTCTATTTTTGTGGATAATGGTATTTCGTCCACTAGTGATAAAATTCTTTTCTATCAAAATACGCTCCTAATCTCGGCAACTGGTTTCAGTTTGATTTTAAAATGTGTAACTTACAGTATTTAAAATATAATAAATTGCTGTATTAACAATAAATTAACAGTGAGGGGAAGTAATAATTTAAATGCTTTAGCAGTCAATATATAAAGTTTTAAATTACTAAGCAATAAATAACCCGTATATCATTACAAATACGCATGTATTAAGCGTTTTATATTAATTTACATACCAAGGTTGGTGAGAACTGTTTATTAAAAAACGTCTCACTAAATCTAAACATCTTGCCGCAACCGTGCGCTGGAAGTTATTTCTTTCACCTTTAACAATAAAATGTTGGCTATGCATATTGTTAGAATTCCCCCATGCTATCCAAACTGTACCCGTTGGTTTTTCAAGTGTTCCGCCTGTAGGGCCTGCTATACCAGAAACAGCAACTGCTATATCTGCATGACTTTTGGCTAATGCACCTTGTGCCATAGCTAAAACGGTATCTTTACTTACCGCACCAAAGGTATTTAACGTTGTTTGTGGTACACCTAGCATTTCTGTTTTCATTTCGTTGGAGTATGTAACAAAACCTGCTTCAAATACTTGTGATGAACCTGAAAGTTCAGTTATTTGACTAGCAATTAACCCGCCAGTACATGATTCAGCTGTGGTGATGGTTAGTTTGTTTTTTAGTAATAATTGATAAACATATGAAGGAAGAGATACGTTATCGCCTTCTATTTCACCTAAAATGTGATCATTTAATAGATTATGAAATTTTGGCAACCATTGTTTTTTTGTTTCATAAGCCGCTTTTGTATAACTTGTTAATTTCAATTCTAAAGTAGGGGAGTTTGCTCTATAGCCAATTTCAATTTCGTTAGGTAGGTCAGGGAAACTCTCATTAATTAACATCTGAAGCTTCGATTCTCCAATACCGAAAGTTTGAAATCGAGTGGTATGAGCTAATTCTTGTTCAGGCAGCTGGCTTTTTAATAAAGGGATAATCTCTTCATTTAGCATTATCTTCAATTCGCTCGGGACCCCTGGTGTACAATATATGTCACAGTCGTTAATGTTTAAATGAATACCAACAGCACTGCCAGTTCGGTTATGAATGATTTTACTTTTTTTTGGTAATATGGCTTGTTTTAAATTAGCTTGATCAAGCACTAACTCGCGTTTTTTCGCCCATAAAGTTAAATGTTTTATTGCCTCAGGGTTCTCTTCTAGCGTTGATTCTGCAGCTATAGCTAATGCTTCAGAGGTTAGATCATCCGTTGTTGGTCCTAAACCGCCATTAATAATAAGTATGTCTGCAAGTTTAGACATATGTTGTATTTCGCTCGCCAGCGTATTTAGGTTATCTGAAATAGTTACACGTCTAGAAACATCAATACCCAAGCCTTTGATCTGTTTTGCAATATAGGCTGAGTTTGTATCAATAACATCGCCGCTGACGAGTTCATTGCCAGTGAGGAGTAATTGCAAATTGATAGACGACATAAGTTTACCTTTCTTTTATTCAATTAATTATAGCTATGAGACATCATAAATATTATCTAAGTATATTCATACATTTATCATTGAATTTAATACTGTTTTTATTTTAAATGTGTTTTTTTGTTTAAGTGAATAAAGCAATTAATAAATAATTCAGAAATATTTATTGGTTAATGTTTGTATAGATTTTAATAAACATAAAAGTAGAATGTTTTTAAAGTCTTAATTACATTATTGTTTGCTCAACCGTATCAAATAACTAAGTTTAACGTTAGAATAAAGTCGATTATTGTAGCTAAGGAAGCTTAATATTTTGGCTAAAACATTTAACCGTAATTTGTTATTAGGGTATTGGTACAGAGGCGATTCAGATGCTGAAGGAAATCAAATAACCGAGTTCGCACGGATAGAACCAGACGGTAGTTTTGAGTTTTTATTTGTGCAATATAATAACGAAGGCGAGGTTGTTGAAGAAATAACTGAGCTAGGTGACTGGGGCTTAGTTGGCGATATTCACTTTACCATCACTAAAGGTGAATTAATTGACGAAGAACATTATGCTGCTGATATGACTGATGATGAAAATTATCAAGCCTATAAAGTACTGGCCTTAGACAGTAATATTGTTAAGTATCAACATATAATTACAGAAGAAGTATTTATCCTAAGACGTGTTGTTGATAAAATAGCTCATTGCTAATCATAGTTTGAGCAAATATATTACACAACTTTACATATTATTATTTTATTTATGTGTAAGCTTCCCATTCTGAGTGTGTTGAGCTTTCTAGATTAATGAAATGTTTTTCCGTGTTACGTTTGTATATGTAAATAACGATAGAGTACAAACGCTAGTTATTTGAGAAAACAAACTAATTATACTAATTACCAAGTGTTTAATATTTACCGCACTTTTAAAATTTTGAGATAAAAATGAAAAGACTTAAAGACGCAAGTTTAATAACAGCAATAAAAACCCCTTATGATGCACATGGTGAAATAGACCTAGCAACATATGATTTACTTGTGGCAAAGCAACTTGAAGCTGGAGTTGACGGTATTATTGTTGGTGGAACAACAGGAGAAGGGCATCTTTTAAGCTGGGAAGAGCATTTAATGCTTATTGCTCATACCGTAAACCGTTATGGCGATAAATTAATTGTTGTTGGCAATACTGGTAGCAATAATACGCGCGAAGCGATTAAAGCCACTAAACATGGTTTTGCAATGGGAATGCATGCAGCATTACAAATTAACCCATATTACGGTCGCACTTCAGATAAAGGTGTTGTAGAACATTTTAAAGCGGTATTAGATATTGGCCCTGCATTTATTTATAACGTGCCGGGTAGAACAGGGCAAGACGTAACGCCTGAAATGATAGCGCCATTATCAACACACAAAAACTTTATTGGTGTTAAAGAATGTTCTGGCAATGAGCGTATAGCTCAGTATGAAAAGAATGGTATTGCATGTTGGTCTGGCAATGACGATGAAAGTTTTGCTGGCAGACATGAATTTGGTTCACATGGCGTTATTTCTGTAGCTTCAAATATTATTCCGCAAGTTATGCGTAAATTAATGGATGAACCAGATCACGAGTTAAATAAGAGTGTTACAAACTTTATGTCGTGGTTGTTTTGCGAGCCTAACCCTATCGCATTAAATACAGCCTTGATGATGACTAAAGCTGTTAACCCTGTATTTAGATTACCGTATTACGCTTTAAACCAACAACAGCGTGAAGAAGGTTTTGCTTTATTACAAGAAATTAATTCAGATGAACTTGTGGGCGATAGCTTATCTGTTATGTCTGACGATGATTTTTCTTACATAGCATAAGTCACTAAATTCAGCTAAGTACTAAAAAATAAATTTAGATTACACTAATGTCTTATCATAGATAAGTCATGATGTTGCTCTAGAGAATAAGGCGTCGCTTTTATACATAAGTAACCTCAACTCGGGATAAGCAAAGTTACTCAATAAGCTATTTTTAAGCCTAACATCGTTGCCTACATGGATGTAGGTACTTAGTTTTTATCGGGAATAAAAAAACTGTGTATTCGTTACCAATAGCCAGCTATTGGGTACACAAATCCGCCTTGCTAGGCATAAAACTATCAATATTGAGTCATCATATTACATGTAAAGTACTTTGATGGTTCTTTAATCTATTAATAAATAATTCTTTTTATTGAATGTTATAACATTCATTATCCCGAGTTGAAGTTACGTAATAAAAGCGACGTCTTTAAATTTTAAAATACCTTATTGTATCTAGTTCAAGTTATTGGCTTAAATGTGAAGGTAATAATTCATCAGGTAAACGAAAGGTTTTAGTTTCTAAGCTTATTGGGCAAACAAATACCAGTGAGAATGCACATAACTGCAAATCTATATCTTTACTCATTTTCTCTTTTAATAAATCATCTCTTTTACTATCCCCGTGTAACCTGTCTCCAACAACGGGCATTCCTATACTTGCAGCATGAAGTCGTATTTGATGCTTCCTTCCTGAATCTATTAGTACATCAATCAAAGATGTATCAAGGCTTTCATTATAGCTTTTACAAGTAAACTGGCTTTTAGCATTTTTGCCATCAACTTGTGTTGTTATTATTTCTGGTTGAGAGTGACTTCTATGATCTCCATGGATCAAAATTAAGTAGCGTTTTTCTAGATGATGCAGCTCAAACATTTTGCTGAAGGCTTGAGCCATCTTTTTTGTATGAGCGATAATAATGAGGCCAGATGCTGCACGATCTAATCGATGTACAATAAAAACAGCACGCTCTGGTTGAAGATGAGTTTGCGCCCAACGTGCAATTGTACAATGATCGCTCCACTTTGAACCTTGAGATAGCATGCCATAAGGTTTATACCAAACGCTATATTCGCCCATGTCTTCAATTAACTTGGCTTCATTCGGTACTTGATTAAGTACATCTTGGTTATAATAAAAATGTAATTCATCACCTTGCTTTAAAGATTTTTTTATTCGACGAAAGCGTTGGGTAGATTTACCTCGAGTTAACCAAAGTGCACCTTTATTTATCGCCTTTTTAAGGTCGGCAATGCTTATATTACAAACAGCTTCTAATTCTAATAAGGCATTAGTGGTTTCTGATGTTACAACAATATGTTTTTCGAAGATTTGCCTGTCAGCTAAATGATCTTTTGAAATGCTCAAGCTAAGCCTTTAAATCAATTTAAATAAAAATATTAATGCTAGTTTACCAAACAAGGCAATGACCTGTCGTATTTTTGATAGTATTATTTAACTGAGCTTGAATTCATGTGATTTGTAAATCATGTACTTGTCGAGTAATACAAAAACTAAAATTTATTAAGGTATAAAATGGAACGTGATTTAGCGCTTTTTCCACAAGATGAGATTGGCGAATTTTTATGGAATGCAGTGAGTGCAGGTCATGATATCAACCAAGAAAGAGAGATTGAGTTTACAGTTATTTTTAAATCCCATGAGCAAGCGCTTAAATTTGGTCATTTATTATTAGAAAATAACCAAAAACTTTCTTTGTGTTCATTTGATGGAAATCCAGAACATCCGTGGGAAGTTACGGCTTATCCATTTATTAGTGCATCATATGAAAATATCATTTCATATAGGCATTTATTAACAGAAAGCTCAGCACCTTTTGAAGGTGTTTTTGATGGCTTTTATTTTCAAGTAAATTAATAATAATTTTCGATAATTGAAGAGTGATATGATTGATATTAAGCAGTTTGACGAGATAAAAAAAACAAGTGCAAGGTCTTTTAATGATCAAAAAGCATTAATAAAAAAAATCATGGCTGGAAGAGTAATTCCATGTGACAGTTGTGGCACAACAATAAAACTAGTTTTACCTGAACAGTCAGAAACGCCAGGCTTGTATTGTGATAAAGGCTGTACCGATATCGCTTTAGATTTTACACTCTAAAAGAATGGTTTTGTGCTTGTATGAAGGCTTTATAAAGCTTGAGAGGTAAAAACTCTAAACGTTTGTTTAACTTTACTCTTTGCTTGATCTAATTAATTTTATCATTCGACATTTTTTCGTCATCTTATCTCGTTTCTAGTAAATATTTATTCTTGAAATTGCTCAAATAAAAAGACCTGTTACGATAAAATAACAGGCCTTAGTTTATGTTTGTACAAGTTTTAAGGTTTAATCGTTAACTAGCTTTAGAATCAGCTTCTTCGTCTTCTTGACCCGCATCCATGTCATAGAAAACATCTTCATCAAATTGCTTTTCAGATTTACCAACAATAACCGTAACCATACTATCGCCTGTCACGTTAACTGCTGTTCTTGTCATATCAAGCAGTCGGTCAACACCAATAATCAAACCAATACCTTCAACAGGCAAGCCTACTTGATTAAGTACCATAGCAAGCATGATGAGCCCTACACCTGGAACTCCGGCTGTACCAATAGAAGCGAGTGTAGCTGTTAGTATTACAAGTAAATAGTCTGACAAAGTTAAATCTACATTGAATACCTGAGCGATAAATACTGTTGCAACCCCTTGCATTATGGCTGTGCCATCCATGTTAATGGTTGCACCTAAAGGCACAGTAAAAGAGGCGATAGAGTTTTTAACACCTAATTTTTTAGTTGCTGTTGCCATAGTGATTGGTAATGTTGCATTACTACTTGATGTTGAAAAAGCGAATATAGCGGTATTACGCATTTTTCTGAGAAATATTAAAGGATTTAAGCCTGTTAATAATTTAAGAATTACAGGGTAGGTAATAGTTGCATGTAAAACTAAAGCAAAGAAAACCACAAGAAAATACTGGATCAAATTACCAAATGTTTCTATAGATACATCAGTGAATAAGCCCGCTAATAAACAGAAAACACCATAAGGAGCTATGTTCATTAACATAGTAACTAAGCGCATAATAACAGTACTTAAATCTTCAAATAAGCTAGTAATTCTTTCGCCCGCTTTACCTGATAGAGCAATAGCTATACCAAACAATAATGCAAAAACAATAACTTGAAGCATATTCCCATTAGCAAACGCTGAGAATGGGTTCGTTGGAAACATTTGAATAATTACTTGAGCTAAAGAAGGTGCTTCTCTACTTTCGAAAGTCGTGTTAGCAATCATATTTACGCCTTCGCCAGGATTTACTAACAAGGCTAAGAACATGGCAAAACTAATTGCTATCGCCGTTGTGATCAAATACAAGCCAATAGCTTTACCACCAATACGTCCTAACTTAGATGTATCTTTTAAAGAGCAAGTGCCACAAATTAAAGAAACAAATACTAATGGAACAACTAACATTTGTAAGCTGGCGACAAAAACTTTACCACCTACCTGAAATATTCCATCAACTAATAATCCTCTAAGAGAAAGGTCGAAAATATAAAGAGGGATAACAAAATCAGACTTATTAGGCATCAGCATTTGTAATATAAAGCCGAGAATGATGCCGGCAGCCATACCTATAACGATGCGAGTGGTTAAACTAGCGCTTTTTTTATTTGACATATTTTATGGATTTTTTATTAATTAAAAGAAGATTTTAATAGATTATCAGTAAATGCCATTATTAAAAAGCTAACGATTGTTAGTTTTTTTAATAAGGTAGTGACCTTTTTGTGTTTTTTCAGTTAAGATGACAAAGTTGATAATAAAATTTACCAGGGAGATGCTTTTTATGGCGCTACTTCAACGCTTTAGTTTAGTTATACTACTTTTTACGTTAGTAGCTTGTGGCGGTAGTGAAGGTAGTTTTACAAACACTGACACGGATACCGATACGGACACTGACACGGATACTTCTTTAGTCACCATGTCTTTGGATATTTCAGATACGAATATTTCTGATACTAGTCCTGCTTTATTAAGTGCTACCGTATTATCGGATGGAGAACCTCTTTCTGGTGTTTTAGTTACATTCGCGCTTAATGACGGGTTTGAAACTCTTGCTACATTTGCACCTGAATTAGGTACTAGTATTACCAATGATACAGGTGTTGCTACTATTATTCTTAATTCTGGCGGTACTGCTGGAGCAGGTACAGTGACTGCTAGCATTACTTTTGATGGCGATGATGGCGAAATTATAGCGACCACTTCCTTTAATAGTGCAGGCGATGCCAATACTGGCACAACACCTGATGTGTCAAACATTTCATTGTTTGCTAGCAGTCAACAAATTGCATCAAGTGGTGCACAAGAAGTCACCTTGTCTGCAATCGCTAAAGATGCAAATAATAATTTATTAGAAGATGTAAATATCACCTTTGCTGCTAGTTCTGGTGGAATAGAAGTTGTTGACGGCATAACAGGGCCTGATGGTAAAGCAACAGCCACACTTACCGTATCTACAGACTTATCTAATCGAATTATAAATGTTACAGCATCTACCGCACAATTTTCTGATACTGTAGATGTTGAAGTTGTGGGTACTGATGTTCAGTTAACAGGCTCATCATCACTTGCTATTAATGATTCAAATAATTTTATTGTTAAGGTTGTTGATTCAGATGGCGAAGGCATTGGAGGTGAATTAGTCTCTTTATCGACAAGTGATTCCTCAAGTACAGGAACTGTTGCTAACATCACAATTCCAGAGTCTGTTACAACCGACTCTACAGGACAAGCAATTGCTACAGTTATTGGTGCATCTGGCGGAGAGAATTCTATTATCGCGAGTGCACTAGGTGCTTCAGTGACTCAAGTTGTAACTGTTCAAGCGGATTCTTTTTTATTTACTTCTTTTGGTGACGGTAATGGAACAACTATAAACCTCACAACACAAGACTTGTCTGCTATTCCTGATGTTTTATTATCAGATACAGCTGAAATTAGCTTAACTTGGACTAGAAGTGGAGTTCCTGTTGTTGGTGCTGATGTTAATTTTACAGCTACACGTGGTAATTTAACTACCGTTTTAGGGACTACCGACAGTAATGGTCAAGTTTCTACTTCGTTAGCCTCTTCTAATGCAGGTAATTCTTTAGTTACATTTAATGGTGTTGATGGCGATATTGCATTAACAAATGAATTGGAGTTTGAGTTTGTTGCCGAAACTGCTAGCACTATTGTTGCTCAAGCTTCACCTAATTCAATTGGTCCAAATGGACAAACATCTATTATTTCAGTTGTAGTTAAAGATGATGATGGTAATTTAGTTAAAAATAAAACCATTAAGTTTAACTTAGATGATGTGACACGTGGCGAAATATCACCTGCAACAGCTGTTACAGATAGTAATGGTAATGCATCAACAGTTTATACTTCAAATACTGTGTCTGCTCAGGATGCTGTTTCTATAAATGCAGAAGTAATAGATACTCCTTCGGTATCTGATACAGTTACACTAACTGTTGCGGATAGAGAATTATTTATTACTTTAGGTACAGGTAATAGCATTGAAGAAATAGATGTGACTAACTACAACAAACAATTTAGTGTTTTTGTTACTGATGTAGATTCTACACCAGTTGAGGATGTTGAGTTGACTGTATCTGCTGTACCTAACGCTTATTATAAAGGTGAGTGGATCAGAACCTATGATACAGCAGGCACTTTTTTACGTTGGGCTACTGCAATAAATGTAGTCAAAGATGAGCTTGGTAATGTAACGGCCTATGATGATGGTGGTTTTAGATGCGTAAATGAAGACACTAATGTTAATGGTATTTTAGACGCAGGCGAAGATATTAATGGTGATGGTGTTTTAACGCCAGGTAATATAGTTGCAGCTCTTGGTGATATAGTGACTGATGATGAAGGTAAAGCGATTGTTGATATTCGTTATCCACAAAGTCATGGTAGTTGGGCAAATATAAATTTGATTGTATCAGCTAAAGTTAATGGTACTGAAAGCTTTACACAAACAGTTTTTACATTACCCACTTCATCTGAAGATATTCTAGATGAAGATGTAACACCACCAACATCAGGGACTGGTTTAAATAGTCCTTTTGGTGCTGCTAGTGACTGTAGTGTTGCAAATTAAACTCACTATTTAGTATACAAAAAAAGCTCCCTCGGGAGCTTTTTTAATGTCTTAAATTCAAGAGAAAATTAACATTTAAATTAGGTATTAATTTTTCGCCATCTCACTAATTAAAAAAGCAGAGATCTCTGCACATGCTGTTAATGTTTTATTTCTGCTTTCTTCACCTAAACCTGAACTATCTGTAAAAGGTGCTATTTCCATCATGTCAGCGCCAGTGATTGGATATTTTTTTCCTAGAGACTTAAGTATCTTCATTGTATCTGCCATATCCATACCATCTGGTTCAGGCGTACCTGTCGCTGAAGCTATCGAAGCATCTAATGCATCAATATCAAAGCTTACATAAAGCTCATCAATTTTTTCATTCTTTAGTTGAGCAAGAATATTTTGAATAATGTTATCAACACCATTTTCTTTTATTTCATGTGACCAATGTTGCTTAACTCCGAAAGTATTTTCCCAATGTGATTTAGGTCGTCCGCTTGAACGAATACCTATTTGGATTAAATGACTGTGATCATGTAAATCGTCTAAGATGTGTGTACACCACGAGCCAAAACATAAATCTATGCCTAAGCGCTCCACTAGTAGGTCTGTGTGCGCGTCAAAATGGATTATAGCAGCACGAATACCTTGTTTCTTTTTAGCTTGTAAATAGGCCTTTGTGAGCGGATAGCTTACAGAGTGATCTCCGCCGATACCAAATATGCCTTTTTTAGGGAATTCAGCATAAAAGTCATGCAATACATCTTCTGTAATCGTTAACGGACTAACTGGGTAAATACTATTTTCATCTTGATATAATGCTTTTCTACAATTTGAAATGGTTGCTTCATTTAAGTATTTGTCATGTAATAAATGTGGGATAACGCGCACATCGCCTAAATCGAAAGCATTCAAACCTTTATGTTGTTCTAGTAATGTAGAGCGAACAAATAGAGGCCCCCAATTAGCGCCTCGTAAAATTCCACCACCACAATCAGAAGCAATACCCAGAATTACAGCACTCGATGCTGTTGGTAAGTTATCTAATGATGATGACCATAATTGTTCAATGTTTTCTGTTTGTCCGAATAGGGCTTGATGTAACTGTTCTTTTCTTTCTTTAGCCGTGTTTACTGTAAAAACTCCGTTACCAGGAGGACATAAACATTGCGTGAATTTATTTTTTATATTTGTCCATGATGAAGTCATATGAAATCTCGTTGTGTTTTTATATTACAAATATCAAAAGGAATAAATGTAGGGGAATTTGGCGATTCATTGTTTTTTAAGGGCTGTAATAGAAAAATAATGAATTATTATTTTTATTTGCCCTTATTTTTTATATTAAAGTCGATTATGATTACGCCAGAAATTACTCCAACATTATAACCAAAAGCATGAGGTCAGGCGAATTTAATCATAATATTTGCTTGTTACTTTGCTTTTTTACAGATATATCTAATAGTAATTAACACTTTAATCATCTATTTTATCGTAAACTTGTTCTTAAATATTGGTTGCTCGCCTAATTACTGAACAAATTTAACTCAACATATAATACCTAATTGATTCACTTCAGTTAGTGACTAGGAATTTATAATCATATGGGAAAATCTCTGGTAATTGTCGAATCACCAGCTAAAGCGAAGACAATTAACAAGTATCTTGGTAAAGATTTCATTGTGAAATCTAGTGTCGGTCATGTTCGTGATTTACCTCATGGAAGTACGGGTAAAAAAGTTGCTGCAAAATCTCCTGCTGAAGTTCGTAAAATGGCACCTGCAGCAAAAGCTAAGTATAAAGAAAAAAGAGATAAAGAAGCTTTAGTTAATCGTATGGGGATTAACCCTGATAAAGATTGGGAAGCTAATTATCTGGTTCTACCTGGTAAAGAAAAGGTAGTTAACGAATTAACCAAATTAGCTAGTACCGCAGACACTATCTATCTCGCAACCGATTTGGATCGCGAGGGAGAAGCAATCGCGTGGCACTTAAAAGAGTTAATTGGTGGTGATGATTCCAAGTTCAAACGTGTTGTTTTTAATGAAATAACAGAGAATGCTATACAGCAAGCCTTTTCAACGCCGGGCGAACTAAGTATGCCTGGAGTTAATGCCCAACAAGCACGTCGATTTTTAGACCGTGTTGTTGGCTTTATGGTAAGCCCTTTACTTTGGAAAAAGGTAGCTCGTGGTTTATCTGCGGGCCGTGTTCAATCAGTTGCTGTTAAATTAGTTGTTGAAAAAGAAAGAGAAATTAAAGCTTTTGATCCTAAAGAATTTTGGGAAGTTACGGCTGACACAAAAACAAGTACAGGTTTAGATTTTGAATTAGATGTAACTCACGATAATGGTAAAGCTTTTAAACCAACCAATAAAGCTGATACAGATAAAGCTTTAGCGGTATTAAAAGATGCTACATATACGGTTGATAAACGTGAAGATAAACCTTCAAAAAGTACGCCGTCAGCACCATTTATAACATCAACGTTACAACAAGCTGCAAGTACTAAACTGGGCTTTGGTGTAAAACGTACTATGGGACTTGCTCAACGTTTGTATGAAGCGGGGCATATTACTTATATGCGTACCGATTCAACAAACCTAAGTAAGGATGCTGTTGAAACTTGTAGAAATTATATTTCTGATACGTTTGGTGAAAATTACTTACCTGAAAATGCAAAAGTTTATAGCAGTAAAGGTAATGCTCAAGAAGCGCATGAGGCCATTCGTCCATCTAATGTGAAAATGGAATCAGCCTTCATGGAAGGTATTGAAGCCGATGCTAAAAAGTTATACGACTTAATCTGGCGTCAGTTTGTTGCGTGTCAAATGACAGCAGCGAGATATACAGTAAGTACATTAACCATTGGCGCTTCAACCTTTAACTTGAAAGCTAAAGGTCGTGTAATGCAATTTGATGGTTGGACCCGCGTTCATCCTCAATTGTCTAAAGGTGATGATAAGCATTTGCCAGATTTATCGGTTGGCGAAGTCTTAACACTTGAACAGCTTAATCCAACACAACACTTTACTAAGCCACCAGCACGTTTTGGTGAAGCATCATTAGTTAAAGAGTTAGAGAAGCGTTCTATTGGTCGTCCGTCAACGTATGCATCGATTATTTCTACGATTCAAGATCGTGGTTATGTACGTTTAGATAAAAAACGTTTCTATGCAGAAAAAATGGGTGAAATTGTTACCGATAGTTTATCTGAAAGTTTTGATGATCTGATGAATTATGACTTTACTGCTAACATGGAACAAAAGCTTGATGAAGTTGCTGGTGGTAAAGCAAATTGGAAAGATGTTTTAAATAAATTCTACAGCAACTTTACCAAACAACTGAGTTTAGCGGATAAACCTACTGAAGAAGGTGGGATGAGAAACAACGAACCTGTTCTTACCGATATTGATTGTCCAACATGTGGGCGTAAAATGGGTATAAGAACCGCTTCAACGGGTGTGTTTTTGGGCTGTTCTGGTTATGCTTTACCTCCGAAAGAACGTTGTACTAAAACAATGAATCTAACTCCAGGTGAAGAAGCTGTTAGTGTTTTAGCTGAAGATCAAGAAACTGAAGCTTTACGAGCGATGCACCGTTGTAAGAAATGTTCTACAGCGATGGATAGCTACCTAATTGATGAAACTCGTAAATTACATGTTTGTGGTAATAACCCTGTATGTGATGGTATTGAAATAGAAAAGGGCGAGTTCAAAATTAAAGGCTACGAAGGTCCTATTCTAGAATGTGATCGTTGTGAATCTGAAATGGAGCTTAAATCAGGACGTTTTGGTAAGTACTTCGATTGTACTAATGAAGAGTGTAAAAATACTCGCAAGCTATTAGCAAGTGGTGAAGCTGCTCCACCAAAAGAAGACCCAGTACAGTTACCTGAATTACCTTGTGAAAAGTCTGATGCTCATTTTGTTTTAAGAGATGGAGCGGCAGGTATATTCCTAGCTGCTAATACTTTCCCTAAATCACGTGAAACTCGAGCGCCTAAAGTTGAAGAGCTTCTAAGGTTTAGAGATAGAATTTCATCTAAGTTTTATTATTTAGCTGATGCTCCAGCCAAAGATCCTGATGGCAACTTAGCTATTGTTCGATTTAGTAGAAAAACTAAAGAACAATATGTAATGACTGAAGTTGAAGGTAAAGCAACAGGGTGGACTGCAAAGTATATTGACAACAAGTGGGTTGAAGAGGCTAAGAAAAAAGCCGTAAAAGCTAAAGCAAAGCCAAAAGCTAAACCTAAAGCGAAAAAAGCAACATAAGACTTGTTTATATCATTAGCAATCTTTATTAAGCGCCTCAGGGCGCTTTTTTATTGCTTTAATTTTAAGGTGACAAGTGAACTTTAGTATTTAACTAAGGTCATATTTTAGTAACCTCAATTAAGTTTGGTGGGAATATTATTTTAAGAAGTATCAGATTTAAATAAACCTACCTTGTTAATGTTTTATGTATTGAATTTATTCTCATGAAATACAACATAGGTATTTATTAAGTTAATTAACTATTTAATTTATAAATCTGGGCTAAAGTTAATAAGGTCAGCTAAAGCTTTAGCCTTTAAGAATATATAAGTTTGTTAGATTAAATAAAAAACAGATTGTTGTTTTTATCATCTGGTCTTATGAGTTATTACGAAATAATATACAAAAAACAAAAATATTGGTATTTATTGCATCAATAAGGTTGTTAATATATGAGATAATTAGATAAAGCTTTTTTATTTTTAATATTTTGCATATTAGTGGTGCTGACGTATTAAAAATGGTTATTTATATAAAATTTTAACTTTTTTGTGTAGATATAGTGCTTTATCGTAATTTTTGAACTAAATTTAAATTTATTACTAGCTTATAAATATTTAGTGGATCCCGAATAAAAAAGGAAATTAATATGTTGATTTTAACACGCCGTGTAGGCGAGACTCTTATGATTGGTGATGAAGTTACCGTTACCGTTTTAGGTGTTAAAGGTAATCAAGTACGAATAGGTGTAAATGCACCGAAAGAAATATCAGTACATCGAGAAGAAATATACATGAGAATTCAATCTGAAAAAGACAATCCAGAGTCTGCAGGTAATAAATTCTAATTATGTAATAAGCCGACAATAGTCGGCTTTTTGCTATTTTATGTTTGAAAATTAAACGTGTTGCTTGAAATCTCAGCAAACAGAAAAAAAAATTAAAAAAGTGTTTGACTTATTTTCTGAATCCATTAGTATTCGCAGCCATTGGAGAGGTGGCCGAGTGGCCGAAGGCGCTCCCCTGCTAAGGGAGTAACTGGTTTATCCCGGTTCGAGGGTTCGAATCCCTCCCTCTCCGCCATTATTCTTAATGGTTGTGAAAGTTAGATATCTTTAGAACTAGATATAAAAAAGTTTTATGAGGGCGCGTAGCTCAGCTGGATAGAGTACCTGGCTACGAACCAGGCGGTCGCAGGTTCGACTCCTGCCGCGCCCACCACTTTTCTTTAAGTGATAAAATAATAAAGACCGAGAGTACGGTGAACACTTATCTTTTAACGTAGATATAAAACAAGTTTTATGTGGGCGCGTAGCTCAGCTGGATAGAGTACCTGGCTACGAACCAGGCGGTCGCAGGTTCGACTCCTGCCGCGCCCACCA
>NZ_JAUPEC010000028.1 GCF_030551755.1 Pseudocolwellia sp. AS88
AAAATATAAAACGCCCAATGAAGTACATCAGGCGTTTTAATTAAATGACTGTCAACCTATATTAGGACGGGTCATAACCAAATTTATTTACTTAACGCATCTTTCAAAGCAGCCAAGCATAAAGCTACATTTTCACTACGTGCTGCATAACCCATCAAACCAATACGCCAAGCTTTACCGGCAAATTTACCTAAGCCTGCACCTATCTCTAAATTGTACTCGTTCAATAAATAATTACGCACTTTCGCATCATCAATACCTTCAGGTATAAACACTGAATTCAGCTGTGGTAAACGTTCATCTGAGGGCACAATATAATTAATACCTAAATCTGCAAGGCCTGCTGCTAAAGCTTCATGTTGTTTTGCATGGCGTGCCCAGCTATTTTCTAAACCTTCATTTTTTAACATCAATAAAGACTCATGCAACGCATATAATGAGTTAACTGGCGCAGTATGATGATAAGTACGCTTGCCATCTCCAGACCAATAATCCATCACCAAAGACTGATCTAAAAACCAGCTGGGTACAGGCGTTTTTCTATTTTTAACAATTTGAGTAGCACGTTCACTAAAGCTAACAGGTGAAATACCAGGAACACACGATAAACATTTTTGGCTTCCAGAATAAATAGCATCAATGCCCCAATCATCAACACGAAGTTCAACACCACCTAGTGATGTAACCGCATCAACAATAGTTAAACAATCATGTTTTCTGGCTATCTCACACAAAGTTTTAGCGTCTGATAAAGCGCCCGTTGATGTTTCAGCATGAACAAAAGCAACAAAATTAGCTTCAGGGTTTTGCTGTAATGCAGCTTCTAAGGCTTGAGGTTCAACCGCTCTTCCCCACTCACCTTCTACCACTACAAGTTTAGCGCCTAAGCGTTTAACGTTTTGAGTCATTCTCATACCAAAAACACCGTTAACACACACAACAACGGTATCTTCAGGCGTAACTAAGTTAACAAAACAGGCTTCCATACCCGCTGAACCAGGTGCAGACAACGCAATAGTAAAAGCATTTTTAGTTTGAAAGGCATATTGTAATAACGATTTGACCTCATCCATCATTCCCACAAAAAGCGGATCTAAATGTCCAATAGTTGGGCGAGATAAAGCAGACAACACTTGCGGACTAACATCAGAAGGACCAGGTCCCATTAATGTACGCGGTACAGGAATAAAAGATTGAATAGTCATTACACATTACCTAAAAATTAAAGTGAAAATCATCTTAACACTACCTTTCGACACAAGAGCAATTCGTCAGACTTATACTAAGTATTCATTGTGACTATATGTTTATCTATTGCCCCCAAATAAACTCTACTAAATTTATCTCAAAACTCTTGCATGATCTTGTTACATAAAGGGTATAATTAACCATACTTACATTGAGATGAACTCAACATGGCTTTAAAAGCAACCATTAACAAAGCAATTATTCACTTATCAGATATGGATCGTAACTATTACGACACCTTAAATTTGACGATTGCTCAGCACCCATCAGAAACTGACGCCCGTATGATGGTTCGTTTAATTGCATTTATATTAAATGCCAACGAACACCTACAATTTGGTAAAGGCGTAAGTGACGAAGATGAAGCAGCAATATGGCAAATAAACTACTCTGAAGAAATAGAGTTGTGGATTGAATTAGGCCAACTTGATGAAAAGCGCATTAAAAAAGCCTGTAATAGAGCACAACAAGTAAAACTGTACTGTTATGGCAGCAGTGTTGAAACTTGGTGGAAGCAGTCAGAAAGTAAACTACGCCAGTTTGGTAAACTTTCAATTGAACAATTTAGTGAAGAAACCACAGACGCATTAGCTGAGCTAATTTCTCGTTCGATGGAATTTCAATGTAGCATCCAAGACGGACAACTATGGTTAACTGCTGGTGATGAAAGTTTGTTAATTGAAACAACTAAACTGCTTTAAGGCTTGGTTGTTTTAACTTGATATATTACCACTTTGTATAAATAGGCCTTTATTACACCTAATGATCTCAAAGTGGTTGTTTATTAAATCATAGGTACACATCTCTTTTTTACTTTGTTTTTCTCACAATTAACTCCAATTAACGTTTTCTAACATAAAAAAGTCACTAAAATCTGTATCTAGGTTGCAAAGCTGTTGTTTTTCCTCAATAGTAAGTCTTTAGAAATCCCGAAATACAGATACTTACTATGTTAAAAAACACTCCAATACGCGCTATTACTTTCGGCGCAAGCATTAGCCTTGCTAGTTGCTTAAGCTTGATATCAACCACGACTATCGCAGAAAACATTTCAGCAAAGCAAATGACGAAAGACATCACTTACTTAGCCAGCGATAGCTTAAAAGGCAGAGCAAGTTTCTCACCTGAAATTGATATAGCTGCTAATTACATTAGCCAACGTTTTGCTGAAATAGGTTTAAAAACCTTTGACGGCCTATCAACTTACAAACAAACCTTTAACATAACCAGTATTACCCCTGATAAAGTTTCAGTTAACTTAAACGGTAAAAGTATCGATAAAGATAACATTACTGTTGCAAGCACCATGAAAAGCTTTAGTTGGAAAAACAAAGCCGATATTAAAACCCATATTCTTGCTGCTGATGACGATTACCGAAGTGTGTTACGCGGCGTAAATAACGAAGGCGGTCAACATCTTATTTTGGTTGATACAGCACATGCAGATATTTTTAAACGCTACCAACAGTTTTTAAATAGTGGGTTAACTAAGCTGACATTCGATGATAAAAACAAAGCAGAACAAGGTGCTATTGTTTTAGTATTAACTAACGCGTTAGCAATAGAAAACATAGATATTGAAGTCACGACCAAGTTTAGTGAAAAATCGCTATCTAACGTTGTTGCTGTATTGCCAGGTAAAAGTAAAGCTGACGAAGTTGTTATGTTCTCTGCTCATTACGACCATTTAGGTACAACACCTGACGGTAAAGAGATATTCAACGGTGCTGATGATGATGCATCAGGTACTTCTGCAATTATTAATTTAGCTGACTATTTTTCTAAAAAAGGTAACAACGAAAGAACCTTAATATTTGCTGCTTTTACAGCGGAAGAAATTGGCGGTTATGGCTCTCGTTATTTCTCTCAACAATTGAATCCTGATGATGTTATCGCGATGATCAATATTGAGATGATTGGCAAACCATCTAAGTTTGGTGCTGGCACTATTTGGATGACAGGTATGGAGCGTTCAAACTTAGGTGAGCTTTTAAATAAAAGCTTAGAAAAACACGATATTGAAATATATAAAGATCCGTATCCTGAGCAAGGCTTATTTTACCGTTCTGACAATGCTACATTAGCGCGATTAGGTGTTCCAGCTCATAGTTTTAGCAGCACACAATTAGATAAAGATCAACATTACCATAAAACCACTGACGATCTTAGCAGCTTAGATTTAGATTCTATGCACAAGGTAATTGAAACTTTCTCTATCGCCAGCGAAGATTTAGTGAATGGTAAAATAACCCCAACACGTGTTGATGTGTCTAAAGTTGAAGGTCACGGTAAGATTTTTTAATCGCATAAGCTAAGCATTTATTGAAATTTATAGGCTCTAATTTACACTCTGTTGTTATTAGAGCTTTTTTATTGAACATTATTCATTATCACAACGCATTTTGTATTCTAACTTCAATTGCTCTTCTACATAAAAACCATGTCTGAGATATAAGCTTTTAGCTGGATTATCGAGTAATACATTTAGAGTGACAGGTAATTTACGTTCACGTGCTTTCTTTTTAGTAACATCTAAAACAAAGCTACCGACGCCCTTGCCATGAAAGGAAGGGAGTATTTGAAATTGTCGGATATGAATTCTATCCGCAAGCACGCCTAGCTTAATTAAGCCGATACTTTCTTTGTGGTTAGTTATGATAAAAGAGTCATTAAAAAACTCTTTGATCCGAGCTATGTGATCTTCATCTGAAAAGTAAAAGCCTGCATTATTCAAATGCTCGGTCATGGTTAATTTTCTAAGCTGTAATAGAAAATCAACATCAGTCGCTACTGCACGTCTAAAACCAACAGACAATTTCATTCAAATAATATCTCTTAAAAAGTGTAAATTTTATTGCCAACTATTATGCCTCTTAAATCTGTTCACAATAGCAGGGCTAATAACAGTGAGAAGAAATGCTTAAAACTTAACATAGCTCCCCTATTATTAACTTAGGTTGAAACGGTAACTCGTGTTCGCTTTCTGCCGCCCCATTGATATAAAGCCAAGCCCACCATAACAAATGCAGCGCCTATCATCAGGTGTTTACTCACAGATTCATTATTAAGTAATGCGCCAATACATATCGCCACGACAGGCGTGATCATCGTAATCAGTGCTACTGTACTCGCGTTTAAACGCTGTAAAATATAATAATACGCAATAAAGCCAATTAATGAACCGAATATACCTAAATACAAAATGGCGAGCAATGAACGTGTTGTCCACTCTTCTACTGGCAATGTACCATCAGAAATCAGCCATACAGCAAAAAATAGTGGAATTGAAAAAGTTAAGGAACCTACTGTTGAAGCAAGCGCATTAATTTTATAACCAACACTTTTAACCAATACACCACTAATACTGAAAAAGAACATGCCAGCAAAAACGGCTGCTAAGCCAAAGTAGCTACTTGTAGATAAGCTAGTGCCTTGCATGAAAATTTTATCGTAACAAACAATAGTTAAACCAGATACCGCTAGAAACAACGCGAGCTTTTTCGTTTTACTGAACTTTGGTTCACCCAATATTTTTTGAGCCAAAACACCCGACATAATAGGCGATAAGCCAAAAATTAACGAAATCAAGCCTGACGCAATATAACGAGCAGCAATATAAGTAAAAAGCATTCCGCCGAAAATACCTATGGTTGAATAGGCATAAACTTTAAAAGCTTGTCGGTTTATTGGCAGTTCAATTCTGCCAATTTTTAAAATCAGCCAACCTAAAACAACCGCTATTGTCATTCGTCCTAATACAGCTAATGTTGGATCTACGCTTTCACTACTCCACACTATACCTAATGGCGTAGTTGACCAAATTAATACAACAGCAAGATATGCAGCTGGTACCGACATTCTGTTTTCTCCTTGTTATGCCTAAGCAACTCTGCAAACTTTGTTTTTAAAAAGAAAAAAGCCGCAGAATTTACGTTCTGCGGCTTTAAAATAATTAGTTACTTTATTATCAATTCACCACAGTAAATACTGCCCAACACTTAGCCGTAACGACCAGGCGGTTGAGGATAGGATTTAATACTATAATGCGGCGATTAAGCATAGTTTACTGAACTCGTTAAAGTGTAAGTTAAAAAGATAATAAGCTCATACATAATCACTATTGTGCTTAACTAAGTCAACAACTAAAAAGCTTGTTTAGCTATTTGTTTGTTTACTTTATCTTATTAATATTTAAAGATAATGACAATAATACAGAAAACACGAGTTAACCATGTTATACAAAACCTTTACATCACCACAAAAAAAATCTATCGCTCTTGTTGCTCACGACAATATGAAAAAAGATTTAATGAAATGGTGTCAAAAATTCGAATCAAAATTAGCTTCTCACATCTTGTATGCTACAGGGACAACGGGAACATTATTATCTAAAAACACAGGCTTAGATTTTAATACTTTAATTAGTGGTCCATTAGGTGGCGATCAGCAAATTGGCGCTCTCATCACAGAACAAAAGATAGATATGCTTATTTTCTTTTGGGACCCACTGGAAGCACAGCCACACGACCCAGATGTAAAAGCTTTATTAAGAATTGCAGCGGTTTGGAATATTCCCGTGGCGTGTAATCAGGCTTCAGCAGACTTTTTAATTCAATCATCGTTATTTGATACAGAATACGAAAAGAAAATACCTGATTACGAAAGTTATCTAAACGGAAGAACGTAAAGCCTATTAATTTTTTAAGTGAATTAAAAACAAAAAACCTAAGTAATATTGCTATTACTTAGGTTTTTTTAATTAGGTTGATTAAGTTTTAAAGCTTAACCCGTAACTGATTGTATCCAGTTAAACTTATCTTCACGAGTACCGTATTGAATACCTGTTAACTCATCGTATAAATGCTTAGATACTTCACCTGTTTCATTGTTGTTTACTACAAAGTCTTTATCTTTATAACAAAGTACGCCAACAGGAGAAATTACAGCCGCAGTACCACAACCAAATACTTCAGTGATTTTACCGCTAGCAATATCAGCTAAAATAACTTCAATGTCTAAACGTTCTTCAGCTACTTCATAGCCTAATGTAGGTGCTAGTTTTAATAATGAATCGCGTGTAATACCAGGTAAAATACTGCCACTTAAAGATGGTGTCACAATACGCTTGCCTTCATACACAAAACAAATGTTCATTGCACCAACTTCTTCGATGTATCGACCCGATACCGCATCTAACCATAAAACTTGCGAGTAACCTTTTTTAACTACATCTTCAGAAGCATATAAACTTGCTGCATAGTTACCGCCAGTTTTAGCTTCACCAACGCCACCCACTACAGCACGACGATATTTATCTGCAACGTGAACAGCAATAGGTGTTAAACCGCCTTCAAAATAAGTGCCCGCAGGTCCACAAATAATAAAATGTTGATAGTTGCTACTTGCACCTAAACCTAGCTTAGGGCTTGTTGCGATCATTGTTGGGCGAATATAAAGAGATGCGCCATCTTTAGCCGGCACCCAAGCTTTATCTAAAGTGATTAAAGATTTAATAGCTTCTAAATGTAAAGCTTCGTCAACTTCAGGCATAACCATACGTTTAGCTGAACGGTTAAAGCGTTTAATATTTTCTTCTGGACGAAATAAGTTAATACCACCATCGTGAGCTCTATACGCTTTTAAACCTTCAAAAATCTCTTGGCTGTAATGAAAGACAGCAGCAGAAGGATCAAGTGATAATGAATGATAAGGACTAATTAGAGCATTATTCCAGCCTGAAGTTGCGTCATACTCTTGTGTAAACATATGATCTGAAAACGTTGTACCAAAGGCAAAATTTTCAGGACAAGATTGACGTTGATTCTCATCAAGCGGCTGAACCGTGATAGACATTATATTTCCTCAGTTATTCATTTTTTGTTAATAATACCACTTTATACTTCCTAAAATGAATATATGAATTCAAAATGTGAGTTTTTATTCACAATAAGGATAATGATATTTGGGACATAGATTCTTTATGATTTTTGCTTAAAAATCCACAAATAATTCAGTCAAATACTCAAAAAGTTACACATCATACCAAACGGATTAATTTATTGCTCACTTAGCGAGAATTTAAAGGCTTAGAGGCACAGGTTCATAGTTCCAGACTGAACCTAAGCACCTACATCCATGTAGGAACCTTGTCAAAATCAATAACGCGGCATATAAGCTTTTAAATTCTCGCCCTTGGTGAGCTCATTAGCAAACTGATAACATCACAAAATTAAAAAAATATAGAATAACTATGTTTAATCAATTTTGCTTGTTCTAAGCTTGCTAATATAGTTCTAAGTTGCTCAATAAATTAATCCGTTTGGTATTAAATAAACAGCCTTAAATATGAAGTTAAATCTTGAGGAAAATAAAGCTGAAATCACCATGGAACATTATGTTTATTAGGTATTTATCAGAGGTGTTCAATTAATATTAGTTAGCATCTAATCATAGGTACTAACTCACATTATTCTATCTAACGTTATTCATCCTCAACAATAATAATATGTAAAACTTCAGGCCCGTGAGCGCCTTTAACTAATACACCTTCAATATCTGTTGTGCCACTAACGCCTGATATTAAACACATATTTCGTGGCGTTTGTTTTTTCTTAGCTATTTCATTTGCGATAAGCGCGTAGTCATCCATGTAGTGAAGTATTTTTGACTTAGGTATAATGGCAATCAAATACAACGGAAGGAAGTTAAGTAAAATAGGCATTTCAGGACTCGAATGAGCAACAAACGAACCTGTTTCAGCAACACCATATTCAGCCCAACATAAACCCACAGTGTTATCGTTTACAATGTCGATATCTGTTGTTATACCCTGCCAATTTAATTTATTTAAGGGTTCAACACTCTGGACTTTAAGTTCAGCTGGTAAAGAGTTTCTGTCAAAAAACTGCTTTACCGAATGAGGTAACATATCAAGGGTCGAAATTTTCTCGCAGGTTGTTCCTATAACTAAACCCGCATCAATTCTTAACATTAATGCTTCAGTTGCGTCTTCAGACATTAATTGAGGACGCGCAAATTCACTCTCTTTTAAAAGTTCAAGTGCTTCATCTTCAATAGTTTTAGCATCGGCAGTGATAGTTGGTTTTGCACTTTTAATCGCATTGAATATTTTTTCTCTGCTCATATCGCTTATGTGTTTATTCATAATTTACGCTCCATCACTTTTAGATTTTTTAATTTTTTATATTGATGCATAAATGTTGTTGTTTCTGGCTCTATTAAGTCACGATTTTTCGTCCATCCAGAAGTAAAAGGCATAAACTTGATCCAGCCATTACGACTAAATATTTTCATAAATATAACGCCACATGACGAGAACAACTGAAACAATTGAGGTCTTTTAGCTAATTGGCCAAAAAACTTAACAAAAAAGCGATTGGTCAGTGGCTCATACTTTTTCTGCCACGATTGCGCACGCAGTGAGCGTAATAGTTTAGGAAGAGGAATATTAACAGGGCAAACATCTTCACAACGCCCGTTCATGGTACAAGCATGAGTTTGTTTATTGGCGACTTCAAGGCTTTGTAAGTGAGGCGTAAGTACCGAGCCCATAGGCCCAGGATATACAGAGCCATAAGCATGTCCGCCAATATGTTTATATACCACACAATGATTCATACAAGCTCCACAACGAATACAGCGCAGCATTTCTTCCATGCCTTCAGCGAGCATTTTTGTTCGACCGTTATCAACTAAAACAATGTGACATTCTTCAGGACCATCAGCATCGTTCTTTCTTTTAGGACCATTATGAAAAGTTATATATTGCGTGATATCTGCACCAGTAGCAGAGCGTGTTAACAAACGTAATAAAGGGATTGCATGTGCCATTGATGGTACAAGCTTCTCAATACCTGCAGTAACTATGTGTACTTTAGGTGGAGTAATTGTGAGTTCAGCATTACCTTCATTGGTTACTGTACAAGAAGAACCACTGTCGGCAAGTAAAAAATTAGAACCACTAATGCCAATATCTGATGTTAAAAACTTAGTTCGCAGGTCTCGACGTGCACTTCTTACCAGATCAGTAATTTCTTCTGAATAAGTTGGATCGCTATGAAACTCCCTAAAAAGTTTAACAACGTCTTCCCTGCTTCTATGCATAGCAGGCCAAATGATATGAGATGGTGGATCACCCGCCAGTTGAATAATATGTTCGGCAAGATCGGTTTCAATGCGCTCTATATCTGAATTATCAAAAGCGTGTGTTAAGCCTATTTCTTCCCCCAACATAGATTTGCTACGAGTTACTTTTTTAGCTTTGTGTTCACGGCAGATATCTAACACAATTTTTGAAGCTTCTTCAGCAGTACTCGCCCAATGAACAATAGTACCTTGAGCTAAAGCATTTTTTTCAAATTCAGCCAAATAATGATCCATATGCTTAATGGTATGGTCTTTAACTTTTTGACCTTGTGCTCGTGCTTTTTCAAATTCAGGAAAGTTTGCAATGGCATCAGTACGTTTTGCTTCAGCTTTGTCGGTTGTACGCCTGATGATCATTTTTAAATCAGGCTGCGCTAAAGCATCAGTAACATTTTGAGTAAAATTTTCAGGTTTATTAGCTTGCATCGTTAGCCCCTATAATCTTTGGTGCTAAACCCGCTAAAACTTCAGCGGTGTGCAATGCAGTAATTTTTTGATTACCTTCTCGGTTAAGCTTTCCAGCGATGTTCATTAAACATCCCATATCGCCACCAAGTAAATAATCAGCGTCAGCAGCAACAACATTTTCTACTTTTTCGCTAACAATGGCGTTAGATATATCTGAATATTTAACACAAAATGTTCCACCAAAACCACAGCATTCAGAATGACCATTCAATGGTTTATGCTCTAAACCTTTAACGGTAGAAAGCATTTCTCTTGGTTGCTCGTAAACATTAAGAGAACGATAACCAGAGCAACTATCGTGATAAGTGAATGTACCATCAAGTTCAACACCATTCGGTTTAAAATTACATACATCAACTAAAAATGAGAGTAGTTCATGAGTTCTGTCAGCTAAATGTTGAGCTCTTGCTTGCCAACTGGGTTGTTCTTTAAATACTTCTATAAAGTTCTTTTTGATCATTGAAGCACATGAACCCGAAGGTAAAACAACATAATCAAATTCTTCAAACTGTTCGATCACTTGATAAGCGATTTGACGAGTACCTTCGTCGTCACCTGAATTAAATGCGGGTTGTCCACAGCAAGATTGAGCTGCTGGAACTTCAACAGTACAACCTGCTTGCTCAAGCAAAGTGATGGAAGCAAAACCTACTGAAGGACGCATTGTATTTACCAAACAGGTAACAAATAGCCCAACTCTCTTCTCGGAAATATTTAAACATTCAATCGTGTTAGATTGATTCGCGTCAGTGTAATTATTTTTTTCAGACATTTATCCGCCCTTATTCTACCAAGGTAATTTGGATGTTACTTGCATTAAAATATATAGAAATGAGTATATGTATTTATATATCACCACATACTTTCTACGATATAAGCAATATACTCCTTCGAAATTTACCTGTATATTCGCAATAGAAAAACAAACTATTTCCATTTTAGATACAATGAGCAATATATGAACGGCGCATCTGAGTTAGCAATTTTTGCTGTAGTAGTAGAAGAGAAGTCTTTTAGCCTGGCAGCTCAAAAAACAGGTTTATCCAAAACGGTTGTGAGTAAGAAAATATCGGCACTAGAAAAGCAGCTAAATACACAATTACTTTATAGAACAACTCGAAAGCTTAGCCTTACTGACGCAGGTAAATTACTTTATAAACATGCCAAAGGTATTAACCAGCAAGCAAACGATGCTTTTACCGCGGTTAACGAGTTATCTAAAGATATTTCTGGTCATATTACTATGTCTGTACCTACCATTTCAGGTGAGTTATTACTGGCAGAGTTAGTATCAAGTTTTTGCAAAATCTACCCTAAAATCACCATTGAATTAAGGCTTGAAAATAAGCTTGTCGACTTAGTTGAAGAAGGTGTTGATTTAGCTATTAGAACAGCTGTTCTTGAAGATTCTTCTCTAATCGCAGTACCTTTAATAGAATCTAAATGGATTGTATGTGCATCGCCAGAATATTTAAAAACCCATAAAGCATTAAACACAATTGATGATCTGAAATCACATAACTGTCTTTGTTATGATCTGCAAGCAAATGGAAGTAATGAATGGCGATTTTATGATAATGACAAATATGAATCTATATTAGTAAAAGGCAGTATGTCTTCCAACAATGCTTATTCTTTAAAAAAAGCAGCATTAAATGATATTGGGATTATTTATGTGCCTAAATGTAGTGTTTATGAAGAGTTACAAGGTGGTCTGTTGGTCAATGTACTAAACGATTATAAAGCACGTTCGTTAGGAGTTTTTGCTGTTTATCCATACACACGATATAAACCAGAAAAAATAACCTTATTGATTGATCATATTAAGCAAGGTTATCTAGCCCTCGCTCATTATTTTGAATAATAAAACGAATAATGTAGAGCCTTTACCATATAATTTTATATAAAGTATTTGAAAAGCTAAAACCATACTGTAGATGTCATTCGTTCCATTACAAATTATGGCTGATTCAGTGATAAATAAAATCCAATAGAATATTTATTTTCTCTCGCCATTTCTTTCTCGATCATCGATGCAGTGAATATTGCATCGACAATCAATTTCTATTTCTATTTCTAGTGAGTGGTATTTTAATACTTCCTATGCTGTTAAAAAATTCGTTCTTGAATCTGAAAATATTTACTTTCCATTTTCAATTTTATAGCAGTTATTTTCATATGCGTGGCTAGGGCTATTCTCTATTGTGGAATGATGTATGCCATATTTATCTTTAAGAAGATCTTTAATAGGATTGAGATCATGCACAGAATTTGATGGTGTAAACGCTAAGCTTGTTTCAAGGAATATTTCTTTATCATCAAGCTGCCATACATGTAGGTGCCAAACTTTTTCAACCATGTTTAAATCGTGAAGTTCTGCACTTAGTTCATCAATATCAATGCTTTCAGGTACGGCTTGCATCAAAATTATCATGGTTTCCTTAGCCAGACTGTATCCGTGATAAATCACATAGAATGAGATAGCAATTGTTGCTAGTAAATCGACTATATACCACTGATATAAAATAATAAGGCTGCCTGCAATAATAACGACAACTGACGCTAAGGCATCAGACATGTTATGAATAAATACTGCTTTTAAATTTAAATTATGTTCAGCGCCAGATTTATAGGTAAGCCATGCAGTTACGGCATCAATGATGAGTGCAATTGATGCAATCCAAACGACTATCCAGCCATCTACAGGTTGTGGATTGAAAAATTTACTTATCGCTTCGTATATAAGATACAAGCCAACAATAATAAGTGTTGTGCTATTTATTAATGCCCCTAATATTTCAGCTCTTTTAAAACCAAACGTCATTTTACTGTTAGCTGGTTTTCTAGCAATTTTTCTTGCAAATATAGCAATCAAAATGGCGCCCGCATCACTCAAGTTATGTAATGCATCAGCAATAAGAGAAAGGCTACCAGATAAAATACCGCCAATAATTTGAGCAATAGTTAATAAAATATTAATAAATACGGCTAAATTTAATTTTCCATCATGTTGATGAGCATGGTGGTGTGTATGGCTGTGGCTATGATGATTGTGACTATTTGACATACTTTGTACCTATTAATCTTATTTGACACAGGAGTAATCCACATCACAATTTGTAACGATGAATGTGTAATGTGGATTAGTATTTAATGAGTCGGCTGCTTAATTCTTTCAATGAATTAGGCGCTTAGCGCTCTAATCTTATCTTTTAAAATCTATATAAAACAGGTAAAAAAAACGTTAGCAAGGTCGCTGTTACTAAATATCCAACAATTACAGTTGCTCACAGCCTTTGTATTTCAGCTCCTACACCATTTGACATTAACATGGAAATTAATGCAGATGTAATCGCTGTCGTTAATACAGGCATTAAGTCTGAGGTAGCTCTTTCAAGAATAATCGAGCTCAATGAATTACTACAAAGTTAACTCTAGCTCGTTTAAACGCTCAAATAATGGGTCTTTTTTAGCTTCAGCACCCTGAGTGTTGAATTCGATAACTTGTTCACTCTGTTGATTATAGCTTTGCCAAACAGGCTGATTAATAGCAGTTGGCTTGCCTGATTTAGCAAAGTTAACCCAGTAGTTATGCATAATGTCTGCAACCTTTTGGTCTTGTGCTGTGAAATAAGTTCCGTATTGCTGATTGGCGGTGTTAAATACAAATGGAATTTCAGTGGCATGATAAGCGCCTTTAACTTTATTCACTAAATGTGTTGGTACGTAGCTAAATCTATATAACCAAACCGGTTGCGAGTTTTCCGCAAGTTTACGGGCTACATAACGTGATGGTTCTACAAAAGCAATATCGCCATGGATCATAGAACCTAGCAGGGCTAAATCTATGTCTCTTGTATTTTTATTACCTCTTATAAGATGTGGCTGATATGCATTCATAAATTGCTTACGGCGATCGCCCGCTTTCTCTAAAGCTTTTCCAGAAATACCTTTGGCTGCTTGAGGTGCGAAATCATCTAAAAATCCCCATTCAAGTTCGTTAGCACCAACAATATGCGGTATTTTCATTTGATGACCTTTGCTAAAACCTTCTTCATCACTTTCAACAACGAGTTGTCCGTCGATCATGGGGCCGCTATAAGTCATTACATTGTTCATCGTGCTTAAGTTTAAGCCATTCACTACTTTATCTGCAGGTAAGCTACGCAGTTGTTTTAAAGCTTTTTCATCTGAACCTTCAACACCAACACTTTTAGCGAAAGCTATACCATAGTCTTCAGCATATTGTGTTTGTTGGTTAACTTGAGTGAGTTTATTTAATACGTTTTTATTAAGGTATAAATCAGGGCTCACTTTAGAGCTTCGTCCACCGCCTGATTGAGCAATAGCTTTATGAAATAATCCTTTAGCTAAAGGTGAAAGCATTAAAGCATTTACTGAGCGGCCACCCGCTGATTCACCAAAGAGTGTTACATTGTTAGCATCACCACCAAAATTTGAGATGTTTTGTTGTACCCATTTCAATGCAGCAATTTGATCCATAAAACCATAATTGCCTAAGACATTTGCATCATTTTCAGTACTAAGTGCTGGATGCGCAAAAAAGCCAAAGCGCCCTAGTCTGTAGTTAAAACTAACAAGAATAACGCCAGAGTTAGCAAAAGCTTCGCCACTGTATATGTCAGGTGATGTGCCACCATTAACGAAGCCACCACCATGTATCCAAACCATTACAGGTAATTTTTTACCTTCAGCTTGCTTTGGTTTCCATACGTTTATAAATAAGCAATCTTCGCTAACAGTTCCTGTTAACGGTGCAGCATCACCAGGAAATGGAAGTTGCATACAGTCAGCACCAAACTTAGAGGTGTTTTTGATGCCCTTCCATTGTTTATAAGGTTTAGGTGCTGTCCAACGTAATGCCTTAACAGGAGCTTGTGCGTAAGGTATTCCTAAAAATGCAACATGGTCTGCAGATTCAATGCCCTTTATAGCACCTGTTTCAATTTCTACTATGGCTAACGGCTTAGGTTTTATAAGCTGGGTTTGGCTTTGCGTAGTTACAATATCTGTCTGTAACGGTTCTTGTTTTACATGAAGAGAGCAAGATTGAATGAACAACGCACTGAGGGATAAAAGTATTGATATACGAATAGTAGAGTGGATTTTCATTCCATAGTGTCCTGTTGGTACTTAAATAAGAATTAAAAATGGATACAGCTGAAGGAGGATAACAAAATTGAGATAAAGATGCCCTAGCATCCCTCTAAAATAAATTTAAGATTAAATCAGAGGGATAAAAAGGCTTTGATTAGGCTAGGTCTTAAGATCCTAAAATAACAACAATCAGTGCAAATAAAGCACCAGCGAGAGAGATTTTAATACCATTTTTGAACGTTTTAGCTTTAGGCATAAACATTAAAAATGCTGAAATAACGAAGAAAAGTAAAGTGATACCAAAGCTGATATTAAGGATAAACAGTGGACTGTTATTAGTGGCTTTATGTAACTTAACTAATTTAGCTAAAGGTAATGGATAATCCATTTTGTTGATCACCGTTTCACCCGTTACTTTATTGTATTCGCCTGAATTAAAAACAATCACACTTTGAGATTCTGATGTTATTTCAAAACCTTTAACACGAATACTTTTACCTAGTTTTCTCGCTTCAAGTCCGGGCTCTAATTGACGTATTTCTGTAGTTGGGAATTTCATGAACTCAGTAGGTCTAAATATCAATAAAATACCGCTTATTGCGTATATAGCCATAATTCCGGCTAAGAAAAACCCAAGCCAACGGTGATACTTACGAAAACTATTATGTAACTGAGCTGATGCCATTTTTGCCTCTGATTAATCTGTTATTTTTAATAAAGTAATTTTTGCTTATTAAATAATAATTAAAAGTCATTTTTATGAAATATTAAATTTCTGACAAAAAAAAGAGCTTTGATACGATTAGGTATTAAAGCTCTATTTCATAATTTCAAGACTATATTCAGTGGTGCGGATGGGGGGACTTGAACCCCCACGACCTAAGTCACCAGCCCCTCAAGCTGGCGCGTCTACCAATTCCGCCACATCCGCATTACTAAATATAAACTTTATAATCTTTAAGTTATTTTGCTAATTTGAGGTTTTAGCTAACTTAATTTTTATTACTCAGGAATATCGCTTTCTTTCACGGCTTTAGGAGTACTCGCTGGAACGTCTGCATTATTAACTGCTGGAGTAATAGTATCTGTTGGGATATCGCTGTCAGAAGGAATTGATTGTTCAATACCTGCTTCTAAGTTGTTCCACTCATCAACTGATTTCACTTTGTTAGCTGTTAAGTTACCTAAAACTAAGCTAATTGCGAAGAAAGCTATTGCTAACCAAGTTGTTGCTTTTGTTAAAAAGTTACCAGAACCACTTGAACCAAAAATAGTTGCTGAAGAGCCTGCTCCAAATGAAGCGCCCATGTCTGCACCTTTACCATGTTGAATAAGCACTAAACCTATTAAACACAAAGCTACGATTAAATATATAATGATTAATACTTGATATAACATTTTATGATCCTTGAGCTGCCGAACAAATAATTTTGAATTCGTCGACTTTTAAACTAGCACCACCGATAAGACCACCGTCTATATCAGTTTGTGCGAATAATTCTTTACTATTAGCAGCATTAACACTACCGCCATATAATAATGACACACCTTCGGCAATTTCAGCATTGTTTTTAGCTAAAAACTGACGAATAAATTGATGAGTTTCTTGTGCCATTTCCGGAGATGCTGTTTTTCCTGTACCTATAGCCCATACAGGCTCATATGCAATAACAACATCTTTAAAACTTTCGATACCTATTTCATCTATAACAGGTTGTAATTGTTGAGATAATACAGCATCTGTTTTTTCTTCTACACGTTCAGCTTCTGATTCACCTATGCATAAGATAGGCGTTAAACCGTTAGCTAAAGCGAATTTTACTTTTAGAGCGATTTGTTTATCAGTTTCACCAAAGATGCTACGTCTTTCAGAGTGACCAATAATTACATAACTAGCAGACATTTCGTTTAGCATATCGGCAGAAACTTCACCAGTATACGCTCCACTTGCATGCTCACTTATGTTTTGTGCGCCTAATTTAATATTGTTATTTGCAATTTTTGCAGATAACGCACTTAAATATACAAAGCTTGGACAAATTACAACTTTTACATCATCCGAGAATTTAATGTTATTCAACTCACTTGTCATTGTGTCAACAAGTGCAAGATTTCCATTCATTTTCCAATTTGCAGCGATTATTCTTTGTCTTGGCATAGTTATTCCTACATTTAAGCGGCGAGATATTAACTAACTAGCGAATAAGATACAAGTATTATGCTTAATATCTTATTCAACTGTTGATTATTTAAACGTAAAAGGATTTCTACGAATAAATTATTATTATTTTAGATTTAAGAAGCGAGTTTTACTTCATCTGCAATTGAGTTTGCTAATGCTGTAACTTCGTCTAAATCAGGCCCTTCAACCATAACGCGAATTAAAGGTTCTGTACCTGATTTTCTTAATAAAACGCGACCTCTACCTTCGAGTGCTTTATTAACTTCATCTACTTTAGTTGTCACATTTACTGCTTCAATAGGATCGTTATCACCTTCGAATCTTACATTCACTAAAATTTGTGGCAACATTTTCATGCCTTGACGAAGTTCATGTAAGCTTTTTTCACTGATACAAAGCGCAGTTAATACATTGAGTGCTGCAATAATACCATCGC
The DNA here is from genome assembly GCF_030551755.1 of Pseudocolwellia sp. AS88. Classification (GTDB taxonomy): domain Bacteria; phylum Pseudomonadota; class Gammaproteobacteria; order Enterobacterales; family Alteromonadaceae; genus Pseudocolwellia. The sequence continues at coordinate 17,619 of NZ_JAUPEC010000028.1, forward strand.
CCGTTGATGTATGCTTAAGGTTAATTACGTGACCTGAGTTTTCAGCACCTAATTGCCAACCTTTTTCTTTTAGCATTTCCATAACATAGCGATCGCCAACATTACTACGTGCGAATGGAACACCCATATCTTTAAGCGCAAGCTCTAGACCCATGTTGCTCATTAACGTACCAACAACACCGCCTTTCATTTTGCCTGACTTGATGTCGTTACTCGCGATAACAAATACACATTCATCACCATCAAGTACATAACCTGTATGATCAACCATCATTAAACGGTCACCATCGCCATCGAGTGCGATACCTAAGTCAGCTTTATGCTCTACTACCGCTTTACTGATAGCGTCCATTGATGTGGCACCACAACCATCATTAATGTTAGTGCCATTAGGTTGTGCGCCAATTTCAATAACTGTTGCGCCTAGCTCTCTAAATACATCAGGAGCAATGTGATATGTAGCACCATGCGCACAATCGACAACAATCTTTAGATGGCTTAATGAGAATCTATTTGGGAAGTTACTTTTACAAAACTCGATGTATCGACCTGCAGCATCTTCAATACGAGTTGCTTTACCAAGTTTGGCTGATTCAACACAAATCATTTCTTTGTCTAATTCAGCTTCGATGGCTAACTCAATATCATCAGGTAGTTTTTGCCCGTCTTGCGAGAAGAATTTTATACCGTTATCGTAAAATGGGTTATGTGAAGCACTAATAACAATACCAGCTTGTGCACGGAATGTTTTAGTTAAATAAGCAATACCTGGAGTAGGCATAGGTCCTAATAAACCAATATCTACACCCGCAGCTGAAAAGCCGGCTTCTAATGCTGATTCAAGCATGTAACCTGAAATACGAGTATCTTTACCAATAAGTACTTTTTTTGTGCCTTTAGCAGCTAATACTTTACCTGCGGCATAACCTAGCTTCATTACAAAATCTGGAGTTATTGGGTATTTACCTACCAAACCTCTGATACCATCGGTACCAAAATAGCGTCTTTCCGACATATGAATATCCTTGTTATTATTTTTTAAAATTGATTTACGGTGGCAAGTATTTTTAATGCATCAACGGTTTCTCTAACGTCATGAACCCGAATAATACTTGCGCCCTGCTGCGCTGCGATAACAGCTGTTGTGATACTGCCAGCTAAACGTTCTCCTACTTCTCTATTGAGTAAGTTCCCTATCATTGATTTACGCGATAATCCTGCAAGAATAGGCAAACCAAAAGATTTAAAAGAGGAGATTTTAGCGAGCAATTCATAATTCTGTTCAAGTGTTTTCCCAAAGCCAAAACCAGGATCTAAAATGATCCTGTCTGTTGCTATACCTACTTCATTACAAGCAGCTATACGTGCTTCAAAAAAACTGTGTATGTCTTTTATTAAGTCATCATACTGCGGCTTTACCTGCATGGTTCTTGGTAAGCCTTGCATATGCATTAAGCATATAGGTAAGTCTGTTTGCGCCATAACAGCTAAACAACCGTCATTTTGTAATGCTCTAACGTCGTTAATTATATCAGCTTGATGTTCAATTGACTCTGCCATTACATTTGCTTTGCTTGTATCAATTGATACTTTAATGTCAAAGCGTTGTTTTATGGCTTTTAAGAGAGGAATAACTCGTTCGGCTTCATCTTTCTCTGAAACATCTACAGCACCTGGTCGAGTAGATTCACCACCTATATCAATAATAGAAGCCCCATCTTCGATCATTTGCTCTACTTGTAATAAAGCACGATCAATTTGAGTAAACTTACCACCATCTGAAAAAGAGTCTGGGGTGACATTTAAAATGCCCATCACGTCAATAGTATTTGACTGGGTGTATTTAATATTTTGCATACAAAAACAGTGGTTTTTAACCTTCAGATAAAACAAAGCCTCGATACTTGGGTTCTACTTAAAGTAGAAGCAACGTATTGAGGCTATGGACAACTCTAAATGTTTCTATTATTTAGCAGGAACATCTGTTGGAGTAGTTAAATCAGCTTCGTCATCTTTTTTAACATCAGCTTTTGGTGGTTGATTGCTCGAATTAGAATCTGAGTTACTACCACTAAAACCGGCTGGTTCACGAACTTCTCTGCGTTCCATTAAGTCATCAATTTGTAAAGCATCAATTGTTTCGTACTTCATTAATGCATCTTTCATTGATTCTAAAATGTCTCGGTTATCTTTAAGAATTTGTTCTGCTCTGTTGTAATTGCGAGTTACAAATTCTTTGATTTCAGCATCAATTGCTTTAGCTGTATCATCAGACATGTTTAATGATTTTGAAGAAGTTCTTCCTAAGAATACTTCACCTTCCTCCTCAGCGAATAACATTGGACCCATTTTTTCAGATAAGCCCCACTGAGTAACCATTTTACGAGCAAGTTCTGTTGCACGTTCAATATCGTTTGATGCGCCTGTTGATACTTTTTCAAAACCATAAATAAGTTCTTCAGCAATACGACCACCATATAAAGAAGAAATGTTACTTTCTAAATGTTGTTTGCTATGGCTGAATCTATCTTGCTCTGGTAAGTACATAGTTACACCTAATGCACGACCACGAGGAATGATACTTACTTTATACACTGGATCATGATCTGGCACTAAACGACCAACGATTGCATGACCTGCTTCATGATAAGCTGTCATCGCTTTTTCGTCTTCGCTCATAACCATTGAACGACGCTCAGAACCCATTAATATTTTATCTTTCGCTTTCTCAAACTCTTCCATTGAAACTAAACGGCGAGCTGTACGAGCAGCAAATAATGCAGCTTCGTTTACTAAGTTAGCTAAATCAGCACCAGAAAAACCAGGTGTACCACGTGCAATAACTGATGGTTTAACATCATCACCTAATGGTACTTTTCTCATGTGTACTTTAAGAATTTGTTCACGACCACGTATATCAGGTAAACCTACAGTTACTTGACGGTCAAAACGACCAGGTCTAAGTAATGCTGGATCTAATACGTCTGGACGGTTAGTTGCAGCAATAACGATTACGCCTTCATTACCTTCAAAACCATCCATTTCAACAAGCATTTGGTTAAGTGTTTGTTCACGTTCATCGTGTCCACCACCCATACCAGCACCACGTTGGCGACCAACAGCATCAATTTCATCGATAAAGATGATACATGGAGCTGCTTTTTTAGCTTGTTCGAACATATCACGTACACGAGACGCACCAACACCAACAAACATTTCAACAAAGTCTGACCCTGAGATACTGAAAAATGGAACTTTAGCTTCACCAGCAATAGCTTTAGCTAATAACGTTTTACCTGTACCAGGTTGACCCACCATTAAAACACCTGATGGAATACGACCACCTAGTTTTTGGAATTTTGATGGATCTCTTAAGTAATCAACTAATTCTGATACTTCTTCTTTTGCTTCATCACAACCAGCAACATCGGCAAAAGTTGTTTTAATTTGATCTTCGCTTAATAAGCGAGCTTTACTTTTACCGAAAGACATAGCGCCTTTACCGCCACCGCCTTGCATTTGACGCATGAAGAATATCCATACACCAATCAGTAAAATCATTGGAAACCAAGAAACAAAAATAGTCGTTAAGAAGCTTGTTTCTTCAGGTAATTGACCTGAAGCCTTAACACCTTGCTTAACTAAATCGTTAATTAAGTCACGATCGTAACCACCAGGGATAACAGCAACAAATTCTTCGCCTGTTCTTTTAACACCTTTAATAACACCGCTTCTATCAACGGTTGCTTCACGAACTTGTCCTTGACGAACACTTTCGATAAAGCGGGTGTAATCAACTTGTTGTTCATTGCTGTTGTCTGGCGTAAAACTTTGAAATACCGACATCAAAACTACTGCAATAACCAACCATAAAATAAGATTTTTTGCCATATCGCTCAACTTAATGACCTCTTTGTAACGTTTGCATAATGTTTAAAAAATGTGCTTAGTCAAGATAAAGCTAATAACTAAACTTATATTTACTGTAATTTACTATAATTTACCCTTGGCTGCTATTTAAATCCGGTAGCAACGAGATAAACTTCTCTTGATCTTGCTCTTGAAGAATCTGGTTTTCGAGTTCTTACTGTTTTAAAAACCTTACGAGCTTCTTTAACAAAATTATCAAAACCGTCACCTTGGAACACTTTAACCACAAATGCCCCATTAGTTTTAAGTACTTGATGGCACATATCTAAGGCTAGTTCGACTAAATACATACTTCTTGCTGAATCAGCAGTTTCGTTTCCTGTCATATTTGCTGCCATGTCTGACATAACAACATCAATATTTTTTCCACCAATACGAGTTAATAAGGCATCTAATACAGCCTCTTCTCTAAAATCTCCTTGAAGAAAGTCGACTCCAACAATTGGATCCATAGATAAAATATCGCAAGCAACAACTTGCCCTGACTCACCTACTGCTTTAACTGCGTATTCAGACCAGCCGCCTGGCGCTGCACCTAAATCAACAACTTTCATTCCTGGTTTGATCAATTTGTCTTTATTATTAATTTCTTCAATCTTAAAAACAGCTCGAGAACGTAAGCCTAATTTTTGTGCTTTTTTTACATATTCATCATCGAAATGTTCTTGCATCCAGCGTGCGCTGCTAACGGTTTGTTTATTCTTACTCATGAACTCTGCTTAAATTGATATAAATTGGTATTCGTTAATTGACCTGCCAATTATAAAACATAATGATGAAAGTTTTATGTTTTATAATTTTTAATACGTTTAAACCACCAATAAGTGAACATTAATTAGTATTACAAAGAAGATGGAGTTAAAATAGTGATAATTCAAGCTAACTTGTAACGAAAATTGTTAATGAACTTAAATAAAAAACAAATCCAACACGTAAAAGGTTTAGCTCATTCGCTTAAACCAGTAGTTTTACTAGGTAATAACGGCTTAACTGAAGCTGTTGTTGCAGAAATAGATTTCGCATTAAATCATCATGAATTAATTAAAGTTAAAATTAATACTGAAGATCGCGAAACAAAAGCGCTTATCGTAGAAGCTATTTGTAGAGAAACAAATGCAACTAAGATTCAGGTAATTGGTAAAACTTTAGTTATTTACCGTCAATCTGCTGAAAAGAAAATACATATCCCTAAAGTTTAAGGCTATGTTTTTTAGATAAGAGGTTTTCTAGTAAAAACTATAAACAAAAGCAGATCTTATGATCTGCTTTTTTATGTCTGCTATTTAACATTTATAGGCAATAGCTTAGAGGTAACAGCTAAGAACACTATCAGTACTAACCTTTAATAAGAATTTTATCTAACCAAGTAAAAGGCAATATTCTTTTTAAGAAAGCCATAATGTAAGTGGGCTTAGTAACGTAATACCTTGTCTTAGCTTTTTTACTCGATAAAGCATGTATCACTTTTTCAGTAACTGCAGATGCTGGCAAAGTAAATTTATTCCCGCCCTCTTCTTTACTTAAACGGTCTATTTGTATTTTGTAGTTTTCTTTATGTGCTGAGTTTTCTACATCAATAAACTCTCGTGTTTTAGCTAAAGCATTGGCTCGAAATTGTGTTTCTATTGGACCGGGTTCAATCAGAATCACTTGAATACCACTACCTGTAAGCTCTAACCTTAATGTATCTGTGTAACCTTCAATCGCAAATTTAGATGCATTATAAGCCCCGCGATATGGCATAGCAACTAAACCTAGTACGGAACTGTTTTGTATAATTCGACCAAAACCTTGTTTGCGCATAATAGGAATAACAAGTGTTGTTAGAAAGTGCCAACCAAAGACATTAGTCTGAAATTGCTCTTTTAAAGCTTGCGATGGTAAATCTTCTAATGCGCCAGCTTGTCCATAAGCACCATTATTAAATAATGCGTAAAGCTCTCCACCCGTTTGCTCTATTACCCAGTTGAAAGCTTGTTCAATTGAAGTTTCATCCATTAAATCTAATTGATAAGCCTGTAAATCTAGCGTTTTTAACTTATCTACATCTGACTGTTTACGAGCTGTAGCGAAAACGTTGTAGCCCATATCTGAAAGTGTTATTGCCGTATCAAATCCAATACCTGTAGAACATCCTGTAATTAAAACACTCAAGTTTTTTGTCATGTATTTTCTCTTTATACTTTTGTTTAGCTTATATAAATGAATAGTAACTCAAAGCTACTGCTTTAATAACAAAATAGAGGACAAGCTATTCCCTTCTTTCATTTCAACTTTTATATTTTATCTCATAACTTTTACGTATCAACGCACAATGAATAGCTTTTAACTTAGTGGTAGCTATCATGATTTAGTTATTATTTATTACTATGTTTAATCTGACGTTTTATTTGAAAAGATTTTATTCTTTCCCATGTCCAAATAGTAATCAAGCTCGCACCAAATAATGGAAAGACGACACCAAGCAGAATAATGAAAGCAACTAAAACTTTATCTACTCTAAAACGTTCTGGTACTTTAGGTATACCCCACTGTCCTTGTGGTTTTCTCATAAAATAAGAAACTGTGCCAGCAACCGTACTCATAATAAAAAACAAAGCGACAGCCAACAAAACACTCCAATTAACTAAACCATATTCACCTTGATGTAAGCGCATAAATACTTGACGTAAGTCCATCATGATCCCTACTTGCTCCCATTGTAGAGATTTAATTGGGCTGCCAGAGTATTGATCAATATGAATTACATGCTGATCGCGTAATAATAACGCTCGATTACTAATAGTGTAAACGCCTTCATCTGACAGAGGGAGTTTAATTGAAATATCTCCTCCTAATTTGTATGACTGAGCAATATTAGCCACTTCATCTAATGATAAAGGCGATATCGTGTTTACATTAATGTCATTCGAACCACTAAGATTATTGGAGTTTAAGCCTCTACTATTCGTCCAATGTTGAGGGTAGCCAGTATTGGTTTGATTTTGTAACCACTTAAATTGACCGCCAAAAATATCGGTCCATGGCATTCCTCCAGCTAAAATAATAAACATAAAAATCGATAACCAAAAACCAGTAACTGAATGTAAGTCTCGAAACAATATACGCTTACCACGTGAAAATCGTATCGTTAAAAAACCAGCCAAGCCGCTATTTTTCTTAGGCCACCAAACATATAATCCAGTTAAAATTAAAACAATAAACCAGCTTGCTACTAATTCAACAACTGTTGTTCCTGCTTTACCAAGTAACAGTTCGCCATGTAATGTGCTAACGGTATGCATTAATGTTTGATCTTGCTCGATAACACCTTTTACTTTGGCTGTATAAGGATCAACATATAAATCATTATTCATCCAACCTTCAGTTGCGACTTTAAAAACGGTCGCCTCATCTGCTAATTTAGGTAATGTTAAGTCAACTATTTCGGCTTGAGTAGCTCCTTGTGCTGCTTCCAGCTGTTTAGAAAGAGGGAGCTTATTAATACTTGTTGGTGTGATAAACTTAGTGTCTTGGTAAATTTGGTTATTTATATTGTCTTTAAATAAGTAAACAGTCCCCGTTAAGGCAAGTAACAACATAAAAGGTAAAGTTAATAGCCCAGCTATAATATGCCACTTCCAAAGCCATTGATTTAGAGTATTGTTTTTAGTCATTTTGAAATCCCTTTCTTAATTTAATTTTTATGCACGATAAAACCATCAATGAATTGCTAATAGTTAAATCAAGACCATTAAAAGCAAGCCAGAGTTCCCAAATAAATTGGCGATATTTCATTATTTTCACTTCTTTGATTTAATCTCAATAGCTTATTACGTCAGACGCAATAGGCTGTTAATAACTAACCTAGATCAGGTTTAATAAATTAAGAAGTGTAAGGAGGTGCTCTTGAAAGAGAAGTTGAATAAGTAAAGGAGGTATAAGGGCGTTGAGCTATAGCTAAAACAAGTGCTCGATATTTTATTTCACTTATTTGTACGTCTAACGGTGTTGATAGCTCAAATGTATGATGATCAATTAAGTAAGAATATGAACATTTGATTTGGTGATATTCAGAAGGAGTGTTTTCAGGTTCATCAATATAAATTATTTTACCTTCTTCAATAAAAGCAGATTTAGACATCCACTTAAATGAAGTGCCTGAACAAATAAGTACGGCATCATCTTTGGCGTAGTTTTGTGCCAGATTTGTATTATACGCAGCAACTAAAACAGAAAAAGTGCTATTAAAAACGAGTACAAACAAAATGAATGCTGATTGTATTTTACTCAGCCAACTATTTTTCAATTGTGTGTATCACCTTTATTTATAATAAACGTATATTACGAATAATTTTGCTTTATTTAAAGATAAGAATTCATATCTTAAGTTAAACTTATAATATGTTATTTATCAGTGTCTTCCAAAATAACTTTCAAGTTATTTAATCCTTTAAGTACATCATTACCAAGCCTTGCACCATAGTCGTAAAACACTAAAATAATGTTCTTTGGATAAGGAAGCTCTTTATTCGTAGTCCATGTAACTTTTGTTTTATTATCTCCAAGACTTTCTGTGGTCATATGGCTCGGGATAACTAAATCAAACGGGTATAAAAAACGCAATTCAAAATCAAAGCGCTCGCCTTGATCAATTCGAGTTATTTCTTTCTCGCCCTCGGTTTTTACACCACTATTATTTTTCCAAAAAGAAGTATAACCCACCTCTCCATCTTTACCTCTATAAACCCAAGTTGTGTCTTTGGTTAAGTCTGTCCAGATGATAAAGTTGTTATGACTCTCTAAGTATTTAATATAATTAAAAACCTCTGCATTAGGTTTGTTAATTACAATAGATCTCACAACATCATATTTTTTAGTTGTGAATAAAGCCACAACTAACAAGATAATAATAGATGTAATTAAAGTTGCGGCAACTTTCTTCAACTTCGTCACAATCATTACTCCTTGGTTACTTTTATTTAAGTTTGGCTCAGTAATATAAAATAATCAATTTTTGATATTATATTTAACTGGTAGCTTCATTTAACCCAAAACAGTATTTAACTTGAAACAATAAAGAGCTTAATTGTTAGCTGGTAAAGACCTTAGTTGTCTGAACACATATACATAATAAAAAACAGATCACGGTTTATTTTTTTTCACTCATCAGATGAGATTTTCCCGTTTGTCGGAATAAATGCAGCAACGTACACTGACCTTGATTTGAAATCTCCCCGATTTCCTAATTATGTTATATAGTTATGTTTAATTTGTACCATTTTTTATGGGTAGCCTTTTGGTTACCCATTTTTTTCGTCTGAAATAAAGTGACTTAATAAGAATCTACTGAAGGTAAGTTTCATTTTGTACTAACACTTACATTCATATTCGCCCAACGAACTTACCAAATAGAAAAACAATAAACATTGAATAAAGGAGTTAAAGCAATAGATAAAAAGATGAGTGAACAAAAAAATACATTCATTTATTAAATGAGATTTCCCTGTTTGTCGAAATAAATGCAGCAATGTACTTAATCTAAAGATAAGAATTCATTTTTTGGGTTGAGGTGACAAAGATAGATTACTCATTACTATCTTCTAAAATTACTTTTAAGTTATTTAATCCTACAGATAAATCATCACCAATTTTCGCACCATAATCATAAAACACTAAGACAATGTTTATTGGATAAGATAGTTTTCCGTTAGTAGTCCATGTAACTTTAGTTTTATCAGGACCAACAGATTCGGTGTTCAAAGAGCTAGGGATGATGGCTTCGAACGGTTCTAAAAATCGTAATTCAAAATCAAGACGACGACCTTCATTAATGTCAATAATTTCTTTTTCACCAACTGTTTTTACGCCTTTAACATTTTTCCAAAAAAATATATAACCAATCTCACCATCTCTACCTTTGTATACCCAAGTTGTATCACCAGGAAGATCTTTCCAGATGATAAAGTTCTTATGATTCTCTAAGTATTTAATATAATTAAAAACCTCTGCTTTAGGTTTATTAATAACAATAGATCTTACAACATCATATTTTTTAGTAGTAAAGGCAGCCACGATTAACAAGATAATAATAGATGTAATTAAAGTTAACACGACTCTCTTCAACTTTGTCACAATCATTAGTCCTTGGTTACTTTTATTTAAGTTTGGCTCAGTAATATAAAATAATCAATTTTTGACATTATATTTAACCCAAACGGTATTTAACTCGAAACAATGAAGCACTTAATTTTTAGCTGGTAAAGGTATAAAAAACAATTACCTGTCTGGATACATATAAATATAATAAAAAATCGATTACGGTTTATTTTTCTTCACTTATTAGATGATATTTTCCCGTTTGTCGAAACAAATACTACAACGTACACTGACCTTGATTTGAAATCTCCCCGATTTCCTAATTATGTTATATAGTTATGTTTAATTTGTACCATTTTTTATGGGTAGCCTTTTGGTTACCCATTTTTTTCGTCTGAAATAAAGTGACTGAATAAGAATCTACTGAAGGTAAGTTTTATTTTGTACTAACACTTACATTCATACTCTCCCAACGAACTTACCAAATAGAAAAACAATAAACATTAAGAAAAGGAGTTAAAGCAATAGATAAAAAGATAAGTGAACATAAATCAAATTCATTCACTTATTAGATGAGGTTTTCCCGTTTGTCGAAACAAATACTGCAACGTACACTGACCATGATTTGAAATCTCCCCGATTTCCTAATTATGTTATATAGTTATGTTTAATTTGTACCATTTTTTATGGGTAGCCTTTTGGTTACCCATTTTTTTCGTCTGAAATAAAGTGACTGAATAAGAATCTACTTGAAGGTAAGTTTTACTTTTTTACTAACACTTACATTCATACTCGCCCAACGAACTTAGCAAATAGCAAAACATTGAATAAATAAGTTAAATAAATAGAAGAAAAGATAAGTAAACATAAATCAAATTCATTCACTTATTAGATGATATTTTCCCGTTTGTCGAAACAAATGCAGCAACGTACACTGACTTTGATTTGAAATCTCCCCGATTTCCTAATTATGTTATATAGTTATGTTTAATTTGTAATATTTTTATGGGTAACCTTTTGGTTACCCTTTTTTTCGTCTGAAATAAAGTGACTGAATAAAAATGAATTTAAGGATAAGTTTCATTTTTGTACTAATACTTATGTTCGAGTTCGTCAAATAGCAAAACACTAAATATTGAGTAAGTGGGTTAAAGCAATAGATAAAAAATAAGTGAACATAAATCAAATTCATTCACTTATTAGATGAGATTTTCCCGTTTGTAGAAACAAATGCTGCAACGTACACTGACCTTGATTTGAAATCTCCCCGATTTCCTAATTATGTTATATAGTTATGTTTAATTTGTACTATTTTTTATGGGTGACCTTTTGGTTACCCATTTTTTTCATCTATAAAAAACTGAAGCATTTATCATCGTAATCCACAGATAAGTTTTAATAGCTCCCTCAGCTCCAAAAACAAAGATGACTTTATTATCATCAAAATAAAACTTTAGCCTATGTTATGCCCTGTTAATAACCACTCAACATAAAAATCAAATACACATTCATAAACATTAAATAATACCTAATTGAAAAACTTGAGTGTCAGAAACCAAAAAAGCTCCTATCTAATTAGATAAGAGCTTTTTGTTAAATCGGCAATGCTAGAAAATTGATTTAGATTTGAGACCTCCCCAGATCTCAGAATGATACATAGTTATGTTTAATTCGTACCATTTATATGAGTATTCTAAAATACTCACTTTATTTCGATTATAGAAAAACTCACACTCATAATTCACACACTAAATTAGCTATAAAAATAAAAAACCGAGTGGCTTTACTATAAACCCAGCTTAATCAAGAAATAAAAAACATATATTTATTTTTTAATTTAGGCTGCAATTTTAAAATCTCCCCAATTTTAAAATAACGTTTTTAACTATATATAACATTATAGGTTAATTATTCAGCTTTAATAAGTATAAAATTTATTTTTTTTAAAACACTAAAAAACAGTGATTTTTATTCTAAACACCTTATATCATTAGAGTTTTTACTCCACACCTTTAGTGCAATTACTCTACACAGCATTTAGTGCAAATGCTCTACCCATTTTTACTGGCCAAACTCAAGGTTTTTTATAGATGATGAAAATTCATTTATAGGGTTTAATTAACTCGTTTGTAGGCTCTCCCTAAATTATTTACATTAGCATCGTCATCAACGCGGTGACACAAACTAAACCTTTTGGAGAACAAACATGAAACTTAAACCTTTATTACTAACATCAATCATCAGCTCAGTATTAGTTGTAGCACCAACAACTGTAATGGCAAGCGAATCTAATTTGAAAGTTGCAGTTATCAAGAACACAGCAATGTCTTCTGAAATTGCTAAAGGTGAATACCAAGAAATTATTGCTAGCCTTTCAAGTACTTCAAGCGACAGTGAATACAATGATTTTGAAAAGAACACAGCATTATGTGTAGCTTACTTAAAAACTAGTAACACAGTTGAATCTGAAGCAGCTTGTTCTTCAGCAATTGAAAGCGCTAAAACTTTAGAAGTTAGCAGCAAAAAAACAAACTACTTAAAATCTATCAGTTATAGCAACCGTGCAGTAGCTCGTTATTTGAAAAACGATGTGGTTGGTGCAATGAGTGATTTAGCAGTAGCTAACTCTATTGATAGCAACAAAATCAGTAAAATCAACTTAGAAGTAATGAACAGCAAGCTTGATCAATCTGGTTACGATGAGTCTGTATCTTTAGCTGATTAATATAAATGGGGAAAAAGTATGATTAATAATTTAAAAAATAAAATTCAATTAGCACGACAGCAAAGGTAGTTAAGGCATGGCCTTAAAGTAAGGCGGTAGAACATAAATATGTTAGTTAATAAATACACTAACAACTACCGCCTTCTGCTACCAACGCATTAATAATCAGAATAAAATTAGGAATGTTGTTTATTTTTAGGTACAAAATTTAAGATTGATACAGGTACAACCTTTTTCACCGGAAACTCTTCAAACTCTTTACGCTCAATAATATGTCCAAGCTTACTTTCAATAGCACAAAGGTTTCTAAAATTATCTTTAGCGACAAATGAAATAGCTTCACCACTCGCTCCAGCTCTTCCTGTTCTACCAATTCTATGAATGTAATCATCAGGTCTATCAGGTAAATCGTAATTAATAACTCGGTCTAGATTATCAATATCAATTCCACGTGCTGCTACCGCTGTTGCAACTAAAAATTGAATTTTTCCTGCTTTAAAATCAGCTAGTATTCTTTCTCTGATCTCTTGGGTTTTCCCGCTGTGAATACATTCTGCTTTAATATCACGCTTTTCTAATTGGCTAACTAACTTAGCTGCGCCATGCTTAGTTTCAATAAAGATAAGTGCTTGCTGCCAAGTATTTTCTTTAATCAAATGGCTGAGTAATGCTGACTTATTGGTTTTATCTACAGTGACTAACCATTGCTCAATTTTAGGTTTAGACTTTTCGTCTTGCTTAATTGAAATCTCAACAGCATTTGAACTAATAGCTCGCTTGGCTAAAGAACGAATTTCATCAGACAAAGTGGCTGAGAACAATAAATTTTGACGTTCACTTGGTAAACGCTCTATGATTTTATTAATGTCTTCTCTAAAGCCCATGTCTAACATTCTATCGGCTTCATCTAGCACTAAAACTTCCAGCTCATCAAAATGTAAAGCTCGTTGGTGAGCCATATCAAGTAAACGCCCTGGTGTAGCAACAATAATGTCTACGCCCCATATTAAACGTTGTTTTTGAGGCTCGGCATCTATGCCACCATACATTGCCATAGAAGTTAGCTCTAAATGCTTACTATACTGAGCGATACTCGCTTCAACTTGCACAGCTAATTCTCTTGTAGGTGTAAGTATAAGCGCTTTAATACGCTTGCCTCTTAGTCTATATCCGGTATTTAATCTTTCTAATATTGGTAATACAAAGCTTGCAGTTTTACCTGTGCCCGTTTGAGCAGCCGCGATTAAATCTTTCTTAGATAAAATAACAGGAATAGCACGTTTTTGGATATTGGTTGGTTGCGTATAGCCAATTTCTGCTACCGCTTTTAGAATAGGTTCAGATAAACCTAAGGTTGAAAATGACATGCGTGCCTCTACTCAAATAATTACAGGCGCGGAGTATAGCAGTATATTGCCATAGTGATAATAAGAAGGCCTGTAGTATCAAAATTTTCAGATCATTGAAGCTGATTAAAGCAAACTATTTAAAAGTTTAAAGTATCCGTCAACTTTAAATAAGCGATATAATTCAACCCAGTTATGGTTAAAAATTAAGAACGATGCTTTAATAAACTACCATCATTTAATAACAATGAAATATCCTCAGGTTTTATTGGCTTACTAAATAAATAGCCTTGAATAATATCGCAGCCTAACAACTTAAGAATATCAAACTGTTCAAATGTTTCTACACCTTCAGCGATAACTTTGTAGCCAAGGTGATGACCCATTTCGATCATAGAACCAATAAGAAGTTCTGTTTTATGGTCCAAGAACATGTCATGAATAAAATATTTATCAATTTTAATATAATCGACTGTTAAATACTTTAAAGATGCGAAAGACGAGTAACCTGAACCAAAATCATCAATAGCTAACAACACACCTAATTCTTTCAATGATTTAAAAATAGAAAAATCTTCATGATTGGTTTGTACAACACTTTCGGTTATCTCTAATTCCAAACATTGCGACTTCATACCTGTAGATTCAATAACACGCTTAATAAGTGGAATAAAATCAGCATCAGCTAAATGTGTAGGAGAAATATTTACCGTGACTCTTAAATCAGTAAAACCTGCTTTATGCCATTTAACTCCTTGGCTACATGCTTCATATAAAACCCACTCTGTAAGCTGTTTGATCATACCGATACGCTCAGCCATTTCTATAAACTCAACTGGTGAAACAACACCAAGCTCAGAATGAGTCCATCGAGAAAGCGCTTCTACACCAACTATCATTCCGCTATCAATATCTACTTGGGGTTGATAAACAAGCTTAAGTTGTTTTTTCTCTATAGCTTCACGTAAATACTGCTCTGCTCTGAAGTGATATTCGGCTATGATACTTAGCTCAATTTTATAAAAAGCAAAGCAATTTTTCCCTGTTTTCTTAGCAGAGTAAAGTGCTATATCAGAGGCTTTTAATAAGCATTCTAAGCTGGTGCCATCATCTGGATATCGTGCAATGCCTACACTACAAGTAGGATTGAAATTTCGCCCCGAGAGCTTAATGGTTTTTGATACGGTATCTATTACTTCTTGTGCAATTAACGCTGCGTTGTCTTGATCTGATAAGATCACACAAAACTCATCACCTCCAATTCTAGAAACAGAATCCACTTTATCGCCTAAGCTGATCAAGCGTTGAGCAATAACTTGTAATAAATAATCTCCTATATCGTGACCCAAACTGTCGTTAACACTCTTAAAGTTATCTAAATCAATATAAAGTAAACTGAAAGGTTTATGCTTTTTTTCTGACGCACTAATGAGCTCTTTAATGCTTGCAAACAAGTGAGATCTGTTCGCTAAACCCGTTAATTCATCGGCATAAGCGAGTGATTTAATGCGTTTCTGATTTTTATCTCGCTCCATAACAATGCTAGTTAATCGAGCAGCAGCACTTAGAGCAAATGATTCTTCCGTATTCGGAACACAAGGATAGTCTTTATACATAGCAAAGGTGCCTAACACCTCTCCTATTGATGAAATTACAGGCTCAGACCAACAACTGCGCATACCATATGGCAGTACAATATGTTTAATGCTGGACCATTTAGGATCTGTAGCGATATCTTCTACAATAACTCGTTTGCCTGTGTATGTAGATGTTCCACAAGAACCTATATTAGGGCCATTCATAAGGCCGTCTATAACTTTACAATATTCTTGCGGCAAACTTGGCGCACTTCCATGTTTAAGAATATTTCCTTCTAGCTCTATCATAGAGCAGCGAATCCCATTATGTCGTCCCTCATAGATATGGATAATTTCATTATAAACATCGATTGCAGGCTCGCCTTGAGCAATCATTTTCAACACATTGTTATAACGATGTTCAAATAACTCAGCTTTACGTTGCTGGCTTATATCAACATGATTACCAATCAAACGGATCGGTTTATCTTCAGCATCTCTTGTAACCTGTACCACTCGAGTAATGGTATGCAAGTAATGACCACTCTTATGCCGCATCCGCATCTCATGCTCAAAACCTTTGTGATTACCATAAAGATAATTTTGAATCTTAGCTAAAATAAATTCTTTGTCCTCAGGATGAACAAGCTTAGCCCACACATCAAAATGAGGTTCAAGTTCATGCTCCTCATAACCTAAAATACTTTTCCAAGATGCAGAATAATAAACATTATTTGTTTTTAAATCCCAATCCCAAGTACCATTATTTACCTCGTAATGAGTAGAAACTGAATATTCACCGTCTCTAGAATAGCCTACGGTTTTAATTTCGTTTAATTCTCGCAACGCATCAAGTTCATTACGTAAAGTAACGATTTCTTTTTTTAATTCAGATACGGACTTCATATAAGAGTTAAACCTCAAGTAAATTAACGCTCTGTTTACAAATTAATTTAAATAACAAAAACAAAAACAAAAACAATATTTAAAGAACTTAAAAACATATTGAATTGAAACAATAAGCTTATTATTTGTTAACTTAAAACTAGTCAAGGATCTTTAATATGTAAAGATTTTGTATATAAATTGACATTGCTCAAGGTCAATAATTTAAAAACTAAGAGAATTCAATTACACTGCCTTTTCATAAATTCACTTCTTCTGCAATGAGTTACCCATAATATGATTTTAAATTTTTCAGATTACTCAGAAAATCAGCGCTATCATTTAATGACACAAACGATTATTCCTCGCCCCATTGCATGGGCGTTAACTTTTTCGGGTGATGATATTGTTGTAAATGAAGATAGCCAACACGTAGAGCACGATGATTTAAACCTGGCACCTTTCTCATACTTCACAGCAGTATCAAGTACTCCTGCATTATTAATGTTATCTGTAGGTAAAAAGCCTACAGGAGAATCGAAAGACACATTAGCCAATGTAATTAAAAACAAAAAGATGGTGATTCATATTGCATCTGAACAACAAGCTGGGCTGGTTACAGAAACAGCAGCAACTTTACCTCATGGTCAATCAGAACTTGAATTAACAGACGAGTCGAGTGATTCAGACTTACACCTTAAAACACTTGCTTTTGATGGATTTCCATTACCCAGACTAGAACAATGCGATATTGCTTATGGTTGCGAGTTATACGAAATAAAAGAGATCAAAGACAGCCCACTTACTTTAATACTTGTTGAAGTTAAACAGGTATACATAAGTGATAGTGTAATGGATGTAGATGCAAAAAATAGAATTAAAGTACATGCCGATAAGGTGAATCCTCTCGCCAGACTTGGTGGTGGTGAATATGCAGGTATAACAGCACCTTTTGCTAAAGTACGCCCTGCATAAAAAGCTAATAACATTAAACACATAACAGTTATTGTTAGGGTTATAGCTTTTCTATAACCCTAACTCCAAATACTTAAACCAAATACAATATTAGCTATTAAGTCCAAATAAGCGCTCTAAACTATCTAAACTACATAGCTCCACAGCTAATTGTTGCACTAACCTCAGTGTTATCGGTAATAACAATGTCAGCAATACTCAGCTCTACTTTTCCTTTTGATGAAAACTCAAATGGAATAACGGCCTTAGAAAAATCCATTCCTTTTTTACTAAAACAAGTTAAATCTATTGAGAAAGTTTGCCAATCACTCACTGGTAATTTATTTAAGTAAGAGCTGATGTTAATGCTAGAACCACAAGTTTTGTCAGCAGAACAATAGGTTGATAAATAAACATCTCCATCTGTTCTATTTGCTAGACTAACGCTAAATTGCAAACGAGAGTTTTCTGATACGCTTTCACCTAAATCATGCGCTGTTGAAGCAACATGCTTTATCATTACACCAGAAGCCTGACTATTAGAAGGTTTTTCACTTCCTGTTAAGCTTATTTTAAACGCATCTTCCTGAACAAGCTTATCAACAGTACGATAGTTTAATTCAGCTAACTGATGAGCATTAGCATAAACAGCAATTTCTTTCTCTCCAGAATACAACCAAAGAGACCAAGGTTGTTTAATAGAGTTTTGGAATATCTCACTTACCTTATCGTCACTTTTAACACTACCAGCAGGAATGTTTATAGTTTCATCTAATGTATCGGTAAGGATGTCTTTATCGCCATAAGTTAAGCCAAATCCGTAAGGGAATAGAGGATCATAGTTTTCATCAAATCGATTAACTTCAGTTTGCATTGCATCCTTAGGCCATGAAAATGATAACTTACCTGTAAAGTCGTTTTGAATTTCATTATTTGCGTTAGCTAAAATAACATCTGCAATACCTTGCCCTTCAGAGCCAGGTAACCAAGCTGCTACAAAAGCATCTGAAGCATTAATTTCAGCATTCACCCACATAGGTCGACCGGTAATAAAGACTGAAACAACAGGAATACCTTGCTGTTTAAATTGCTTTAATAAAGCTAACGATTTTTTGTTATCACT
This sequence comes from Pseudocolwellia sp. AS88, assembly GCF_030551755.1. Taxonomy (GTDB): domain Bacteria; phylum Pseudomonadota; class Gammaproteobacteria; order Enterobacterales; family Alteromonadaceae; genus Pseudocolwellia. Next base: position 36,237 of record NZ_JAUPEC010000028.1, read on the forward strand.
TTCAAAGTAAAGGTGTTCTATATCGCCCTGTCCTTCGGCATAAGGTTCTTCACCAAATACAACAACAGCTACATCAGGTTTTTCTTCAAAGCTACCATCAACACTTAATATTGCAGTTCCACCCGCTTTTGATACTTGTTGTTCGATACCTGCATAGATAGACGTACCACCTGGGAAATCTTTGTTAGTATTTCCAGTACCTTGCCAAGTAATTGACCAACCACCCGACTGCTTACCAATATTATCAGCGCCATCACCAGCCACTAGAATGTTCAGCTTAGGTGATAATGGTAATAAGTTAGCTTTGTTTTTTAACAGCACAAGCGATTCTTGAACAGCTTGTCTGGCAACTTTGCGATGTTCATCACTACCAATTAATGCGGTTTTACCTGAAAACATACGCTTCGCCGGGCTTGGCTTATCAAATAATCCTGCTCTGAACTTTACACGTAATATACGTTTAACAGCATCATCAATACGTGCAATAGAGATAGTATTGTTTTTAACTTGCTTGATAGTATTTTCATATAAAGGTTTCCAAGCATCTGTAGGTACCATAAATATGTCTAGCCCTGCATTTACAGCTTGAGGACAACTCTCATTGCTACAACCTTTAACTTGTCCGTGACCATTCCAATCGCCTACAACAAAGCCATCAAACCCCATTTTTTCTTTTAATACTTCAGTTAATAAATAATGACTGCCATGGATTTTTTCACCATTCCAGCTATTAAAAGATGCCATAACTGATTGAGCGCCAGCAGCTAAACCACTCACATAACCTTGTGCATGTAGTTTGTATAAATCATGTTCTGATGCTCGGTTATCACCTTGGTCATCACCATCTTGTGTGCCGCCATCACCAACAAAATGTTTAACAGTACTGATCACACGATCGTCACCTAAAAAGTCTTCATCCGCACTACCCTGCAAGCCTTTTACAACAGCACTGGCGTAGAGTTTTACTATTTCAGGATCTTCTGAGTAACCCTCATAAGTTCTTCCCCACCGGTCATTTCTTACCGTAGCAACCGTTGGCGCAAAAACCCAATCTATACCTGTAACCATCACCTCTGTAGCGGTAATTTGGGCTATTTTTGTCATTAACTCAGGATTATTTGCAGCGCCTAAACCTATGTTATGCGGGAATAACGTGGCTCCGATCACATTGTTATGACCATGAACCGCATCAGTTCCCCACATTGTAGGAATTGCACTACCATCTACTGAATCATCAATAGACGCTTGATACATAGTTTCAGCAAGCTCAATCCAATCTTGAGGTGTTGAATGTTTGTTATTTTTCGGAAAAGCTCCACCGCCATTTAAATATGAACCAAAGCCATACTTGCGCATATCTTCTTCTGTGATGTCACGTATTTCAGGTTGGATCATTTGTGCAACTTTCTGTTCTAATGTCATTGAACTTAATAACTTACTTACTTTAGCTTCAATAACAGGATCTGTTTTTACTTCAGACTTTATTGGTGCCCAAGGTTTTGATTCTTTAGTATTTATTTTGTCAGACAGTTCAACTGAACAACCTGTAGCTAATAAAATAAGTGAGCTAGATAATAGTGTGATTTTAGATAGCTTCATGTTTGCCACCCTCTTTAATTTGATTTGAACTAGCGACTGGTTTAGAACCAATCAGGGCGTAATAAACAATGAATGCGTAACAAAAAATAGGTAAAACAAACGACAATTGAATGCCGAACATATCCGCCAAAGCACCTTGAACTAAAGGTAAAATAGCACCACCCACAATGGCTAAACATAAAACACCAGCACCATGACTAGCAGCATTACCTAATTGATTAATTGCTAGAGTAAAAATAGTAGGAAACATAATTGAATTGAAAAAACCTACAGCAAGAATCGCTAGCATAGCAATTGAGCCGTCTGTCACTATAGCGATAAAGACTAAAACAGAAGCACAAACAGCATTTATAAATAACACTTTATTAGCTGATACAAACTGCATAACACCAGCACCAATAAAGCGTCCAACCATAGCTCCGCCCCAATAATAAGAAATATATTTGGCCGCTTCAGCTTCAGTAATGCCTGCAATAGTTGGCTCTGCTAAAAAGTTAATTAAAAAGCTACCAATAGCAACTTCAGCACCAACATAAACAAAAATACCTACAGCACCTAAACGTAAATGTTTGAACTGCCATGCCTTGCTTGGTGATATTTGTGCTTGTGCATTTTGACCTAAATTAGGCAGCTTCAATAAAGAAAATATAGCCGCAAGTGCCATTAAGGTTAATGCAATACCTATATAGGGTATTTGTACTGAGCTAGCATCTACCGCTTCACTAGTTTCAACACCACTAAAGATAAGCCAAGCACCAAAAAGCGGAGCTACTGTTGTACCTAAAGAGTTAAAAGCTTGTGTTAATGTAAGTCTTGAAGATGCGGTTTTACTCGGACCTAAAGCGCTTACATAAGGGTTTGCTGACACTTGTAATATAGTGATACCTGTTGCTAAAACAAATAACGCTAATAAGAATACTGCATAAACACCAATTTCAGCGGCAGGATAAAATAATAAACAACCAAGGCTAGCAATGGATAATCCAGTGACTATGCCTTTTTTATAACCTAAGCGGCTAACTAAAGCACCAGCAGGAAGAGAAACAATGAAATACGCGCCAAAAAAACAGAATTGGATCAACATAGCTTGGGTATAGCTAAGATCAAACATACCTTTCAAATAAGGGATCAAAATGTCGTTAAGGCAAGTAATAAAGCCCCACATAAAAAATAATGACGTTAGTGACACTAAAGCAAACATATTATTTTGTGGAGGATTGCTTGATGAGCTTTCTGAACTATTCTGTGTATCGATAATAACTGCAGAACTAGCCATAAATATATTCCTATATACAAATTAAGTTAAATCACATAACCCTACAGATATTAGTGTTGGGATATGCTTAGAATAAAAGCCTTGTTATAACATTCAACAAGGCTTTTTTGGGCTTAGTTAAAAGCTATAACGAGCGCCTAAGCTATAACGAGGTCCGTATTGAGCTGCACTAATAAATTGGCTATCAAAACGGCTAAATGAACGTTCAGTTTCGTTAGTTAAGTTAACACCATCAAAAAACACAGTCACATTGTCATTTACTTCATAGTTAACACTTAGATCCCACTGTAAAAATTCTTCAGCATATACCGGAGCTGAATCACCTCCAGTATCAGGAAGACCTAATCCCACTAAGTATTCACCACGCCATGCACCAGTAACTTTCACAGACAAACCATCTTTCTCATAGAAAACTTGTAAATTGGCAGAGTCACTGACCCCTTCAAGTACTTCTTGGCGGCCAATATAGTAATTATCAACATCAATATCACCGTCAACAATGGTGCCATTTATACCAATACCAAAACCAGTTTCACCAAATAAATGCTGAACAGCCAACTCAATACCATACACTTTACGTGCTTCAACATTTTGAGGAGAACTGATATTCCATTGAATTAAAGGATCTGTTGCAGGGTCAGGCAATACTCGATTATTCTCTCCAATACCAACACCATTAGCGACAATTTCATTATATATAGCGGTATCAGTAGCTTGCTCACCTCTACCTTCAATAACATCTACTGCATTATTCCAGCGTTGGCCTAAATAAACGTCATATAAACCTTCATAGGTTGTAGTTACTGAAGAACCAGTGATCCAATCATCTACATTTTTATAAAATAAACCTACAGAAGCGTAGCTTGCTTCATCGTAATAATACTCTAAAGATAGATCGACATTGGTTGATTTAAATGGCTTTAGGTTTGTGTTCCCGCTACTTCCACTTCTTGAACCAACTTTTGGTGAAGGAGTTAAACTAAGATTACCTAACATATCGCCTAATGAAGGTCGTGTAATGGTTTGACCAAATGATGCTCTTGCTACTAAATCGTCACTAAGATCGACTTTAATATCTAACATTGGTAGAAATAATTCGTAATCTCCTTCAAATTCTACTTCCTCAAATTCTCCACCACTTGCAAATTGAGTAACCCACTCAGAACCACCAGCCCAATAAACCTGTTCAGCTACTCGGCTTTTAGCTGGGCTAACTGCGTCAGTTTTTTCATAACGGAAACCAAGGTTAACTTGTACATCGTAACCACTTATCTCGAACGCCCAATCGGTAGTAACAAATAAGCTGAAAGTTTCTTCTTCTACCTCATTTTGTGGAAAAATATCTTCACCGAAAGTACCTATTTGATAAACATCGCTACCAACAACATCTGCAGTTAAAAATGCAGCTTGTCTTGCAAAGGCTTCATCAAGGTCATAGGTATAAGCATAATTAGGTGAAACACCAGCAGAACCAAAAGAGAATTCATCTAAAAAGCCATTTAAATCAAGTCTTTCAAACATACTATCAGGGAATATTTCCGCAAAAGTACCATTACTAAAGCCTGGCGCATTAGCATTATTTGAACCACCTGAACCTTTAAGTGTTTGTTTTGTATAGGCGGTACCAAATTTAACAGTTTCTAAACCGAAATTTGTATCTACTAATAATTTACCGTCCAATTGAACTTGAGTTACTTCAGACTCAGCCGGTGTTCTGCTAAAAATACTGAAGTTAGAACCAATTTCATTAGGGTTAATTTCTTGTGAGCCATTATTCCAGTTAACATTAAAGCCTGGTACATCACCTTCTCTAAAGAAATACTCTTTACTGGATAAATCTGCCGAGCCTAAAATAATTCGTGCGTTAGCACCTAACCCATCATCTTTACCATTGTCTGTCTCAGATTTTGAATTATGCAAATCTAACGTAAAACTTAAATCATCTGTTGCAAACCATTCAACATTAAAACCAGTGGCTTTTGAATCAACTTCAGTAGTTTCACGAAATGCGGTAAATGATCCATCATCACCAGATGAGTTGTAATAAATAGCCGTACCATTTTCATCTAACTCGTACGAATTAGCATTACCACCAAATGATCCATTCCAAACACCCCAAGAAAGGGAATTGTTACCAGTTACCGCATTTGAGATTGTATGATCAAGTGTAAAAACTAAATCATCTGTTGCAGCATATTGGAAGGTAACTTGAGCATTAGTTCGCTCACGTTGCACATCATCTTGTGAATAGCTTATTTCTTGCGGAAAAAATGAAGCAGCAATAAATTGATCATTTTCAGCATCATAATACTGTTTAGCAACGTTGCCATCGGCATCTAATGGGCGGTTATCAATATAGTTTTCAGGTTCTAAATTTATACCGTGAGTTCTAGACCATGAACGTACATTAGCGGCTTGTCGTTGAAAGTCTCTGCTATGATAAGAGAAATTAGCTGAAACACCAAAACGATCATCATCAAAGGTATTACTATACATACCTGCGAATTCAGGCGTTATATCGTCACCTGCTTCTACCGAACTATCATGATTACCCTTCGCCATAAAAGTAAATTTTTGACCTGGGCTTTGTAATGGTTTGGCCGTAACAATATTTACGGTTGCACCTAAGCCACCTGTAGGGATATCTGCACGAGCTGTTTTAATGGTTTGTAATTCGCTTACACCTTCAGACGATAGGTTTTCAAAGTTAAATGAACGTGTAAAGCCGGTACCTGCCATTTGACGACCATTTAAAGTAACCAAGTTAAACTCAGGACCAAAACCACGAGCAGTAATTTGACTACCTTCACCATTACTACGGCTAATTGTTATGCCTGTAATGCGTTGTAATGATTCTGCTAAGTTAGTATCAGGGAATTTCCCCATTTCTTCTGCAGAAATAGCATCTACAACACCCGACATATCACGTTTAATATTCATTGAACGTACTAAACTACCGCGTATACCTTTAACTTCAATAACTTCTATTTCAGCTTTTGGCTCAGTTAATGGTGCTTCTTCAGCGAATACACTATGGCTTAAACCTGAAGCTAAAATTAATGAGATACATGTTGCTATATGTTTTTGTTTAAATTTAATGTTTTTCATGTGAACCTACTTTTTAAAAATTTGTTTAGAAATGAGCAGTAAAAACCGCTCGATTTTTAATTATGGCTTGGACTAAGGGTTACTAATAAGTACGTTATCGATTCGGTACTCAGCACCCTCGCCTGTGGCCCATGCAGGGAAAAACATCACAACATCTATCTGGCTAATATCTAAACCGGCATCAAATAAAGTTTGTAAAGAAAAAGTATAGGTTTGCCATTCACCCGTTACAGGGGCAACACCTTCTTGACTATCCGTCATCGGGAGCTCAGCAAAAGTCGCATTATCACCTGACTCTATTTTGAAAATCCAAGTAGACTCAGGATCAGTTGGTGCAGTAATCACTTTCATGTCAAATTTAACAACACCAGTTGCTAATAAATGAGAGGCATCTAAATAAACGTCATCGTCAGCTAAAAGCCCCATAACAGTAGGTGTAGCGCCAATAACAAATTGAGCAGTCATGCCATGTTCAGTACCGTCGTTTTCAAGTGTTGGTGTTGAACCACCACAACAATCCCAAATACTCCACATGTCTTTAGCTTGTTCATCAAATAAAACAAAACCATCTGAATTACTTTCAGCTGTAGGATCGTAAATCTTTACGTTATCAACACGGTAAACTGCACCTTCGCCTGCGCCCCACGCTGGGAAAATCATAAGAACATCAATAGCACTTAAATCAAAACCAGCCGTTGCTAAATCAGATAGGTTAAAAGTATAAGTTTGCCATTCGCCTTCAACAGGAGCAGTAGCTTCAACACTTGTTGTTAAAGACACTTCAAAAGCAGATGCTGCATTGTCGGTTTCTACTTTAAAAATCCAATCAGTGCTTGAATCGCTTGGCATGTTAACTACTTTCATCTCAAACTGGATAACACCATTAGTAATAATACCTGTAGCATCAAACGGAGCAGGTTGAGTTGTATTAGGGTCTCTTGAAATAAAGCCCATTACTGTTGGTTCTGAACCAATAGAAAACTCTGAAACATTAGTATGAGCATCATCATCTAATTCAACAGTAGGTGTAGAACCGCCACAACAGTCCCAAAGTGGCCAGCTTGGATTTGCACTTTCTTCAAAAATAACAACCTCTGGAGATACCGTGTCAGCAGCAATGCTTAAATTAGTGATTTGGTATACAGCACCTTCACCAGCTCCCCATGCAGGGAATACCATAACAACATCAATAGCACTAAGATCTAGGTCTTTGTCAGCAAAAGCTTGTAATGGAAAAGTATAGGTTTGCCATTCGCCTGCAACAGGAGCAACGCCTTCAACACTTTCTGTTAACAAGAAATCTGCAGCTGTTGAACCTTCTGAACTTTCCATTTTCACGAACCATTCAGCGCTCGCATCATTTGGAGCTGAAACAACTTTCATGTCAAAACTTAACGTACCTGTTTCAACAAGTGGCGATGCATCAAATGGGCTAGGTGTACCTACTTCTGCATCAATAAACGCAGCACGTGATATAAAACCATTAACTGTTGCTGTTTCACCAACAGAAAACTCCATTACGTTGCCTTTTTCAGCGTCAGTCATTAATGTAGGAGTTGAACCACCACAACAATCCCATGCAGGCCAGTTAGGGTTAACCGAGCCAGAAAAAATAGTTAAGTTTTCCGCAATACCCGTAGATGGAGGTGAAGGAATTGGTGCTTCGCCTTCTACTAATGCATCTTCTAAGCTGTCGTAACCAGGACGAACAGTTTCACAACCTTTACCTGTATCAGGGTTTTGCTGACATTCGTAAACACGAACATAATCAATCTCAAATGTCTGACCATTTGCAAATGCTTCAGCGTCTATGCCTAAGTTATTTACATTTTCAGGCCAATCACCACCTACAGCAAAGTTCAAAATAAGAAAGAATTCTTGATCGAATGGAGCGTTTTCCCAGAAAGTTGTTAACTCACCACTTACATTATCAAAGTTTTCAGTGAACCAACCTCTGTGTGATAAGCCAACAGCCTCATCTCTACTGTTAGTTCTAACTTCAGATTTACGTTGTGTAGCATATAAATAATCATCTACATACCAACGGATCTCACCTTCTTGCCATTCAACAGCATAAGTATGAAAATCATCAGCAGGATTTATGTTATCGGGAAGTTCGTAAGAAGTACCTGAACTAGAATTTTCAGGCCATTCTTTACCATAATGCAATGTACCGTGAATGTTAGCTTCTACATTACCATCGGCATCTACAGTATTAAGGTTTACCGATTCTAAAATATCTATTTCACCTGACTTAGGCCAGCCGCCATAAACTTCATCAGTTGGTAACATCCAAAAAGCAGGCCAGCTACCTTGACCGCTTGGTAATTTAGCGCTTATTTCAAAACGACCGTATTTAAAATCAGCTTTGTAACGAGTGATAAGTCTTGCAGAAGTATAAGGAAGGTCGGCATCATCGCCAGCAGGAAGTGCAACAATATTTAATTTACCGTCGTTAACAAAGGAGTTATCTGCGCTATCGGTATAACATTGTTTTTCGCTATTACCACCGCCGTCACAATTAACTTCATGAGTCCAGTTTTTAGCGTCTATCGCTGCACTATCAAATTCATCTTCCCACACCAATTTCCAGTCAGATACAGGTTGAGATGGATCAACAGCAGTTGTATTTGTGTTTGTTTCAGCTCCGCCACCACAACCCAATAAGGTGAGTGTAGAAACCAAAGCTAACAATGGCGTTGCTTTAAAGTTTTTATTCATAAGTGTCCCCGGTATTTCATTATGTTTTCGTTGATGCTTTAGTATTCTGTTTAGTTGTATTCTTGATTTTGGCGTGTTTTATAAGAATTTTTGTCACAGCCATACTGAAGCGAACGAATATTTAGATATCAACTCTTTTATGATTTCAAATAGAAGTGATACCTTAGAAACATATTGATTCAAAAAAAATCAACTAACAATTCAAATGCGGCATCATGGTTAAACCATGCGGTAATAAAAGATTTACAGGAGGTAAAGAGGTGAAGCGAAACAAAAATAAGACGAAAGGTTCACAAGGGCCCTAACCTTTAATATTGTTTAGACTCAACAATTTGTTGTATCGCCGAACTGTAGTTACGACTTACTTTCAGTTGAACATCGTTACCCAAATCAAGAATACTTTCGCTATTACGCATAGGTTTAATACTCTTAATATAGCTGACATTTACTAAAGTGGACTTATGAATGCGGGTAAATATTTTAGGGTCTAACTGGCTTTCAAGTTTTTTCATGGTGATACGTACAATATGTGTTTCATTGTTTTCATGAATACACATGTAATCGCCAGCGGCATCTATCCATTGTATGTCTTTAACGGGTAAAAACACTTTTTCATGATCATTATTTTTAATCACTAATTCTTGCATATATAAAGAAGGTAGAGGATTGTCTGACTCTAACCAATCTTCTAATTCAGAAACTGAAAGACCTGAGCTTTCACCTAATGCTTTAAGTAATTTAAATTTTTCTTTAGCTGAATTGTTTTCAGGACCCTCTTCAGCCTGATTAACTTTTACTCGCTGCATTATGCGCTCAACCGTCTTTTGTAAACGTCCTAAATTAGCGGGTTTTAAAACATAATCTATGGCGTTTAGTTCAAAGGCATCAATGGCATATTCGCCATAGGCGCTCACAAAAACAATCATAGGCAAAGTATCAGACTGTAAGGCTTGTACAACTTCAATACCGTTAAGACCCGGCAAACGTAAATCTAAAAATAATACATCGGGTGTTAAGCTATTGCATAAATGAATAGCTTGATCGCCATCACTCGCTTCGGCAATCACATTTATTTCAGGAATTTTTTCTAATCTAAGACGAAGGCCTTCTAATGCAAGAGGTTCATCATCTACAATTATTGCCGTTAAAGGTGTTTCATTCATGATTAACTTACTTCTCAAAAGGAATAGAAATTAACACGGTTGCTCCGCCGTTTTCACTATTGGCAAGATTTACATCGAAGTCTCCATTAAACATAGCATCTAATCGAGCTTTTGTATTCGACATACCTATACCAAAACCTTCATTTAATTTTTTATTTAAACCTTGCCCATCATCAATAACTTTTAACATAAGTCGGTCATGCACCTTTTGTGCTTGAATAATGATAGAACCACCCTCTTTACGTAATTCAATCGCATACTTAATCGCGTTTTCAACAAGAGGCTGCAATAACATGCTCGGCACTCTACATGCTAAAGCATTACTATTTATATCTAGCTCTACATGTAAACGGTCGCCAAATCTAACTTTTTCAATAGATAGATATAAATCGAGCAGCTCTAACTCTTTTTTTAGAGTCGTTTTACTTTTATCGTTTTTGTCTAATGAATAACGAAAGAAGTCACACAACTTATCAAGCATTTCGTTCGCTTTTTCGTTTTCATTTTTATATATAAGGGTAGAAATAGCATTCATGGTATTAAACATAAAATGAGGATTTAATTGATAACGCAACATTTCTAACTGAGCTTCTTTAGCCAGAGTTTGAGCTCTGAGTAACATCTCATGCTCTTTCTGTAATTTGGTGTTGTACAACATAATAAAAAAGATGGAAGTCCATACAAACATAGTAGTTAACGAGAACAACAACCAGCCACCAAATTCCAGCATATTCCACGCTTCATTCCACTCTTGCTGATAAACAATCACTTTAAAGAAGCTCAACTTCATAACATTGAAAATCACCCCAAATGCTGAGGCAGATATAAAGCTATAAAACAAGGTCTGGTTAAGAGGGAGATGAACAATTTTACGTATAAGTAACCACTGTAAATACGACAATAAAAAACCACTAAAGGTTTCTAATACTAAATTTAGAAGTTGTCTGACAAAGTCAAAATCGGGATGATCTAATTGTGGTCTAATAATCGCTAAAAACACGATAATACTATATCCCAGCCAACCAGCTATTTGTAAGGTCCAAAATTGATGACTTTGTTTTGAGAAGGATTGCGTACCTAACTCTAATGTACTTTCTGTATGATTTGTTTCCATAACATCAATTAAACCATTTAATGAAAAGAATGTGTATACACATCAGTCGGTGACTCATCACCCAAAGAATAAATATATAGTAAAGTATGCGATAAAAAGCTTTATTTGCGACAACACGTGCAGATAGAGAGATGAATAATGCGTTATGATAATCAATTCAATTGATTTGTCCGGTAAACTATAAAATGAGCCCCTACGCCATCTACATGAAATTCTTTACCAATAACCTTATAACCCGCTTTAACATAAAAACCTATCGCAGTTGCCCGAGCATTTGCCCATACATAATCAGCACCTAAGTTAAACGCCATATTTTCCGCTTCACGTAAGAGTTTTAAACCTACACCTTGTCCTCGTACTTTTTCACAAGTTGCCATAGCTCTTATTTGATAGCCAATGCCACTATGTAGATCTTCACTTGATCGTTTATAAATAGAAACAATACCGCTTAAATCATTATTTATCATGCAACCTAAGTGGTAAGTGGAAATATCAGAATCACCAGGATAATTACACTGCTCTAAACTAAAATCAGGTCGAAGAATCTTTTTTCGTAAAGCTAGCGTATCACTAGCTTGGATTTTCTGAATTTTCATTAAACCTTCCTTGATGTGTAATGCCCTAATAAGCGACTAAATATAATGGTCTAAATAGGAACTAAACGTCCTTTTAGATTAGTGATAGATACACTAATTTTTAGACCAGTATGAATAAAACGGGAGCATTACTGCATAGAAAAGCGCGGACGTAGTACCGAAGCTAATCGCATGTTCCCCAAGAAAAGGCTCGTTAAATGCCCAGTTAATACCGCCAACCGGATACAAGTTATATACGTAACTGTGAGATAAAATCAGAAACATGCAAATAACTAAATGTATTTTTGAAATACGAGTTAAAAATAATAATGGTTTTTTTACATCTATGAGCCAACGCTTTACAAATGATCCTTCTTCTTTATTTTTATCTTCTTTTTTACTAAGTTCTTCAGTTGACCTAACGATCTGAACTCCAATAAATATAATAAGTAACGGAAAAACGCAGAATAAAGCTAAGATAGTAAAAGGCTTAACAATTAAAAATAATATTTCAAAGTTAAATATTGATGCAAATGCGCCAAAGATAGATATAAGACCAAGAGCTGCACTAATATTAGCGCAAAAAGACCAGAATTTAGTTGTATTAAACTTCATAGAAACCTAATGCTTAAATAAGCGGAAATTTATAGTTGCCTATACTTTTTGAAGAACGAAAAAACAGCCAACTGTAATTTGATGTTCTTGTTATAGCTAAACACGATCAAGCCAAGCAAGATCAAATAGTGTGGGTAAGCCATTAACTTGTATTTTACTTAAATGCGCAAAGTCCTCTTCTGGACAAAATATAAATTTAATATCGCTCCATTTAAAATCCATATCTTGATGATGACGCCACTCCCTTTCATGACTAGCATCGAAAGAGCTATTCATCACATTTATATATGGATGTAACTCTTTAGGGACAAAATTATATACGCTACGATTATGTTCATTGCTATTAAATGATAATTTGCTTTTAAAGATATTACTTGGAATATTTATACAAGGAGCAGCTCCTTTGTTAAACAAAAACTCTCGGTCAAACGATAAACCATATTTTGCCCCAAACATATCTCTATGAGCCTTTAAACCAGAAAGCGTTGATTCTGTAAAACACACTGATTTATACTCCATTGTATAAGCAAGTTCACCCACTTCAGGATTAAAGTATTTGGCGTGAGCTGCGCTATACCAGCCTGTTTTTGATGCTAATAGTTTAGCTTTTTGGGATTGGCTATGTAAATCAAGTATGAGACTCATAATATGTTGAGCATCACTATCTGTTTTACCATCATTTTGTCTTATCAAATGAGTAAGTAAAAAAGAACAGTCAGGGCTTTTTCGCGCAAGTTCTTGTGACTCTTCTGCATTAGTTTTTCCCACAACCTATCCTTTAGCTATAACAATTTAATATGAGGACACCATCTGCCTTTCCACAAAGACCATCAATCCTCTTTAATTAACATCGACATTACTCGATTGTTATCGTTAGATCAATGACTTAAAAAAATTTAACACACCGTAAAATTACGTCTGAATAATTGTAATAACAAAAGAATAATTCGAATTAATTTTATTGATAGAAACTCAGCTTAAACTAAAAAATTTAAGTAAAAATGAATATAGTTAAAGTAGTTATCACTTTGTACTTGAGTTTATCTGACGACACTAATGATGAATCAGGCCATTTTCAGTATAAATCTAGTCGTTTCTTACGAGGAAACAGTGAATTAGAAGTGTTGGTATATCCAACTATTGTTGAGATAACAATGTCGATATACGGTGTCTTAGTGAAATTAGGTTAACTAACTTGGTGAATCTAATAATAAGCGCACTATTTTTAGATGTTTTTCAATTAAAGTAACAATTTAATATTTAAGATTAAAATGCTACTTTAATGGTTACAAAGACATATAGTATCAGTCGTGAGCTTTACTGTTCGTGCTTAATTTTAAGACCTGATAAAAATGCTGATAAAACATCATCAGAACATTCTTTATAGTTTTTATGATTAACGTTTCTGAAAAAGGCGCTTAACTCATATTTACTTAAAGTTATTTTACCTAATTCTAAAATAGCTAACACTTCATCAGCTTTTAAAGATAAGGCTATTTTAAGTTTATTAAATATAGCGTTATTGTTTAAGCTATCTTCTGCATCACGTTTAGGACCATCACTTGGACCACGTTGATCTTCAATTAAACCATTTAAAAAAGCGGCTAATTCAACATCTAATAATTCTTTATATGTAGGGTCATTTTTTTCAATAAAAATTTGAGTAAGTTGTTCTGCTGAAATCTGACATTGTCCAAGTTCAAAAATAGAACACACTTTATCATTGTTAAAATCAAAAATATTACACACACGTCGAAGAATTACATTATTTATCATTAAGTTGCCTAAAAGGTATAAATTGCTTTGAAAGGTATTTTCAAAAGATTTATCTATTATAACTCAAGCGCTAAGAATTAGGCTTATAGATTTATTAAAAATTAACCTTTTAGGTATATTTTTAAGCTATGTCAAAAACTGGGTTTTAGATTGTCGAGATTTGATCACATTTTTCAGATTTAATGTAGCGTTTTCTTTTGAAGGTTTTAGCTCAATGCCTTCATGATTCAATAACCATAGTTTTCGCTCTATTCCGCCAGCATAACCCGTTAACGAACCATTAGAGCCTACAACTCTATGGCATGGCACTATGATACTTATCGGGTTTCTACCATTTGCACCACCTACAGCTTGCGAACCTTTAGGTTTATTCACCATTTTTGCTATATCAAGATAACTCGCTGTTTCACCGAAAGGTATGGTTGATAAACACTGCCATACACTTTTCTGAAATTCTGTACCTTTAGGATCTAGCGGTACATTAAACTGACTCAACTCACCGTTAAAATATTGTTCTAGCTGCTGTTTACATACTTCCGTGATGTGATTCGGTTTAATTTCTGAGGTTTGATCACCGCAAAAAATTACATGAGCTAAACCTTTGTCTGTGGCTTTGCATTCAATTAAACCTAACGGAGAGTTGAAATAATCAATATAACTTTCGCTTTTATTTTTACTGTTTTCATTGGCCGTACTTTTATTAGCGATCATGATAACTGGCTCCATAATTGAAACGTTAAATAACTGCGCCAAGGTGAAACTTGCTCTGGCGTGAAGTCGGTATTAAATTGATCTTTAAGTTGTTCTATGGCTTTTTTCACACCTAAATCACCACCTAAAAAAATGTCTGGATCACTTAAGCCTCTTAGTTGAGCATATTCAACTGTCCAAGGACCTATACCTTTTAGCTTGAGCCATTCGGTAGGGTCGTTCGGTGCATTACTCGTTATATAATGTTCCGCTAAGTTTCTTAGTGTTTGTTTGCGGGAACCTGGCATTTTAAAAAAGTCTAACTCGCAATTAACAATAGCTTGAGGCGATGGAAATAAATAACGTTCTTGCTTTGGCTTAGTATCTTCAACATTAACGTTTTCAGTATTCGTGTATTGGATATTATTCTCGACTTTAACACCTAAATTAATAACCAAAGTTTCAACTAAGTTTCGTGCTGCTGTCACTGAAATTTGTTGTCCGAGTATGGCTCTTATTCCCGCTTCATACATATCCCAAATGCCAGGTAATCGAATTCCTGAATTAAGAGAGAATCCTTCAACAAAGCTTTGTTGTAGATCATGCTCTACAGACTGTATGTCTACGTCTAAATCTAAAATGCGTTTTATATTATTCACAATACTTTTTAAATGCTTTACGTCATTAAGTTCAATTTCAACATCAAATAAATGTTTGTCTTTATTATGTGTTGCAGTAAAGCTACCAGTGGTGTTTAACCAATTAAAAGTACGGCCATAGCTGTTACTATCGCACCACTCTAAGCCTTTTATTGCTCTGGCTTCGAGTAACTTTTGCATATACGGCCAGTCGAATGGTGGGCGATAATATAATTTAAGCTTTAACTTATTAAGAGAATTCATCTTAGATTTCCGTAACGACGATGGTGTTAAATTTAGCTGCGATTGAAAGCAATCATTAAAACGTCTAATACTTGAAAAACCACTAGCTAAAGCGACTTCAGTAATCGATAATTTCGTTTGATGAAGTAACTGTTTAGCAAATAAACATTGTTGATAAAGTGCATATGCCTTGGGCGACATACCTAAATACTTATCGAAGAGTTTACGTAAATATCGATCACTTATGCCTAACCTTTCTGCAAGTTCAGGTAATGAATTTTGCTGTAAAGCGCCTTCATCAATTAATCGAATAGCTCGATCAAGTGTTGCGTTTACACCTTTCCATGCGGGCGAGTTTGGCGCACTGTCAGGTCGACAACGTAAACAAGGACGAAAACTTGCATTGGCGCATTCAACAGCGCTTGAAAAATATAAAACATTTTCTTCTTTAGGCGGACTAACTGGGCAAATGGTTCGACAATATATTCTAGTGGTTTTAACCGCTGTAAAAAATTTACCATCAAAACGCGGATCACGAGACAATCGTGCTTTTTGACAAACATTAGGGTCTAAAGGAGGTAATCCTAAAGCAGCTCCCCCAGAGGTATCTGAGTTTAAAACATCTGAATCTAACATAAACACCTAACCGAATTTAACCGAACCATGCAACTGCAACAAACGACTGAGGCACATCATAACGTGTTTTTTGGTATAAACTAGCCAGATTCGGAACTGAAACTAAAGAAACTCCTTTTACAAACAACATATCTACGTTCCCCTCATTATTTACCTTCACGCACTTGCTCATTTAAACAACAATACAGATTAGACCAGCTTATTTTCAGACTAAAACACCAAAAACTATTTTCAAAGCAGTTTTTTATCCTGAAAAACTCATAAATACCCACATTAATTATTACTGATGTCATCTATGATTGCTTTTTTAACTAAGAAATAAGTAGAGGTACAAATGAAAGTTTTAGTCTTAGGCTCTGGAGTTATAGGAGTCACCAGTGCTTGGTATTTAGCTAAGTCTGGCCATGATGTCACTGTTGTTGACAGACAACCTAGCGTTGCTAACGAAACAAGCTTCGCCAATGCAGGTCAAATATCTCCTGGTTATTCTGCACCTTGGGCAGCTCCGGGTATTCCAGCCAAAGCTATAAAATGGTTGATGCAAGAGTTAGCACCTTTAAAAATTAGCACACGAGATTTAGATATGGAAACCTTGCTATGGATGACCAAAATGGTTGCCAACTGTAATAGCAAAGATTATCACATCAATAAATCACGAATGATGAGAGTGGCTGAATATAGTCGTAATTGTTTACGTGATCTTCGTAGTGAAATTAATATTGAATACGAGCACAGAACACAAGGTACTCTACAATTGTTCCGTACTGAAAGCCAAGTTAAAAGCTCTAAAAAAGACATTCAAGTGTTAAACGAATGTGGTGTTGATCATCAAATACTAACACCTGATGAATGCTTAGCTTATGAACCAGCATTAAAACACACAATCAATAAAGTGGTTGGCGGTATTCGTTTACCAAATGATGAAACAGGCAACTGCCATATGTTTGTGACTGAATTAGCAAAAGAGTGTGAAAAGTTGGGTGTTAAATTTGTTATGAATACCGACATCAAGAAGTTAAATAAACAAGGCGATGAAATAACCAGTGTTACAACAGATAAAGGTGAGTTCACCGCTGACGCTTATTTAATGGCGCTGGGCTCTTACTCTACTCACATGCTTGCAGATATTGGTATCAAAGTACCTGTTTATCCTGTTAAAGGTTATTCATTAACTATACCTATTGAAGATTACTCTGCCGCTCCTGAATCAACAATCATGGATGAAACCTACAAGGTTGCAATTACCCGTTTAGGCGACCAAATACGTGTTGGTGGAACAGCTGAAATAACATCTTATAACTTAGCGCTAACTGAAAAACGTCGTAAGAATATTGAATTTTCAGTGGCTGATTTATTTCCTCATGCTGCTGATTTAGCCAAAGCTGATTTCTGGACAGGTTTAAGACCAATGACACCTGACGGTACACCTATTTTAGGTAAAACCAATATCGATAATTTATTCTTGAACACAGGTCATGGAACTTTAGGTTGGACGATGTCTTTAGGCTCGGCGAAATTTATTAGCGACATAATTAGTTGTAAGCCGCCAGACATTGATGACTCTGGCTTATCAATCGCGCGTTACGCACATTAGGAGGTGACATATGGCTAGATCAGCAACTGCAGTTATTAAATTAAATGCAATTAAACAGAACTATTTATATGCAAAGTCACTTGCTAGAAACACTAAAGCCATTGCCACAGTTAAAGCGAATGCTTACGGGCATGGTGCTGTAGAAGTGGCTAAAGCATTAGCAGATGTCGCTGATGCTTTTGGTGTAGCATGTATTGAAGAAGCAAAAGAGTTACGCGATTCAGGTATTACACAACCTATTTTATTGTTAGAAGGTTTCTTCACCGCTGATGAATTAGAGTACATTAGCGAGAATAATTTATGGTGTGTTATACATTCACAGTATCAACTAGAGGAATTAAAAAAAGCAAAATTAAGTCAGCCCATTCATATTTGGTTAAAAATGGATTCAGGCATGCATCGTTTAGGTTTTTTACCTGAAGAATATTTTGATGTGTGGCATAAACTAAACCAGTTAAGCCAAGTAGAACAGATTGTTCATATGAGTCACTTCTCATCTTCAGATGATGTAACTTCAATAGAAACCCAGCAACAAACAGAGTTGTTTATAGACACGCTTGGAGATTTACCTGGAGAAATTAGTTTAGCCAACTCTTCAGCTATTTTAAATAATGCCGTATCTCGACATCAATGGATCCGCCCTGGAATTATGCTCTACGGTGCTTCACCTATTGATAGTGAATTTGTTGGCAAGTCTCTTCGGCCTGCCATGATGTTTAAAGCCAAAGTGATATCTCAACGCACTGTTAATCCAGGTGAAACAGTTGGCTATAACTGCCTATGGAAAGCTGAAAAAACCACTCAAATCGGCACCGTTTCAATTGGCTATGCTGATGGGTACCCTAGACATGCAGCTAACGGTACGCCTGTTTATATAAATGGCAAGCAGAGTAAAATATTAGGTCGAGTATCTATGGATATGCTGATGGTGGATTTGTCGATGTTTGAAGGTCAGAACTGTATTGGCTTTGATGTTGAACTTTGGGGAGATAATATTTTAGCAAATAAAGTCGCTAAATATTCTGAAACCATTGCCTATGCTTTGTTTTGTGGATTAACACGGCGAGTAAGTAAGCAGTATATTAGGTAAGTTTACATGATTTATAGGATGTTTAAATCACTCTAAAATCTAATGAACAATTAACAGCACCAAAGTATCTTCGGTGCTGTTTTAAATCTCAATTATGCTTGAGCTAATTCAAGTTGCTCTTGGTATACAGCTCTCACTTCATCAGCGATTATTTTTACGCCCTGCTCTACAACAATGTCTTCTTGTGCGTAAGATAAACGTATACATTCGTATTTATGTTGCCAGCTATCATCTATGCCAATAAAGAAGTCTTCACCAGGAATAACTAATACACCTTTAGCTTTTAAGCGCTGATAAAGCTCTTTCGAATGAATAGGCAAACCTTCAAACCAAACCCATAAGAAAATAGCGCCTTCTGGCTTATGAATTTTAAAAGGCACATCAGCAAGATTATGTTTTAAGAGATCAAAGGTTTTCTCTGCTTTTTGTTGATAAAAAGCCTTAACGTGATTTGTTAATCCTTTAATATCATTATTATTAAATAAGTTTTTACTTAACGCTGGACCTAAATTACCGCAAGAAAGATTGGTAATAATATTCGCATTAGTAAAGTCTTTAATAAATTGTTCGCTGGCTATCACTATTCCCGTTCTAATACCTGGCAAACCGAGCTTAGATAAACTTAATACAACAATAGTATTTTCATTCCAGTAAGGTTTAGCTTCAGTAAATAAAATATTAGGAAATGGCAAACCATAAGCACCATCAATTATTAATGGAATACCCGCTTCTTGGGCTAACTTATCTAAATGAACAATTTCATCATCAGTGATCACATTACCTGTAGGATTTGTTGGACGCGATACCGATAAAGCCGCCATGCTTTCATCTATAGTTAGCTTTGAGAAATCTACATGATATTTAAAAGTATCGTCATCTATAATTTCAATGCTAGGTTTAGTTGATGAGAAAAATTCATCTGATAATCCAGCATCGGCATAGCCAATATATTCAGGAGCTAATGGAAAGTGTATGGTCTTTTTATCACCATTTGGCATTGTGCCTGCCAGCATATTATAAAGAATGAAAAAAGCTGACTGACTACCATTTGATACAGCAATATTCTTGTCGCTAACAGCCCAGTTAAATTCTTTAGCTAAATAATTAGCTAATTGTTCACGAAAACCTTTCTCACCTTGAGGCGATTGATATATACCTAATAAGCTATGTCGTGCAACAGGATCTTTTACAATAGCTGATAGTTGCTCTTCAAAATAAGCTTCAACTTCTGGCACCCTACCCGGATTTCCGCCTCCCATAAATAACATATCTGGGTTTTCATTAAGTGCGCTACCAAGGTCATCCATTAATTCAACAATACCTGATTTTCCTGCGAATTTTTGACCAAAGTTAGAATAATTCATTTAAAGTTCTCGTATCTAATAAAGTGTAATCAGTATTTCAATGATTCATATTTATGAGTAAGTTGGGGGTAGTTATAAATGATACACTTAAAGCTTTTTAAAATAAGCTCTTAAGGCATATATTTTTATGAATAAATGTAAGCCTTAATGAACAGAGAATTCATAATTAAAGTAATTTTCAAATATTCCAATCGTGACAGATTTTCCAACACCTTCCCCATTTAGGTGCATATACCTATTCAATACAAAAATATAGCCCAGTAAAAACAATAACTTAACTATGGCTCATGTTTTGCAATGCAATAAGTAACTTGTATTCAAGTTGAATAGTTTATGTGAGTGGCTTTAAGTTAATGTAGATAAAGGAGTATGTACTTTGAATTTTCTGTTATCGCCAATAAATTTCCTAATAAAGATAGTGGGTTTTACCTATTTAACTATTTTTATTTTGCTTTACACCATCGCGCTTTATGGGGCATCTTTAACTTTACAAGGTATTAGCTTAGCTATTGTGTTTTTATGTTATTTCTATTTAATTGTTGCGGTGATTTTTATTATTAGAAATCAGATAAGTCATATCACTCAAGTGTTAGAGCAAATAAATGTTCACGACTTTGATCATAGAAACGTACATTTTAATAGTATATTCAACCCCAAATTATTAGAGCAGCTTTTACGAACATTTAGAGAGTTAGGCCGTATCAACAATTACAATATAGAACGAAATAAAGAAGTTGAGTTTTCGGCAGTACAGGTAATTGAAACATCGACAAAAGTAAAAATGAATGTTCAAAAACAATCTGATGCGACAACATCAACCGCTGCGGCTATTGAAGAATTAAGCCAGTCGATAAATGAGGTAAACAGAGAAATATCTAGTACTCATGAGTCTTCACGTTTGGCTTCAGATACCACAGAGCAAGGTAAGCATTCTTTAAATTTATTAAATACTGCGGTGAATGATGTAAGTGAACGTGCTCAATCTACTCAAAAGCGCATGGTGCTCTTAAATGATTTAGTAAAAGATGTAGGGAAAATTACTGAGTCTATTCAACAAATATCACAACAAACAAACTTGTTAGCACTTAATGCTTCAATTGAGGCGGCTCGTGCTGGTGATATGGGTAGAGGATTTGCTGTAGTTGCCAATGAAGTACGCGAACTAGCGTCAAAAACGTCAAATGCTACCGACTTAATTGTTAGTAATATAAATGCAGTATTAGATGAAACATCACAAATAGTAAACACCATGACTGAAGTGGTGAACAAAACAGAAGATAGCTTAGAGCAAGCCTTATTGGTAGATAGCTCTTTTAGTGATATTTATGCAGCAACAGATACAGTAAAGTCTCGTATGGAAGCAGTTAGTGCAGCATCTCATCAGCAGGCTACAGCAACGCAAGAAATAGCCGAACATATTTCATCTGTTGTTATCGGCGCACAAGAAAATGCCAATATAGCTAATCAGTCAGAATTGGTAGCTAATCATTTACGTAAACTCACACAGGCGATTGTTTAGGAAAATTTATGGAACATATTTTTATAATTGTTGTTGGTCTATTTATTATTATCGCTTTTTCTATAAGAGTAGCTAAAAGAAGTAAAATCAAGAAATCTCAATTACAAGGAATTACTTACATAACCCAGTTAAAACCACTTATATCACTTGTTCAACAACATAGAGGATTAACGTCAGCTTGGTTAAATGGAGATGAAAACGTAAAGCCGAAGTTAGTAAACCTTCAAAACGAAATTAAACAGGTTATTCATTTACTCAATAAAACAGACTTGCAAGCAAATGAACGTTGGATGAGTTTTTACGATCATTGGCAACGTATGCTTGAATTCAAAATCAAACCATCGGTAAGTAATAGTTTTGATCAACACTGCTCACTTATCAAAAATTTATCTTATTTATTGGAAGATACTTCTGAAAGTTACTTTTTAACCTCAGAGCATCATAAAGGCTTTCCTAATATTGGCTATACATGGCGTGAGTTAATTGTATTAACGGAAAATATAGGACAAGCAAGAGCTATTGGAACGGGTGTTAGTGTTCAAAAACATTGTTCAAGTGTAGATAAAATAAGGTTGAGTTTTCTAGCTGAGAATATGACAAAAGTATCTACAGGTACATTAAACAATTTACATTATTTATCTGACGAGATAGAAAAGCATAATAATCATATACAAATAGCTAGATCAAAAATACAGGAATTAACACTGGTTATTGCCAAAGAGTTAGTAAACTCGACAGATATAACGATAGAAAGCCAAGACTATTTTAGTATGGCAAGTAACACAATAAGTGCGTTTGATGATATTTTTTATCATCAAGTTGATCAGTTAAAAAGGTTAATTTAGGCAGTCGTTGTAGCGGAGTTTTATTATTTACGGTTTAGGCTTTACTTCAACAAGCTATTTAAGCCAATTTGAGACTTTTGTTTTAAGTAGTCACACACCTTCCAACTTTGAGGATTCCAACCGAGTAAGAAACGATAAAAATCAGCCCAAGCAATAGGATAAAGCTGTGTAGTTTCTTCGGCTAAAGTATCAAAATTAAGCGAGTTATTATTCGCTACAAGCGCCTGCTTTAGCTGGGTAAGATATTCATCTAAAATTAAGCCATCAAATTCAATCAGTTTATCTTCATCTAAACAGCTACCAACAAGGTAAGCTAAATCTTTAACACCAGAGCCACGACCAATATATTGAAAATCTACGGCTGCAACCTGTTCGCCGGACGGATGAAAGCATAAGTTCTCAAATTTAGCATCACCATGAAGCAAAGTTTGAAAGCTTGCATTATTCAGAGCTTGATCAATGAGGTATGCATGTTTTTTGAATTCACTATTTTGCATCGACATTAATTCATCTTGTCGAGTAGCTAAATGCCAATAAGTACCTGTTTGCCATAGGTTAGTCGCAGGATTTCCCATAAACTTTGCGTGAAAGTAAGCTAACCATCTTATTGCAACACGTAAGCTGTTCCAGTCTGCCCTCTCTTTTCTTGCAAAAAAACCTGCGTCATCGAGATCTTCCATAATAAGCAAAGTACAGTGACTAGATGTATCGGTATAGCTTGCAAATAACCGAGGAACTTTACAATTAGACTCTAGACCACTGTTTATTAAAGGGGTATTTGCGATGTGAGCATAGTGTTGATAAAAGTTTGCTTCAACTTGATAAGATTTTATTTTGCGTTGATGGCTAGTTGAGGTGTTCCAACCTCTTGGGTGGGTACCTGCATTTTCAGGAGCGATTACTTTTACAATGTAACAGTTACCTGAACTTTTACTTCTACAACGAATAATTTGCCCATAACCACTCCATAACGATTGCACCTCTTCTTCAAAAACAATGGTTTCATCATTTAAGAGTCGTTTAATTTCAATTAAAACATTTATCGTATCAAGCATATTAATAAGCTCTATTTCTTCCACATTACATTGATTAACGCACCACTAATTACCAGTGCGCCACCGATTAAGGTGGTAATTAATGGCACTTCACTAAACCAAAACCAACCAATTAATACAGAGAAAACAACTTGTACATAAGCATAAGCTGTTGCTTTGTTTGCGTCAGCACTATGCAGAGCTTTAGTTAAGCCAACCTGCCCCACCTGAGTAAAAATACCAACGAGCAATAGTAGCCCTAAAGCGGGTAACGAAGGCATTACAAAATCGCTCCCTAATAAAACGATGGCTATAGGTAAAGAAACAAATGGGAAGTAAAAAATGATCACTGAGCTGTCTTCAGTTTTAGTTAACTTCTTCACTAAGACATAAGCCACAGCACTCCCAAAAGCACCTAAAACTGCAGCGCCAATACTTAACCAAGAGTACGGCATATTGGATAATTCAGAACCTGAAAACTGAATATTAGGTGAAACCATCACGCCCAAACCTAACAAACTTACAACAATACAAAGTAATGTAGAACGTTGAACTTTCTCTTTTAAAAATATAACCGCAAGGACAGCTGTAAAGACAGGATGTAGATATTGTAAAACAGTCGCTTCAGCTAAGGGTAAGGTAGTTACGGCATAATAAACAAAGATAAGAGCAACCGCGCCAACAGTGCCGCGTGCTATTAATAAAGGTTTGTTATTTCCCCACAATGATATTTTTTTACGCTTTATATCAACATAACTAATAAAAGCAGAAACAATAGCTCTTGCTGCAACAATCTCTAAAACAGGAATACCATAGGTACTTACTGATTTAACACAGGCTGCCATAAGAGCAAAACCCAGTGCAGAAAGAAGCATATACCAAACACTGATAGGCATAGAGTTTTTTAATGATAAAAGCATGAAAGGCAAATTAAATGGGAGAATTAGAAGCTGTTATTTTACGCTTATCATTTTAATAATAGTAGCGCTGTTAAAATAAATTTATATCGCTCTTAAGCTCTTTTAACAAATTACCAGTGAACAGGATCAACTTTATAGTACTGTTTTAACTGTTGATATAGTTCAGGGTATTGATGATTAAATTGATGTGATTGCTCAAAAAACACTTCACTAACAACCGCAAAGAATTCAGCAGGATTTGTTGCACCGTAATAATCAAAAAGTGACGGTTTACCCGATCTAGCCTGTTTCTTAAGTATTTCAAATTGTTTAGAAAAAACATCAGACCAAGACTTATAATTCTGATTTTTTCCTAGAATTGGCGCACCGTTAGCACTTCCATCTTCTTGATCAAGCTGGTGAGCAAACTCATGAATCACAACATTATGTCCGTCATCAGGAATTTCAGCACCTTCTAGAGTATCTTGCCATGACAATACAATTTTACCAATATCCCAAGACTCTCCAGACAAAGCGATTCTTTTTGTGTATTGCACGCCATCAGCATTTCTTATTTGCTGCTTCTTAACAAAAGCACTCGGGTAAACAAGTATGGTATTTAATTTAGGGTAGTAATCAGTTTTTCTATTTAACAACAATAAACATGCTTGTGCAGCGATCGTTATTTTTATTTCGTCTGTAATTTCAATACCGTTACAACCAACAAACTCTTTTTCAGCTAGAAAGATCTGGATATGTTGTTTTAGCTGAAGCTGCAAGTCTGTGGGCATTCCTCTGAAATATGGCATGCGACGTTGAATTATTTTACGCCACTCTTTGTTAAATGTTTTTTTTCTAAGAACATCTCGTTTATATTCACGCCAATAAGGTTTACCTACAGAAAAACCGATAAGTAACACACAAATAATAATAGGTAACAATAATGACAACATAATAAGTTTTTATAGATAAGTATTATTATGAAATTGGTGCGCTTAGATGGAATATCAAGTAGGAGAGAAATAGAATAACTATACTTCAATGATTTCTTGCACTAAAACGCTTAATAAAGTTTTAAATTACTCAATTTATTGTCAAATTACTATAAGGCGAATAAGAACAAAAATGCCAATCAGTTTAACCTGATTGGCATTTCATAAATATTCACTAATTTATTTAATCGTTTATTAAATAATTATACTTCTTTGTTGGCTGCTTTTTGATTATCTAGATACTCGTCTAATGTACCTTGAAAATCGATAACTTCTTTGTTTTTAATATCAATAATTCGTGTCGCTAAGCTTGATACAAACTCTCTATCATGGCTGACAACAATCAAAGTACCTTCAAATTCTTTAAGTGCTTCATTTAATGCATCTATCGCTTCGATATCCATATGGTTGGTTGGTTCATCCATAATCAAAACGTTTATGTCTTGCATCATTAGCATACCGAATAGCAGACGGTTTTTCTCACCACCTGAACAGT
The DNA here is from genome assembly GCF_030551755.1 of Pseudocolwellia sp. AS88. GTDB lineage: Bacteria > Pseudomonadota > Gammaproteobacteria > Enterobacterales > Alteromonadaceae > Pseudocolwellia. Next base: position 62,224 of record NZ_JAUPEC010000028.1, read on the forward strand.
TACGCGCTTTTTTATTAGCGTCGTCATCTGTAAATAACATACGACCTAACATACCACGAACTGTTAAATCATTGTGACAAGGCCTACGCCATTGCGACATCCAATCCATTAAGGTTAATTCGTTCTCAAAAAAGTGTCCGCTATCTTGAGGGCAATAACCAACAGATGCATTTTCAGACCACTTAACCACGCCTTCAGTTGGCTCTAATTCATTCATTAAACAACGTAAGAAGGTTGTTTTACCTGCGCCGTTTTCACCAATAATGGCAAGCTTAGCACCAGCTTCTAGTAATAAATCACCATTTTTGAATAATGTTTCACCATCAAAACCATGACCTAGATTTTCAAGTTCTAATGCTTGACGGTGCATTTTCTTGCCTGCAGCAAAAGAAATCTTAGGTGTTATACGACTTGACGCTTTAACATCATCAAGTTTAATTTTATCCATCTTTTTAGCACGTGAACTAGCTTGTTTCGCTTTAGAGGCATTTGCACCGAAGCGATTAACAAAATCTTGAAGTTCTTCTATCTCAGCAGCTTTCTTTTCATTACCAGCTAATAGTTGTTCACGTAACAAACCCGATTGGGCTAGATAAAATTCATAATTACCTGGGTATATACGTAACTCACCGTAATCAATATCAGCCATATGCGTACACACTTCATTAAGGAAATGTCTATCATGTGAAATGATAATCATGGTGCATTTACGCTTATTTAACTCGTCTTCTAACCAGCTAATAGTATGAATATCTAAGTTGTTGGTAGGTTCATCTAATAATAAAATATCAGGGTTAGCAAATAAGGCTTGTGCAAGTAACACACGAAGCTTTCTACCAGGTGCTACTTGTTGCATTAAACCGTAATGAAAAGACTCTTCTATACCTGCTTCAAGTAATATTTCCCCAGCACGACTTTCAGCACTGTAACCGTCCATTTCAGCAAATTGGCTTTCTAAATCACCCACACGCATACCATCATCTTCACTCATCTCAGCTTGAGCGTAAATCGCGTCTCTTTCTTGCTTAACTTTCCATAAAGCAACATCGCCCATAATTACAGTATCGATAACGCTGTACTGTTCAAAAGCGAATTGATCTTGGCTAAGTGTACCGACTTTATTTCCTGTTGAAATAGAAACATTACCAGAACTAGGCGTAAGTTCACCTGTTAGTATTTTCATGAAGGTAGACTTACCACAACCATTAGCACCTATCAAACCGTAACGGTTACCGTTGCCAAATTTAGCCGAGATGTTTTCAAACAAAGGCTCAGCGCCAAATTGCATTGTAATGTTCGATGTTGTTATCAAAAGGGATTCCTAGATTTTGCTAGTGATTGTTACAAGCTTATTGGAAAGTACGACTTATCATACCTAACAGAAAAGACTCAAATTTAAGGTCGCATAGTATACAGGAATAAAGCACTAGTCCCTATCAAACATTACAAAAAACACAGTGATTTTTTCTATTAAGATGAAGCCATAATTAATAGAACAAGTAATTATTCTTTATAATTAATGATATGGCTTAAAAGAAACTCAGACTCATTATCAAAATCACAAATAGCAGGAAAACCAACATACAAGACAGACTCGATTTCTTCTTTAATATAATGAGAACGCGCTAGGTTTTGAAGGTTAGATAATAAGGACTTTGCTTTTTCATGATCAATATTGCAACCATAATCAATCAATGAATAAACATGAGCATACTGATCACCTTGCTCAGCAGCTTCTTGTACTAGTAACTTGCCTGCAGCATCATTTGTTAGATGACCAAGGATAAATTTAGCTCTAGCATTATCTCTTTGCTCAATTAAAAATTTAAGCAACATTTTTGCTTTGTATCCCGACTTAACAAATTGTTGACTTGCGCGGCCATTAGCATCAAATAACAAACCTTTTTGATAAGCATAGGCATAAAGCAAAATGTTTTTTGTCGTTAAAAGCTCTAAAGCTTTTGGGGTAATATCAATTTCTTTATCGGCTACTCGACTTTCAATATATTGTTCGTGCCTTGCTTTTTCTACTTCTGCAAAGAACATTAAACCTATAGCTGTTAAAAATGAAGTCCCTCCTAGTGCGGTGATTAGGAAAGGTAAAACAAAAAACCATTTATTATAAAACTTAGTATTGTTTAACTTACCTTTATTTCTATCAATAAAAGAATGTGCACGATGATCTTCAAATGGGATAGAAATACGGGCTAGAAAAATTGAAGCTCCCGCTCCAACAGCATAGCAACCAAATAAGATGATCCCCCATGTAGTGCCATTAATTACGATGTTCAAAGATAAAGCGACATAAGTAACCCAGGTATGAGTTATTAAAGCGATAATTGAAAATAGAACAGATAGACCTTTGCCATGAAAACGAACAGCGAAACCTATAATGATGCCATTAGCGATTAACATCATAGTACTAAATTGAGGGAAATATGAATAAACACAATACCAAAGAACTAATGAAGGAATTGACCAAAGAGTAGCTCCTAATCCAGCTAAAATTGCACTCTGCTTTGCTAATTTATTTTCAACTCTGTCCAATGAAGCTTGATCAACATCCATTTAATTAATCCTATAGATAGGGAATTATTATGTATTTATAAGCTAATGATATCGTAAATAATTCATCGCGCACACCAAAGGAATTATTTATAAATGCCCTAATCTCTATATACCTAAATGATCACATAATGGTTATCAATAAATATAGGATAAGAAGCGCTAATGCATTAAGAACATGGATATAGAGGAATTGTGCCCTACTCTTGGCGTTATTTAAGCTCGCCTTTGATAAGTATTGGATTTACATGGATGTAAAGAATTAGAACAACGCAGGAGCAGTTGTCGAGATGTGCGGAAGTGGCGTCCGACTATGCTGCATCAATGAACGGCTTTTCGGTGAATACGAATAGTAAACGCGTTCTATCTTCGCGTATAGAATGTTTGGATTTTCAAACGCCAGATAGCAAAAAACCCGTAGCATCAGCTACGGGTTTCTATTAAATAGAAGCCTAGCAATGAAGTGCAAGGAAGCACTAATGCCGTGGGCACATGGATGTACAGGAGCGGCGTCCTACTGACGTATAGGAAATACTAATGACATGGTGCCATGGATGGCAAGTAATGTCCTCACATCAAGAAAAGCCCCCCACACGCTCTTTACCACTGACGCTACTGCGTTTGACGTACATGGATGTACTAATGCCGCGTGTGCATGGATGCACAAGAGAGGTCACTTCTGCATCTCTTAATATAACGAATTCCCTACACGGATGTAGGAAATTAGGACAACGCAGGAGCAGTTGTCGAGGAGGCAGGTAGAGCCACAGCGCTATTGTCGCTCGCCCTTAATGAGTGTTTGGATTTTTCAAACGCCAGATAGCAAAAAACCCGTAGCATAAGCTACGGGTTTCTTTAAATAGCAGCCTAGCAATGTCCTACTCTCACATGGGAACTCCCACACTACCATCGGCGCTACTGCGTTTCACTTCTGAGTTCGG
>NZ_JAUPEC010000029.1 GCF_030551755.1 Pseudocolwellia sp. AS88
GGGGTATAGCCAAGCGGTAAGGCAGCGGGTTTTGATCCCGTCATTCAGAGGTTCAAATCCTCTTACCCCTGCCACTTTCTTTGAAGATTCTTTTATTAAAATCCGTCATATAGAATAGTAGCATTGTAATTTACATTTGAGTTTTCTGCAGGGGTATAGCCAAGCGGTAAGGCAGCGGGTTTTGATCCCGTCATTCAGAGGTTCAAATCCTCTTACCCCTGCCACTTCTCAACATCTATAAGTTTCAAAATAATCTCGTTTATACTAAAGATTATGTTATGCGCGGGGTTGGCGGAATTGGTAGACGCGCTGGATTTAGGTTCCAGTATCGCAAGATGTGAGAGTTCAAGTCTCTCACCCCGTACCATTTAATATAAGACTTTTTTCTCTCCTATATATTCACATTCGAAAATCACTTTCCTTAGTAAATCAAAAAAATTTCACCGTTTGTTCATGTTAAAAACTTAAAACATCTCGCATTTATAAACCGCATGCATAAGCCAATGCTTTATTTTTAATAGCACCTGAATGGTTAGCTAACATTAATCCAATATTACGTGCTACTTTAACGATAGTGGATGGGTGGCTAAACGAGCTATAAAGCATATCCATTGTTGTCATCATCATTAAGTTATCGTTTCTTCTTTGCTTTTCATAACGAGCAAGTACATGAATATCAGACCAAGACTCGCCATTACCGATAGCTTTTGCAACAATTTGCTGTAGAGCCTTCACATCTTTAAAACCAATATTAACTCCCTGTCCTGCCATAGGGTTAATGGTATGAGCTGAATCACCTAATAATAAAACCCTACCTTTTTGGTACGAATTGGCATGTTTGCGAGTAAGAGGAAATGCACCTTTATCAATTACCTTTATTTTCCCTAAACGAGTAGGGAAATTATCCATAATTTGCTCTTCAAGCTGATGATTACTTAAAGAAGATAAACGTTTAATCTCACTTTTTTGATGGTACCAAACTAAAGACGCATAACCGCCTAATTCACTTTCCCCGCTGAGAGGCAACATAGCCACGGGACCTGTTTCATAGAATTGCTGCCAAGTAATATTTTGCTGAGGTAATTGTGTTTCAACATTTATTAACATGGCTGATTGATTATAATCCCAGCCAGTAACACCAATATTTGCTAATGTTCTCACTTTACTATTAGCGCCATCGGCTGCAACAAGAAGCTTGGCTGTTATGGTTTGACTCTCCAACTCAACAATCACTTGCTCTGTATTTTGTGTAAAAGCTTTGAGCGTATCTGGACAAAAAGTAGTGATATTGTTATTGCTTGATACCACCTCCCATAAGGAAAGCTGGATAAGCTTATTTTCAACAATATGTCCTAAAATTGGCTGTTCAATTTTTTGAGCATCAAATTCTGTATATGAAAGTTCAGTTTCCCATACACCTAATCTAGAGTATGGACACAGTCTTTTTTGTGATAAAGAATGCCATGCATCAAGTTGCTCAAGTAGTTGTTGAGTAGCTACCGAAATGGCTGACACTCTTAAATCAAAAGAAGATTGAGCAGAAAACTCATGACAAGGAGATAATTCAACAAGAGCAATTTTCAACCCTAAATTTGCTAAAGCTACAGCAGATGCCGCACCAATCATTCCACCACCAATCACTACACAATCAAAATTTTTCATATTTAAAATCTTCAGTCTTTTAATAAACTCATTTTAACTAACCTTACAGATTTATACGATGATTAAATAAAATCCCAGACTATTGGCTATAGATAGTTGAAATAGGTAGTATTTCATTTTAATTTTCATATACTTTTTAAAGGTATAGATAATTACAAATATGCAATTACCCCATAATAATTAATATTACTCCCAAAGGAATAGAAATGAGTCATTTAGATGAGAAATTACAAATAGCAGAAGACATTAATTTAACGTTTGATCTAACCGCAAAACCTAATACGTCAGATTTAAAAGCTCATGAAGACCGTGCAGTAATTGCTAACTTACGAGCAGACCTAGTTCTACCTAACAATAAAATATTAACGGTAGATATAGATTTTAACTCTACAAGTGGCTACCATAACACTACAATGATGATTATGGATGATTTTGGCGTTGAAATGCTCGCAGCAGGATTTGAAACAAAGTATGGCAAAGAGCACGCTGAAAAAATACGACAAGCATGGGCAAATAGGGATCTCCCAACAGACCCAAGAAAACCATCATATTTATTGGTGCAAAAGCCTATTAATGAAAACGAAATGCCTCGAGTTTATGCTCCTTGTGGTAGAAAAGATCATATCAATACCTCACCACTTGCAATCGTTTAAGTCTATATTTAATAAGTGGCTAGTTCTAATGCCGCTTATTATATTTCTAAGTTCCTTTATTCATAACACTGCTCAAGCAGAGTCTAATGAATCAATTTTAAATTATCTTAAAGTTAGTGGCGTCATTGAAGATGAAAATAATTATATCTGGTTTTCTGGGCAAAGTGGTTTAGCTCGATTTGATGGTACTGATCTTATTCATTTTTCTAATAATAATGAAAAATGGAATATCCCTTATACATGGATATATGATGTTATTAAGGATGGTGATGATTTTATAGTTACCACAAGCACACTTGAAATATGGCGACTTAACCCTAGAACAGCTAAAACAACCAAATTAAATGTTAATCAGAATCGCATTTCTGCTGATAAAACAGTTATTTATAAAGGTAAATATTACTTACAAACCCCAAAAGGTGAAATTTATGAATATTCGCAAAAAAATAAAACAACAAAACTTTTAGTCGATGAAATCAAAACCTCTGCTTTAAAAAACACTAAAGATAATTTATACACAGCAGGCTTTAGTGGATTGTATAAGCTAGAAAACGATAGTTTTACTCAGCTACTTAAAAATAAAGTATCTTCTATTACTCCAATTGGTGATGGCTTATTAGTACTTACTGACGCTGTAATTTTGTATCTAGGTGATGATGGCTCCCGTTATGAAATACCCAACACTCAAAAACATGTTATTAGTACAAAATCAAACGATGGTCATGCTATTCTTTTAAGTAAGGAAGGAGTCATATCAAAAATAGCGATTCCTTCATTAATAAACATCACACATAATTACCCTAAAATAGAGTCAATGATCCCAAGAGATTTGATTCAAGCAGAATCAAATACTTTATGGCTTATCAGTAATAAAGGCATACAAAAAATATTTCCTTCTGTCGTTAAAAATCATCAGAAAATTTATAATGTGGCTGACAATGCTAATGAAATAACAATATTTAATAATGAGTTGGTTATTGGTACTTACGGTGATGGTATATATAAAGCTTTTACTCATGGTGAAAGCCTCTCAAAAAAAATTAACCCATCACTTACCTCGTGGGGTAAAAGAACTATGGATTTATTAGTAATAGATGATGCTTTATATATTGCTGCTTTTGATGGTTTGTGGGTATATAAGAAATCAACCAATACAGTAAAAAAAGTCGACTTTATCGATAATAATCAAATTATATTAAAACTCACTAGAAAAGGAGAGTTTCTCTACTTAGCAACAGATGGTAATGGCTTTTATATTTATAATCTAAAAACTCAGCGAATCATTGATCATATAAGCACAAATCAAGGTATTAAAAATCCAGAAATCATTGATATTTTAACCTTAGATAACAACAATATTTGGTTAGCAACGTCTGGTGGTATTGAGATTTATAACCGGTATACAAAAACTAATCGCCAATTAAAGTTATCGGTAAAAAGTAAAGTTATTTCCTTCGCTACACATAATAATAAAGTTTATGCCGCGACTAAAGGTAATGGCATGTATGTTCTAAATTTTCATGGCGATGTATTATCACAGGTAGCTGAAGGCGTAAGTTTTTCAATGATAAGTCTTATTGGTGATGAAGTTTGGGCTCCTGCTTTACAGGGATTATATCGTATAAATACCGATGATGATTCCATATCATTAATGCCAAATACTGAAAAGTATAACTTTACCGATGCTCCGGTTCTGCATAACAATAAAGTCTTTGTACCTCACTACACAGGTCTACTCGAAATCCCTCTTACTGAAGTAGAAAAATATAATTCCAAAATAGTTATTAGCCAAGTAACAGTATCGGGCAACACACAACTATTAAAGAATGAGATTAGAGTAGGATCTGAAAATGATGTTATCTCTCTTAATTTAGCAAGTTTAGATTTTCGCCCAGGGAAAGATAAAAAGTTTAAATACCAAATAAATAGTGGCGAATGGCAAAATATCTATGGTAACCAATTAACTTTAACGGGTTTAGAGTCAGGTACATATAAACTAGCCATCAAAGGAACAAATAGCTTAGGGCAATGGAGTGATATATTAGCTTTTACTGAAATAAATGTTGCTTACCCTTGGTATTTAACACCTCAAATGAAAGTACTTTATATTTTCAGCATCAGCTTTATTTTCATTGCTGTTATTTGGTTACTTTATTTAAGGTATCGCTCGATAAAACATATACATACTATATTATCAGATGATATTCGCAGCCATGGAAAAGTCACTTTTAATGTAGAACGTAACTTATTAAAAGCTAAAGGTTTGCTTTATAACTTGGAAGACTTACCCAAAGAAAATTTGTATCTAGTGTCTAAAATTATTAATCAATGTATAGATTCTTTAGTACAAAACGAAAACATCTTAGAACCTATAACTAACCGAGGTAGATCTTTAGAAGTTGCACTTCCCTATTTTGTTAACTTTGTGCATCAAAAGTATCATGCAAACATCAAATTACATATTGAGACTTTAGAAACTAAACTCAGCTCAGAAATGGAAGCAGATATATATAAAATAATCTATGAAACCATTATCTCAACCATTATTAATGGTAGTGGAAGAAACTTCGAAATTAACTTACAAGAAGTAAAACAAAAGATGTGGTTAACAATCACGAATGATGAAAATGGTTTTTCTAAATTTAAAAGTAAGATTAACTTCGATATATCTATTTATTACATTCGTCAAATTGCAAACAAATATAATGCTTCATTCAATGTTTTTGATAAAGACAATTCCAGTAGCCAACTTACCATCAGTATACCTTTGATGAATATTTCTTGATCATTGTTACATTGATTATCAAGAGCCGAAGTTAACCTAATAAAGCGGCTACCTTTCCCCTATAAAATGACGCCACATTACAAGCCTTTAGCTGAAAACATAATTCGTTTGAACAAATTTTCCTCTTCAAAGAGCAACAACCCTAGCGTCTCATCTAAAGAAAGAGTAAAATACGACTCCTTTTTTAAAATCACTATTGAATATTAGGCAAGTATTAATGAGTAAAAAGCTTTACATCAAAACATGGGGCTGCCAAATGAACGAGTATGACTCGCAGAAAATGGCTGAACTTCTAGATTCGACTCATGGTTACGAGTTAGCAGACGAAGCTGAGGACGCTGATGTTATTTTATTAAATACTTGTTCAATACGTGAGAAAGCTCAAGAAAAAGTATTTCATCAACTTGGCCGTTGGAAAACCCTTAAAGCAACAAATCCTGATTTGGTTATTGGTGTTGGTGGTTGTGTAGCTTCACAAGAAGGTGATGCTATCCGCCAAAGAGCACCTTATGTTGATATGGTTTTTGGTCCGCAAACATTACATAGATTGCCTGAAATGATCCAACAAGTAACAGGCGATAGAAGCCCTGTTGTTGATGTGAGTTTTCCTGAAATAGAAAAATTCGACCGTTTGCCAGAACCTAAAGCTGACGGTGCGACAGCTTTTGTATCAATTATGGAAGGTTGTAGTAAATATTGTACTTTCTGTGTGGTACCTTATACTCGTGGCGAAGAAGTTAGTCGTCCACTTGATGACGTATTATATGAAGTTGCACAACTAGCTGAGCAAGGTGTTCGTGAAGTTAATTTATTAGGGCAAAACGTAAATGGTTACCGAGGTGAATCTCATGACGGTAGCATTTGTCGTTTTTCAGAATTATTGCGTTTAATCGCAACAATAGATGGTATTGATAGAATTCGTTATACCACGTCTCATCCTATCGAGTTTACTGACGATATTATTGAAGTATACAAAGACGTACCAGAATTAGTGAGTCACCTGCATTTACCTGTTCAAAGCGGTAGCGATAGAATCCTTGTACAAATGAAGCGTGGCCACACAGCATTAGAATACAAATCTCAAATACGTAAATTGAAAAAAGCACGACCTGAAATTTGTATGTCATCAGATTTTATTATTGGTTTCCCTGGAGAGACGGATGATGACTTCAATGCGACAATGAAATTAATTAAAGATATTGATTTTGATTTAAGCTTCAGCTTCATTTATAGCGCTCGTCCAGGTACGCCAGCAGCTGATTTACCTGATGATGTATCAGATCAAACCAAGAAAGATCGTTTACAACATTTACAAGACACTATCAGCAACCAAGCACTGCGTATTGCACGTCAAATGTTAGGTACTGAGCAGCGTATTCTAGTTGAAGGTCCTTCGAAGAAAAATCCTATGGAGCTTCGTGGTCGTACTGAAAACAACCGAATTGTAAATTTTGAAGCTCCTCATCATGTTATTGGCCAATTCGTTGATATTAAAGTAACAGATGTTTATGCAAACTCATTACGCGGTGAATTAGTAAGAGAAGAAAAAGACATGGGGTTACGTATTGCGCTTTCTCCTGCAGACATTCTTGCTAATAACCATCACCAGCAAGCTAAGCAAAATACCGATGTAAATAGCACAAATGAGATTGGCGTAGGCACTTTTACACCTTAACTAAATAATACACATAAATTTTTGGATAGTTACTTTGAGCAAAAACAGCAACCACGTATTAACATTAGAACCAGAAGATAATTCACGTCAGGCTTCATTATATGGACCGATGGACGATAACTTAAAAACCCTTGAAAGACGTTTAGGTGTTGAAATAAGTTATCGAGGTAATCAAGTTAAAATTGTAGGTAAAGAAAGTAACTGTTTAGCTGTTAGTAACATATTAAAAGATTTGTATGTAGAAACCAGCACAGTAAAAAATAAACAACAAGATATTACTGATGAAATGGTCCACCTTGCGATTATTGGCTCTAACGCCTTAGAACAAGAACCAACTAGCAGTAACCTTGATGTTAATTTTGATAAGCTAATTACCATTAAAACAAAACGTGGTGTGATCAAGCCACGTAATGAAAATCAACAAAGTTACGTTCATAATGTTATTACCAACGACATTAGCTTTGGTGTTGGTGTTGCGGGTACAGGTAAAACTTACTTAGCTGTAGCTTGTGCTGTAGAAGCTTTAGAAAGACAAGAAGTTAGACGTATTTTACTTACTCGCCCGGCTGTTGAAGCGGGTGAAAAATTAGGTTTTCTACCTGGCGATCTGTCACAAAAAGTTGACCCTTATTTACGCCCACTTTATGACGCTTTATTTGAAATGTTAGGTTTCGAGAAGGTTGAAAAGCTTATAGAGCGGAACGTAATTGAAGTTGCTCCTCTTGCTTACATGCGTGGACGTACACTTAATGACGCCTTTATAATTCTCGATGAAAGTCAGAATACGACCGTTGAACAAATGAAAATGTTCTTAACTCGCATAGGCTTTAATGCTCGCGCTGTTATTACTGGTGACATTACACAAGTAGATTTACCTCGTGGTCAAAAGTCTGGTTTACGCCATGCAATTGAAGTTTTAGAAGACATTCCTGGTGTTAGCTTCAACTTCTTCGATTCAAAAGATGTAGTACGTCACCCTGTTGTTGCAAGAATAGTTGAAGCTTACGATGCTCATGACAAGAAAGTGAACCGTTTGAAAGCAGAAAAAGATGCTATTGCCGCTGAAAATAGAGCCAAGGCACAAAACTAATGGCTGTACTTTTAGATGTTCAAATTGCTTGTGAAGATAATAACCTCCCTTCAATAGAACAATTACAACTATGGGCAGAAACAGCCTTATCAACTCAAAAAGACGATCCTGAATTAACTATTCGTATAGTGGAATCACAAGAAAGCCAAGAGTTAAATCATCAATACCGCGGAAAAAATAAGCCAACAAATGTTTTGTCTTTTCCTTTTGAAGTACCTGAAGGTATAGAAATTAACTTATTAGGCGACCTTGTTATTTGTTCAGACGTAGTTAATAAAGAAGCTATAGAACAAAATAAAAACATTCACGACCATTGGGCTCATTTAGTTATTCACGGGTGCTTGCATTTGCTGGGTTACGACCATATAGAAGAAGATGATGCCGTTGAAATGGAATCACTTGAAATAAAATTATTATCAACTCTTGGTATAGACAATCCTTACCAAGAAGTATAAATTTCATACTTAAAACATTAATTATAGGATGTAGTAAAACTCTATGGGCGAAGACAACCCCCACTCTAGCAACGGTTCTTCAAATAAGTCATTGTGGTCAAAAGTAACACAAGTATTTACCGGGGAGCCGCAAAATAAAGAAGAGTTAGTTGAAGTACTTAACGACGCTGAAGATCGTGAATTAATACGACCTGAAACCAGGTTAATGATCAAGGGTGTGCTGGAAGTATCAGATATGCGTGTACGAGATATCATGATACCTAGATCACAAATGATCACACTCGATATTAATGATTCTCTCGAAGAGTCGATTCCTAAAATAATTGAATCAGGACATTCTCGATTTCCAGTTATTAATGAAGACATTGATAAAATAGAAGGTATTTTACTGGCTAAAGACTTGTTAATTCATGCCTTTCAACCTCAAGACCATGAATCAACTATAGCGACGGTTATTAGGCCTTCGATTATGGTACCTGAAAGTAAAAAAGTAGAACCTTTATTAAAAGAATTTAGATCACAACGCTATCACATGGCTGTTGTTGTAGATGAATATGGTGGCGTATCAGGTGTCGTTACTATTGAAGATATTTTAGAGCTTATTGTTGGTGAAATTGAAGATGAAACTGATGATGCTATTGAAGAAGATATAAAACACCTTGCTGGCCAAGTTTATCAAGTGAAAGCTCTTACCGAGTTAGATGACTTTAACCAATACTTTAACACCAATTTTACGGGTGAAAACGCAGATACTATCAGCGGCATTATTCTTAATCAGTTTGGTCACATGCCTAAAAAAGGTGAAACAGTGACAATTGATGAATTTGAATTTAAGATCACTGCGGCAAACACTCGTCGTATTCAAACAATTCAGGTTACGACACCTAAAGATCATGAAATAAACGGAAAAAATACTGATTAGCAATAATCATATGGAAATTCATGTTTTCGACCTTAATCAGATCTTCAAAAGAGCTTATATCAGCACCTAAAAATTGGCTCAGCTTTATTGCTGGGCTTAGTTTAGTGTTTGCTTATGCACCATTTTCTTTATGGTGGCTCCCTTTTATTAGCATCCCACTTTGGTTTTTTATTCTCAAAGATTGTTCAGTAAAAAACGCAACTAAGCATGGATTTATTTTTGGTTTCGGTTGGTTCGCTAGCGGCATTAGCTGGGTACATGTAGCTATAGATCAATTTGGAGGTATGCCTCTTGTAATATCAATTTTGTTAATGGTATTACTGTGCTTATATTTGGCACTATTTCCCGCTTTGGCAACTTACCTATCAGCTAAGTTATCTACTAATAAAAAAGCTAATTTGTGGTTGTTCTCGTCATTTTGGCTGATCACTGAATATTTACGTGGTGTGTTTCTAACAGGGTTCCCTTGGTTATCTTTAGGCTATACACAAATAGATAGCCCATTAGCGAGTTTTATTCCGATCACCGGAGAGTTTGGCTTAAATTCAATTGTATTACTCTTGTGCATTGCGATACATCTACTAATACAAAGAAAGAACCTAGTATTGTCACTTACAATCATACTCTCGTTAATCACTACTAGTTCAGTTTTACAGGATAAATCATGGGTTATCCCTACCAATAAAACAGTAAAAGTTGCATTAATACAGGGCAATATTAAACAAGAAATTAAGTGGGAGCCAGATCAAGAATGGCCAACCATGCTGAAATATTTAGATTTAACACGTGTAAATTATGATGCTGATATTATTATTTGGCCTGAATCTGCTATTACGGCTGTAGAACCTTTAGCACAAGAGTTTTTAGAGTTAGCGGATAAATCTGCCGCTATACAAAACAGTACAATTATTACAGGTATCTTAAATTATAACTTTGCAAACAAAGAGTATTTTAATAGCTTAATTACCTTAGGTAAGAAACACCAAGCAGATCCATTAGGAAGCTACGAATATAATGCGAGTAACCGCTACTCTAAATATCACTTATTGCCTATTGGTGAATTTGTGCCTTTTCAAGAATGGTTAAAACCTATAGCTCCTCTATTTAATCTGCCTCAATCATCATTCTCTTCTGGTGAGTATGTTCAACCAAATTTAATAGCGAACGATATTCATATATTACCGCTTATTTGCTTTGAAATTGCTTTTCCAGCGCAATTAAAAGCAAACTTTCAAACAACAACAAATATGTTATTAACTGTAAGTAATGACTCTTGGTTTGGTGACTCACATGGACCACATCAACACTTAGACATTGCAAGAATGAGAGCTGCTGAATTTGGACGCCCACTGCTTAGAGCAACCAACAATGGTGTAACTGCAGCAGTAGATCATTTAGGTAAGGTTATTAGTGTTATTCCACAGTTTACTGAAGATGTTCTTAGAACTGAAATAATGTTAGTTGAAGGAGAAACACCTTTCTCTATCTGGGGGCAATTTACTCAATGGCTGTTTGCTTTAATAACATTGATCATTTACTTGGTTCACCATTTTACTAGGCGCTCAAAATAAAAAACCTTATATTATTTAAATATAAGGTTTTTTTAGCTGTTTATTACAAACTTTAATTCATTGCAATTAAACTTTGGAGTGCACGCTTACTTTATTTCGTCCACTTTCTTTAGAGCAATATAAAGCGGCATCAGCATGTTCGATCCACTCTTCATAAGTTTTAATTGATGGATCAATTTCTGCAATACCTAAACTGATGGTATAAGATAAATCAATATCATTATGTTTAACAATAGATTGTGCAACTTCTTTACGTAACCTTTCAGCAAATATTTGAGCATTTTCTAAAGGTGTGTCTGCAAGTAAAATAACAAACTCTTCACCGCCATAACGACCTGAAATATCAGTTTCTCTTACATGCTGTTTGATTAATGATGAAAGATGTCGTATCACATTATCACCTACAGTATGTCCATATGTGTCATTAACATTTTTAAAGTGATCAATATCTAAAATCACTAAGCTGCTCGCACTCTGACTACGTGTCCAACGCTTAAACTCAGCTTGTAAACAGCTTTCCCAATGACTTCTATTAAAGAGCTTAGTTAAACCGTCGGTTTGGCTTAAAATACCTAATTCACCATTTAGCTTCTCAAGTTCTTGTTTGTTAATGGCATTATCTGTTACATCATAAATCAGTAAACATAGATGCGTCACTAAGCCTGTTGCCGACATTAAAGGAATGAATGTCGTATTCTGATACATATAATCAGCAGAACCTGTGATTGGTCTATAATTTTGAAATTTAAATAAATAAGGTCTTTGTTCCCAAATAGTAAAGGCTTTGTTTTTAAGCATAAAAACAGACTCAGCTTTACGCTTAAACCAATCCTTTGGAATTTCTTCAAATAATGAAAAAATCTCTTTATCTTTTACTTCTCTAGGTAACAAGCCACTGTGGTTTTCCATAAAACCATTCCAGATCTGAATTTTATACTGGCGATCAAGGACAACTAAACCAACATCAATCGTATGGAGCATTTCCATAAGCCAATGTAATTCATTAATTTGTTCAGTTTCAAGCGACATATTTAATCCAATAAGTAAGAAATTTTATTGTTCAGGGTTTTCATCGATTCTTCTGTGAATAATAATAATAAATCACATTTTATCGGGTAATTTTCTATGTTGTAGCTTATTTCAATGGCCAAAGTACGTCGCCAGCGAGAAGAATTAGTCGCAATTAATTCGGAAATTTTACGATGTTGCCCAAGGACAACAGGATGTCCTTGGCTAAAATTCATATCAAGTTGCTCTGAAACACCACTTAAGCATGCTCCAATTAATACGTTCGCCATATCCATTAACAATTCAAGTTCAGAGTTTTCATCTAACTCCTGTTTGTAATTCATTAATGTCGCAATATCTTTGAAGCTTGAATCATTAAGAATTAATAGCGCTTCACCGGATATTCCTGCTCCAATAAAGCCTTGGCAAATACCTGAAGTACTTTCATTCACTTCTACGGCCGATAAAGCCATACTTAATTCACTAACTTCAATTAAATTAACATTAGGAATAGGTAATACAACAAATACGTCTAGTAAACGCGCCAGAAGATCGCCCGCTCGCCCCATAGCAACATTAGCAATTTCTTGATAACAATCTCTGAGATCAGACTCAATAAAGTCAATTTGATTTCTTTTGGTCGGTATACTTTGATCTAGTTGAGCTACAGAAACAGGAGGTAATTCAATTTTTTCTGATAATGCTTCAACAATAGCTTCAGGTTTTTCATCAGCTTGTGAAGCCGTATAAATACCATAAGCCGAAAGAATTTGGGTTAGCTTTTCTTTACTAACCGGTTTACGAATAAAATCTAAAGCGCCTAAACTTGTTACCCTTTTATGTGCTGAAGGTTGAATATCACCAGAAATAACAATAACTAAAGTGGGAAGATCTTGTTCAACAATAGCTTGTAATACTTCATAGCCATCCATTCCAGGCATATTTAAATCTAAGAGTAAAACATCGCCTTTACCTGCTTTAATTGCTTCTATTCCTTCAAAACCATTAGTAGCAAAACTAATATCGACATCCCAGCCGTCTGGTAAAGATCGCGCGACTTGCTTACGCGCCATATTTGAATCGTCACATATTAATAACGGAGTTGACATACACACTTATTTCCTAAATTGACTCAAACAGATAAAAACGGGAAACTTTAAAATAACAAGTCTCTTACTAACAATAGATAATAAAAACGAAGACTGCTGATATTTTTACAAAAAAATCCGGTAAACTCTCATAAACTATATTCATTTTACACCATTATACAATGAAATTATTTACATTAATCAGCTTTATTCTATTAACATCCTCACCTTTAGTTTACGCTCAAGACACTAACCTACCTGAAAATAGCAGCTTAGTTAAAG
This sequence comes from Pseudocolwellia sp. AS88, assembly GCF_030551755.1. Taxonomy (GTDB): domain Bacteria; phylum Pseudomonadota; class Gammaproteobacteria; order Enterobacterales; family Alteromonadaceae; genus Pseudocolwellia. The sequence goes on from NZ_JAUPEC010000029.1 coordinate 13,192, forward strand.
CAGGTAGTAAGTTTGTTACTTTATTAGGTACACAAATTAATGTAGGTGACATAGCACCAAACTTTAAAGTTGTTGATGAAAACTTCTCACCAGTAACTTTTGAGCGTTATTCAGGTAAAAATGTTTTGATTTCTGTAGTACCAAGTTTAGATACAGGGGTCTGCTCTGCTCAAACAAAAACCTTCAACGAAAAAGTAGCAAGTCTATCTGATAAAACTGTATTTATAACAATAAGTAATGACTTACCTTTTGCTCAAAAGCGTTTTTGTAACACTGAAAACATTAATAACATTCAAATATTGTCTGACTCAGTATGGCGAGATTTTGGTGCTAAGTATGGATTACTAATAAAAGATATGGGGTTATTAACCCGTGCTATTTTTATTATTAACCCCGAACAAAAAGTTGTATATAAAGAGTTGGTAGCCAACATTTCAACCCCCCCAAATTATGAAACTGCATTAGAAAAGATTACATTGTTAAGTAGCCAAACCTCTGAATAACTATAAAAACACCGAGTTCTCACAAAAAAATAAACATTAAATATCAATAAGATAAAATAAAAACCAAATAATATTTAAAATTTATTTGGTTTTTTTCTTGAAAAATAACACATCAATCCCATCTCTTATAGTGTAGTCGCCGATAGGGTCTACATTAACCGCCTGTTCATTTTGAAAGGCACAATAATTCGAAGATTAAATTATTTTTGAATCGTTAATTCGCAATATTTATTGGCTTTAACTTTATAGATTTTAACAAAATAGTTTATTTAACGAATACAGCATATTGCTAACTAAATATAGGATATGAATATTATGCGTACATCTACAGATTTCAGCCCACTTTACCGTTCATTTATTGGTTTTGACCACTTAGCTGGTTTAATAGACAAAGCTTCTAGAGCTGATAAACAATCGTCTTATCCCCCTTATAACGTTGAACTTCTCGAAGAAGACAAATACAGAATAACCATGGCAATTGCTGGTTTTGCTGAAGACGAATTAGATATTGAGTCTAAAGAAAATACATTGATTGTTACAGGAACAAAAATACCTGAAGCAAATAAAATTGAACGTAAGTTTTTACATCAAGGTATTGCTGAACGAAATTTCGAACGAAAATTTCAACTTGGAGACCATGTAAAAGTTATTGGTGCTGCTATGGAGCATGGACTTTTACACATAGATTTAGAAAGAGAAATACCTGAAGCACTCAAACCTAGAAAAATAGCTATTAATGGTAAAAGCCAGGTACAAAAACGTGTAGTTGATAATACGGAGGAAAATGCCTCTTAATATTTAACATCATGTTTCCCCCTTATGTTTTTTGCCCAGCTTTATAGCTGGGCTTTTTTTTGCTTTACAAAACGTCGGTATGATGAGTTCTAATAAACTCAGCTATCTTAGATTGAACTATAGGCGCATGAGAAATAACCCCCATGTGCCCTGCCTCAAAGACTTCTTGTGTAACATCATCTAATGCATTCACAATAATATCGGCTAAGACTTTGCTTAATGTAGGGCTTTGGCTACCTGTCATAATCATGGCAGGCGCTGTGATCTTATTTATTTCATCTTTACCATAAGTCTCAGAGATTAATGCGATAGAATCTAAGTTCACCTTATTCATCTCATGGGCTGCTCCCTGTTGCACACGAGAAGGTAAACTTTTAAAAAAGCCTTTTATGTTCCAATAATCCATAAACTCTTCGGCAGCAATAAATAAGTCGTCAACACTAACTCTTTTAAATAAATCGTTCAAAACCTCTTTAATTTCACTACCTTCCTCTATCAAATGAAAGGCTACCGGTTCATATAAAGATAAAGAGAGTACTTTTTCAGGCGCTTCTACAGCTAATTTCAAACCTAAAGCTCCACCAAAAGAGTGACCAACAATATGATAAGGCTGATCCTCAACATGTAAATGCTGCAATGCTTGCTGAATACGTTCTACTTCAATAGATGCTCTGTAGTTTTCAAGAGAACTAAGTGTTTCTTTATCTCCAACCGAGCCATAACCTAAAATATCAACATTAATCACAGTAAAGTCGTTTTTTAAGTGTTGTACTAAGGTTACCCATTGCTTTGAACTACTTAACGAGCTATGCAACAAAATAACCGTAGGCCCTTTGCCCGAAACATGTATGCCTTGCGGTAAATCAATCATCTAAAACCTTATAAAAAACTTAAAAAATAGCGAAATAAAAATAACTAAAACTCCAGTTTAAACAGTAGTTCAGCTAAATCAGGAGTCCATTGAAAATCAGCAAGTTTAACTCTACTGCCCATAACAACAACTTGCTCATCTTGCAGTAAGCCTTTTTGTCGAATAAAAGCATCGCTGCCAGCGGGAAATGATATTTTCCCTTGAGAGTTAATCACTCTATGCCAAGGTACCGCTTGGTTATTCCAGCCACCTTCAGGAACTTTACCTAAAGCTTTCCCTACAAGTCGAGCTCGTCCTGGCAAGCCGGCCAAATCAGCAACTTGCCCATAACAAGCCACATTACCATAAGGGATCGCCTGCACCGTCTTCCATATTTTAATATGTTGTTGGTTTGCACTCGATCTTTCATTCACAGGCTTATGAAGTCTTTCATTAGCGTCTTTATGAAAGAAATCTTCTACCATGGAAGTAATTCACCATTTGAGTGTTTAAAAACACCTGTTTCCTCTAATGATAAGCTATCGATTAAACCTATAATTCGGCTTGCGGCTTCATTCGCTGAAATATCACCACTATTATTTACCATATCCGTTTGAACATAACCTGGATGATAAATACCAACAGAAACACCTTGAGAATATAAATCTTTACTTAATGACATAGCAGCTGCATTTAATGCAGCTTTAGACATACGATAACCATAACGACCACCAGAACCATTATCAGCAATAGATCCCATTCTAGAAGTTATCATTGCAACCTTACTACCTTCAACTAAATTGCTTTGCAAGGTATCAACAATATTAAGCGGTGCTATAGCATTTACTTCAAACTGCTCTCTTATGGTATCTAAATTCAAGTCTGACAGGCTTTCATCACGTAGAATTCCAGCATTACAAATAAGTACATCGATAAATACACCAGTTAATGCCTTTTTCATATTAGCAATACCAGCAGATGTTGCTACATCAACATCATTCACAACATTAATGCCTAATTGTTCTAGCTCTGTTGAAGTATTTCTGCAAATTCCATAGACATTATACCCTTCTGACTTGAAAATCTTAGCCATAGCTAAACCAATTCCTCGGTTAGCCCCTGTAATTACAACTGTTTTATTCATAAAGAAATCCTTTATAGGTTGAAAGTGTTAAGTACTTTACTCTATAGATATATGGCTACCTAATTCACGAAAACAAGGTAATATGAAACTCTTCATAACATTCTAATTGGATCAATATTCAAACATAAAATTTACAGATACACTTTATATAACGTTGCTTAAGCAAAGAACAAAATATATGACTATATTAAAAGAAATAATCACATAATTTTGTATTTTACAGTACAAAACGTTAGTAAGAGTATGTTATAAATGAAGGCACACGCCAATGCTCTTTTGTCTAGGGGGCTCTTGTAACGTTAGCTTCAAGATGTATTGTTTTTTCATCAACAAATTATTGTTTTATCCCTGAACTTTACCCTGAATAGAGAGTAAGTATGAATAGAACCTCACCATCTATAGAAAAATTAGCTGAACTTGTTGGGTTTCATCGAAGCTATGTAAATAGTTTTGGCATTGAACAAACTCCCAAGCAAGAAGCACTTGAAGCTCTACTTAATGCTATGGGGTACGACTTAAGTAATGAAGAAGTCTTGGTTGAACAAATAACAATTCTAGAAGAAAAAAAATGGCGTAACATTTTACCTGCCACCCACATTATAAAAAATACTAATCCAAATTATTATGTGCCGATCAGCTTAGCTCATTCAGATAATATAAAGTCGATAAAATTTATTATTAATACTGAGCAAAATGATGTTATTGAAACGAGTGTTGATCTTACTAATTTAAAATTAATTGAAACAACAAAACTACACGATAAAATATTTAGTCAATACCAACTCCCACTTCCTGAATTGCAAGAAGGTTATCACCAAGTATCTGTAACTATTGGCAACCTTTATTCTCATTGTCACTTAGTTATAACGCCAGCGACCTGTTTCAGTGCTGAAGAAGCGCATAGTAAAAAAGTATGGGGATACACAGCTCAACTGTATTCAATACGTAGTGATGAAAACTTTGGAATGGGGGATTTTGGTGATTTAAGTAACATTATAATCAATACAGCTAAACAAGGTGCTTCAACTGTTGGGCTTAATCCATTACATCCTTTGTATCAGAATAATCCTGAGCACATTAGCCCATATTCCCCCACTAGTCGCTGTTTTCTTAATGTACTTTATATAGATGTTCGCGCTACTCATAATTTTTTAAGCTGCCAAAAGGCTAGCGATACATTTAACAGTGCAGATTATCAATCAAAGTTAGCTTTAACTAGAGCTGAGGATTTAGTTAATTATGCTGCTGTAGCTAGCTTGAAGTATGAATTATTAGAAATACTTTTTGACGATTTCATGTCAACTGGTGGTTTCGAAAATAAAGACGAACATAGCCAAAGTTTCACTCGTTTTATTGAAGAACAAGGTGAAGACTTATATACATTAGCAACATTTGAAGCCTTATATGAACATTTCAGAAATATTGATGCTTCTATTTATGATTGGAAATTATGGCCAGAAGAGTATCAATCACCAAATACAGAACAAATTAAAATTTTCCAAAAGTCTCACGATAAACGTATTCAATACTTTATGTATTTACAATGGTTAGCTCATGAACAATTAACAAAAGCAGCTATTTTAACCAAAACACACAATATGCCATTAGGTTTATATTTAGATTTAGCGGTTGGATGCGATGGTTCTGGTGTTGATGTTTGGTCGAATCAAGAGGTTTATGTATCAGGAGCTTCAGTAGGAGCACCACCTGATGCGATGAATACTTTAGGTCAAAACTGGGGCTTAACTCCAATGAACCCTGTTACTTTAAAAGAGCAAGGTTATCTTCCTTTAATAAAAGCGCTGCGTTGCAATATGAAGTATGCTGGTGCTTTACGAATAGATCATATTTTAGGTTTGCTGCGTCAGTATTGGGTTGCACCTGGAATGGGAGCTCATGAAGGTATTTATATTACATTCCCCCTTGATGACATTTTAAATATTATCGCATTAGAATCTCGTCGGTCACGTTGTGTAGTTATTGGAGAAGACCTTGGTACTGTTCCTGAAGGCTTTAGTGACATTATTGCTAAATCAGGACTACTTTCTTATAAAGTTTTATATTTTGAACGTTGGTGGGAAACAGGTTTATTCAAACGCCCGGAGTTATATCCAAGTCAATCAATAGCCACTGTTTCAACACACGATGTACCTACATTAGTGGGTTGGTGGACAAGCCGAGATTTGACATGGCGTAGAGAATTAAATTTATATCCAAATGACCAATTAAAAGAGCAAGAACAGAAAGATCGAATAAAAGATCGTCACTTTCTAATCTCAGCATTAAAAGATGTTGGTACTTTATCTAACGATGATGTGAGTGATGAAACATTGGAAATAACAAATTCAGATCTTAATATTGCTGTTCAAAAATATATAGCAGTTTCACCAAGCCATATACAATTAATCCCATTAGAGGATGGTTTAGAGCTGATTGAGCAAGTAAATATTCCTGGCACAATAGGTGAGCATCCCAACTGGCGTCAAAAACTCCCTATTGATTTAAATGAAATATGGAAAACGTCTTCTATTGTTAATATACAAAAGCTTATGAATAAAGTTCGGCCAAAATAGCGGTCATATTAACTACCACTTAAACTGCATACTTAAACGTACTAACCATAAACTTTTAGTACGTTTAATTTCATATACCTAATCCTTAAGTTTCAGCCCCCCCTACTCTTTTATGTAAATAAGAAGATTTTTGTTATAAGACTCGTTAAAATATATTTATCTCGCAGACTAATCCCTTAAGACTCTTTAAATTATTTATGGCTAAAGCAAACATTCAACATACGATCACAAGTTTTGGTATTTACGACAAATGGGATAATTCAAATAAAGCTCTTCCTAAAATCACCCAATTCACTTTGAATGTTCCAGCTAAAATAGATATTGAATTTGGTTTTATTGTTAATATCAAAAAAGGCAAAGGTAAAAAAATAACTTATTGTATTTATCACCCTGATATACCTGACGATAAAGGAAAAATTATGCCTCCTTTTGATGGTAATATTTATATTAAAGATAACAACTGGGATTTCTACTTAGGTGATACTATCTGGGAGCCTATACACAATAAAATAGGTGACTGGCGAATGACAGTAGAGTGCGATGGAAAAATCATTGCAGATAAAACTTTTGTTATTGGTGAACCTAATAAAATTGAAGAAGCAAAATTCTGGAAAAGAGCAGGCTATTAACAAAGAGTATATTTCCTCAGGTAATTAGCCTTAAATCATAAAGTTTATGTTTAATTTAGCATCTTCATGTGGTTGCTTTTTTAGAGATATACTCTTCAAAATCAAGCTTTTTGACAGGTACTGAAAAGTAATAACCTTGTCCATAATCACAACCGATATTCGTTAACATATCTTGCTGCTCTTTAGTTTCTATACCTTCAGCGATCACTTTAATATTTAATTTATTCGCCATAACAACCATAGCCTCACATAAAGCTAAATCTTTACTATCTAGAGACATTTTCTGTACAAAACTTTTGTCTATTTTTAAAAAATCAGTTTCATAATTCTTTAAATAAGAAAGTGACGAATACCCTGTACCAAAATCGTCAATTGAAATAGGGATCCCAGATTCTTTTACTTGCTGTAAAATATCTGCCACACCTTTTTTATTTTCCATTAAAAGATTTTCGGTTATTTCAAAAGCAACTGAATCGTTAGAATGTTCTTCACTAACAAGTGTCCCCATCCATGCCGATATATTTCCTGTGTTCTTTTTGTACTGAATGGGCGATGTATTAATACTGACTTGAAAATCAGGATGAATAGTATTTCTCCACTCTTTTACATCAGATAAAACCTCATTAAAAACAAAGTCACTAATTTCTATAATCAAACCTGTTTCTTCAGCTAGTGCGATAAAATCAAACGGGCTCACTAAACCTCTTGTTGGATGTTGCCAACGCACTAACGCTTCTGCTTTATAAACAACATTAGTTTGTAAGTTTATAATGGGCTGATAAACGACAAAAAACTCCTCTCGTGAGATCGCATTTCGTAAGTCTTGGATAAGCTGCATTCTGGCAACAGCTCTATTTCTCATAGATTTAGTAAAATAATGGTAGGTGTTTCGTCCTAAACTTTTAGCTCCGTACATGGCTTGATCAGCATTTTGAAGTAAATCATCTATTTCTGTTCCATCATCAGGATAAATAGTTATCCCAATACTTACGGCACTATGAACTACCTCATTTAAAAGGTAATAAGGTAAGGCAATTGAGCTTAGTAACTGTTCAGCCACAACTTCTACACCATCATAATCTTTAAGGTTAGACATAATAATAACGAACTCGTCACCTCCTAACCTTGCAACTACATCGTTTTTACGAATACTTTGCTTTATCCGTTTAGCCGTTTCCTTGAGTAAAGCATCACCAATATGATGACCCAAAGTGTCATTCACATCTTTAAAGTGGTCCAAGTCTAAGAAGGCAATGGCGAGTTTTTCATTATCACGATTGGCTCTAGCTATAAGTTGAGTTAAATGCCCTCGCATCATATTTCGGTTAGGTAAACCTGTTAGACTGTCAAAATTCGCTTGCTTCCAAATAAGTAAACTGTTTTTTTCTCTCTCGATAGAAACACTAGCTAAGTGAGCAAATTGTTCCACTAAGAAGAAATCCTGTTTTGTGGGCTTATATTCTATACAGTGATAAATCCCAAATACGCCAATAACTTCACCTTTAGAACTAATTACCGGTTCAGCCCAGCAAGCTTTTAGATTTGCTTTATCGGCCAAGTTTACAACCCCACTTAAGCGAGGGTCTTGGCTAATATCTTCAACAATGATTCTTTTTCCATAAAAGGCAGCCGTCCCACATGTTGAGCTCTCAGGTCCTATTTCAGAGTTATGTATTTGCTTTACCATGGCATCAGGTAAGTTGGGTGCCGCACCTACCATTAAGAATTGTCCTGATTTATCAAAGAGAGAAATACTGCAGTAAACGTTTGAATTTTCTTGTTCTACACTTTTAACAATAAACTCTAAAATATGAGATAAAGGATGAGAGCCAACAATAAGTTCTAATGTTTTATTTCTTAAACGTCCCCATCGTTCACTTTTGATTAATGAACTATGTTTTTCACTAATATTACGTGCTGAGAAATAAGCGAACATATTTGCCATCGACAAAGTGGCTATTATTGTAGCGAAGTGAAATAGATTTATTTGAGAAAACGTCATTAACCCCACAATAAACATAAGGGCCAAACTAGAAATTACAGCAAATTTAATTCTTAGTAGATAATACGCTGCAATAGTGACAGGATATTCCCAATAGATTTGTGATGCTCCTTTCATCCAAATAAGCAACACTGTTGATAACATGAGAAAAGTGGACAAGATTATACTAGCTTTTTCCACATTCCTTGTTTTATAGACATAACAAAAAAGAGAAAAAAGAGTAATAACAATCAGAAAATCTAAGGCAGCCGTATTCCAATCTTGTTGATAAATCCGAATCAACATTAATAAGGCGATAACAAACGCACCTGAAGAGGTAAAATATAAGAGTAAAGTCTCTTTAATTGAGCGTTGGATCATTAGCGCTCACCTAAAACGTTTAAAAACATAAAATCCTTTTATTTGCTTCAAGCTCAAACTTATCTAGAATACGATTAAATGAAAAACTAGGTAAAAATAAAGAATAAACAACTACTTTATATAATAGGTGTAAATATCCATTAAACCAAGTAGAAATAAAAATATAAGCCTCAAGGCATTTAATAAAACACTTATAGATAAAAGCAAGTATCATTAACTTCGGCTTGATAATCTGTGTCTTCAAATTTATGATGGCACTATCTCCTTTCTTTGATGAAACTAACTTAATTTCATCTGCATTAATTCTCTTAGTAGGAACTCTCTTTGGAACATTTAATTTGGAATATTGATCCGGTATTAATTTCTTTCGGTGCAATAAAAATTCATTGGTATGGCGTATTATTTTCTGCAGCTATCCTTTCTGGTTTACAAGTTATGAAATGGATTTATAAAACAGAAAACATAGAGCTAGGAACGTTAGATACACTTTTAGGTTATGTTGTTGTGGGAATAATAGTAGGTGCTAGATTGGGCCACTGTTTTTTTTACGACCCAAGTTATTACTTCGCAAACCCTATGAAGATATTAGCCATATGGGAAGGTGGACTCGCCAGCCATGGTGGTGGATTAGGCGTTATTCTCGCCATTGGTTTATATGTTAAAAAATACAAAGTCAGTTACTTATGGATTTTAGATAGACTAGCAATAGGCACCGCGTTATTTGGTGTATTTGTTCGTTTTGCAAATTTTATTAATTCAGAAATACTCGGCGTACAAACCAATGTCCCTTGGGCTGTAGTATTCGCTAGAGTAGATAATGTTCCACGACATCCTGCACAGCTTTATGAAGCTTTTGCTTATTTATTTATATTTATTATTCTAATCGGTTTATATAAAAAGTTTAAAAGTAAATCTCCTAACGGATTATTACTAGGTATATTTTTGATCTTGGCCTTTACTGCTAGATTTCTAATTGAGTCTGTAAAACAAAAACAAGCAGCTTATTCCTCAGAATTTATTTTAAATACAGGACAAATGTTAAGTATCCCATTTTTCATTGCTGGGATTGTATTAGTTATTTTAGCGCTGAAGCAGCTTAAGCAACCCTCAACCATTTCAAATAAGAAGTAGAAAACAATGAGTAAAAAACATTACGTTATTTGGAAAGGAAAAAAAACTGGGGTTTTTGATACTTGGAGTACAGTGCAATCATTAGTTGCAGGTATGAATAATGCTCAATACATGGGGTTTGCTTCTAAAGCTGAGGCCGAAGCTGCTTATAAAGAAACTTATACTAAAGCCCTGATGAAGCGCTCTTTAGCGAAAGCCCCTAATTCAAGCTCAAAACCTGCAACAGCTTCTAAATCAACATCAGTTAAAAGCACAAAAACATCTCTTAATTTTGCTGATTACAATATATATTGTGATGGAGCTTGTTCACCAAACCCGGGGAAATCAGGCTCAGGTATTGCGATATATGAAAAAGAGCAAGTTAAAGAGTTATGGTATGGCTTATATGACAAACATGGCACTAACAACACAGCTGAGTTACATGCCCTGCATGAAGCATTAAAACTCGCAGCTTCATATATTCAGCAAAACCACTCAGTACAAATACTATCTGATTCAAAGTACTCAATTGATTGTATTACTAAATGGGCAAAAGGCTGGAAAAACAAAGGTTGGACGAGAGGAAAAGGAGAAGAAATAAAAAATTTAGACGTTATAAAAGATTGTTATGCGCTCCATGAAAAATTAAAACAAAACCTGACAATTTCTCATGTAAAAGGCCATGCAAATATTGAAGGTAATGAGCTTTCTGATAGAATGGCGGTTTTGGCTAGAACTCAAGCTGAAAAAGGTTTTGTGAAGTACTCTCAAGCTATTGATATACATTCAATCCTTGCGATGGCGTCAGGGTAAACCTAGAACAAACTATAGGATAAAAACCAACTATACCTACAATGACTAATGAGTTGTTGAAAAGAAGATAAAACTAAGGGATAGTTGTTGTTATACAAAGGAATAAATAACGCCATGTTTTATATGGATTGTAACTTATCTAATAATAATTAAAGAATTTATGTTGCATATTGATCAAAATGTAATTGAAGATATTGAGCGTGGTTTTTCTGTACCTGCGCAACCTAAATTACTTCAAAAGCTACAAGATTTGGTTACCAAAGAAGAGCCTGAATTAAATCTTATAGCTAAAACAATTTCACAAGATGTTGCTATTTCATCCACAGTTCTAAAAACTATAAACTCGCCTGTTTATGGTTTAGCAAGAACGGTTTCTGACATCCCTAAAGCTGTTCGTTACATTGGTTTAGAAGGTATAATCACCTTAGTTACCTGTAGCTTAATCAAACAAACCTTCAAACAAAAAGATTGTTCTATTGCTTTAAACGAATTTTGGTCAAATTCAACGAGTATAGCGAATGTTTGTGTTCAAATTGGCAATACACTTAAACAAGCCATTTCAAAAGACATTTTATTCTCATTAGGCTTATTTCATGATTGTGGTGTGCCAATTATGGCAATGAAGCACTCTGACTATCATAAAACCTTTGCTCGTGCGTTAAAGTTTCCGAATATTCCTATCACAACAATTGAAGATACAACTTATAAAGCTAATCATGCGACCATTGGATATTATGTTTCAAGCTCTTGGCGATTACCTAAAGAAATTTGTCAATTAATTTTAGCTCATCATGAAAGAGACTTTATTGATAACCCTTTTAGCCGTATTCAAAAATTCTACTTTGCTATTTTAAAAATGGCTGAAAATATTGTTCATCAAAAAAGGTATAACAAAGATACGCCTGACTGGAGGTTTTTAAAGGATAAAGTTCTTAATTTGTTAGTATTAACTGAAGTAGAATACATCGAGATATTAAATAGTGCCGATGAAAATATCCAAAGTTGATAATAACTAAAGATTAGTAATATAAAGCCAAGTTTGTTATTGCCATTAACAACAAACCACCTACTTTGATACCTGTCTCATACCTGTCTCATACCTGTAACTAAGCGAGAAAACCAAGCATAACAGTCTAGTTCAAGTTCAATCTACTTCGATTATTTAATAAAATTTGACCACTTAACAAGTAGCTCTTTAAAATCTTCGATACCGCATTCTGCAGAACTATCAAAGTCAGTATTTAAACCTTGTTCAATCTCTACATTTTCTAAATTATGTTCTATTTGTTCAAAGTTTGCATTTGAGATAATACTGACTGAATCTTCACTAAAAATAAGCGTGTATTCCACACCATTTACAACAACGTCTTTCGTTTGTCGTTCTTTAAGGTTATCAATAACCTTAATTAACTCTAATAATTTAGTCGTGTTTTTACCAATCTCGACTTCTAGCCATGGCCCCATTATTTCATGTTCCATTGAAAACCTAGCCGTTGCTGATCCTGTTAATGAATCATGAATAAATTCGTATTCCATATCTTCGCTATAATTAAATGTACTATTCATTAATTATATCAAACATAAACTATCTCTACCCTGTGAATGCATTAATTAATACTAAAAAACTCAATGGAACTTATTAATAAATCCCCTATCTAACTTTTAAATTTGGTGATGTAAGTTTTTATGGTGAGTAATTTAACAAGGAAGGAATTATTCATATCAGTATTTATTCATACTGTTATTATCCTGTGCTTATTTTATCAATACTTAAATAAATCTCCTCAACTTATTATTAAAAACAAAGTTAAAACAATCCCTATAGAAAGCTACTTATACTTTATTCCTAAGCCAACTCAAATAAGTGAAATTCAAGATTCACCAGACCCTATACTATCGTTAGAAGGTTCCTCTCTTGCCAAAGAAGCCAAATTAATTGCAAAAAGATCTAAATCTATTGAAAAAAACACTGTGATAAAAACGAATCAACACAAAGCTACAAACCTACCAATATCAAATAACAATCAAGTCACATCTATTAAACCTGACAATCAACTAATCTCTAAAAAGGCAGTAACAAAACAAAATTTAAATGATCAAATAAAAAACATTCACAAATATATTCCTACTGAAAATAAACCAATTAATTATAGTTCGCAGATTAAGAGCATATTCAACCCAACACCTGTTCTTGTGCCAAAATCAACAACAATATCTTCTGCGCAAATGGAATATAGAAAACAACAACGAATAACAAACTACGGTAAAGATATGAAAATAACAAAGGACGACGAAGATAACTGCACAATAACGCAAGATTTAACCGCTGTAGGTATTGAAGGCGTTACTGCCACTCAATATTTTAAATGTGGTGGAAAAACTAAATCGGAAAAGAATTTTTCTCGGCATATGAAAGCCTAGATGGAACGTCATAAGTAAATGGGCAGGTGAAATGATATTTTATAACAAACGATAAACCATGATTACAATGACTGACAATGCTCATTCATGAGCAGAGAGGTTTAACCAGAAGGATAAGCATTGCTTAAATGCAATGTGTTACCTAAACTAAATTGTTTTTAAATGTCTCTACAGAACACAAGGTTACTACCAAAGACATATAACTATAGTTTCTACAAGGTATAACCATTATGAATAGTGTTTATTTTATCAAATGATTCATAGTAGATAAAAAATCAGGTAAAATAGACGCAAAAAATTTGTCCTAGCTAATTATAATATTATTAGCGCCTTATAGCTAAAGAGAGAGTATCACATGAGCCTGTATTTAGAGTATATAGAAGAAATTAACAATCGAAAGAATGAGCTAGGATTAGCACCTAAGCCAATTGATAATGCTGAATTATTAGCGGAAATTATTGAGCAAATCAAAGATAAAGATCACGAACATCGTGAAGATTCTTTAAACTTTTTCATCTATAACACTTTACCAGGCACAACCAGTGCTGCTGGTGAAAAAGCGGCCTTTTTGAAAAAAATCATTTTAGGCGAAGAAACTGTAGCAGAAATTACTCCTGAATTTGCTTACGAATTACTATCTCACATGAAAGGTGGTGCATCTATCGGTGTACTACTTGACCTAGCATTAAGTGATGATGTTGCATTATCAACTCCTGCTACAGCTGTATTAAAAACTCAAGTATTCTTATACGACGCAGATACATCTCGCCTTGAAGCAGCTTACAAAGCAGGTAACACTGTTGCTAAAGATATTTTAGAAAGCTATGCAAACGCTGAATTCTTTACCAAATTACCAGATATTGAAGAAAAAATTGAAGTTGTAACTTATATTGCTGGTGAAGGTGATATCTCAACTGACTTACTTTCTCCTGGTAACCAAGCACATTCACGTGCAGACCGTGAGTTACACGGTAAATGTATGATCTCTCCAGAAGCTCAAGAAGAGATTCAAGCTCTACAAGCTAAGCACCCTAACGCAAAAGTAATGCTTATTGCTGAAAAAGGTACTATGGGTGTTGGTTCTTCACGTATGTCTGGCGTGAATAACGTTGCACTTTGGGCTGGTAAACAAGCAAGCCCATACGTTCCATTTATTAACATTGCTCCTGTAGTTGCAGGTACAAATGGTATTTCTCCAATTTTCTTAACAACAGTTGATGTAACTGGTGGTATTGGTCTTGATCTTAAAAACTGGGTTAAGAAAGTAGATGCAGATGGCAATACTGTTGTTGATGAGAATGGCGATGCTGTATTAGAAGAAGCATACTCAGTTGCTACTGGCACTGTATTAACAATTGATACTAAAGCTAAAAAGTTATTAAATGGTGATAAAGAGCTAGTAGACATTTCTTCAGCTTTTACTCCACAAAAAGTTGAATTCATGAAAGCTGGTGGTTCTTACGCTGTTGTATTTGGTAAGAAGCTACAAACATTTGCATCTGAAGCTTTAGGCGTACCAACTAAACTTGTTTATGCTGCTTCAAAAGAAATTTCACATGAAGGTCAAGGACTTACTGCTGTTGAGAAAATTTTCAACAGAAATGCAGTAGGTGTTCTTTCTGAAACTGATCTGCACGCGGGTTCTGATGTTCGCGTTAGAGTAAACATTGTAGGTTCGCAAGATACTACGGGTCCTATGACATGCCAAGAGCTAGAAGCTATGGCTGCTTCTACTATTTCTCCGTTAGTTGACGGTGCTTATCAGTCTGGTTGTCATACTGCATCAGTATGGGACAGCAAAGCTAAAGCAAACATTCCTAAACTAATGAGCTTTATGAACAAGTTCGGTCTAATTACAGCGCGTGACCCTAAAGGTGTTTACCATGCAATGACTGATGTTATTCATAAAGTATTGAATGATATTACTGTAGATGATCGCGCTATCATCATCGGTGGTGACTCTCATACTCGTATGTCTAAAGGTGTAGCATTTGGTGCCGACTCAGGTACTGTTGCTGTTGCTCTTGCTACAGGTGAATCGGCTATGCCAATTCCAGAGTCAGTAAAAGTAACATTTAAAGGCACTATGCAAGGTCATATGGATTTCCGTGATGTTGTACATGCAACGCAAGCACAAATGCTTAAGCAATTTGGCGGAGAAAACGTATTCCAAGGTCGTATAATCGAAGTACATATTGGTACTTTATTAGCTGACCAAGCATTCACATTTACCGATTGGTCTGCAGAAATGAAAGCTAAAGCTTCAATCTGTATTTCAAACGATGAAACTTTAATTCAATCAATTGAGCTTGCTAAGAGCCGTATCCAAATCATGATTGATAAAGGTATGGAAAATGAAGCTGGCACGCTTAACGGATTAATCGCATTAGCTGACAAACGTATTGAAGAAGTTAAATCAGGTACAAACCCAGCATTAGCACCAGATGATAATGCTAAATACTACGCAGAAGTTGTTATTGATTTAGATGTTATCGATCAACCAATGGTTGCTGACCCTGATGTAAACAACGAAGATGCGTCTAAGCGTTATACTCATGATGTTATTCGCCCTGTTTCATACTACGATGGTAAACATGTAGATTTAGCATTTGTTGGCTCTTGTATGGTTCACAAAGGTGATATGCAAATCATCGCTCAAATGTTACGTAATATTGAAAAGCAAAACGGCAAAGTAGAATTTAAAGCGCCATTAGTTGTAGCTCCACCAACGTACAACATTGTTGATGAACTTAAAGCTGAAGGCGATTGGGACATCTTACGTAAGTACTCTGGCTTCGAATTTGATGATGCAAACCCTAAAGGTGCTGCACGTACTAAGTACGAAAACATCATGTATCTTGAACGCCCAGGTTGTAACTTATGTATGGGTAACCAAGAGAAAGCTGAACCAGGTGATACAGTTTTAGCAACATCAACTCGCTTATTCCAAGGTCGTGTTGTAGCTGATACTGCAGAGAAGAAAGGTGAATCATTACTTGGTTCAACACCTTTAGTTGTTCTTTCATCTGTATTGGGTCGCTTCCCTACAATCGAAGAATATAAAGCAGCTGTTGAAGGTATCGATTTAACTCGATTTGCTCCTCCAACAGAAGAAATGACTACTAAGTACGCTGTACCAATTAAAGTAGTTTAATGTTGAAACGTATGCTTAATTAAGAGTACGTTATAAAATAAAGGGTTAATATTTGCTAAAATGAGATAAAACTCAATTAGCTACAATATTAACCCTTTTTTATTTTTAGAAATAAGCCTAAGAAAAGTATACAAAAAGAGACTTTTCAAAGTAGTAAGTCCTGAAATCCCCTCTCTCCCATAACTTTACAATGACTTAAGCTAAGAAACTAAAGCGACTATTTTCAGATAAAATGATTTCAAAGGTTAGTGTGATTATTAATTGGGAAGGTACTTGCCTTTAGTGGTGATAAAAGCGATATTATATCGTTTAAAAATAAACTCACATAGTTCACTAAGATTAGTAAATAACAACACTACAAAGCTATTTAGGAAGGTCTAAGTGCTATTATTTACTTTGCGTTAACAGAGTTTTATTTTTATTGAGCTACTACAGGCGCACATTCAATATTTGCTTGTAAAGATGCAGGAATGAAACTTGTGATATAACGCTCATCGTTGTAACTCTCTACACCATCTAATACTTCAATTTTGTAACCATAACTTTTGCAAAGCTTAAATGACTGACGTACTAAAAAAGTGGCAAGCGTTGAAAAGCGTGTTTTACTGGTAGAGCGAATAGTTAAACTATATACGTTATCGCTTTTTTTGTGCTGTTCAAATTGAATATTATGATCAAAATCCCATATCGTGCCATCCACTACACTTGGCTTATTATCGAATAATTGAGCACAACCAGAAATAAAAAAAACTAGAATAATCAATACTGCTTTCATATTTATCTCCTATAAAAAAGCTCATTGCATGCTTAATAATACACTATTCAACAAGTGAATGAATGTAATAGTTAAGAAACACAATGAGCTGTAATCCTAAACATCAATAAAAGAAAAGTACTTACAACGTACTTTTCCTTCTGTTAATACATTTATTGAATATTCATTTTCTTTTTGATCATGACACAGCGTTCGTCACTTTGAAGCGCTGTTAATAATGAACGTTTAGTACCTGCCGACATTTCTGTAAACTTATTCGCAGCTTGTTGTAAACGTTGAACACTTTCTACTGTACAGTTTGTAGGAATTAAGTAGCGTCCATAGCTTCTCATAAAGGTGTGATCATTCGCTGCATCAATTGCTACTAAGCTATTAATACGTTCTTCAGCAGTAAGTTCAGCTAAATCACCTTGATCCGATGTATATAACACTGTCATAGCTGAACGTAACTTTGAAAATGGCATGTCGGTGTTACTGTCTTGAATTTTAGCTAACCAACTCGCTTTAGTTACTTTATTCGGAACAATAACTTCAGCCTGAATAGCAGATTTCAACCCAGTATCAGAACTGTCACTCTCTAACTCTTTAGCAATTATATTTTCAGCATTAGCATATTGGAATCGACTTAACTGTTTAATAATATCCCAACGTAAATCTTGGTTAATCACTAAACCATCTATTACCTTATTACCCGTTAATAGATTATGTAAATTATCTAAACTGTCCTGTGTGCTGGTTACAGTAATATAAGCGTCAAACCATCTACGCATATTGTTACCAGAATTATGTACTGTGCCATTCCAAGCAAGTTGCTCAAGTTTTAATGCCATACTTTTTACATAAGTATGATTAGCACCGTATATTTTATTAAGGTAAGACTTACTTAATTCAAGCTGACCAATAACTTGGCCTAAAATAGTATAGTCTTGCTCTTCTGAAATATTTTTTAAAGCAACATCTAAGTAGCTATTCAGAGCAAGTTGACCATCGCGAACGCTATCCCAAAGACTTTGCCATAACATAGAGCGTAATAATGGGTCAGCTACTTTATTTACATGTTCTTTAGCTGTTTCAAAAGACTTACCATCAAGTTGTACTTTTACAAATCCCCAATCTTCATAGTTTGGATAAACTAAATCAGGACATTGCACACCATTCAATTCAGTAACTGGTGTTGTTTTACCATTATAAATGTAAGGTAATGACTTCACTTTATTAAGTTTGTTACCTTCAACATTGAAAAGTGCTAACTGAATTTTTTGCTCACGTAATGTTTGTGTTGCGTCATCAGGCGATTGGTTAATTTCGAAATGAGTAATCACATCATTAGCACATTCAAAACTAACATTAATGCTATTCACACCTGCATTGTATAACCACTGATCTTTCCAAGTATCTAAACTACGGTTACTCGCTTTAGCTAAACTTGCAATAAAATCATCTAAAACAGCGTTTTTATAAGCATTCTCACTTAGGTACTGGTGAATACCTTTTTGAAAGGTTTCTTTACCTAACAAGAAGCGTAGCTGGTTTAAAGCCGAAGCTCCTTTTGAATACGTAATTGCATCAATGTTATCAAATGCATTCGCTGATGAAGGAATAGGAACTTCGATAGGATGAGTTGTTACACTTTGGTCAGCACGGTAAGCCGCTTGTTTACCACCGGCATAAAATGTTCTCCATGCTTCAGTAAATTCTGTTGCTTCAGCAGTAGCTAAAGTAGCCATAAACGCAGCAAAACTTTCATTTAACCAAAGTCCATTCCACCATTTCATGGTTACTAAATTACCAAACCATTGGTGTGCCATTTCATGCATAATTACATTAGCAAGTCGCTCACGTTTACTTTTACTCATCTCACCATTAGTTAAGAAACTTCCTTCAGCAAAAGTAATTGCAGCAGCATTTTCCATAGCACCATATAAAAAGTCAGGTACTAATACTTGGTCGTATTTAGTGAATGGGTAATCAACACCGTAATAGCTTTCAAAAAATGTAATACCCTGAGTTGTATATTTAAACCAATCACTTGGTTTTACTTGGTCAGCAACAGACTGACGTACAAATAAACGTAAAGGATATTTAGCATTATTATCTTCCCATACTTTATATGGACCAGCATGAAGAGAAAAATTATAAGGGCTTAGTTTAGGCGTTTCTGCAAAATACCAAGTTTTCATTTGACCTTTTTTCTCAACACGACTTTCTTTCATCGCAGTGATAACAGACCAATCTGCAGGAGCAGATACTGACATAGTGTAAGTAGCTTTAAGATCTGGCTGATCAAACAAGGCAAACATTTGTTGAGCAGCTGCAGGTTCAAAGTGAGAATATAAATAAACTTTATTATCTACTGGATCTTGAAAACGGTGTAAGCCTTCGCCATCGGTGCTGTGCTCACGAGTGAAGCTAACACTTACTGAGTTATCTCCTTCTACCAATGCACTTGCTGGTAAGGTAATAAACCATTGGTTATATTCTGGTTTTACCGTTTTACCGTTAACAAGTAATTGAGTAATTTGTGCATCATTTAAATCAACCGTTAACGGGATTTGAGCATTATCTAAATGAAAATTAATGTGTGAGGTAGCAGAAAAAGCGCTGTTTTCTGATAAAGAGAACTCTAAATTGTAATTAACATTAGAAACTCGAGCTGAACGCATAAAGGCTTGCTCTTGAGACAAATAAGCATTTTCAGCTCTTTGTTGAACACTTGATGCGCTCTCATCTTTTGAGTTACCACTTAACTGACATGCAGATAGTAACAAAATAAAAAACGAGGAAACCACGGGACGAAACAGATTCATTCATAAATCCTTATAAAATATGTTTATTTAATTTTTGATGCTTAACTATCTTAATAAAACGACATAACTCTAATCGACTTTATTTATAAATAGCGTACAAATATTCACCCCTTAATAACCAATTCCATTGCACACAAATTAAAATAAATACAATATATTAATAATTACATTTATTAAGATATAGCTTAAGTACTTAGTGATTAAACATGTGGAATGAACAATTAATAAGAGGAATTGTTGTAAGATAAAATTTTATCTTGGGTCTGTTAGATTTTTCACGACTAAATATTTTATCGATCTAATTCAACAGACACAGTAACTTAAGTATATCTTAGAAACCAAAAAGACACCTAAAAAGGTGCCTTTAAATAATAATAAAAATTGTAAACATACGTTAACAGAGAAAATTAATTACTCTTTACTAAAGCTTTTTACATTAGTTTCTATAGGATAATAATAATCCGCATCTTTGATCATAGTTAACTTATCTTTTAACCATTTTTCATTAACACTTTTACTATAGTTCAAATAGAGTTTATTTTCATGAATATGAAAAGCATCTGGATCTATTCTAACTGTATTACCTTCATCAGCCATTGCATAAGCACACCAGCCGCCATATTGAGGCGCATACTTTTCAGGATCTGCTTCAAACAAAGCTTTATTTTCTTTATTATCAAAGTACCAATAAGCATCACGCCATTTAACTTTAAAGGCTTTATCACCTTCTACAGCTCTATTTTGAGTAAAGTATGCAACGGTATCATAACCATCAATAGCAATACTATTGAAACGACCAGTATTTACGGCATCATCAACTGCGAAAGCAGATAAACTAAAAAACATCATCATAAAGGTAGCTAATTGAGCTGACTTTTTAACTAAAAACATCTTCATTTCCTTAAAAATAAATAACTACTTATAAGATAGGTTATAAAGGATTTTTCTTTCATAGGTTAATAAATTTATTAAAGTCCTAATGAAACGCCTACTCTCCACATTAAGGCCAAAAATGAAAAAAGCACCTAAATAGGTGCTTTGAAATAGTGTCCGCTAACTAAGACCAATTTTTGGTAAGAAAACTTTTTATATTCGTTTCAAACGGTTAATGATAATTAGCTTCTTTGATACAGCAATCTTTATCTTTAAGCCACTTACTTTGAACGATTCTAATCTAAATGCTCTTCTAAGAATTCACCTATTTTTTTAAATGCATCTAATCTATTACCTGGCTCATCTAAATAATGTGTTCCGTATTTATACTCGGTGTATTCCACATCAACGCCTGCTTTCTTAGCTTTATCATAAAAGTTGGAAGATTGATCTAACCTAACTTGTGTATCATAAGTACCATGCAGAAGTAGAATCGGCGCTTTTATTTTATCAAGATGATTAATTGCAGATACACTTGCTAATTCTTTGGCTACTTCACTCTTTGAAGGATCGCCAATCTCGTTAATAACATGAGCACGTAAACTGCCTTCCCATCGATAATCATCTTCCGCCAACTCAAGTAAATCACTTACGCCGGCAACACTTACAATACATTTAAATGTATTTGGTTTTTGGAAAGATGCCGTTAGTGCCACATAACCACCATAACTATAACCTGCTAAACAAGCATTATCAGTGTTAACCAATTTTTGAGCTTTTAACCAATCAAATGCATCATATACATCTTCTTGCATTAATTTACCCCACTCGCGGAAACCTGATACTTCAAAGTCAGAACCAAAGCCACCTGAGCCACGATAATTCATTTGTAAAACAGCATAACCTTTACTTATAAAAAATTGAACAAAGGTATCAAAATATTGATAATCTCGAACACCGATTGGGCCACCGTGAGGCCATACAACTACAGGTGTTTTTTCAGGGCTAGCATTATGTGGTAAGGTCAAGTAACCAGAAAGCTCTGTTCCATCTTTTGCTTTATAGTTATAAGGAGTTACATTAGGGAAATTCTTTTTTTCTAGATAAGGGTATTGTGTAAACCAAATCCCTGCTTTTTTAACATTTAAATCCATCCATAAAAATTTACTTGGGCTGTTATCACTGGCAGCTAAAATAAGCATTCTTTGTTTGTTTTGACTAAGGCTATAAATACTTGTCTCAAAGTTTTTAAATGTATTTTTAACTAATGTTGCAATATTATTATCAGCATCTTCTATGTAGTGACTTCTGCGGAAGTTATCAAAATAATAAACACCTAAAACTCTATCTCGATCAGCGGAGTATATAACACCTTCAATATCATACTTATCATGACTATAAATAATACTATCGAATTCGCCTTTTTCTATATCATATTGCCATAAAGAAGCTCTACGAGTTTCTCTATCACTAATAACCAATAATTTATTATCTTGTACAATAATAGGTCTGAAGGTTTCACCTTGATATGCTTTTTTCTTATGTAATAGGCTCCATTCAGATGATGCATCTTTTCGATACCAAATGGTTCTTACATCACGTTCAACTTTATCTGTTCCATAACCAAAAACAACAACACCTTCACTGTTTACAACCCAAGAATGAACATTATATGTATTAGCAAATAGCTTCTCTAAACTACCGTCGTTAACATTAAATTTAAAAACAGCGTGATCTTTATCACGTTTATCATATAACTGAACTAAAATATGTTCTTTATCATTTTTAAGTAGCGAAACTAAACTAACATCTCCTGCTGCAATTTTTTCCCAATTATTTAGCTCTCTTTTCCCACGCTGTTTAATCTCACGTAAATTCTGACCATCGATATCTATAGCAAATAAACGTGTCATTCTAAAATAACGATCAACTATCCTTTCAGAATAACTTGCAGAAACTAATACACGCTTTTCATTTATCCAATAAACATCATCGATTCTGTCTTTAGCTTTTTTTAGCTTAACGAGAGTTGAAATCTCTTGCCCACCAAAGTCACTCAAGACCACACTAGGACCATCATCAGTATTAAAAATAGCAACGATCTTATTACCATCAGGTGAAACTGATGGCTTTTCAAACATAGGTAAAACACCAAAATCTTTATAGGAAAGCGCTGATTGCGCAGAGAAACTACTAAAAGCAATACTGTAGATAGCGATTGCTATGATGAACAAACTCTTCATTAATACATCCTTGTCGATATAAATATATAAAATAATATTTTGACGAATAAAAAACAAAAAGCCAATATAAATATTGGCTTTTAAACTAATAATTAATTTTTTGTAAAATTATTTTTTCTTTTTAACTGCTTTAGCATTTGGTAAATCAGTGATTGAACCTTCAAAGATTTCTGCTGCTAAACCAATTGATTCGTTTAACGTTGGGTGAGCATGAATAGTTAAACCAACATCTTCAGCATCAGCGCCCATTTCAACCGCTAAACAAACTTCACCAAGCATTTCGCCAGCATTGATACCAACAATAGCACCACCAAGAACACGACCTGTTTCTTTTTCAAAGATCATCTTAGTTTTACCTTCAGTACGTGCAGAAGCGATAGCACGTCCAGAAGCTGCCCAAGGGAAGTTAGCAACTTCAATGTTTAAACCTTGTTCTTTAGCTTCACGCTCTGTAACACCAACCCAAGCCATTTCAGGATCAGTATAAGCGATTGAAGGAATACAACGAGGTTCGAATGTATGTTTCTTACCAGAGATAACTTCAGCAGCACAATGAGCTTCATGAACAGCTTTATGAGCAAGCATTGGTTGACCAACTACGTCACCAATAGCAAAAATGTGATTTACGTTTGTACGTAATTCATTAGTCACATTAATGAAACCACGTTCATCAACATTAACACCAGCTTTGTCAGCGTCTACTAAGTGACCATTTGGTTTACGACCAACTGCAACTAAAATTTTGTCGTAACGAACTTGCCCTTCAGGAGCGTTCTTTCCTTCAAATGTTACGTATAAACCATCGTCTTTCGCATCAACTGCAACAACTTTAGTAGACAACATGATGTTGAATTTGTTTTTGTTGTAGTTAGTGTAAATTTTAACAATGTCTTTATCTGCAGCAGGTACAAGTTGGTCAGCAAATTCAACAACTGAAACGTTAGAACCTAACGCGTTGTATACAGTACCCATTTCTAAACCAATGATACCACCACCTAGAACTAACATTTCTTCTGGAACATCTTTAAGCTCTAAAGCACCAGTTGAATCGATAACGCGTGGATCTTCTGTTGGTATAAATGGTAAATCAACCACTGAAGAACCCGCAGCAATAATTGCATTATCAAAAGTAATTGTAGTTGTACCATCTTTACCTTCAACAGCGATTGTTTTATCGCTAGTGAATTTGCCGTAGCCGTAAACAGTTGTAACTTTACGTGCTTTAGCCATTCCGCCTAAACCACCAGTTAATTGACCGATTACACTTTCTTTCCAACCACGAATTTTGTCTAAATCGATTTCAGGCTTACCAAATGTAACACCGTGAGATGCCATTTCAGCAGCATCATCAATTACTTTAGCTACGTGTAATAATGCTTTTGATGGAATACAACCAACATTTAAACAAACACCGCCAAGTGTTTCACGACTTTCAACTAATACTACATCTAAACCTAAATCGGCAGCGCGGAATGCTGCTGAATAACCACCAGGGCCTGCGCCTAAAACTACTACTTGAGTTTTAATTTCGTTGCTCATGCTAACCTCAAATTTTGTATGAATATTTATTGCGTTGTTTAAATAAGCTTAATAAACACAACAAAGAATTTATTTTTATAATTCTGACAAGAAGTCTACTTAAACTCCGTCAAAATCTCTATCATTAATGAAAGATAATGTCGGTAAATATAAAAACTTTCAGTATATGTTACTGATGGGCTAATTTACCGACCTATTCATTAAGACACTTGTTACTTATAAAATACTTAAATTATAAAACAAGCTTTCTAATGTCTGACATAACACCCGCTAAATGCACAGTAAAGCGTGCTGCAAGTGCACCATCAATTACACGATGATCGTAAGACATAGACAATGGCAACATTAACTTAGGCTCAAAGTCTTTACCATTCCACTTAGGTTTCATTTCAGATTTAGATACACCTAAAATAGCAACCTCAGGTGCATTAACGATTGGAGTAAATGCTGTACCACCAATGCCACCTAAACTTGAAATAGTAAAACAACCGCCCTGCATATCAGCAGCTTTAAGTTTACCTTCACGTGCTTTAACACTAATTTCTAAAAGCTCACGAGATAATTCGTAAATACCTTTCTTATCAACATCACGCACAACAGGAACAACAAGTCCGTTTGGAGTATCTACAGCAACACCAATGTGGATGTACTTCTTAAGGATCAAGCTTTCGCCATCTTCACTTAAGCTTGAGTTGAATGTTGGGTATGCACGTAAAGCGTCTGCAGCAGCTTTTAAAATAAACACAAGTGGTGTAATTTTAAAGCCAAGTTTTTGCTTTTCACAAACAACGTTTTGTTCCTTACGGAAAGCTTCAACGTTAGTAATATCAGCTTCATCAAATTGAGTAACGTGTGGAATTGTTACCCAGTTGCGATGTAAGAATGGACCAGATATTTTCTGAATACGTGATAAGGCTTTAGTTTCAATCTCACCAAATTTAGAGAAATCGATAGCTTTAGCGCTTACAACTTGTAATCCACCTTCGCCAGCAGCTACTGAACTACCTGCATTCGCTTTCGGACGAGACAATTCATATTTAACGTATGATTGAACATCTTCTTTTAGGATACGACCTTTACGACCAGTACCTTTAACTAAGGTTAGATCAACACCAAACTCACGAGCCACTCTACGGATAGAAGGAGAAGTGTAAATAGCTCCTACCGCTTTATGTGTACCCGCTTGAGGATGATGAGGAACAGGCGCAGATTTAGCTTTAGTTGCAGGTGCTGTAACTGGAGCTGAAACAACAGCTGGAGTTTCAACCGGTACTGGCGCAATAGGAGCACCACTACTTGTTTCAAGCTTAATAACTAAAGTGCCTTTTTTAACTTTACCGCCAGTAGACACTAATACTTCTTTAACTGTACCAGCATGAGTAGATGGTACATCCATAGTCGCTTTATCAGTTTCTAGGGTAATTAAGCCATCTTCTTCATTGATTTCATCACCAACAGCAACAAGTACATCAATAATATCAACTTCGCCGTCTTCACCAATATCTGGAACAACAATATCAATAATTGCACTTTCAGTAGCAACCGGTGCAGCAGCCTGAGCTACAGGAGCCGAGGCAACAGGTGCAGGCGCTGCAGTTTCAGCAACAACAGAACCACCAGAAGTTTCTAGTTTAATAACAAGCGTACCTTGTTTAACTTTATCACCATTTGAGATGAAAACTTCTTTAACGGTTCCGGCATGAGTAGACGGTACGTCCATTGTTGCTTTATCTGTTTCTAAGGTAATTAAGCCATCTTCAGCTTCGATTACATCGCCAACAGCAACAAGTACATCAATAACGTCAACTTCGCCATCTTCACCAATATCAGGTACAGCAACGTCAATGACTTCACTTGCGCCTGAAGCTGCTGGCGCAGCTGGAGCTTCAACAGCAGGCGTTTCTGCTACAGGTGCAGCTGGTGCTTCAGCGGCAGGAGCTTCAGCCGGAGCCTCTGCACCTGATGCTTGTAATTCACCAATTACGTCACCTTCTTTAATTTTGTCGCCAACAGATACTGAAAGACTTGATAATACTCCAGCAAAAGGTGCTGGAATATCCATTGAAGCTTTATCAGTTTCAACAGTCACAATACCTTCGTCAGCTTCTAATGTATCGCCAACAGCAACACAAATTTCAATAATCTCAACTTCTTCGCCACCAACATCTGGGACTAGAATTTTTTGAATATCAGACATTTCTTTGATTCCTTCTCTAGTCACTATTACGCGTAAAGTGGGTTAAGTTTATCAGTGTCAATGTTAAAGCGTTTAATTGCTTCAGTTACAAGACTTCTTTCTACTTCGCCACGGCTTGCTAATTCGAATAATGAAGCAACAACAATGTAGCTAGCATTAACTTCGAAATGCGTACGTAAGTTAGCACGGCTATCACTACGACCGAAACCATCAGTACCTAAACAACGGTAGTCTGTGTCAATAAATGCACGAACCTGGTCTGAGTATGATTTAACATAATCAGTTGCAGCAATTGCTGGACCCGCATCTTTAGTAATTACACTAGAGATATGAGCAGACTTTTGTTTTGCTTCAGGGTTAAGCATGTTCCAACGAGTAACTTCTTGACCTTCACGAGCTAACTCGTTGAATGAAGTTACAGAGTAAACGTCACTTGAAACGTTGTAATCTTCACTTAATATTTGAGCCGCTTTACGTACTTCATTTAAGATAGTACCAGAACCCATTAATTGAACATTTGCTTTGGCTTTTTTAGCTTCTACACGTTCAAGTTTGTAAATACCTTTAATGATATCTTTAGCAACTTGCTCGCCTTCAGCACCTTCAGGCATTGCAGGATGTTGGTAGTTTTCATTCATTAATGTCATGTAGTAGAAAACATTTTCGTTCTCACCGTACATGCGACGTAAACCATCTTGAACAATAACAGCAACTTCATAACCGTATGTTGGATCATAAGTTACACAGTTAGGGATCAAGTTAGCTTGAACATGTGAATGTCCATCTTGATGTTGTAAACCTTCACCGTTAAGTGTTGTACGACCAGCAGTAGCACCTAATAAGAAACCACGTGCTTGGCTATCGCCAGCTGCCCATGCTAAATCACCAACACGTTGGAAACCAAACATTGAGTAGTAGATGTAGAACGGGATAGTTGTCGCGTTACAAGTAGAGTAAGACGTACCAGAAGCAACCCAAGAAGCCATTGCACCTAACTCGTTGATACCTTCTTGTAATACTTGACCTTTCTTATCTTCACGGTAGTAAGCAACTTGGTCAGCATCTTGAGGAACATATTTTTGTCCTTCGTTTGCATAAATACCAACTTGGCGGAATAAACCTTCCATACCGAAAGTACGTGCTTCATCAGGTATAATTGGAACAACACGCTTACCAATTTTCTTATCTTTTAAAACAGCATTTAATACACGAACAAACGTCATTGTTGACGAAACTTCACGCTCACCAGAACCTTTCAAAATAGCATCGAATATTTTCAATCCAGGCATTTCTAATTGTTCTTCAGCTTGTTCACGACGAGCAGGTAATGAACCACCTAAGGCTTCACGACGAGCTTTCATGTACAAGTATTCAGGGCTATCTTCCGGGAATTTGTAGAATGGTAAATCTTCAATTTGATCATCAGCGATAGGCATATTGAAACGATCACGGTATCTCTTGATAGATTCAACGTCCATTTTCTTAACGTTATGTGCAACGTTTTGCGCTTCGCCTGATGCACCTAAACCAAAACCTTTAACAGTTTTAGCAAGGATTACTGTAGGACGACCTTTTGTTTCCATTGCTTTTTTGTAAGCAGCGTAAACTTTAACAGGATCATGTCCACCACGGTTTAAGCGGTAGATATCTTCGTCAGACATGTTAGCAACTAATGCAGCTGTTTCTGGGTATTTATTGAAGAAGTTTTCGCGAGTGTACTTACCACCTTTCGCTTTACAGTTTTGGTATTCACCATCTACTGTTTCACTCATCAATTGTAATAATTTACCTGAAGTATCACGGGCGATTAATGCATCCCAGTATGAACCCCAAATAACTTTAACAACTTCCCAACCTGCGCCACGGAATGTACCTTCAAGTTCTTGAATGATTTTTCCGTTACCACGTACTGGTCCATCTAAACGTTGTAAGTTACAGTTGATAACGAAACATAAGTTATCTAAACCTTCACGTGAAGCTAAACCAATAGCACCTAATGATTCTGGTTCATCAGTTTCACCATCACCTAAGTAACAGTAAACACGTTGACCTGAACAATCTTTAATTCCACGGTCTGTAAGGTATTTTAAGAAACGAGCCGTATAAATAGCTTGTAATGGACCTAAGCCCATAGAAACTGTAGGGAACTGCCAAAAATCTTTCATCAAATGAGGATGCGGGTATGAAGATAAACCTTCGCCATCACACTCTTGACGGAAGTTATTCATTTGCTTCTCAGTTAAACGGCCTTCTAAAAATGCGCGACCGTAAATACCTGGAGAAATATGACCTTGTGCGAAAATAAAATCGCCGCCATCTTTTTCTGAAGCAGCTTTAAAGAAGTGGTTAAAACCTACATCGTAAAGTGTCGCAGAAGAAGCGAAGCTGCCAATGTGACCACCTAAGTCTAAATCTTTCTTTGAAGCACGTAATACAAGTACTAAAGCATTCCAACGAATTGCAGCACGAATGCGCGACTCGATAGTTTGGTCTGCAGGCATGTGTGGTTCTTGCCCAGGAGGAATAGTGTTTACGTATGCTGTTTTAGCATCAAACGGTAAATGTGTACCGCTACGACGTGCACTATCGATTAATTTTTCCAATAGATAATGAGCGCGCTCAGGCCCTTCATTTTCTAATACAGACTCCATTGATTCTAACCATTCTTGCGTTTCTAAAGAATCAATATCAATTTTCGGGAGCTCAGACATAATTACTTAGTCTCCAAATGTTATTAAAGCCACTACATATTGTGGCTTTGGGATTAAAGTTAAATATTAAAATTTACTTAAAAATTACTTAAACAATTAAAGGCAATTAACCTTTAATAATAATGTTTAGACTATACGCCTATGTTTTACGTTGCATCCGTCTCATTGAACGCTCTACACGACTATTTTCTTGTGTGAGTTTCAACAAAACTTCTTCAATAAAAGCTAAATGACTATGGCTAGCTCCCCAAGCACGCTGAGGTTTACCACTAACTATAGCTTCTAATAAATTCTTTCGGTAATCTGTATTCTGAGAGAAAATATCAGGCCGCTTAGCCATCATTGTTAAATTCTTTTCTATATTGTCTACTAGTAAGCTTTTCATACTGCGAGATAAGTGCAAAATAATCGCGTTATGTGAAGCCGCACAAATGGCTAAATAAAAATCGAATACTGCATTAGCTTCTAATTTGTAGTCGTTTTCTAACTGTGCATTACCAATATTGTCGTGTTTCTTTTGTATCTCACTGAAGTCAGCTTCTGTGCCTCGCATTGCAGCGTAATATGAAGCCATGCCTTCTATTCCGTGTCTAAACTCTAACAAATCAAACTGCGATTCATTATTTTGAGCCATTAACTCGAAAAGTGGATCAGACAAACCACTTAGAATGGTTTCGCTAACAAAGGTTCCACCACCTTGTTTACGTACTACCAATTTTTTTGCTTCTAGCTTTTGTATCGCTTCTCTTAAAGATGGACGCGATACATCAAATTGCTTAGCAAGTTCACGTTCAGGTAACAATTTCTCACCTGCCTGTAAGCTTCCTTCAAGTATCATAGTTTCCAATTGCTCTTGAATAACATCAGATAACTTTGGTTGCTTAACTGTTTTTATTAAACCGCTATACGACATTTTGCTTACTACCTCTACCACCTAACAGGCTTAAAAAAGCTTGGTAAATTGGTCTTACCATTAATATTTTGGTGTAAAAATAACAAAACTTCGTGGTTTTGTAAACGTAACATAGTTTAATTCGAAGCATTTTCCAAGTGAAATTTTAGAGTTAAAGCTTCAAACAAACGTTTAACTCCAATATTAATGACTATTGATAATCATGTAAAAACATGAAATTACAACAACTTGGCTTAGACCTACTTAATGCTTTATTTATCTAAATCTAAAGTAACTTTTATATTTTGTTTATTACATAAATAAGCTTAGTTTATGTAATAAAACAACATAAGCTTTAAAGTTGCATACTAAAACTTAACGCCCTTAAAGTACTCCAGTGAGTATTAAAATAGAAATAAAAGCTAAACAAAGTAATAAGGTTCTTTTTGCTAATCTAACTAAAGTACAAGGCTCAGCTGAGCAATCTTCAGTTTCAATCATAATGTCTTCAGATTTTTGCGCTACAGAAATTAACACCTCAGAAGATGGCATATTTATATCAAATAAATTTGCTAACCAAACAGGAACAGCTTTTGAAAAATGACCAACTAACATGTAACCCAAAGCTATAATTCTCACTGGCAACCAATCAGCAACAAAAAGTATTTTACTAGAAATACAAACCTCTAGCCTTTGCTCTTCTTCTGTAACTGACGCGATATTTTCTGATGTAACGGCTTCAGTAGTTTCAGAAGTAACTTCTTGCTTAAATTCTTGGGTAATTTCTTTTGTGTCTTTTTGTGTAACACAGCGTTCGTTTATACTTGTCAGCAAACGATAAAATACTGCGCCTGGCGCACCAAAAACCACAAAAAACAACATCACGGCAATAAAGTAACGGTAATTCAACCAAACTAAAGCCTGCCCAAAGCCCATTTGTGGTAGCTGTTTATTTTGCAAGAACTCTTGATGAATTAAATCACACGTTGTGGTTTCACCTTTAAAAGCAGCTACTAAATATCTTTTATAAGTATCTCGTGTATGCGAACAACCAAAACAAACAATCAGAGTTATCGTTGAAGCCACTAAATATAAAAAACCATTACCTAATTGCTCTAATAGAAAATAACAAAGCAAAGTAGGTAATGATAATATAAGCACCATCATAATTGCAGATTTGGTGTTTGAACCTGCAGTATCGTCTTTTAAAGCTAACTGACTATATTGCTTATAATACGTGTTAAAATGCCACCATTTATTTGTTAAATAACGTTCAGACAACAACGCAATTAGTAAACTGATCAAACTCATATAACTTAGCCTTACTTATTATGAATGTAGAATTAGTGAAAATTAATACTTGGTTATTCAAGGTGTTTATAAAAATCTAGATACCTGATTATACTCTGCTTATATTTATTGTACTTATATAGGTACAGTTATTTATAAAGAGTAATGTTATTATTTTAGCGTTTTGATTTACGCTTTTTGTATTTGTTGTAAACAAGTATAAAAGTAGTGCCAATCAAATGCTTCACCAGGATCTGTTTTTCTCCCTGGCGCAATTTGATTATGACCTGAAATATTATCTTTAATATTTGGATATTCTTGTTGAAGTGAAAAACATGCCGTAGCTAACGTTTTGTATTGTTGTTCAGTATAAAGAATATCATCAGCCCCTTCTAGTTCAATTCCAATAGAAAAGTCATTACATTTATCTCTACCTTTATACTCAGATACTCCAGCATGCCAAGCTTTATCTAAAAATGATACATATTGCACTAAACTGCCATCTCTTTTAATAAGACAATGAGCAGACACTTTCATCTCATGAATGGTTTCAAAATATGGATGCGCATCTTTATCTAATTTTCCTAGAAAGAAATCCGTAATGTAATCTCCACCAAACTGATTAGGCGGTAAAGAAATATTATGCACAACTAATAAACTAACATCAGAACAGTCTTTTTTGGGGCTGAAATGTGGAGATGGGCATCGCGTAATAAAATTGGTTTGAGCCGTTTGCTCTTTTTCTTTAAAGCGAGATGAGTTTATTGCAAGCTCTGATGTTTGAGGTAAATCACAAAACCAACCATCAACAATTTCAAACATAATGTCTACTTTGTTATTTGTTTTTTTATTTAAAGTGTCGGCATTTAATTGGCTAACCGAAGAATTAGTCATACAATATCAATCTATATTTAAACTATACGGGCTATTATGACTGAAGAAGATACAACAAACAAAATAGGAAAGTATTTTGGTTGGATTGCATGGATAATAGCAATTGGTATGCTGGTTTTCTTTTTTCAAGAATTGTTAGATAAGCAACAAAACCCTAATAGTTCACCCACCAGTTATTTATCAGAAAATGGTTTGAATGAAGTTCACCTAAAAAGAAACAAACAAGGTCATTACATAACTTCAGGTAAAATTAACCAACAATCAGTTATCTTTTTATTAGATACCGGCGCGACGGATGTTTCTATACCAGAACATATAGCAGATAAATTAAATCTACCACGTTATAATAAATACCAAGTATCTACAGCAAACGGTTATACCTATGTATATCGTTCTGTGATTAACGAATTAAAGATCGGTGATATTACACTATATAATGTAGAGGCTAATATTAACCCTTCATTTAAAAGCGACGAAATACTCTTAGGTATGAGCGCGTTAAAGCAGCTAGAACTTCATCAAAGCGGCAATACATTAAAATTACGAGAACAAAACTAAATGCAAACACCTCAAGTTACAGCTCCTATTACAGCACAGCTACAAAAAGACATTATCAACACTATTACTTTTGCACTTAAAGAAGACCTAAATGATGGCACTGATATTACCGCTGAACTCATTCCTGAAATGGAAACAGCTCACGCTACCGTAATAACCCGCGAAGAATGTATATTTTGTGGCGTTGCTTGGGTTAATGAAGTATTTAAACAGCTTGATGAAATTGTTACTAGAAAGATAAAACAAGAAAACCCTAATGAAGTTTTTGTTCCTACAAGCATCACCTGGTTTGTTAATGACGGACAACATGTATCAGCAAACACCACCTTATTCGAACTATCAGGTTATGCTCGTACCTTATTAACAGGTGAACGAACTGCATTAAACTTTGTACAAACACTTTCGGGTACTGCCACTATTACCAGTGAATATGTGAAAGCACTAGCAAGCACAACTACTAAATTATTAGATACACGCAAAACTATCCCTGGATTGCGTAATGCACAAAAATACGCGGTAACTTGTGGCGGTGGCTACAACCACAGAATCGGCTTATTCGACGCCTTCTTAATAAAAGAAAACCACGTAGCAGCTTGTGGCGGAATAACTCAAGCCATTAACAGAGCTCAACAAAATCATCCAAATAAAAAAGTTGAAGTGGAAGTTGAATCCATCGACGAACTAAACCAAGCATTAAGCGCAAGTGCCGACATTATCATGTTAGATAACTTCAGCCATGCAATGATCGAACAAGCCGTTATACTAAGAAATGAGTCAGCAGAAACATTGAATAAAAGAACTCAGCTGGAAGTTTCAGGTAATATGACCTTATCAACTCTAACAGATTATGCAAAATCGGGTATCGACTTTATTTCAGTAGGCGCATTAACTAAGCAAGTTAATGCTATTGATCTTTCTATGCGATTTTCATAACAAATAATCATCAGTAAATAGGGTTTAAAAATAGAAAAAAACAACAAACAAGAATTAATATTGGCAAGATAATGTGTAATAGCTAGTAACAATATAGAACTTGCTTAATCTTTAACGTGCCAACAATTGTATAATTAACAAACAACAAAGGCAGTTTTTTGTATACAATCTAAAAAGTACACGCTTAAATTAAAGAGATAACTTGTTAAAATAAAGTGACTTTTTTAACAGAATGTAAATTTTTTGCTAAAAATCAAATAAAAAGTAAAAAAACACAAAAAAATGCATAAGAATGTTTTACATATTTAAAAAAGTGTCGCAGTATAGATACAACCCTCGTAACAAAAAATGAATGGAAACTTAAAATATGAAAACTTTAAATAACAAAAACAGAATCAACAAAGCAAAAGGTTTTACCCTTATTGAATTAATGATCGTTGTTGCGATTATCGGTATTTTAGCAGCGGTTGCATTGCCTGCTTATCAAACTTATTCAGACCGAGCTAAGTTTGCTGAAGCAGTATTAGCTGCTACGCCTCTAAAATCAGCAATTGAAGTAGCAGTTCAAACTAAAAATCCAGCTAACCTTGCAGCTTTAGCTCCAGCTACATTAGGTATTCCTGCTGATATTACAGCTACAACTGATGTTCATGGCTCAGCAGTTGCTTCTGGCGTAATAACAATTACATGGAAGAGTGATAGTTCAGATTTAGCAGGTATTACTTATACATTAACGCCTGATGGTGTTACAGCTCCAGTTCAATGGACTCAAGGCGGTACGTGCTTAACAAATGGTTATTGTTAATAATTAACTTATAAACACAATAATATATGTTGACTAAAAAGCTCCCAAGGGAGCTTTTTTTATTATAAAGTTAAGGTAATGTAATGAATAATCAAACTAACAGTTCAAACCAAAATGGCTTTACTTTAATTGAATTAATGATAGTTGTAGCTATTTTAGGAATATTAATAGCTATTGCACTACCAGCATATAATACATATTTTGATCGAGCAAAGTTTGCTGAAGCAACTCTTGCCGCATCACCATTAAAGCTAAGTATTGATGTTGCAATTCAAACTAAAAAACCTTCAACCTTGTCAGAGATCAATGGGGGAGTTTTAGGTATAGCTGACAATATATCAAGAACATCAAGTACTCATGGTTCATCTGTATCAGGTGGGATAATAACAATTACTTGGAAAAATGATGGCTCAAATTTGGATGGCATTACATATACTTTGCAAGCTGATGGAGTTACCTCACCTGTAAAGTGGACGCAAGCTGGTACATGTTTAACAAATGGCTATTGCTAAGATCTTTTTCCTAAAAAAGTTAAACTCTTTTTTGTTTTTCTCTTCGAATGAAAGTACACTCAAGTTATAATTAATCTAATGTAAATAAAGGTATATGAAAGGTAATCATAAACAGTCCAGTTTACTTTCTGCGTTATCGAAATATGATGTTGTTCCCGCCAACATGGTGGAGAGCATAAACTCTGACTTTCAAAAACAAAAAAAACCTTTTATTCGTTTTCTTGTAGAAGATAAAGAATACGATGCCAATAACATTGCCAACACACTATCGCGTACTTTTGGTTATCCGTTAATAGATTTAGCGACTTTTGATACAAGCTTAGTTCCTGAAGGTGTGCGTAATGAATCGTTAATTAGAAAACATCATGCTTTGCCTTTATTTTTAAGGGGCAAAGTTTTATTTGTTGCCCTCTCCGATCCAACCAACCTAGAAGCTCTTGAAGAAATACAATTTAATACAGGTTACAGCACCGAACTAGTTTTATCTGATGAAACCAGCTTAAATACCTGTATTGAAAGAGTATTAGATGAAGAAAATGATAGTTTAGATATATCTGATATAGATGCCGATGAATTAGCCGGCATTGATGTTCAGGAAGATCGTAATGATGATGACAATGGACATGTAGGCAATGACAAAGAAGATGCACCAATTGTTGTTTACATTAACAAAATTTTATTAGATGCCATCAAAAAAGGCGCATCTGATTTACATTTTGAACCTTACGAAAAGTCTTACCGTATTCGCTTTCGTGTGGATGGCATATTAACTGAAATTGCTCGCCCTCCTGTCAACTTAGCATCAAGAATGGCAGCACGTTTAAAGGTTATGTCTAAACTTGATATTGCCGAACGACGAGTACCGCAAGATGGTCGTATTAAATTAGCATTATCTAAAAAGAAATCAATCGACTTTCGTGTAAGTAGTCTCCCAACCATGTGGGGTGAGAAAATAGTAATGCGTATTCTAGACTCATCCAGTGCTATGTTAGGCATTGAGATGCTGGGCTATGAAGACGCACAAAAGAAAATTTATACCGAAGCGCTCGATCAACCTCAAGGTATGATTTTAGTTACCGGACCTACAGGCTCAGGTAAAACAGTCTCTTTATATACTGGCTTGAATATATTAAACACCCCTGAACGCAATATATCTACAGCGGAAGATCCGGTAGAAATTAATTTAGAAGGTATTAACCAAGTTCAAATAAATGTTCGAGCAGGCCTAACCTTTCCTAATGCATTACGTTCTTTCTTACGTCAAGATCCCGATATCGTCATGGTAGGTGAAATTCGTGATTTAGAAACGGCTGAAATATCAATTAAAGCCGCACAAACAGGTCATTTAGTTTTATCAACACTCCATACTAACTCTGCAGCTGAAACACTTAGCAGATTGCTTAATATGGGCGTACCTGCTTATAACGTGGCGAGTTCCGTTAGTATTATTATTGCCCAACGCCTTGCGCGTCGCCTTTGTATGCAATGTAAAGAAGAAGAACATATTCCAGAGCATGAACTCATAAATCAAGGTTTTACTCTAGAACAACTACCTAAAGTTAAAATATTTAAAGCCATAGGTTGTGACCATTGTACTAATGGCTATAAAGGCCGTGTGGGTATCTATGAAGTGATAAAGATCACTGAAAGGATTGCCACTATTATTATGGAAGGCGGAAACTCTTTAGATGTTGCTGAACAGTGTCAAAAAGAAGGTTTTAACAATTTACGTCAATCAGGTTTAATAAAAGCGATGAATGGCATTACAAGTTTAGAAGAAATTAATCGCGTAACAAGTTCATAGCAACTTATAAAATAGGCAGCTGTTTTATAAATATATATATCAGCAATATAATAAAAAATAAAAAGCTAAAACATAAATTACAATAAAAAACACTTATCAATATTACAAAGACTTAGGTATTTACATGGCAGTATCAAGTACTAAATCAAAAAAAACAGCAGCTCCTAAAGCACTAGATGTATTTGTCTGGCAAGGCGTTAACCGTAAAGGCAAAAAAATATCTGGTGAACTTCCTGCTCCCAGCTTAATGGCTTTAAAAGCCCAATTACGTAAACAAGGTATAACGCCAGGTAAAGTAAAGAAAAAAGCTAAACCGTTGTTTGGTATGAGTGGCGAAAAACCAATCACACAGGGTGATATTGCAGCTATTACTCGTCAAATTGCAACTATGCTGGGTGCTGGTGTACCTCTAGTACAAACTATCGAAATGATAGGGACAGGCCATAGTAACCCTAAAGTGCAAAGGCTATTGGGTGATATTGGTAATAAACTTCAATCAGGTTTACCTTTATCTGATTGCCTAAGAGATCACCCTTTACATTTTGATGGCCTTTATTGTGATTTAGTAAATTCTGGTGAACAATCAGGCTCACTAGAAACGATTTACGACAGAATAGCAACATATAAAGAAAAAGCTGAAATACTTAAAGCTAAAATTAAAAAAGCCATGACTTATCCGATAGCTGTTTTAGTTATAGCCTTAATAGTAACTTC
The DNA here is from genome assembly GCF_030551755.1 of Pseudocolwellia sp. AS88. GTDB lineage: Bacteria > Pseudomonadota > Gammaproteobacteria > Enterobacterales > Alteromonadaceae > Pseudocolwellia. The sequence continues at coordinate 51,093 of NZ_JAUPEC010000029.1, forward strand.
AATATTATTAATATTCGTAGTACCTGTATTTCAAGAAATATTTGAAAGTTTTGGTGCTGAACTGCCTGCATTCACTTTATTTGTAGTCGGTATATCTGAATTTATGCAAAGTTATTGGTATATTGGTCTAGGGGGTATTTTTCTTGCTAGTTTTTTATTTAAACGAGCCCATAGAAATAGTGCAAAATTACGAGATAGTGTAGATAAGAAAATATTAAAACTCCCTGTCATTGGTGACTTACTGAAAAAGGCTGCAGTTGCACGTTTTGCTCGAACATTATCCACCACTTTTGCTGCCGGTGTTCCTTTACCTGATGCATTACAGTCGGCAGCAGGAGCTTCAGGAAATGCTGTATTTAGAGATGCGATATTAGATATTAGATCGGAAGTAACCTCGGGTATGCAAATGAATTTAGCCATGCGTAATTCAAGTATCTTTCCAGACCTAGTTATTCAAATGGTGGCTATTGGTGAAGAGTCTGGTGCTGTTGATGATATGCTATCTAAAGTTGCAACAGTATATGAAAGAGAAGTAGATGATGCAGTTGATAACTTAACAGCCTTGATAGAACCAATGATAATGGCAGTATTAGGTGTAGTTATTGGTGGTTTAATTATTGCCATGTACTTACCTATTTTCCAAATTGGTATGGTTGTATAAGCCGATATTCGAACTTTATAAGAATATAAAAAACCCATTAAGCTATTCTTTTGAATGGCTTAATGTTTTTAATGACGATTTAAATACTCCCTAATAACTTTCCTATAGGGTTTAACCTGAGGCTTTAAATGTTTACTGACCTAATGACTGCTTTTGAGCAAAACTTAACTATTTTTTATGGTGTTGTTGCTTTATTTTCTTTATTAATTGGTAGTTTTTTAAATGTCGTTATCTATCGCTTACCTAAAATGATGGAACAAGGCTGGTATAAAGAATGTCGTGAATTTTTAGCTGATGAATTAGTAGATAATAAACAAAAGCCGGATCAAAAAAAAGAACAAGAAGCTAAACCTGAGATTACACTTTCTAAACCTGCATCCACTTGTCCTAAGTGCGGACATTTAATTCGTTTCTATGAAAACATTCCTGTTATTAGCTGGGTGTTTTTGCGTGGTAAATGCAGCCAATGTAAAAATAAAATATCGGCACGATACCCTTTTATTGAGCTTGCTACAGCCATATTAAGCACTGTAGTCGCGGTTAATTTTGGCGTAACAATAACAACCCTTTTTATTATCTTATTAACTTATGCGTTAATTACCTTAACTATGATTGATTATGATCACATGCTATTGCCTGATCAAATCACTCTACCCTTTCTATGGCTTGGTTTACTGGTCAACATTAATGGCACCATAGTTCCATTGCAAGATGCTGTTATTGGTGCAGCAGTGGGTTATATGAGCTTGTACAGTATATTTTGGGGATTTAAGTTACTTACGGGTAAAGAAGGTATGGGATTTGGTGATTTTAAACTAGTTGCTTTATTTGGTGCTTGGATAGGCTGGCAACTTTTACCTATACTTATTTTAATGGCATCTGCTGTTGGTGCAATTATCGGCATTAGCTTAATGGTGTTTAAGAATCATCAACGTGAACAAGCTATTCCATTTGGTCCATACCTAGCAATAGCCGGTTGGATAACAATGATCTGGGGTAATAGTATTTGGAGTTGGTATTTAAGTACCCTTGTATAGATTTCAAATAATATTAATAAGTAATTAACTCGGAACTATTTATGCCATGTGTACCATGAAAAAACTTGTTGTTGGTTTAACTGGCGGTATTGGCAGTGGTAAAACCACAGTAGCGAATATGTTCCATGATCTAGGTGTTGAGCTAGTAGATGCCGATATTATTGCTCGTGAAGTGGTAGAACCTAATTCTTTTGCTTTAGATCAAATTAAACAACATTTTGGTGATGATTTTATCCAAGCTGATGGTTATTTAGACCGCACTAAATTACGCCACAAAATATTCAGTTCTGAATTAGATAAGCAATGGCTTAATGCTCTATTACACCCGCTTATTCGCGAATCTATCCTCTCTAAAATATCTGAAAGTTCTGGACAATATTGTATTTTGGTTGCGCCATTACTTTTTGAAAATGAATTAACTCAATATGTAAATCGCACTTTAGTTGTCGATGTTACGGAATCAATACAGATTGAAAGAACCGTTAAAAGAGATAACAGTAATAGCGATATCATTGAAAAAATTATCGCAAGTCAAATATCGAGAACTCAAAGGCTAAAACTTGCTGATGATATTATTGATAACTCGACTACCAATTTAAGTTTAATAGCTAAAAAAGTTGATGAGCTTCATCATTTGTATTTAAGTTATGCCTAAAACATACCTGTGTTCTATCTAGTAAATACTAAGTTTAAACACAATTACAGTCAGTCTTAGCACCTGTTACCGTTATACAATATACCAACCTCGTCTGCTCTACTTCTATATTCATTGCAAACAAAACACCTCAAAATCACATTAAATTGAACCTCTAAAGCTCGATAGACTCTAATAACCCTGTAAAGTGTAAGATTTTATGAAATACAATAGCCATTTTATCTTTGCGGCGCTAAGATGGTGCAATTCTAAGGAGCTAGATGATTGTTATGTCGCCTGTATTATTTGAACACCCATTAAACGAACGTATTCGTAACTATTTAAAACTTGAACAATTGTTTAAGTATTTAGACATTAGCTCGTCTGGCGATATTAATTCCTCTCATATAACATTCTTTAATGGCCTGTTTTCGATTGTTGACACACTTGAAAGAAACGATATTCGTGGCGATTTAATTAAAGAATTAGAAAAGCTAGAACAACATCTTGTAGTTTGGTCGCAAGCACCAGATATTGACACTTCCCTACTAGAAGAAAATCTAAAACAGACGGTTTATTTGTTGTGTGAGTTGAAGAAAAAAAAACAGCAATGGTTAAACTACCGAGATATCAAATTTTTAACAGGCCTCAAACAAAGATTCGCTATGCAAGGCGGAACGTGTGCTTTTGATTTACCTCAATTACATTTTTGGTTAAGCCAAGATAACAGTATATTACAAGCTGAAATGAAGTCGTGGATAAACCTATTTTCTTCTATTTCTAACAGCTTATTTTTAACATTAAAGTTTATACGTTTACGTGGCGACTTTATAAAAATAAGTACAGATAATGGTTTTTACCAAGACAACGGTGAAAGCTTATCTCTACTTCGTATAAGAACACCAGAAAATGCTAACTTCTACCCTACGGTGAGCGGCAATAAATTCCGTTATTCAATCCGTTTTGTTGTACCTTGTAATGAAATGGGCCGACGTTATTTAAACCAGCCAACAGACTTTGAATTAGCAAGGTGTTAGTACTTTACTAATTCAAGCTATTTGGGTTTATAATGCTTAAATTCGTAACATTCCAGTTTATAATGCGCTGCTTTATACTGTACAAAGTAATTTTATCTTAAAGAGTTTTCTCATGACCTTAAAAGTTCCATGCCCTAATTGTAGTGCCAGTGTTGTTTGGCAACCAGAAAGTACTTACCGACCATTTTGCAGTAAACGTTGTCAGCTTATTGATCTAGGTGAGTGGGCGGATGAAGGCCATAAAATAGCTCAAAACATAGATCCTAACCAAGAAATTACAGAAGAAATGCTGGACGCTTTAGAAGGTGAGTTTTTACAAAACAATAAGTTTTTTGTAGAGCCTGAATAAGTACTAAGATTTGAATAATCTAAATTCTGGTCATTGAAAATGACAATCTGTTGATTAACTCAGTCAGAAAAAAACAAGATAATGATCAGAGTTTGATTTATAAATAATACCAATTTGATTAATTAAGTGATCTACTTTTTCATGAGGAAAAATGGATAATTACAAGGCATAAAATTTAGTA
>NZ_JAUPEC010000003.1 GCF_030551755.1 Pseudocolwellia sp. AS88
GCCAGAGCCAGAGCCAGAGCCAGAGCCAGAGCCAGAGCCAGAGCCAGAGCCAGAGCCAGAGCCAGAGCCAGAGCCAGAGCGTGGTTTTTTCGCACGTTTAAAGCAAGGCTTGAAAAAAACTAGCCAAAATTTAGGTGGTGGAATATTTGGTTTATTTCGCGGCAAAAAAATTGACGACGAGTTATTTGAAGAATTAGAAACACATCTGTTATTAGCTGATGTTGGAGTTGATACAACGACTAAAATTATCAATTCTTTAACGGCAAGTGCATCTAGAAACCAGTTGAAAGATGCTGAAGCCTTATATGATTTATTAAAGGCTGAGCTGAAAAAAATTATAGAACCCGTCACCCAACCATTAGTAATACCTAAAGGTAATGGACCTTACGTTATTTTAATGGTCGGCGTAAATGGTGTAGGTAAAACTACAACGATTGGTAAGCTTGCGAAACAATTCCAGGCTGAAGGCAAGTCTGTTATGTTAGCTGCTGGCGATACATTTAGGGCTGCCGCCGTTGAACAATTACAGGTTTGGGGTGAGCGCAATAATATTCCTGTTGTTGCTCAGCATACCGGTGCAGACAGTGCTTCGGTGATATTTGATGCTATTAGTTCTGCTAAAACCAAAGGCGTTGATGTACTTATTGCTGATACTGCGGGTCGACTACAGAATAAAGATCACTTGATGGAAGAACTCAAGAAAGTCGTTCGAGTAATGAAAAAACTTGATGTAAATGCACCTCATGAAGTTATGCTAACACTTGATGCAGGTACTGGACAAAATGCACTTAGCCAAACTAACCTATTTGATAAAGCTGTTGGGTTAACAGGTTTAACCTTAACTAAGCTTGATGGTACTGCTAAAGGTGGTGTTGTTTTTGCTATTGCAGATAAACATAATATTCCAATTCGCTATTTAGGCGTTGGAGAAGGTATTGATGATTTAAGACCTTTTAAAGGTGATGACTTTATCGATGCTTTATTTTCTCACGATGGCTAACTGAGCAAACATAATTTATGATCCGTTTTGACAATGTAAGTAAAACTTATCCTGGTGGATTCATCGCACTGAAAGATGTGAGTTTTGAAGTAAACACTGGAGAGATGGTTTTTCTAACTGGCCATTCTGGCGCAGGTAAAAGTACATTATTAAAATTAATGTGCTTAATGGAAAAACCTACAAGTGGCACCGTTGAGCTGAATAACACCGACTTGTCGCGGATCAAATATGAAAATATTCCTTACGCTCGCCGTAATATAGGTATGATCTTTCAAAATCATAACCTGTTAATGGACCGTACTGTTTTTGATAATGTTGCTTTACCTTTAATAATTGAAGGCTGTAGCTTAAAAGAAACACGTAAACGTGTAGAAGCAGCTTTAGAAAAAGTACATCTGCAAAATAAACTTAAATATTATCCTAATATGTTATCGGGCGGTGAACAACAAAGAGTTGGCATCGCTAGAGCGCTTGTTAACAAACCTCCAATCTTATTAGCCGATGAGCCCACTGGTAACTTAGACCCTAAATTATCACTCGACATTATCAAGCTTTTTGAAGAGTTTAATGATTTTGGAGTAACTGTGCTTATAGCGACACATGATTTAGGTTTAATTGCCCGAATGAAATATCGCACACTTACCTTAAAGCAAGGCACCATGATCAACGATGGCCTAATCGAAGGTTTACAAAAGCAAGGAAACCAAGATGCAAGATAATGGTCACTTTGCACGCCCTTCTAATAAATTAGGTTTTTCTGCGCGCTTCGCTGGTTGGGTTATTCGCCATGTTCAGCAAGGTATTGGTAGTTTAGGCGATTTATGGCGCACTCCTTTTACCTCAGTTATGACCGTCTTAGTATTAGGTATCAGCTTAACTTTACCTGCCACTCTGCACCTTTTTGTAAAAAATGCCAAAACAGTTACTGAACAATGGGATTCTGCATCAGAAATCACCTTATTCTTAAAGTTATCTGTATCTGAAAAATCAGCTCAGCAATTGGTGCAACGAATTTCACTTTATACCGATGTTGCCAGTGTTAAATATATTTCAGCAGATAAAGCTCTAAAAGAATTTAAAGTACTTTCAGGTTTTGGTGATGCACTTGAGTACTTAGACGATAACCCTTTACCGGCGACTGTTTTAGTTACTCCCACACAGCGAGCTAGCCAAGCTGAAGCGGCAGGAGATTTATTACTAAAATTAGAGCAAGAAAGAGAAGTCGAGCAAGGAAAACTTGATTTAGAGTGGCTAACAAGGCTTCAAACAATGGCTAAACTGATTGAAGATATCGTTGTTGGATTAGCATTACTATTATGTTTATCCGTGGTTTTGATTATAGGCAACACTATACGTTTAGCTATTTTGAATCAAAAAGATGCAATCGCCATAATGAAGTTAGTAGGGGCAACCGATGCCTTTATTCAGCGACCTTTTCTATATGCTGGTATATGGTATGGCATATTAGGTGGTTTAGTAGCTTGTTTTTGTGTTTATGTTCTTGGTTCATACTTGTCTAATGCTATGCAAGACTTAACCGCTTTGTATCATAGTAACTTTATATTAGAGGGCTTGACGTTTTCAGAATCAATATCTTTAATACTTTGCGCAGTTATACTTGGTTTTTCAGGTAGTTATATTTCTGTTCGTAAACATATAAAATCAATTGAACCAACAGCTGATTAATCACTCTACTCATTATAGTTTTTAAATTTTTGTAATTTAGTTGCTATTATCAAGGTCTATAATAACGACTTGATCATTTTGAACAATTAATCAATTTGGTATTAGTTGATCTAAAGTAACAATTATATACATTTTTACTTGTAAAAGTTGTGATAGCCTGTTGTATCGCCCACTTAGTTACGTTAATGTATTATTTAAATTATCGCGATTAGTATGAAAGTAATGTTAAAATCGCGAGGAATAAAGTATTACGGAGAAAATAGATGAGTAATTCTATACAAACTACAGCACTTACTGTCCCACAAAGTGGAAGTATTGAAGCATATATGCAATCTGCGTATAGCATTCCTATGCTTACAGCAGAGCGTGAAAAAGAATTAGCTACTCGTTTATATAATGATAACGATTTAAAAGCAGCACAAGATCTTATCATGTCGCATTTACGTTTTGTTATACATATTGCTAAAGGTTATGCCGGGTACGGTTTAGCTCAAGCTGATCTTGTTCAAGAAGGTAACGTTGGTTTAATGAAAGCAGTAAAACGCTTTAATCCAGAAGTTGGCGTTAGACTTGTTTCATTTGCTGTACATTGGATCAAAGCTGAAATTCATGAATTTGTATTACGTAACTGGAGAATTGTTAAAGTTGCGACAACTAAAGCACAACGTAAATTATTTTTTAACTTAAGAAAAAATAAAAAGCGTTTAGGCTGGTTTAGTAATGATGAAGTTTCAAACGTAGCAGAAACATTAGGCGTAACCAAGAAAGATGTGCTTGAAATGGAGTCTCGTATGAGTAACCAAGACCAAGCATTTGAACTTTCAACTGATGACGATGATAATGCTAGCGCTTCAAGTTTTTCACCTGCTCAATACTTAGAAGATAAATCTTCTGATTTAGCAGATTCTGTTGAAGAAAATGATTGGAGCAACCACGCAAACAAACGATTAAGTAATGCATTAGTATGTTTAGATGATAGAAGTCAGCATATTATTCGCACTCGTTGGTTAAGTGAGGATAAAACTACATTGCAAGATTTGGCAGATAAATATCAAATATCAGCTGAACGCGTTAGACAATTAGAAAAGAACGCATTAAATAAGTTAAAAACCTCTATGGCGGCATAACCTATTTAATACGATGAAGAAAACCGACTTATGTCGGTTTTCTTGTTAATACAGATATTGATTGTAAAGCCCTAAAAATTAAGGACTTTACATATAAAATAAAAACCTAACAATAATATTAATAACATAGGTAATTTTTGATGCCAGTGAATGCGAATGAAAGCATACTAGCAGCACGTCAGATACCAAAATTAAAATCTTTACTTAAAAAGTATCGTCAAGCTAGAACAATACAGTCTGGACTATTACAACTTTCAGAGTTGGCGAGTTCAGTAACTGATATGAATTCTTTTTATGCAGAACTGCAATTAATTATTAAAACTATACTGGTAACAGATAGCTTTCATATTACTTTAATTAATAACCAACAAAACCTCTCACTCGCCTATTCTCACAATCCTAATGAAAAAAAACTTATCGAGATACAAGAGCGGGAAAGTTGGGAAAATAGTTTAACAGGCTTGGTATTTACACAAGGTAAAGCGATCCGTTGTAATGCAAAAGAAATTGACGAGTTCAGCAAAAATAATAACATAGTCCACAATACCCTATGCCTGGATTGGTTAGGTGTGCCTCTTAAAAGAGGCAATCAAGTTATTGGTGTTATTGCTCTTCAAAGTTATGAAGAGAAGATAATTTTTAGCACTCGAGATTCTCAATTACTAGAATTTATTGCGGAACATTTAGTGACCGCTATCGATAGAGTTAGAAGTCGAGAATTATTAGAAAAAAATATTATAGAACGTACTCAAAAGCTCACTGAAACCAATGAAAAGCTCCAAAAAGAAATTGCTGAACGTCAAAAGGCAGTAAAAATTCATAAAGCCTTATTATCTATTTCTGAAATAACAGCAACGACAACTGATTTAGAGTCATTCTATAAAGTATTGCATCAAGAAATTAATACTCTCATCCCTTCTAATAACTTTTATATCGCGTTAACTTCTCAAAACAATCAGTGGATAGACTTTCCTTATTATAAAGATGAATACCATGATATTGCTGAGTCTAGACCATTTTCAGATGGCCTCACCGAATTAGTCATTGAATCTACAGAGCCTTATTTAATGAAAGATAATAAGGTGATAACACTTGTAGAAGTTGCACCGAAAAATGAGCAACGTTATAAACCGAAAGCTTTAAAAAATAAATTACCGAAAGCTTGGTTAGGCGCACCTTTAGTTGATCAAGGTGTGGCTTTTGGTGTTTTTGCTGTTTATCACTACGAAGATGTAAATGCTTATGAATTAAGTGATTTAGATCTTGTTAAGTTTATTAGTCAGCATATAGCTACGACAATTCTCAGAATAAGAACACAAACTGAAATTCAAAAGAATAATGAAGCTCTTGAACAGGCAATAGATGAACGAACAAAAGAATTACAAAGCACTAACTTGAATCTGCGTATGCAAATTGAAGAAAGAAGAAAAGCTGAAGCTCAGTTATATTACGACGCACATCATGATGCATTAACTAAACTGCCTAATCGAGCTATGTTAATTGATAGATTGGGTTATTCTTTACGTCATTTAAAGCGCCATCCTCTGCATCAATCAGCATTATTATTTATAGATTTAGATCGCTTCAAAATGATCAATGATACTTTAGGTCATCATGCTGGTGATTTGTTCTTAATTGAAATTGCTGATCGGCTGCGTGACTGCGTAAGAGATAACGATATTTTAGCGCGACTAGGTGGTGATGAATTTGTTATTTTACTTGATTCGTTGCAGTCAGAAGATGATGTTGAAGAAGTTGCTAGTCGAATTATCAATAAAGTTGCTGCAGGCTTTGAGTTAGAAGGTCATACCGTACATTCTAATGCAAGTATTGGTATTGCCATGTGCAGCAGTAATTACAAAGACTCCAATGAAATACTCCGTGATGCTGATGCTGCGATGTATCAAGCTAAAAGCTTAGGTCGTGGTCGTTATGTATTTTTTGATGATAGTATGCGAGAGCAACTTATTGCAAGCATGACACTAGAGCAAGAGCTTAGAGTCGCAATAAAAGAATGCCAGTTTGAACTTCACTATCAACAAATATCTGATCTAGAAAATACTAAAATAATTGGTTTTGAAGCGTTATTACGTTGGAACCACCCTAAAAAAGGTTTGTTAACACCTAGCGAATTTCTTTTCATGGCTGAAGAAACAGGTATGATTTTAGATATTGAGACCTGGGTTGTAGAAGATGTTTGTGCCCAATTAAAAACTTGGCAATCTTCACTCGAATACAAAAATATTTTTATTGGTATTAATTTGTCAGGTCGACATTTAACACAATCAAATCAGCTGTTTAAGCTGATCAAGTTAATTGGTGACAATACAGTAGAACCTCATCGTCTTATTTTAGAGTTTAACGAGTCGGCATTCTCACAACACGCTGAACTTGCTTTAAAAGGTTTGAAAAAATTAAAAGAATTTGGTGTTAAGTTAGCTCTTGATGACTATGGTGCAGGTTTATCATCGCTTAACTTCCTACATGGTTACCCTTTTGAATTTATTAAACTCGATAGAAGTTTTATTCATTCTTTAAATCTCGAAAATGAAAACTTATCGCTGATCAAAGCATTACACGAATTAGGTAGTAACTTTGGCTATAGGTTAGTAGCTGAAGGTATTGAAAGTGCCGAAACATTAGAGAAATTAAGAAGCGTTGGTTGTGATTTTGGTCAAGGTTATCATATTAGTCGCCCGAGCCTTATCAAGCAATTTGAAGAGAAAATAGTTAACGTAAGTAATGGGTGATTTTAGGTTTTTTCATAAAAATCAAACTCTAATAACAACTTTTATCCCTTATAAAAATATCCTTCTACCCTAAATGCAATACCAGGTGTTGTTGTGTAGTTTTCTATTTCAGGCCATTCTAAAAAAGGTTCTATTTCGAAAAAGAGCCATTTCTTGTATGCGTTAAATCTGTATCGATAACTTAAAGTATAATTATCTACCACAAAATCACGTTCTCCATTTCTTTCACCTTCAACTTGGAAAGAAGTGACGGATGCTGTTTTTTCATCTAAATGTTTTAATCTGTATAAGCCGTGTTTCCAACGAATACCACTGAAAGATTCAGAACCCTCAATACTATAATTTATTCTATATTGCGTTTTTTGATCTTCTTGAAAATTATATTCAAGTAATAATCTGCTACCAAACCCATCCCCTAAAAAGTAAAAAATTGAAGGTTCAACTTTGAATGCGCTATTTTCACTCCAATTAAAGTAACGTTTATGGCGTGCTCTAACAAATATATCGCCGCCAGAAATACCTAATCGAGTATCAGTATATTTATTTTTACTATTAGTGTGCATGTAACGAAGTGAAGCGGAAAATTTTTCTTCTTCTGGCTGTATATGAGTCGTTTCTAAGGGTAATTGAGATTGATCCGCTTCATCTTCGTCAGATAAAATTAAGTCTACTTTGTTTTTAAAATGTGGCAGTTTTACTTTTACTCTGAATCTTGCTTTTATTTCATCCCAATCTCTGCTTCTAGGACGCCACTCTAGTCTGATCTTTGCGTTTACTTTTGGATTTTGTTGAACACTCCCTTCTTCAGTAAAGAATTCATCAAACCATGCTGCAGACATATAAACCGAATCAGAAACAGCTGAATGGAAACCGTTAATCCATGGAGTTTCTTCTTCATATTCTTCCGTAGAACGCTTTTCTATTTCTTCTGTGGCGTTACCTATAGAAGTAAAACTGAAAAAAAATAGAAAAAACATATAAATGTTTTTCATCAAACTTGAGGTTCCTTGATAAAATTAATGCAAGAAAGAGTGCTTTTTATAACTAAAACTTTATAATAACTCTATTTAAATCATAGGTGAATTTTCATGGGTAATATAGGTATTTGGCAATTATTAATTATTGTAGTGATTGTTGTATTATTATTTGGAACAAAAAAATTACGTAATTTAGGCGGAGATTTAGGTTCTGCGGTTAAAGGTTTTAAAAAAGCAGTAACAGATGATGAAGCAAATAAAACAACTGAAGCTGAAAGTTCAGATGCAATTGCTAATAAAACTGCAGCAGATGATGAAATAAAAGAAACCGCAGAAAAAAAAGATAAAGACCAAGCTTAATTATGTTTGATATTGGCTTCTGGGAACTTTTACTTATTGGAATTATGGGCTTGATTGTTTTAGGCCCAGAGCGTTTACCTGTGGCAATAAGAACAGTTAGAGGCTGGATAGCAAACATTCGAAGAGTGAGTGATAATGTTAAAACTGAGCTCACTGAAGAATTACGTATTCATGAACTTCATACCAATTTGAAAAAAGCCGAAAATTCAAATATGGAGAATTTATCTCCAGAGATTGCAGAATCTGTTAAATCATTAAAAGAAGCTGCAGACATGGTGAATAAGCCTTTTCAGAAAATAGGTGAAGAAGCAAAGAAGCTTGAATCAGACCCTTTACCTACTAAAAAGAATAACGAATGAGTTCACCTACCCAAAATAACTTCACTTTATTTGATCATCTTCTCGAGTTGCGCACAAGATTATTAAAATCAGTTGTCGGTGTGTTGGTCGTTTTATGTTGTTTAATATATTTTGCGCAAGATATTTATCATTATGTTGCTGAACCTTTATTGGCAACTATGCCATTAGGTTCACAAATGATTGCAACAGATGTTGCGTCTCCGTTATTTGCGCCTTTCAAGTTAACTATAGTATTGTCACTCTTCATTGCAATGCCTTACATACTTTTTCAAATATGGTCGTTTGTTGCCCCAGCTTTATATAAAAATGAGAAAAGACTTATTGCTCCACTGATGTTTGGTAGCACTTTGTTATTTTATGGAGGCATCGCTTTCGCTTATTTTGTGGTGTTTCCGGTAGTGTTTGCTTTTTTTAGTTCTGTAGCTCCAGAAGGAGTAACTATTGCAACAGATATAAGCAGTTATTTAGATTTTGTATTAAAACTGTTTTTTGCTTTTGGTATTGCTTTTGAAATACCTATTGCGATCATTTTAATGTGTTGGACTAATTTCACTTCACCGGCAAGCTTACGAACTAAAAGGCCTTACATTGTTGTAGGTGCATTTATTGTTGGTATGCTACTTACACCTCCAGATATTATTTCGCAAACTATGTTAGCTATCCCAATGCTGATATTATTCGAAGTAGGTGTTTTTATTGCTTCTTTTTATTATAAAGAAGAAAGTGATGAGACAGATCAAGAGCAATAGATACATGTGCAATAAACAGTATTGTTCAGTAATATAAACATTACTTACTTATTGAATATAATAAAACTATAAATTTCGTATACCAGCAGGTGCTTTTTTGATTGATATTGGTGTGAATTTATCTAACTCTCGTTTTGAAAAAGACTTAAATGAAGTCATATCAAGAGCGAAAGAAAATCATATCCAACATTTATTGGTGACCGGAACCAATATTGTTGAAAGTCAAAAAGCATTAGCCCTTTGTCAACAATATCCTGATTACCTTTCTTGTACTGCAGGAGTTCATCCTCATGATGCTGATAATGTATCTGAAAACTATTTAGAGAATCTTGAAGAGCTAACAAAGTACTCTGCGGTTAAAGCAATTGGCGAATGTGGCTTAGACTTTAATCGAAACTTCTCTTCGCCAACAAATCAAAAGAATGTATTTAAAGAACAAATCGAGTTAGCTCAAAAGTTGCAATTACCTTTGTTTTTGCATCAAAGAGATGCATTTACCGAATGGTTTGATTTGTTAACGCCTCATATTGAACACATCCCTTTTTTAGTTACTCATTGTTTTACCGGGACTTCAGATGAATTACGTTTATGCTTAGAAGCCGATATGTATGTAGGGATAACAGGATGGCTTTGTGATGAAAGAAGAGGACAAGGTTTAAGAGATATTATCGGAGAAATACCCTTAAATAGATTAATGATAGAAACCGATGCTCCTTATTTAACTCCTAGAACAATAAGACCTAAACCTAAAAGCAGTAGAAATGAACCGAGCTATTTACCTTACATTGTTAAAGAAATAGCTAAGTTAACTGATTATTCTGAGCAAGATATTATTAAACAAACTAATAAAAATGCACGGCATGTATTTGGTTTAGGGAATAATATATGAACCAAAAATTAGCTCTTATTGCTGGTATATTCTGTAGTTTCATATCAATCATGTTTTTTATTTTCATGACAGAGGATGTTATTGGTTTTCATTATGCAGACGTTAAAGAAAATATACTTGCTTATTCTTATTTAATCGAACCTTCCAATACTACAGATGCCTTAGATAAACGTGGATTATTAACCGATGGTTTAGCTATTGGTTCTGCGTTTGCCCTTACTTTTTCAATGCTCCTTATTTATTTAGCTAATGGCCAAAGAGCAGTATTACTTTTATCTGGTTATTTTCTTATTCGAGCTATTATACTGACCTTATTACTAGGTTATGTATTAGAGGTTGGTGCTAGTCGATTTTATACATTATTTGATTTTGATATACCGTTATTGGTTATTTTGTCTAAATTGATGTTGATGTGGTTTGCTTTATTAATTTTTCATATTAAAAAAGAATCGAAAAAAACATATTGGTTAATTAAATCAACCTCTTGGGCTTTGGTTTTGTATTTACCTGTTTGCTTTATATTACCGATAGAAGTGAGCTTTAAGTTAAGTGTTTTTATCGAGCTTGCTGTCGGTTTGTTGCTATTAGCTGCTGCGGTTCAGTTGATACAAAAAAACCAGCGATTATCTGTGTTATTTGCTGCTTTCGTGTTTGCCCAATTAATAATTGATTTACTCAAGATTATTGCTTTATTTAACCTGAATACTGATGTCTACCAAGATTCACCTTATTTATATACCTCTTCATTTTGGCTAAGCGGTTGTTTTACTGTATTTATGCTTAGCCGAGGTTACTACTATCAGATCCAAGATAAAGAAATTGCTGAGCAAAGAGCTTTAGCTAGTTTACAAAAGTCTAAAAAAGCACAAGAAGATTTACTTATCTTAAAAGAAGAAAATCAAGAGAAACTTGAAAGTAGAGTACAGGAACGAACATTAGAGCTAAATATTGCCCTTCAGGAGCTTGAAGAAGCTAATAAAGAGTTAGAAGAGAAAAACACATTAGATGAGTTAACCGGCCTTTATAATCGACGTTATTACGACCAAAAAATTGTAGCAGAGTATCGACGAAGTCGTCGTAATCTAACTCCATTAAGTTTAGTTGTTATTGATATCGATCATTTTAAAAATGTTAACGATACGCATGGTCATATTGTTGGTGATAAGTGCTTAGTTTGGGTAGCGAAAAAAATCAAAGATATTTTAGGTCGTGTAACTGATTTAGGGTGTCGTTACGGCGGTGAAGAATTTTGTTTAATATTGCCAGAAACAGATACTAAAGGGGCTATTTCATTAGCTGAAACTTTAAGAACCTCAATCTGTTCAGAAATATTTGTTGATGGTGATCAGAAAATACCTATCACTATAAGTTGTGGTATTAGTACATATTGGCAGCAACCCGATATTACACCAACAGAAATATTCGATGCTGCTGACCAAGCTTTGTATAAAGCCAAAGATAACGGTCGTAATCAGGTCCAGAAAAAAATTCTGACTGAAACTATAAAGTCTTAATTAAGGTAAAAGAAATGAACAACACATTTGGTCAATATCCCGCTAGACGTTTACGAAGAATGCGCTCAGACGATTTTTCTCGACGCTTAATGTCTGAAAACCAATTAACAGTGAATGATCTCATTTATCCTGTTTTTGTTTTAGAAGGTGAAAATCAACGAGAAACGATTGATTCTATGCCTGGCGTTGAAAGAAAAAGTATTGATCTGTTACTTGAAGAAGCTCAAGAGCTTGTAGACTTAGGCATTCCAGCTATTGCTCTTTTTCCTGTTACTCCAAGTGGAGCAAAGTCTTTACTGGCTGAAGAAGCGTATAACCCAAATGGTTTAGCACAAAGAGCTGTGAGAGCATTAAAAGAAAAATTTCCTAGTTTAGGTGTTATTACTGATGTTGCATTAGATCCATTCACTACTCATGGGCAAGATGGAATTATTGATGACAATGGTTATGTGCTTAACGACATCACTAAAGAGGTTTTAGTTAAACAAGCCATATCGCATGCTCAAGCGGGTGCTGATGTTGTTGCGCCTTCAGATATGATGGATGGTCGAATAGGCGCAATACGTGAAGCGCTAGAAGAGCTAGGTTTTGTAAATACTAAAATACTGGCTTACTCGGCTAAGTATGCTTCTAACTATTATGGCCCATTTAGAGATGCTGTTGGCTCTGCAGGTAACATCAAAGGTGGTAATAAGTTCACTTATCAAATGGATCCTGCTAACAGTAATGAAGCTTTACACGAAGTCGCACAAGATATCCATGAAGGTGCAGACATGGTAATGGTTAAACCCGGGATGCCTTATTTAGATGTGGTAAGAAGAGTTAAAGATAACTTTCAGGTGCCAACGTATGCCTATCAAGTGAGTGGCGAATATGCGATGCACGTTGCTGCGATTCAAAATGGCTGGTTAGAGGAAAAACCATGTGTAATGGAAGGTCTTCTTGCATTTAAACGTGCGGGTGCGGATGGAATTTTGACTTATTTTGCGAAGAAAGTTGCTTATTGGTTAAATGAAAAATAACCAATAAATATTGAAAACGACCTATTCTAAGTTTAGGTCGTCTAATACAGTCAACGACATGCCTAACACACCCAAATACAAGCTTTCTTGTGTAAGCTCATCAATAATTAATGGATGGGCTTTAATCCACCTTTGAGGCAATTGAAAAGAAATATTTCTGTTCGAAATATTAATATTAATGGCTGACAATTCATTATCGTTACGTCTTTGGCAGAATATAATTGCTAGTCTTAATATTATTAATAAATAACAGGCGTTTTCATAGCTTGTAGCGGTTTGTTCTTTTAGCTTAATCAAATCAATGTTTGATTTTTGTAATTGAATAAGTGTCGCTAAAAGCTGCTTATCAACTTGATCAAAACCAGGTAAATCTGAGTTCGCGATCATGTACGCGCCATGCTCTTGTTGGTTTTTAAACTCAAGTAATAAACCTATTTCATGTAATGCACAGCTTGCTAATAATAATTTAAAACTATTATCTTTTTCTAAAGGCAATTGCTGGGCAAAAATATCAAATATAACCTGAGCTTGATTTGATACGCGGAATGCATGCTCTTTATCGACATGAAATCTTTCGGCAATAGAATTAACAGTACGTTGTCTAATGTTAATTTGGCGCATATCAGGAAGCATTTCGTATAACAAACCTTCTCTCAGTGCACCGCTCGAAAGTTGTAATTCTATAAGATCTAAACTTTCAAATATCGCAATTAAAATAGCTAAACCGCTAGCAAACACCGGTTGTCTTTCAATTGTTAAACCTGTGATAGCAATGTTGTCAATATTCTTGCTGTTGATTAAGGCTGTTTCTAAAGAGTAGAGAAAAGGTAAAGATACAATTGCAGGTTGATGGCTAGCACGTAGAATTTCAGCAAGCGCTTGAATAGTTCCTGAGCCACTTAGCACTGATTGCCAACCAACGTCTTTATACTCATGAACAATAGGAGCTAACATAGCTTTAGCTGCGTTTTTAGCGTTGTCCATATTGTTTTTGGAAAGCTCACCACCAATAAAAAATTGCTGATTGTAAGTTACACAACCCATATCGACACTGCATACTTTGATAGCGTCAAATGCATTACCTACAATAAGCTCAGTACTCGCACCACCAATATCGATAACAAGTCTTTTGTCTTCACTTGCACTGGTATGAGCTACACCTAAATAGATTGTTTCAGCTTCTTGAAGACCTGATAAAACAACAATTTTGTGGCCTAAAACTATTTCAGCTTTACTGATAAATTCTTGTGAGTTTGTTGCAAGTCGTAAAGTAGCTGTAGCAACAATTCTGATATTGTCAGGTGGGATATCTTGTAAGCGTTCAGCAAAAAAATTTAAACATTCTAAGCCACGAAGCATAGCTTCATTACTTAACTCATTTTCATTATTTAAGCCTGAAGCCAAACGAACTTTTCTTTTTACTCTATCTACCGTTTGTACACTATTAGCAACTAAACGAGTTATTAACATATGGAAACTGTTAGAGCCTAAATCAATAACAGCATACAAAGGAGACATTGTCATAAAAAATTAATTCCTAGGACCTTTATTATACGGTTTTCTATTTCTGTTTTGACCATTACCTTGAGGCTTATGACGACGTACTATAGGCTTAGGTTTTGGAAAGTCAGTAAGTAATGAGTCAGGATCATATTTACTTACAGGTAAAGCATGTTCAATGTATGTTTCTATTGCAGGCAAATTAAATACAGAATCTTCACATGCGAAGCTAATTGCTTGGCCTGAAGCGCCTGCTCTACCTGTTCTACCAATTCTGTGAACATAGTCTTCACAATCATCAGGTAAATCGTAATTAAAAACATGTGTAACTGCTGGTATATGAAGACCACGAGCAGCAACATCGGTTGCAACTAAAATATCTAATTGACCGTTAGTAAACTTTTCTAAAATCTTTAAGCGTTTATTCTGTGGTACATCACCTGTTAATAAACCCACACGAATGCCGTCAGCTTCTAAGTGTGAATGTACTTTTTCACAAACATGTTTTGTGTTTGCAAAAATAATTGCTTTTTCTGGCCACTCTTCTTCAATTAAGGTTTGAAGAAGGCTCATTTTATCTTCATTTGAAGGGTAAAATAATTCTTCAGAAATGCGTATATTGGTTTTTTGATCAGGTTCTACTTCAACGCTTACAGGATCGTTCATATGTTCAAACGCCAGCTCTTTAACCCTAAATGATAAAGTTGCTGAAAATAACATGCTTAAACGTTGAGTTGCAGGTGGCATTTTATTGAACATGTAGCGAATATCTTTAATGAAACCAAGATCGAACATACGATCGGCTTCATCTAAAACAATAACTTCAATGTTACCTAAATTATATATACCTTGCTTTAAGTAATCGAGTAAACGACCACAAGTGCCTATGAGGATGTCTACACCGCTCTCTAGCTCTTGGCGTTGTGACTCATAGCCTTCACCGCCATAAACAACAGAAACACGCAAGCCACTGGCTTTCGCCATTTCAATAGCATCTCTATGGATTTGAATAGCGAGTTCACGAGTAGGTGCCATAATCAATGCACGTGGCTGATTATGATCTGGTTTTGGGTTGGTAAGCAGGGTATGGAATGTTGCGGCTAAAAAGGCAATTGTTTTACCTTCGCCAGTTTGTGCTTGCCCAGCAATATCAGTACCTTTAACTAATACAGGTAGTGATTTAGCTTGAATGGATGTGCAGTATTCAAACCCCATTTGATTGAGGCCTTCTATAACTTGCGGCGCAAGATCAAGTTCTGAGAACTTTATTTCTGATAAATGTGTTTTTTTCATGGCGCTAGCTTAACAGGTTCCTACATTAATAAAAAATGATATTAAAGCGTTTAAAGTGATAAAAAAGCTAAAATATTCGATTTTATATGTCAATATCTTAAATATTAGCTTGATCCATAGGATCTTTCTTTACCTATTTATATTTTAGTGCTAAATTTAGTTTTCAGAATACCTGAAAAATCTAACCCCCAACCCAAATCGTTTATCAAAAAATAATTTTTGTATCACAACGTAAACATATTTAAGAACCTCCAATATGAACCTTACCGAACTTAAAGAAAAATCAATCAGTGAACTAGTTAAGTTAGCTGAGCAAATGAAATTAGAGCATTTAGCTCGTACTCGTAAACAAGACATTATTTTCGCTATATTAAAAGCACATGCTAAAAGTGGTGAAGATATTTTCGGTGGTGGTGTTTTAGAAATATTACAAGATGGATTTGGTTTCCTTCGCTCTGCAGACTCGTCATATTTAGCTGGACCAGATGATATCTATGTATCACCTAGCCAGATCAGACGCTTTAGTATGCGCACGGGTGATAGTATTCATGGAAAGATAAGACCCCCAAAAGATGGCGAACGTTATTTCGCTCTTTTAAAAGTTAACGAAGTTAACTCAGACCGCCCAGAAAACTCTCGCAATAAAATCCTTTTTGAAAACCTAACTCCTATTCACCCAATCGACCGTTTAGTTATGGAACGTGGAAATGGTTCTACGGAAGATATAACTGCACGTGTTTTAGATTTAGCTTCTCCAATAGGTAAAGGTCAACGTGGACTAATTGTTGCTCCACCAAAAGCGGGTAAAACGCTTTTATTACAGAATATTGCGCAAAGTATTGCTCATAACAACCCTGAATGTGAATTAATGGTGTTGTTAATTGATGAACGTCCGGAAGAAGTGACTGAAATGCAACGCTTAGTTAAAGGCGAAGTTATTGCTTCTACCTTTGATGAGCCAGCAAGTCGCCATGTTCAAGTAGCTGAAATGGTAATTGAAAAAGCCAAGCGTTTAGTTGAACACAAGAAAGACGTCGTTATTTTACTCGATTCAATTACTCGTTTAGCACGTGCATATAACACGGTAATTCCATCGTCAGGTAAAATTCTAACAGGTGGTGTTGATGCTAATGCGTTACATCGTCCTAAGCGCTTCTTTGGTGCTGCACGTAAGATTGAAGAAGGTGGTAGTTTAACTATTATCGCTACTGCTCTTGTAGATACAGGTTCTAAAATGGACGAAGTTATCTACGAAGAATTTAAAGGTACAGGTAATATGGAATTACACCTGTCTCGTAAAATTGCAGAAAAACGCGTTTTCCCTGCTATTCACTTTAATCGCAGTGGTACGCGTCGCGAAGAGTTACTAACTAAGCCTGATGAACTACAAAAAATGTGGATTTTACGTAAAATCGTTCACGAAATGGGTGAGATCGATGCGATGGAATTCATGATTGATAACCTAGTAATGACTAAAACAAATAATGAATTTTTCGATTCAATGAAAAGAAAATAACACCTCATCTTTTGTTTATTACGCCAGCAATAATTGCTGGCGTTTTCATTTTTAAATTGCACTCTCTTATATAAGTTTATTCTATGAAATACAGCGATTTGCGTGACTTTATAGCGCAATTAGAAAAAGTAGGTCAACTTAAGCGTATATCTCAACCGATATCGACTGAATTGGCGATGACGGAGATAAGTGACAGGACATTACGTTTAGGCGGTCCGGCCTTATTATTTGAAAACCCTATCGGTTACAGCGTTCCTGTATTAACTAACCTTTTTGGTACGCCTGAACGCGTTGCATTAGCAATGGGCCAACCTGACGTTAAGTCTTTACGAGATGTAGGTAAATTGCTGGCAATGTTAAAAGAGCCTGAGCCACCTAAAGGATTCCGTGACGCATTATCTAAAATACCTGTATATAAACAAGTATTAAATATGCCGGTTAAACTCGTTAAAAAGCCGCTTTGTCAGCAAATTATTGTTGAAGGTGATGATGTTGATTTAACAAGTTTACCTATTCAGACTTGCTGGCCAGGTGACGTTGCGCCACTTATTACTTGGGGGCTAACGGTTACTCGCGGTCCTCATAAAGAGCGTCAAAATTTAGGTATTTATCGTCAACAGCTTTTGTCTAAAAATAAACTGATCATGCGTTGGTTATCTCATCGTGGCGGAGCAATAGATTTTCAAGAATGGAAACAAGAACATCCAGGCGAGAAGTTCCCTGTATCTGTTGCCCTAGGAGCTGATCCTGCAACTATACTTGGAGCGGTAACACCAGTTCCTGATACTTTATCTGAGTATGCCTTTGCAGGATTGTTACGCGGTAGCAAAACCGAAGTAACTCGATGTATTAGCAATAATTTAGAGGTGCCAGCAACAGCAGAGATTGTTCTTGAAGGTTATTTAGACCCTGATGAAATGGCGCCAGAAGGACCTTATGGTGATCATACGGGCTACTATAACGAAGTAGATAACTTCCCTGTATTTACTGTAACTCATATTACACACCGTAAAGATCCAATTTACCATAGTACTTATACTGGAAGACCACCAGATGAGCCGGCAATTTTAGGTGTGGCGCTAAATGAAGTTTTTGTTCCTATTTTGCAAAAACAGTTTCCTGAAATACAAGATTTCTATTTACCGCCAGAAGGTTGTTCTTATCGTTTAGCCGTAGTAACGATAAAGAAACAATATGCAGGACATGCAAAACGCGTAATGATGGGCGTTTGGTCGTTCTTACGTCAATTTATGTACACAAAATTTGTTATTGTGTGTGATGATGATATTAACGCACGTGATTGGAAAGACGTGATTTGGGCAATGACCACGCGTATGGATCCAAGTCGTGATACGGTATTAATTGAAAACACGCCAATAGATTATTTAGACTTTGCTTCACCAGTATCAGGTTTAGGTTCTAAGATGGGCTTAGATGCGACTAATAAATGGCCTGGTGAAACCAATCGCGAATGGGGTGAACCTATTGTGATGACTGAAGAAATTAAAGACGAAGTTGATAGCTTATGGGATGAGCTAAATATATTCGGCGATGAAAACAAAGACAAAAACACATAAGTGACAAATGTCACTATTTATCGATTTTAATCAGGTTCATTAAATAATGAGCCTGTTAAGTGGTTAAGGTTAAAAAATGAATGAAATTAAGTGTCAGGTCGCGTCATTAGAAGCGCTTACTCCTTACGTATACAAGGTTTTGTTAAAACCTGAACAGAGTGTAAATTTCGTTGCTGGGCAATATCTAAATTTTGTTTTGAATGATGAAGATAAACGTCCATTTTCAATTGCAAGCTCACCAAATAACGACTTAATTGAGTTACAAATTGGTGCTTTTTCAGCTGACAGTTACCCTATGCAAGTTATTGAACACATTAAAAATAATGCAGAAGTAACTGTTGAAATGCCTTTAGGTAATGCACAACTTAACGTTGAAAGTGAAAAACCGTTATTATTGATTGCAGGTGGTACAGGCTTTTCTTATATTAAGTCAATGTTTGAATACTTGTCTCAACAACAATCAAAAAGAAAGGTTGTTGTATATTGGGGACTACGTGAACCTAGCGCTTGTTATGAATTACAAGAATCTGCTGACATTATTGCTCAATTATCAGAAGGTGAATTTCACCCTGTAGTTGAAACACCTCATGATGATTGGGATGGCAAAGTAGGTATGGTTCATAAAGTGGTAATGAAAGACATTAAAAACCTAGCGGATTACGATATTTACTTAGCTGGTCGCTTTGAAATGGTAGGTGTTGTAAGAGACGATTTTGTCGCACTTGGTGTTAATAAAGACAGCATGTTTGCTGATGCTTTCGCTTACATTTAATTATATAAATTTCTAATAAAGTTTATAGCTTTTTTAAAAATATGCGCCTAAAATGCGCACGTAACAATAATGGTTGTTACGTGCGCATTTTTTGTATTAAATTTAAACTAAAGAGAACTAAAATGAAAAATAAAAAACAAACCAATAAAGCTCAAGTTGAGTTAGGACGAGGCACTATTAAAGATAATTTTTTAGCGGCTATGGTTACCTCTAAATTATACAAACAACAAATTGTACAAGCGAAAAAAGGTAAAGGCTCTTACCAACGTAAAAACAAATTCTCTAATAAAGGCCAAGAGTCTTATTTAATAGCTGCTTAATTTTTATAAACATAGAAAAGTGTTTAAAAGCCGTTATTAAATAAGATTTTTCCTGTTAACTCTTTAATTTATGGGTTAAAGAGTTAACAGCTTCAAAATTAAAGATTTTCGTCATAATAGATTTTTATACCTTAATTATTATCTTACTCTTAATATTCTTAACCCTGTCGAATTACGTTCTATCTATTAAGGTTACTTTATGCGTGATATTTCTCTTCCAAAGATATACGAATTACACACAGAAAGGTTGTTACTAAGACAATGGCGAACAAGTGATTTACATGCTTTTGCACAAATGAATGGGTGTGAAAAAGTTATGGAATATTTCCCTCATCCTTTAACTTCTGTTGAAAGTGATGCCATAGCTCATAGACTCACTAAAATTATTACTGAAAAAGGCTGGGGTTTTTGGGCTAATGAAGAAAAAAACAGTCAAAAGTTTATTGGCTCTGTCGGATTAAAACAAACTGACGCATGCTTACCTTTCTCGCCTGCTGTTGAAATTGGTTGGCGCTTAGACAGTCAATATTGGCATAAAGGCTATGCGACCGAAGCAGCAAAAAAATCACTTGAATTTGCTTTTAATGAGTTAAATCTCAAAGAGGTTATATCTTTTACCGCTAAGATAAATAAGCCTTCAATAAAGGTTATGGAGCGTATTGGAATGGTTGATACAGGTAAGCCTTTTAATCATCCAATAGTAGAGAAAAATAGTTCACTGCTCGAGCATGTTTTGTATAAGATAGAACAGGTGAAACTTATAGATGGAAGAGGAGCTTAATCAGATGAGATCATTTAGATAAGCCTCCTCTGCAAAATGATTTATGCTGATACTTGTTCTTTTTTAATTAAAGTAAAAAGAGTATCTTTTAAACTTAGACGTTTGAGCTTTTGTTGTTCTAAATAATCGTCACTTGTATTTTCAACACCTTGTTCGATCTTTAAAACCTCAGTATTTATTTCATGATATTCTTTAAAAAGCTTAGCAAAATGGTTGTTAGTCATTTTTAAGTGATGTATTTCTTGGCTATATTCAGGGAATTCGTGGTGTAAGTCGTGTTTTTGTAACATCATAATACTTCCTTATTTACTTGTTGTTCATTAATATTTAGTGTATTCCTTTATAGTTTTTGGGTATTGATCTGGCTCAATCTTCTTAATGAATTATTTTATGAATAGTCTTAATTAAATAACTCGTTTTGAGCATAAAAAAAGAGCTATACCCATAGGTATAACTCCTCTTGATGATTAAATTGCGATTAGAATATTGACCTAACGTTTATTTCTCGTCAGGCAAGGTAATATTAAGTTCTAACACACTTAAGTTATCATTTTTATTATCTAGATTTACGGTTACCTGATCTGAATCTATAGGAACATATCGACGGATAACATCAATAATATCTTGTTTCATTGCAGGTAAATAATCTGGACTATTACGCTGTCCACGCTCATGAGCAACTATAATCTGAAGTCGTTCTTTCGCTGTTTGAGCCGTTTGCGTAGTTTTCTTTGTTCGAAAGTAATCTAAAAGCGACATATTTAACCTCCAAATAAGCGACGCAATAAGCTTTTCTTTTCTTCTTCAATAAAGCGAAAATCAACTTTTTCACCAATTAAACGAGATACTGCATCACCATAGGCCAAGCCTGCATCACTCTCTGTATCTAGTATTACAGGTGAACCTGAGTTAGACGCTTTTAGTACCGCTGGCGATTCAGGAATTACACCTAATAATGGAATTGCTAAAATGTCTAATACATCTTCTACACTTAACATATCACCGCGAGTTACACGTTCAGGATTGTAGCGAGTTAGTAGTAAGTGTTCTTTAACTGGCTCTTTACCTTGTTCAGCACGTTGTGATTTGCTG
Source organism: Pseudocolwellia sp. AS88 (assembly GCF_030551755.1). Taxonomy (GTDB): domain Bacteria; phylum Pseudomonadota; class Gammaproteobacteria; order Enterobacterales; family Alteromonadaceae; genus Pseudocolwellia. The sequence goes on from NZ_JAUPEC010000003.1 coordinate 21,285, forward strand.
GCTAACATACCTAAAATACGGTCAGAATCTCGAACTGACGATACTTCTGGGTTTGTTGTTACAATGGCTTCATCGGCAAAATACAGCGCCATAATAGCACCTGTTTCAATACCTGCTGGTGAGTCACATACGATGTATTCAAAACCTGATTCAGCAAGATCATCTAATACTTTTTGAACGCCTTCTTTATTTAAAGCGTCTTTATCGCGAGTTTGTGATGCAGGTAATATCGACAAGTTAGGTGTACGCTTATCTTTAATTAACGCTTGGTTAAGTGTAGCTTCACCTTTGATAACATTAACAAAGTCATAAACAACTCTACGTTCACAGCCCATAATTAAATCTAAATTACGTAATCCAATATCAAAATCGATAATTACGGTTTTAAATCCCTTTAATGCGAGACCTGTACCAATAGCAGCACTAGAAGTTGTTTTACCAACCCCGCCTTTACCTGAGGTCACAACGATAACCTTAGCCATTATTTTCCCTTCTTATGTTTTCTAGTTTAATTGATTAAATATGATTTGTTGATCTTCAACTTGGATGCATTGCGGTAAATTTGCATGCTCCTTTAATTGTTCATTAAGCATGTAAACGCCAGCAATAGATACAAGTTCAGCTTGTAAGTTTTGACAAAATATTTTGCTTTCACTTTGTCCACTCGCTCCAGCGATAGCACGTCCTCGGATAGTGCCATAAACATGAATATTTCCGTCAGCTATAACCTCTGCACCATTACCTACAGATCCCATAATAATAAGATCTGTATTTTTAGCATAAATCTGCTGACCAGAACGAATTTGTCCTTTAACAACTTTTGTTGGAACATTCTCAATTACTGTTGATTCAATAGGAGTTGGCACTTCTTGTTGTACAACTTTAGCAGGTTCTTTTGCTATTTTCTGTACGGAGCCTTTATTAACAATGGCTAAACCCGCTTCTTGTACTGCTTTCTTTTGCTCTGCCGAAGAATGTCCACAGATACCAACGAGTACGAAGTTATTGTTCTCAATAATTTGTTTAAGGTTTACGAAATCAGTAAAGGTTTCAAGTGCTTTAATATCAACAACAACGGGAGCACAATGGAAAAATTGAGGAGCTTGTGCAATTTTACTTTTTAATTGCGCGTCTAATAACGTTAAATCGTTATTTTCGATTTGAATTACTGAAAGGGTAAAATTAGTACCCTTAAGTTCTATTTCCTGTTCAGACATGAACAGTGGTTTCCTTTTGTTATGTATTTTCTAATGACGAAAAAAGTATGAAAAAATTATTTGATAGCATATTAGTATCAGGTGCTGATCACAAGAGGAATGTAGTCTACACTCGATTTTTATATGAAATAAACAGTTTGAAAATAATGAATTAAAGGGAGTTGTTAACTCCCTTTAACTTTATGAAAGGTATTATTAACTTTTTGTACTAAATTTAAACTCTTTTGGTGGTTTTTTGCCCATTAAATGTGTAACAAAATAATCCCAACGTTTACGAACCATATAAGGTTCACGAGCAAAGCCATGGCCTCTGTTAGGTAACATTAATAAATCAAAATCTTTATTGGCATCTATTAATGCATCAACAACCATTAAGGTATTAAATGGCGTTACGTTAGTATCTAACGTGCCATGTACTAACATTAATTTACCTTTTAGTTTATCGGCAAATAATTGGTTCGCTTGGCTGTCGTAGTTGGTTCCACCGTTTTCATCATTAACTAATAAACCATGGTATTTTTCACCCCATTCATCAGCATAGTTACGGTTGTCGTGATTACCGGCTTCAGATACAGCAACTTTATAAAAGTCAGGGTAACTAAACATCGCTTTAGTTGATGCAAATCCGCCACCTGAGTGTCCCCAAATACCTACATGGTCAATGTCGATCCATTTATGTTTTTTGGCAAGCTGCTTAATTGCTGCAACTTGATCAGGTAAACCACTGTCGCCCATGTTTCCATAGTAAAATTCATGGAAACTTTTTGAACGTCCTGGTGTGCCTAGCGCATCAATTTCAACAACAATAAAACCAAGTTCAGCTAATGCTTGATTGTCGCCACGTGCTGATCTGAAATGTCTACCACGAATACTACCCACTTGTGGACCGGGATAGATATAGTTAACAACAGGATAAGTTTTATTTTTGTCAAAGTTGCTAGGTTTATAAAGTAAACCGTATATGTCGTGATTGTTATCACGATCTTTAACAACAAATGGTGTAGGTGGTTTCCAGCTCGTAGCGGTTAGTTGGCTGATATCCATTTTTTCAACGTTGAAGTTGGTATGAGTTTTGGTGTTGCGAACTACACTCACTTCTGCTTGATCTGGTGTTGAAAATCGATCTAAAAAGTAAGTGCTATCATCATTCATTGTGATCAGATGATGCTTTCTTTCAGGTGTAAGTAACTTAAGTTGTTTACCACTTTTATTAACGCTGTATAGGTAGTTAAAGTAAGGATCTCCACCTTCACGTCCAGCGCCTGTGAAATAAAGTGTATCTGTTTTCTCGTCAACGCTTAATAGCTCAAGAACAGTCCAGTCACCTTGGGTTATTGCATGTTTAACTTTACCTGTAGTGCCATCTATTAAGTAAAAATGCCCCCAGTCAGTACGCTGCGAAAACCAGATAAACTCATTAGTTTTATCAAGGTATTTCCAACTAATTGCGCTAACGCCTGATTCAAAAAAGCTTTCTTCAACTTCTGAATAAATGGTTTTAACTTTACCATTATTTGCATCAGCAACTTTTAGGGTTGCTGTTTTATGATCTCTACTTGAAGAAACAAAAGCAAAGCTTTTACTGTCGTGAGCCCAATCTATATCTAGGAACTCTCCATTACTTCCAGCAACATGATCTGTGATTGACGAACGATGCGCATCAGCTGGCATATCTAAAGGAATAACTTTACGTTTTTCTACATCAATTACAACACGATGTATTGCAAATATATGTTCATCACCAGGTAATGGGTATTTCCATTGATCTATTGTTGGATGACCAACAGTTGTAGAAACAAGCGCCATATCGCCTACATTTCTACTATCGTGTTTAAAAGTTGTTAGTTTAGTTGAGTCTGGCGACCATTTTACAACAGGCGTATCTTCACGGATCCAGCCAGCGTTGTTCGTGCCATAACCAAAGTTTTCAATACCATCTTGAGTTAATTGTGTTTCTTTATCGCTATTGATATTGCGTAACCATAAGTTGTGATCACGTATAAATACAGCCAACTCGCCATTCGGTGCAATCATCTCGTTCGCATGTTTTACTCGAGTGTTAACTTTGCATGAATAACTTTCTAGATCACAGAGGTAACTTTTCCCTTCTACTTTTAGACTAATGGTTTTTGAATCAATAACTTCAAAATAACTAAACGGAAGAGAATAAGTATCGACCTTAGTGTCTGTGATTGTTGAAATAGCTTTGGCAAGTTTTACATGATCAAAAGCGACTTTCTTCTGTTTTGTTGTTGGGTCTACTTCAAAGAATTGATAACCCTGTTTTGTGTGAGATTTATAGAATAATTTGTCGTTATCCCAGAAAGGTTTTTCTACTGTACCAGTAACTAATTTTTTAGTGTGTTGATACAGTTGTTTTTCTGCTTGTTGATAGTCTTCTGTTGTTAGTTCAAGTGATGCTGCGATAAGTGCATTAGGAAATAAACTTAGCAGGAAAATTGCGGTTATGTTTTTTAACATAAAAGAGCCTTATATTTTTAATACCAAGTTGATTTAATTTTCAAGAAGGTATGATATGTATTTTGAGGCAAATAGCCTGCGTGTATTCTAAAATAAAAATCGATTGAATGAATCTTTATTTCACATGAAATTTTTATGCCTATAGATATTGGTATTTAAATCATGTAAGGGCATACATAATCGCTGATCACTTTAATTAATGCTTTGTTAATTTAAACAAATTTTATACATCTAAAGCTCAATAGCCTCTAACAATTGCTTTTTATTTAAGCTAAACTGCGTCGCTTAAATTTACAAGGAAGTAAGATGTTAGCTACACAACATAAAAGTTACAGTAATATTCTAATTACAGAGATACATGGAAAGTTCAGCCGAAAAGATTTCAATGATATTTTTATACCGCAAGTTAAAAATATTTTAGAAAATTTTTCAGAGGTGAATGTTTACTTAGACTTTAATAATAAACTCACCGGTTGGATGGTTCTTTCTTTATTAAATCAGTTTCAACAATATATAGAGCCTTACGGCGGTATTAATCGTATAGCTATTATCAGTGATAGTAGCTTATTAAAATGGCGCTTATATTTTAATAAGCTAAATTCAAATCATCCCACCGAACTTTTTGTTCATAAAGATATTGAAAAAGCTAAAGCCTGGTTGGCAATAGGCTAGTTTCGATGTTTAATCATATTATTTAAGCGTTTTTCTGAAACTCGAGTAAGCGATTATTTGCTGGCATTTGGTGATCTTTAATTAAGGTTAAACCTGCATTTGTAGCAAGTAGTATAATCTCTTCAAAATCTCGTATGCCACTAAGCTCGTTATTTTCTTTTAACCAGAGTTCGAAACTTGCGTTACTCTCGCTAGTAAATTTTCCGTCGTAGTTAAAAGGCCCGTAAATACAAAGCTTTCCATTTGACTGTAAATGTTTTTCCACTCCTTGAAAGAATGCTTTAACGAGTTCCCAACTAACAATATGCAAAGTGTTAGCTGTGTATATGCCTGAAACTTGTTTAACTGGCCAGTCTTTTGATAAATCTAAAGTTAAAGGTGCATATAAGTTGCTTGAAGGGTACTCACTAATCCACTGATTAATACCTTCATGATTTACAGGTAAATCACTAGTACGCCAATTTAAAAAAGGTAAAGCTTGTGCAAAAAATACTGCATGCTGTCCACTGCCAGAGCCCACTTCTAAAACCTCTTCAACGCCAGTAAATGCTTGTTGTAAAATAGGCAGTATATGAGTTTTGTTATTCTCACTTGCTTGGGAATAAGGTTTAGTTGTCATGATGGTTTTCCTGATTATTTTTAAAAGGTAGAGCTTGAGCACATTGTTTTTGATACGTTAACATATGCATTTGTTCTCGTTTGCAAAAGTCTTTAATAGCAGGTCTAAATCCTGGATCTCTTAGCCAATGATATGAATAGGTGATTACAGGTTCAAATCCTCTTTGAATTTTATGTTCACCTTGCGTGCCAGGGTTAAAACTTTGAATATTATTGTTAATACAAAACTCTATACCTTGGTAATAACATAACTCAAAATGTAAGTTAGAAAACTGCTCTGAACATCCCCAATAGCGCCCATATAATTGACTTCCATCATGAAAAAATAAAGCACAAGCTATATCGCTACCTTCATGACTGGCGATAACAAGCAGAATATTACTCGGCATGTTTTGCACTATTTTTTCAAAGAAATCGAAGCTCAAATGTGGTGTGTGTTGCCGCTTTAAATAAGTGAGCTGATAAGTTAAATAGAAGAAATCTAGCTCTTCTTTTGTTATCTCGTGCCCAGCAACTTGGCGAACATCAATGTTTTGTTTTTTTATCGATTCCCGTTCTTTACGGGTATTTTTTCTTTTACGCGCGGTAAATGTAGATAAGTAATGATCGAACGATTCATAACTTTTATTAAACCAATGAAACTGAACAGTATTACGTTCGTATACATTAGGAGGTAATTCTTCTATTTTCGGGCAAAATAAAAGATGCCAGCTAGCAATCTCGTACTCAGTACAATAATCAATTAACGGTCGAAGTACATCTTGATGAGTTAGGCTTTTAGAAATAAGTTTGTTGGAGCTCACGGGAGTAAATGGAATAGTACTTACCAGTTTTGGGTAATATTCTAAATTGTGTTCTTCATAAGCTCTCGCCCAATCCCAATCAAAGACATATTCCCCCCAAGAATGACTTTTTAAATATAAGGGTAATATGGCTTCAATGGTTTCATCTTGCTTAATAGTTAAATGATGAGGTTGCCAACCTTGAGTCAGACTTGCTGAGCCACTAAGCTCTAATGCCTCCATAAAAGCATAAGATAAGAAAGGATGATCTGAGGTATTCAATGCATCCCATGCTTGTTGAGGTATGTTAGAAAATGCTTTTTTAAATTCAGCAATCATAGGAAGAGAAACTCTGTGAACACATTGTTATTTGATGAATTAAACCTGTAGTTATCAATAATTATAGTGTGATAACTACAAGCATATAGCCGAAATTCATGCTCTTTGGTAACCGAGTATTTATTTCTTTAATTTAGCGAAAGCATCAGCAAAAGCATTACCCATTACGGCGTTGTTTGCTTCTTTAGGTTTATGAGCTCTTTGCTCTTTTTGCGGTTTGTTATGAGCCTGGTTTTTAGGTGCATTATTGTTATTTGGCTTATGCGAAGGTTTATGTGCAGGCTTAGTTGATTGCTCAATTGTGTCGTCTAAACGCATGGTCAAACTAATGCGTTTACGTGCAGGATCAACTTCCGTTACTTTAACTTTTACAATATCACCCGCTTTTACAACTTCACGCGGATCACTAACAAACTTATTAGTAAGTGACGAAATATGCACTAAACCATCTTGATGAACACCTAAATCAACAAAAGCACCGAAGTTAGCAACGTTTGAAATAACACCTTCTAAAATCATACCCACTTCTAAATCGTTAATGGTATTAACACCTTCTTTGAAGTTAGCTGTTTTAAATTCTGGTCGTGGGTCTCGTCCCGGTTTTTCAAGCTCTTTAATAATATCGGTAACGGTGACTTCACCAAATTCAGGGGTAATTACATCAGCAATATTAACTTGGCTTAATTGTTCACTGTTAGCTAGAAGATCGCTTACGCTAGCGTTTAATTGTGCTATTATTTTTTCAACAACAGGATAAGTTTCAGGATGAACACCTGATTGATCAAGAGGGTTATCACCTTGTGCTATACGTAGAAAACCTGCTGCTTGTTCAAAAGCTTTAGGCCCTAAACGTGCGACTTTCTTTAGCTCTTTGCGGTTGTTAAAGCGTCCATTTTCATCTCGATAATTAACAACATTTTGCGCCATGGTTTTAGTTAAACCTGACACACGGCTGAGTAAAGCGACCGAAGCACTATTTAAATCAACACCTACAGCGTTTACACAATCTTCAATAACATCATCTAGCGTTTTACTTAATTGGCTTTGGCTAACGTCGTGTTGATATTGTCCTACACCAATGGCTTTGGGATCTATTTTGACTAATTCAGCAAGTGGATCTTGTAAGCGTCGAGCAATTGAAACCGCACCACGTAATGAAACATCTAAGTCTGGGAATTCTTTTGCCGCCAATTCAGAAGCAGAATAAACAGATGCTCCCGCTTCACTAACAATCACTTTATTAGGTTTGATTTTTTCTAAACCTAAAATAACTTCACCTGCTAACTTATCGCTTTCACGTGACGCAGTACCATTACCAATTGCGATTAGTTCTACTTTATGTTGCTGACATAAGTTCACTAAGGTTCTTACTGATTTGTCCCAATGATTTTGTGGAGCATGTGGGAAAATAGTTGAGGTATGAAGTAACTTACCTGTGGCATCAACCACCGCAAGCTTACAGCCTGTACGTAAACCTGGATCTAATCCCAATGTAACTTTAGGACCTGCTGGCGCAGCCATTAATAAATCACTTAGATTAGTAGAAAATACTTTAATTGCTTCAACTTCAGCTTGTTCACGTAAATTACCAATAAGCTCAGTTTCTAAACTTAAACCTAATTTAGTACGCCAAGCATTACGTACAACTTTTGTTAAAAATTCAGCACCTGCTTGACCTGTAAGTCGTAAATTGTAATGTTCAGTTATTAATTGCTCAGCACTTGAATATCCAGCAGAGTCTTGCTGCGGATCTACATTGATAACAAGTTTCAATATCCCTTCACTACGACCACGAAGCATAGCGAGCATGCGATGAGAGGGTACCGACTTTAAACGTTCAGAATGCTCAAAGTAATCTTTATATTTGGCGCCTTCTTGGGCTTTTCCTTTAACTAAAGTACTAGTTAAATGAGCTTGTTTTAATAGATGATTACGCAATTTCTGTAGTAAATTAGCATCTTCTGCAAAGCGTTCTATTAAAATAGCCATGGCACCATCAAGTACATCTTTTTCTTCTTTAAAACCGGCTTCAACATTAATAAAAGCAGTAGCCTCAGTTTCTGGTACTAAACGCCAATCGTTATAAAGTTTATTAGCTAAAGGCTCAATACCTGCTTCAATAGCTATTTGACCTTTGGTACGACGTTTAGGTTTATAAGGTAGGTATAAATCTTCAAGGCGAGTTTTATTGTCTGCTTGGTTTAAAGCGTCTGATAAAGCGGGCGTTAACTTGCCTTGTTCTTCAATGCTTTTAAGGATCACGTTTCTGCGATCATTCAAATCGCGAATATAAGTTAAACGTTGATTTAAGTGGCGTAAATGATTGTCATCTAACCCCTGCGTTGCTTCTTTTCTGTAACGAGCAATGAAAGGTACTGTTGAGCCGTCGTCTAATAAGGTAATAGCAGCATTAATTTGTACAGGAGAAACATTGAGCTCTTTAGCTATTTGCTCAGCAATAGATATCATTTAACTTAAATCCTAAGAAGAATATGTGTATCGGTAATCACGAATAATAACGCGTGTCGTTAGCGAGATGAAAGACCTATTTTATGCATAGGTCTTTAAGGTTGCAATAAACATGTCTGAGATTGGCTTATATTAAGAAGAGTAAACACTAACTACTGATGTAATCAATATTTGTAACAAACCATTCTTTAATTCCGTTGGGTGTTTTAACAATAACATCGTCATCTATTTCTTTCTTCAAGCAAGCACGCGCCATAGGCGAATCAATAGAAATATAATCATGTCGACCGTATATTTCTTCAGGACCTACAATTCTAAATTTAAGGGTTTCGCCATCGTCATTCTCAAGTGTAACCCAGGCACCAAAAAACACTTTCCCATCTTGCTGAGGATGATATTCAACAACTTTAATATCTTCTAAAGTTTTAGTTAAAAAGCGTACACGTCGGTCAATTTCTCTTAACCTTTTCTTGTTATATTGATAATCGGCGTTCTCCGATCTATCACCTAAACTCGCTGCCCACGAGACTTTTCGAGTAGTTTCAGGTCTTTCTTTGCGCCACAAAGTATCTAATTCGTTTTGTAGGTTGTGATAACCTTCTTTGGTGATTAATTTTGTTTTCATAATGTATGGCTTAGCAGATGTTTAAAGAAAATGAGTGCTTGATCATAATGAAGCAGGCAGGCTATAAATTTTAAGCTGAATGATGGTGCACTTAAATGCAAAAGGCAATATATAGATAAGCTCTTTATTACGAGTTTTAGTCTTTATAGTAATTAAAGTGAGTGTTATTCAGCTTTAAATAAGTCGTTTTAAGTATGCTATGTACTTTCCCTAACTCACTCTTTTTATCATTATCCTTTTAATCTTTTTAGAGACTGTAGTTATAATTTATTGTGTGTTTTTTCGGATGATTGATATCATATATGTCCTTAATCTTAGGTTAATTATTGATATGACCATAGATTGATATGTAAATCATTAGATCTGTGTACTCAGGAGTTGTTGTGAATAAAAGTTTGATTGTTAATGTAACGGCATTGTTATGTACGTTAATTGGTTATTTTATTGGTAGTCATATTGTATTTACTGTAGGTATTTTCGCATTGTCAGGAGCGGTAACTAACTGGCTAGCAATACATATGTTATTTGAGAAAGTACCCGGTCTTTACGGTTCAGGGGTTATTCCTGCAAGGTTTGAAGACTTTAAGCTTGCCATCAAACACTTGATGATGGAGCAGTTTTTTACTGAAGAAAATATCAACCGCTTTTTAAGTTCTGGTAATGAAAAGTCACCTGCAGGCATTGATTTATCTCCTATTATTAACAAAGTTGACTTATCTCCAGCTTTCGATAACTTGATTAAAGTTATCGAAAATTCATCGTTTGGATCTATGTTAGCTATGGTAGGTGGAAGCGAAGTGTTACAGCCATTACGCGAACCTTTTATTGCAGAAATGAAGACAACGATGAGTGATATTGCTCAAAGTGAAGACTTTAGCGCTATTTTAAATGAAGAGCTTGCACAGTCAGGCTTGTCAGACGATATGCGTGACAAAGTGAGCGATATTATTGAAAAGCGTTTAAATGAATTAACACCACAGTTAGTTAAAACCATGGTGCAAGATATGATCAAACAGCATTTAGGTTGGTTAGTTGTATGGGGCGGTGTTTTCGGCGGTATTATTGGCCTAGTTGCTGCAATATCTAACATGTATTAATAATTTAAGCTTAAAAATAGTATTAATTTAGGTGAAATAATCTTGTGGTTATTTTGCCTTTTTATTTACAACTTTATCTTTCAAAGAAATAGTCATTATTCACTGAATTTTAGTTAATTTATTTGTATCGTTATTATTATACCAAAAGTTGGTCATTTTTTATCTCTTCCTCTTTAATTTCTATGCCTTTATAGGTATGCTTGCCTTCTAATTTTTTGGGATAATTCCTAGCTAATTTATAATAGTATAATTTAGTTATTTCCCACTACTTGTAAAGAAGGTAATACAAGCCATGTTTGGTCGTTTAGAAGCTTTGCCAGCAGATCCTATTTTAGGTTTATCTATTAAGTATCGTGCTGATGAAAATCCGCTAAAAATTGATTTGGGTGTAGGTGTTTATAAGAACGAAGCTGGTGACACCACCATTTTAAATTGCGTTAAAAAAGCTGAAAAATTCCGTTTAGAAAACGAGCTAACAAAAACTTATATTGGCGGCACAGGTTCTGCGTTATTTAACGAAAGAATGACAGCGCTTATTTTTGGTGACCATAAAGTTATCAACGAAAACCGTGTTAAAACTGTATCTACTCCAGGTGGAACAGGTGCTTTACGTGTAGCGGGTGAATTTATTGCGCGTTGCAAGAAAGACGCAAAAATTTGGTTATCAAACCCAACTTGGGCAAACCACAAAGGTGTGTTTACTGAGTCTGGTTTAGATATTCAAGAATACCCATATTACGATTACGAAAACAAAACATTAGATTTTGACGCTATGTTAAACGCGTTAAAAAATGTATCAGCAGACGATTTCGTATTGTTACATGCTTGTTGTCATAACCCATCAGGTATGGATTTATCACAAGAGCAATGGCAACAAGTAGCACAAGTTGCTAAAGATGTTGGCTTTACTCCATTAATTGATATGGCTTATCAAGGTTTTGGTGACGGCTTAGAAGAAGATGCTTACGGCGTTCGTTTAATGGCAGACACAGTTGATAACATGATTTTATGTAGCTCATGTTCTAAAAACTTTGGTTTATACCGTGAACGTATTGGTGCTTGTACTGTTATTGGTGAAACGCCAGCAACAACTGAAATTGCATTATCAGTAGTTTTAGGTGTAGCACGTACTATCTACTCTATGCCTCCTGCACACGGTGCTGCAATTGTTGAAACCATTTTAGGTTCTGAAGAATTAACACAAGAATGGTTTGTTGAATTAGCAGAAATGCGTAATCGCATTAACGGCAACCGTAAAGTTATTGTTGATAAGTTAATTGAAAAAGGCGTAACAAGAGATTTTAGCTTTATTGCTAACCAAAAAGGTATGTTCTCTTTCCTAGGTATTACTCCAGCGCAAGTACAACAACTACAAGATGAATATAGTGTTTACATGGTGGGTTCTAGCCGTATGAGCATTGCAGGTATTTCACCTAGTAATGTTGATTACTTAGCAGAGTCTATCGCTAAAGTTTTATAATCAATTTGATATAAAACAGGTAGATATAAAAGCGAAACAATTAATTTTGTTTCGCTTTTTTGTATTCATACCTGTTTCAAATAGAGTTAGTTGCTTTACGTTTTATAAAACAAAATCACCATTTTCATTCAATGCTATTTCTTGTGCTTCAATAATCGCATCAGCATTTAATGGTCCGTAAATATGAGGGTATAAACTTCCTGCTGCGGGTTCCCATTTTATTTCCTCGGTAACCTTACTTGTATCTACTACCAAAATAAGTGGCTTTATCGTGTCTTTATAATATTTATTGGCAACTCGAGTTAACTGTTCTCTAGGAGAAGCATGAATAAAACCTTCTAATTCAATAGAATCTCTTATTAAAAAACCTTGTTTCAAAGATTGGTTATATTCTTGTTCAGACGAAAGTAAATATATATTAGGGTCAGTTATTTCTGTTTTTGTAACCATGAAAATTCCTAGTAGGCGAATTAAGCTAATCATCAATCACAGATGAGTGCGAGTCAGACACAGATCATATCTCTTTGAACATAGGTAAACCATAAAGCGCTCACTTATTTTGTGATTTTTTCACAGTTATAACGAACAATTGATATGGGAAAATGTATTGATTTTCGGTATAGTTCGCACATAGAAACGGTGATTTATAATCCGTAAATAATTAAACAGTATTAGTAAGGTGTCGTGTGACTACTCCAGGTAATTTATTCATTCTTTCTGCGCCAAGTGGAGCAGGAAAATCAAGTTTGATCAGTGCATTATTAAAACAAGCATCACCAAGACCTATGCAAGTTTCGGTATCTCATACGACACGTGATCCGCGTCCGGGTGAAATAAATGGTCAACATTACCACTTTGTTTCTAAAGCAGAATTTGAAGCTCTTATTGATAAAAACTCTTTTTATGAACATGCTGAAGTGTTTGGTAACTACTATGGTACATCTTCGGTAGCGATTGACGAACAGTTGGCACAAGGCATTGATGTGTTACTTGATATAGATTGGCAAGGCGCTCAGCAAGTACGTATGAAAAAACCAAGTGTTACAACTATCTTTATTTGTCCGCCATCTAAAGCTGAACTAGAAAAGCGTTTACAAGGTCGAGGTCAAGACAGCCAAGAGATCATCGATGGCCGAATGGCTCAAGCTCAGTCTGAATGTTCACACTACCAAGAGTTTGATTACATCATAGTGAATGATGACTTTGATCAAGCATTAATCGACTTAACAACCATTGTTGATAATCAACGTTTAAAACGTAGCCAACAAGTGATCACACATCAAACACTTTTTGATAACTTATTATCTGATTAATTTGTGCTTTTGAACCATTAAATCGCGCTAATCCCCTTGCTTAATCAGGTGATGATCGGGTAGACTAGCGCACTATTTTTTATATTTTAATTGTTGGAGTGACCAAATGGCTCGCGTAACTGTTGAAGATGCCGTAAATAAAGTCGGTAATCGTTTTGATTTGGTGCTTATTGCATCACGTCGTGCTCGTCAAATTGCAACGGGCGGTAAAGAACCTTTGGTTGATATCGAGAATGACAAACCAACAGTATTAGCTTTACGTGAAATTGAAGCGGGATTAATTACTACTGCAGTAATGGATCACTCTGATCATCACGAACAAGTACAGCAAGAATCTGCTGAATTAGCGGCTGTAGCTGCAATTGTGGGTAGTGCTAATACCTAATTTTCACCTAGTGAAAATAAAGTAATAACATACCACTAAAAACGCGTAATAAATTGTTCTCAATGATTACGCGTTTTTTTATGCTTAAATTTCAGCTTTCAGTAACTAAAACGTTGGCTTTAGCGATAATTCAACGTATTCTTATTTTATGGGACACAAAGGCGAATAAAACATCTTTTCTTAAGTACATTTAATTATATATAGTTAAAATTAAATGCTTTCAGTATTTCAAATGTTTCTCCCTTTGTGTTATTCGTATTTATATTAAATTAATTTATCTGTTTAGGGCGTTTTTGAGTGTACCTTTTTGAACCATTAAAAGATCTAGCAGCAACTTATTTATCAGAAGAACATATTGAGCTGCTTAAACAAGCCTACATTGTCGCAAGAGATGCGCATGAGGGACAAATGCGTTCAAGTGGTGAACCTTACATCACCCATCCTGTTGCTGTAGCAATTAATTTAGCCAAAATGAATTTAGACCATGAAACCCTCATGGCTGCTTTATTACATGATGTTATTGAAGATACTAGTGCAACTAAACAAGATCTTGCTGATCTCTTTGGTGATACTGTTGCTGAACTCGTTGAAGGTGTTAGTAAACTTGATAAATTAAAGTTTGATAACAAAGAACAAATGCAGGCGGAAAATTTCCGTAAAATGATCTTGGCAATGGTACAAGACATTCGCGTTATTCTTATTAAGCTTGCCGATCGCACTCACAATATGCGTACGTTAGAGTCACTTCGACCTGACAAACGCCGACGTATTGCACGTGAAACGCTAGAGATTTACGTACCTTTGGCAAATCGATTGGGTATTCATGATATTAAAAACGAGCTTGAGTCACTAGGCTTTGAAGCTTTATACCCAATGCGTTCAAGAGCGCTTAAAAGTGCAGTTAAACAAGCGCGCGGTAATCGAAAAGAAATTATCAATAATATCCTTGAAGAAATCGCAGCTCGACTTGAAGAAAGTGGTATTAAGGCTGAAGTTCAAGGTCGTGAAAAACACCTTTATTCTATTTATCAAAAAATGTTAAACAAAGAGCTGTCATTCAATGAAGTGATGGACGTTTATGCATTCCGCGTTATTGTAAATAAAATTGACGATTGCTACCGAACTTTAGGCGCGGTGCATAACTTATTTAAGCCTGTAGAAACACGCTTTAAAGATTATATCGCTATTCCTAAAACCAACGGTTATCAATCATTACATACTGCGCTTATTGGTCCACATGGGATTCCTGTAGAGATTCAAATTCGAACAGGCGATATGGATGAAATGGCAGACAAAGGTGTTGCTGCTCATTGGATATATAAAAAATCAGGTGACGATAAAGGCACTACTGCACAAATGAAAGCACGTCGTTGGATGCAGAGTTTAATTGAACTTCAGCAAAGCGCGGGTAGCTCATTTGAATTTATCGAAAACGTAAAGTCTGATTTATTCCCAGAAGAAATCTACGTATTTACGCCAGATGGCCGTATTATCGAATTACCTATGGGGGCAACAGCTGTTGACTTCGCTTATGCAGTTCATACAGATGTTGGTAACTCATGTGTTGGCGTTAAGGTTGATCGTAAACCGCATCCATTAAGTCGTCCATTAGACTCTGGGCAAAAAATTGAGGTTATTACCTCAAAAGCTGCACGCCCTAATGCAACGTGGTTGAATTTTGTTGTTACTTCGAAAGCACGATTACAAATTAGAACCTACTTACGCTCTAAAGAACAAAACGATTCAGAAGCTTTAGGTTTACGCTTGTTAAGCCATGCTTTAGGTAAAAAAGACTTACTGGATATTCCAGAAGAAGTTGTTCAACAAGTTATTAAAGATAGTGGTCATAAAACTTTCCAAGAATTACTCATCAGTATTGGTTTAGGTAACACGCTAAGTATTGTTGTGGCGCGTCGTCTAACGAATGAATTTACTGAAGAAAGCGAATTAATTGTTAATGAAAACCTGAATGGAAATACTCATGCTGTAACAACTTCACCTAAAACTAAGATGCCAATTAAAGGCACAGAAGGTATGGTGGTAGCTTACGGTAAATGTTGTCGACCTATTCCAGGTGATGCTATTTTAGCTTACTTAAGTCCAGGTAAAGGACTGATAATTCATCAGCAAGGCTGTAGAAATATTAAAGGTCATGAACAAGGCAGCGTATTCCCAGTAAAATGGGATTCAGAAATTGATAGAGATTTTATTGCTAAACTGCGTATTGAAATTATTAATCATCAGGGCGCACTTGCAGCATTAACCAATGTTATTGCACGAAGAGGTTCTAACGTACATTCCCTTAATTCTGGAGAAAAAGAATCTGGAATTTACGCTATCGATATGGAAATTACCTGTCGAGATCGCATACATTTAGCCGACATTATCCGTAAAATTAAAGTTATGGTTGATGTACAAAAGGTTATTCGTAACAAATAAATTTTAAAAATCATTGTCAGGGGCATGGTTATAATAATCATGGCCCTAATTGTTATTCATTAAATAAACGTATTAATAACTCGTACTAACACACGTAATAATACATTAGATAGAGAAGTAGATTATGAAAACTATTATAAATACAGATGCAGCACCAAGCGCAATTGGTACATACAGCCAAGCCGTTAAAGTTAACAATACTGTTTATTTATCAGGCCAAATCCCATTAGTTCCTGAAACTATGACGGTTATTGAAGGCGGATTTGCTGAGCAAGCACATCAAGTATTTAAAAACCTAGTAGCTGTTTGTGAAGCTGCCGGTGGCGAGTTAAATGACATGGTTAAAGTGAACATTTTCTTACAAGACCTAGAAAATTTTGCCATAGTTAACGAAGTAATGAGCGAATACTTTACTGCACCTTACCCAGCTCGTGCTGCAGTACAAGTAGCAAGATTACCAAAAGATGTAGACATTGAGATTGATGGTATTATGGAATTACCAAGCACAAACTAAACACTACTTTAACGGATGAGTTTAAAGTATTTAATTATCGACATTTATGAGCCAGTAGTATGACACCAGAAAGACATCAACGTATTTTAGCCTTGTTAGACAAAAGGCAGCCAGATCTAACTGTATGTATGGAAGGCGTACATAAAACCCATAATTTAGCTGCGGTAGTACGAACTGCCGATGCCATTGGGATAAGCGATGTACATGCTGTTTGGAAAAGCGATAAAATGCGTGTGTCAGGTGGTAGTGCTGTTGGTAGTCAAAACTGGGTAGATGTTCACGGCCATCGAAATACTAAAGACGCGATAGCTGAGTTAAAGAAACAAAACATGCAGGTGTTAGTAACGAACTTATCTGACACCGCAGTAGATTACCGCGAAATTGATTACACCAAACCTACAGCGATTATTCTAGGGCAAGAGAAGTTTGGTGCATCACCAGAAGCACTCGAACTCGCAGATCAAGATATTGTTATACCTATGGTTGGCATGGTGCAATCATTAAACGTTTCAGTAGCTAATGCCGTGGTTTTATATGAAGCGCAACGCCAACGCCAGTTAGCAGGACTTTACGATAAACCTCGATTATCAGAAGAGCGTCGCCAACGAGTATTATTTGAAGGCGGACACCCTATTTTTGCTGAAGCTTGTAAACGTAAAGGGTTGCCTTACCCACAAATTGATGAAGAAGGACAAATAGTCGCTTCTGAAGATTGGTGGCAAAAAATGCAAATGACAAAAGACGCATGGCAAAACATCGACGATTAATGTTAAACAGCACCCCTCAGGACGCTAGCTTATGAGTCAAGTTCGCCTTGGTATAAATAATCTAGCGCATACTCCTATTACCGTTCTAAAAGGTGTAGGGCCAGGTTTAGCGTCGAAATTAGAAAAATTAGGACTCGAATCTCTTCAAGATTTGCTCTTCCATCTACCTCTGCGTTATGAAGACCGGACACGAATTACTGCAATCCGTGATCTTATGGTAGGAACTCACACCAATATTATTGGTGAAATAACCGCTAATCAAATCGTACAAGGTAAACGTCGTATGCTCATGGTAACTTTGAGCGACGGCACAGGCGTAATCAATCTACGCTTTTTCCACTTCTCTGCTAGTCAAAAAAATAGCTTAGCAGTAGGTACAAGCATTCGGTGCTATGGTGAAATTAGTCGTGGTGCACGCAGCTTTGAGATTGTTCATCCAGAATATAAACCGCTAGACAATGATGTAGCCTTAACACCCGTTGAAGAAACCTTAACGCCTGTTTATCCAACAACAGATGGCGTAAGGCAAATTTCTCTAAGGAACTTAACAGAACAAGCCTTAATTCGATTAGAGCGCGGTCAAGTTGAAGAGTTGTTACCCGCTGAGTTTATCGACTCACCGTATACCCTTACCGAAGCATTAAAAACATTACATAGACCACCACCTGACGCCTCAACAACACAAATTGAAGAAGGCAAACATCCAGCACAAATACGCTTAATTAAAGAAGAGCTTATTGCTCATAACCTAAGCATGCTCAAATTAAGGCAATCGGTTGATAAAGAAGATGCCTTCTCTTTAACGATTAACGAAAGCTTAAATACAAAGTTTTTAGAAAACTTACCGTTTAGCCCCACCAATGCGCAAGCACGAGTGGTTAAAGAAATACGTAAAGATTTAGCTGGCGATACTCCTATGATGCGTTTAGTACAAGGTGATGTAGGTTCAGGTAAAACATTAGTTGCAGCACTAGCTGCACTTACCGCCCTTGGTGAAGGTTTTCAAGTAGCATTAATGGCTCCAACCGAAATATTAGCCGAACAGCATGCCATCAATTTTGAAAAATGGTTTGCGCCCCTTGATATTTCTGTGGGTTGGCTGGTAGGTAAAACAAAAGCTAAAGCACGTAGAATCGCTCTTGAGAATATAGCTAATGGCAATATGCAACTAGTGATAGGTACTCATGCACTTTTCCAAGAAAGTGTAGAGTTTAAAAACCTTGTACTTATTATTATTGATGAACAGCACAAGTTTGGTGTTCATCAACGCTTATCGTTACGTGAAAAAGGTGCATTCGACAATAAGTACCCACATCAATTGATAATGACGGCAACACCAATCCCAAGAACATTGGCGATGACAGCGTATGCAGATCTCGACACTTCGGTGATTGATGAGTTGCCACCTGGAAGAACACCTATTACTACTATTGCACTACCTGATTTACGGCGCGACGCAGTCATAGAGCGGATCCGCCAAGGTTGTACCGAAGATAATCGACAAGCTTATTGGGTCTGCACCCTTATTGAAGAGTCAGAAGTACTCCAGTGCCAAGCAGCAGAAGATACTGCGTTGTATTTACAAGAACAGCTTCCGGAATTGAAAATTGGTTTAGTACATGGCCGAATGAAAGCTGCTGAAAAACAAGCAGTTATGGATGAGTTTAAAGATGGGAATCTACACTTATTAGTCGCTACAACAGTAATTGAAGTTGGTGTAGACGTACCTAATTCTAGCTTGATGGTGATCGAGAACCCTGAACGTTTAGGCTTAGCTCAACTTCATCAATTAAGAGGTCGAGTAGGGCGAGGATCTGTTGCTTCTCATTGCGTACTTATGTACAAAACACCGTTATCAAAAACAGCAACTAAGCGCTTAGCTGTATTACGTGAAAGTAATGATGGCTTTGTTATTGCGGAAAAAGATCTGCAAATACGTGGTCCAGGTGAACTTTTAGGTACTAGACAAACGGGCTTAGCTGAGTTAAAAATAGCTGATCTTGTTAGAGATGCTGACTTAATTCCAACCATACAGCAACATGCTTACTTACTTTGGAATAAATACCCTGACCAAGCAGCCTTACTTATTAATCGATGGTTAGCAAATAAAGAGAAGTATTCCAATGCTTAACGGGTGTAGAGATATAATTAAGGAACCCATTTGAAAAAGAATATGTTTTATATAGCCAGCCTTTTAATGCTTGGATTACTGGCTGGTTGTAGTGCTACTACATCATCAAAAAGTGATGAAATTAATTTAAATCGCTCACTTAATTGGTTAACGATCAATAAACATCGTGAAGGTGTGCAACAAACAGCATCAGGACTGCAATACAAAATCTTAAAAGAAGCTTCAGGTTGTCAACCAAGCAGATCCACAACGGTGACTGTTAACTACGACATGCGTGTTGCTACAACGAATGAAGTGGTAGATCAAAATTATCAACGCCACTCACCCGCAAAGCTTCCATTGTCAAAAGTAATTAAAGGTTGGCAAGAAGGCGTAGCATTAATGCGCGTAGGAGAAATTTGGGAATTTTATATTCCACCTGAACTTGCCTACGGAGAAAAAAGTTCAGGACCTTCGATTCGGCCAAATACTGCACTTACATCAAAAATTTGGTTGTTAGGTGCAAAGCATTGCCAAAAATAAAATTGTATAAATAACTTAACTCAAACTCGAGTCAGTTACTCAAATAAGGAAATATTTTCATGTACACGTTATTTCAGAAATCTAACCAAAAAGTTTACTTATTACTTTGTCTTGTTGTTGCGTTAATAACCAGCAGCGTTACTTTTTCAGCAACAGCTAGCGATTTACAAGTTGGCGATAAAGCGCCAAATTTTAACTTACAAGCAACAACGGGTGACTTCTACAACCTGAAAGATTTTTTGGGTAAAACCAATGTTGTGCTTGCTTGGTACCCTATGGCAAATACTCGCGGTTGTACTATTGAATGTAAATCGTTAGTAGAAAAAGGGCATCTAGTTAGAGAATATGATGTTGAATACTTTATGGCGAGTGTTGACCCACTAGACAAAAACCGTGATTTTGCTGAAAAAACTAACGCTGACTTTCCTATGTTAAGTGATCCTACAAAAGCCGCTGCCAAAGCTTATGACGTAGTAAATTTTATGGGTGTTGCTAGCCGAGTCACTTTTTATATAGGTAAAGACGGCACTATCTTAAAGATTGATCACGATATCAACCCTGAAACTGCTGCTGAAGATATGGCTGCTAACTTAAAAAAACTTAATGTAAGAAAACGTGGCAAAGCCAAATAAGAAAGGCCCAACAAAAACAGTCAATATTTTTTGTGCTAAATGCCGCAGCCAGTTGTTTAAATATCGTAAAGGCGGCACAGGTAGTTTAGTTAAGTGTTTTAAAGAGCGCATCACTCAAGATTTTACTAATGAGAGTTGCGTTTGCCCTACCTGTAACTCTACTTTCGCTAGAGAAACATTGATACGAGGTGTACCCGCGTTTAAAATTATTGGAGGAAAAGTAAGTGTTAAATAAAACGATTATTTATCTTTAATAATCTTACGTCGTTCTTCTTCATATTCTTCGTACGGTTTAGTATTAGCTTGCTCTACACATTGTTCCTTTTCAACACCGACTTTTGTATCACAATATGTTTTCACTTGTAATTTTGTATGGTTGTAAAGTTGTTTAGAAGTGCAGGCGGATAACATTATAAGTAAGCTAACCGATATAAATTTAGACATCATTTTTAATCCTTCTGTTAAGTTATTTCTGCCAATGCTATTACAAACTAACTAATATTTCATTCGATGGCATAAGTCCTTCAAGGTGCAATTAAATATAACTTTATCTATAACAGGTTAACTAACCTGAACTCGGTTTAAGATGTTTTTAATTCATTGAAATTATTACTAATAAAATTTAAATCATACTCTAGCTTGATAGTTTTTCTTTCTTCAAGGCAAATTTCGCGTTAATAGCTAGTCTATTACAAGTAAATTTAACGATGAAGCAAGTAAAAGTAGCTGTTAGAGAATAATATGTTAAGTCGAGCTCAGGTTAACTATTAATAATTAGGTAAAAGTGAGTTAAACTAAGGTTAATTATTGCTACAAGCGAATTTAAGATGTCACTTCAAGATCAAGACAATCAAGATAACAGTACTCACTTTGGTTACCAAACAGTAGATAAAAGTGAAAAAGAATCTAAAGTTGCGGGAGTATTTCATTCCGTAGCCGCCCAATATGATGTGATGAACGATTTAATGTCGTTTGGTATTCATCGTTTGTGGAAGCGATTTACCATAGATGCTAGTGGTGTACGCCCAGGTAACAAAGTACTTGATTTAGCTGGCGGTACGGGTGATTTAACAGCAAAGTTCTCGCAACTTGTTGGTAAAGACGGACAAGTTGTTTTAGCTGACATTAACAGTTCAATGTTGAATGTTGGTCGCGATAAATTACGTGATCGTGGTTTAGTGCAAAACATTGAATATGTGCAAGCTAACGCACAGCACCTACCTTTTGAAGACAATACTTTCGATATTATTACCATAGCATTCGGTTTACGTAATGTAACAGACAAAGATGAAGCGCTTCGCTCTATGTATCGTGTGCTTAAGCCTGGCGGTCGTTTATTAGTATTAGAATTTTCAAAACCAGAACAAGAACTTATTAGCAAAGCTTACGACTTTTACTCGTTTAATATTTTACCAAAAATGGGTGAGCTAGTAGCTAAAGATGGCGATAGTTATCAATATTTAGCTGAGTCTATTCGTATGCATCCTGATCAAGAAACATTAAAAGACATGATGGATAACGCAGGCTTCGAGCAGACCACTTATAAAAATCTAACAGGCGGTGTTGTTGCATTGCACAAAGGTTATAAATTTTAGTGGCAAATAATATAACAATGCATCAACAGCTCTTATGCTCGATGCTTGAAGCTATTATTAATAAAGCTTTGAGCTTAAGTTTAAATGGCACTCAAGGCTTGTATGCATTGGAACAAAAAAACTTAGTGGTTCATTTAGCTGAGTTGGGGTTTCCATTAAGTTTTATTGTAAGTAACAGTAAGGTCTTAGTCACCTCGTTAAGTGAAAATCCTGATTGCGCTATTCACACGAGTATTAAAACTTTAGTTGCTTTAAAAAATGAGCATCAGCTGACAGATTTGATCAAACAAGACAAACTCGACATTGTTGGCGATATTAAAGTCGCACAGCATTTCGCGAGTGTCGCTGAAACCTTAAATATTGATTGGCAAAGCGAGCTAGCCAAACATATTGGCGATATACCTACTTATAAATTAACCCAATTCAGTAAGAAAGTGGCAGATAAGTTAGGCTTCGCAGCAAAGCAAATCCAAGCGGATTCAAGCGAATGGTTAGTGCACGAAAAGCGTTTAGTGGTAACAAGCAGTCAAATAGCGGCATTTAATTTACAAGTTAGTGAGTTAGATATTCGTACCGAAACATTAGCGGATAGATTTCTAGCGGTTGAAAAAGCGTTATTGTCCAAAGCTAATAAATAGTCTACCTAAATATCTCAATAACGATTAACAAGGATTCTTGTGAGTAGCGTACGTCTTTATAAAATTCTTCAAACCTTCCTCCAATACGGATTAGACGAGCTTGTACCTGAGAAATCTTTACCTTGGTACGTAAAAATAGCGCGTGTCTGTTTATTTTGGTTACGTAACAAACATAAAGATAAGCCTGTAGCTCTAAGATTTAGACTGGCGATTGAATCGTTAGGCCCTGTTTTTATTAAATTTGGACAAATGCTTTCAACAAGACGCGACTTATTACCGCCTGACTTTGCTGATGAGCTCACCTTATTACAAGATCGAGTAGAACCCTTTGATGGTGAAAAAGCCAAACAACTAATCATTGATGCAATGGGCGAAGAAGTATTTAATCAATATTTTAGTGAATTTAATACCGCATCATTGGCGTCTGCTTCCATCGCGCAAGTACACACCGCTAAGTTACATACTGCTCAGCAAACTGAAACAGATGACGAAAGCACAATAAATACTACCAGCAATATTGTGATTAAAGTATTACGCCCAGATATTGAAGCTGTAATTATTGCTGACTTGAAAGTGATGGCGATGTTTGCAGGTATTGTTGCGCGCTGGTTGCCTGACGGTAAAAGGCTTAGACCAAAAGAAGTGGTACTTGAATATAAGCGAACCATTTTAGATGAGCTTGATCTTAATCGTGAAGCGTCAAATGCTATTCAACTAAAACATAACTTCGCGCAAGGTCGTGAATACGATCATGTTTTATATGTTCCTGAAATTCATAGCGAATACAGCAGTAAAAATGTACTTGTTATGGAGCGAATTTATGGCATTGGTGTAGGTGAAGTTGAAAAGTTACATGCGTTAGGCGTGGATATGAAACTGCTCGCTGAACGTGGCGTTGAAGTGTTTTTCACACAAGTTTTTCGAGACAGCTTTTTCCATGCAGATATGCATCCTGGTAATGTATTTGTTGATGCCACTAGTCCATTAGATCCAACATGGATCGCGATAGATTGTGGCATAGTAGGTACTCTGAATAGTGAAGATAAACGCTATTTAGCTGAAAACTTTGTTGCCTTTTTTAATCGTGATTACCGTAAAGTAGCTCAATTACATGTCGATTCTGGATGGGTACCAAGTAATACCAGTGTTGACGAATTTGAATTTGCTATACGAGCCGTATGCGAACCTATTTTTAATAAGCCGTTAGCTGAAATATCCTTTGGGCAAGTGTTAGTTAATCTCTTTAATACCGCGCGTCGCTTCAACATGGAAGTGCAACCTCAATTAGTTTTACTGCAAAAAACCTTATTATATATCGAAGGTTTAGGTCGTCAGTTATATCCACAATTAGATTTATGGCAAACAGCCAAACCCTTTTTAGAAAATTGGGTTAAAGAGCAAATGGGCGTTAAAGCGGTATTTGCCAAAATTAAAGAAAACATCCCTTTTTGGAACGAAAAACTGCCTGAAATTCCAGATCTAGTTTACGACTATTTACGTGCAGGAAAGGATAGTCATAACAAACAAACCCAATTAATTGAATCATTAAAGGCTGAGCAGTCTCGTCATAATAATCGTCTGGTCACCATAATAGGATTAAGTGCTATTTTGATCAGCGCATCTATTTTATTAGCGGCCATTTGTTTTAATTAAATACTCTATTTAAATCAATCAAAGCAGAACAAAAAACAGAAGACTGTTATCAAATCATGCACCTTCTGTTTTTATTTATTTTTCCTCCAAGTAAAAACCTTTTTAAAGATAGGCAAACGCTAATAACTTCTTCGCTTGATCTCTAGGTAAACAGCTAGCTAATGGCGTTGCTTCAAACTGCTTTTTAGATACCTCAATAGTATTACTAGTTGTACTTTGTGACGGCAAAGAAACGTTTACACGACAACTTATGTTTTGCTCTTTCTCAGTAAAGAAAATTTTTACCGACTGTGATTTGTGAATTAAATTTTTGTAAGGGTATCCAGCCTCAGAATACAGTTGTATTTCCTCACTGGCTTGAATTGTCATCACTAAGAATAAACTGCTTATAACACTAATAATGATAGATTTATTTAACATATGAACCTCGTTTTTATTTAAGTGAACTGGCTTAGTTGTATGTAAATTAAAGCTTGTACTCCTCTTAAACAAACGATATAAAATTAACTTCACTTAAGTTTTTCTAAAGTAAGTATTGATCCGAATACTAATATGAATGAGGTTATAAGAATTAATATGAAGCTACCACCATTAAAGTCGTTGTCCTTTTTTCTTGCTGCAGCCCGTAATCAAAGCTTTAAAAAGGCAGCGGAAGAATTGCATGTAACTCAAGCTGCGGTTAGCCAACAAATTCGCTTATTGGAAGATAATCTAAAGTGTCAGTTGTTTAATCGTGATACTAAAAAAACGGTGCTAAGTGCTGATGGTGAGCGTTTATTTCCTTTTATTGAAGCTGGATTTAATCAGATCTCAAAAGGTATTGGTTTGCTGTCTACTGAACCTGATCCTAATATTCTTAAAATCACGTCTTTGCATTCTTTCACTTCGTTAATACTTATTCCTAAGGTGAACGAGTTTCAATTGATGTATCCAGAAATTATGTTGCAGTTTTCTCCAAGTAATCAGGTGGTAGACTTTAAAGATGACAGCGTGGATTTGGCTATTCGCCGAGGTGAAGGAGTTTATCCTGGCTTAGAGAGCAAACAACTCATTAAAGATGAAGTTCTACTCGTTGCTAGCAACTTACTGTTTAAAGATGCTTTTCCAACCATGGAAAAGGTATTAAAAACGCCATTATTGTTGGATATTTCTAGTGATTTGAAACCCGCGTTTGAACAATTTTGTGATCAATATAAATTAAACTTGAATGACTTTAATATAAGCCTGCAAACTACGGATTCTGTGCCTGTAATTGAAAAGGCTATTGCAGGGCAAGGTATTTGTTTTGTGAGTAAATCTTTAGTGTTTGAGCGTATTAACGAAGGTACTTTGATTAACTTATTCGATTTTTCAGCTAACAGTCCTATTTCTTTATTTTTAGTTGCACCGCCAGGAAACTTTGAATGGGAAAAGGTGAAGAAGTTTGAAGCTTGGTTAACAACATTATTTGCAGATAAGTAACCCTCAGCTTTTTAAAGTTCTCATGCGTTAGCTAGATTAGTTTAATTAATTTTGAATTAAGCTTATAGATTTAATAAAAAAATCATAATTAATTGATACTATAATTTTATTATTAATACTTTACTCATCGTTGTATTTCATGGATTTCATTATTATTTCAGCTGTTGCTATGGCGGCTTCGCTGTTAACTTTATTCTCAGGCTTTGGTTTAGGTACTTTGCTTATGCCAATTGTAGCACTGTTCTTTCCTATTGAGATCGCCGTTACTATTACTGCTATTGTGCATTTTGCTAATAACGCTTTTAAGATATTTTTAGTGGGTAAGCATGCAAACTTATCTGTTATCTTAAAATTTGGTATTCCTGCCGTATTCTTCGCTTTGTTGGGCGCGTTACTACTTACCAAATTGTCTGATACAAATAGCGTAGTGAATTATCAGCTTTTATCTTATGAGTTTAGTACTAGCATGATGAAGATGATTGTTGGTGGGCTTATTTTACTTTTAGTTGTGATTGAGCTTATGCCTTTTTTCAAGTCTTTAGCTATTAACAAAAAATATCTACCATTTGGCGGTGTGCTAAGTGGATTTTTGGGTGGTTTATCTGGTCATCAGGGCGCATTTAGAAGTATGTTCTTGTTAAAAGCGGGTTTATCTAAAGAACAATTTGTGGCGACAGGGGTTATTTTAGCTGTATTGGTTGATATCAACCGTTTGGCTATTTATGGTTGGCACTTTGGCTCAACAGAAAATACAGTAAATTGGTGGTTGGTGTTAAGTGCTTGTTTATCCGCTTTTATTGGTGCTTATTTCGGTAAAAAGCTGCTAACGAAAGTAACGATTGAGTTAGTACAAAAGTTTGTTTCAGCATTACTTGTGTTTATTGGCTTAGGTTTAATTACAGGAAGCATTTAGCCACTCAACATATGTAACGTATCTCCTAAGTAGCAACAAGCTTTAGTTGTTGCTACTTGATCTAGATTTTACAGATTAAAGAGAGCTTTGCTCGATTGTGTAGCCTTGTTTTTTGAGTAAGGCTAATAATCCATCTTTACCAAATAAATGCCCTGCGCCTACCAATACTAGCTCTTTATGTTTGTTGTTAAACATAGCTTCTATTTTAGGTACCCAATTTTTATTGCGCACAGAAAATAAGGCTTCGTAAGACTTCTCGTCTGAATCTAAAGCGGCGTCATTTATTAGACTTTCTAGGCGAGCTGAATCACCTACTTGCCATGCATCAAGAATAAGCCCAAAGAATTCTGTAAAGCTCGAGTTTAGCTCTAAGTTGGCTAGAATAAATTCATCTTCATAGCCTTCACCTAATTGACTTAGCATAGTGAACTGCATGTCAGCTGTTTCTAAATAGTCAATCTTCTTATTTTCAATTGTTGCTTGGGCTTCAAAAAAAGCATCGACGCCTTCACCTGATATTTGCGCCTTTTGTAATTCTATAAGTGCCATTATGGTAATAACAAAACCAGGTTTGAAAGATGTAAACTGATTAACATTACTACCTATGGTGGTAAAGTAGTTAGTTAATAACTTGAAGGTTTCTGGGGTGAGTTTACTTTGTAAGTTATCGCCGTTAGTGTAGCTCATTTTGGCTATCATGGCTTGCTGGGCTGCAGCATCGTTTGGATCGGGTAATTGTGCTTCAAGTATCAATTGATCTGTATTATTGAAAGCATTAATAAACTCGCTTGGCATAGGATGTTCTTCAGGTAAAACATGAATCGTACCGCCGATATATACATGATCATTGTTTTTAGAAACCTTCCAAACAGAGCTTTTAGCTAGAGTTGTTGTAGGTAAACTACATAGAAAAACTAAGGTAGCCAAAGTGACAAACTTCTTTGTGAAGTTGTTTGCTATATTATTCATCATAATTATTTATTCTTATTCAACATGTCTCGTAAATTGGCTACACCCATTTTTGCTGTAGCTTGCTTTTGTTCGTTACTTTTTTTGGCTTGAGTAAGTTCCCAGCTTAAATCGTCTTGTGGTAATTCGTGTAGAAAACGACTGGCTTCTGTGCGAGCTACTTCGCCAAACTGTCTACGTTCACGCGCATAGGTAAAAATAAGTTCTTTTTGAGCGCGTGTTATACCTACATAGGCTAGTCGTCTTTCTTCTTCTACGTTACCTTCATCCATACTGGTTTGGTGAGGTAATAAACCTTCTTCCATGCCGATGAGAAATACATACGGAAATTCTAACCCTTTTGATGCATGCAATGTCATTAGCTGTACTTGATCTGATTCATCTTCGTCTTCGCTACGTTCCATCATGTCACGTAGTGTTAGTCGAGTAACAACTTGTGGCAAAGTCATTGGGTCTTCGTTTTCATCACCTTCTAACATTTGCGTTACCCAACTAAATAACTGTGTTACGTTTTTCATTCGCATTTCAGCGGCTTTAGCACTTGGTGATGAGTCGTATAGCCAATCTTCGTAATTAATTTCGCGTACAGCGGCTCTTAACACTGCAGCGGTATCACCACGTTCAGCATGATCTGATGTTTCAACTATCCAACGAGTAAAGCGTTGTACACTGGCTAAACCACGGCCTGTTAGAGTTTGCTCTAGACCTAATTCAAAGCTGGCAGCAAACATACTTATTTGGCGCATGTTAGCGTAACTACCTAGTTTTTCTAAGGTTGTTGGACCTATTTCTCTGCGAGGTACATTTACTATACGTAAAAAAGCATTATCGTCGTCAGGATTCACTAATACACGTAAATACGCCATCATATCTTTGATTTCTGCCCTTGAGAAAAATGAAGTACCGCCACTTATTTTGTATGGAATGCGGTTAGTCATTAAGGCTTTTTCAAGCAAACGTGATTGGTGGTTACCACGATATAAAATAGCGTAATGTTTGTATTTAGATTTATTTAAGAAACGATGACCGATCAGCTCACCAACAATACGCTCTACTTCGTGTTCTTCATTTTTAGTTTGAACAACTCTTAGCTCAACACCATAATTTAGCTCACTAAATAGTGCTTTGTCGTATACATGTGGGTTGTTGGCAATCAATATGTTGGCACATTTTAGAATGCGTCCACTAGAGCGATAATTTTGCTCTAATTTGATTAATTTAAGGTTAGGGAAGTCTTCGCCTAATAACACCAAGTTTTGAGGTTTAGCGCCACGCCAAGAGTATATTGATTGATCGTCATCGCCTACAACCGTTAATAAACCTTTTTCACCTGCGATTAGCTTAACTAATTCGTATTGGCTGGCGTTGGTATCTTGGTATTCATCCACCAACATATATTGAATTTTTTTACGCCAGCGTTCACGTACTTCAGGATAGTTTCTTAATAAAAGTGTTGGAATTAGGATAAGATCGTCAAAGTCTAATGCGTTGTAGGCTTTCATATGCTTTTGATAAAGTGCATAAAACTCGGCGTACATTAGAGTATCAGCATCACCTGCATGTTTAATTGCAGCATCCGCAAGTTGTAATTCATTTTTCCAATTAGAGATCATTGACTGCAACTTGCTAAGCAAATCTTTATCACCATCAAATTCATCTTTGGTGAGTTCTTTTAATAAAGCTAAGGTGTCTTGATCATCAAATAAGGTGAAACCAGGTTTATAACCTAAAGTTTTAATCTCTTTTCGAACAATATCTAAACCGAGGGAATGGAAGGTTGAAACGGTAAGGCCACGAATTAAGTCTTTACCTAATAGCTTAGCTACACGCTCTTTCATTTCTTTTGCTGCTTTGTTGGTAAAGGTTACCGCGGCAATGTTACGTGCTTTATAACCACATTTTTCAATGAGATAGGCTATTTTTTTACATATTACCCCTGTTTTTCCGCTACCAGCACCAGCCAATACTAGGCAAGGTCCGCTTACATATTTTACAGCTTCATTTTGTCCGGGGTTTAGTTTCATTATCTTTAACGATTTCAGGGGCTATTCAAAAGAGGAACGATTTTATAACAATTTATCTGATTAAGCTGAATATTTTTAGTCTCAATGGTAAAAAATGTTTACAATGAATTAATAAATTAGCTCAAGCTTCTTTTTAAAGGGAAGAGTCGAGTCATTCAATCTTGAATTTAAGAATAATTAAGAAGAGTTTAAAAATGATTAATGCTAAAAAAATTGAAGAGATCGCACAGCAAGTATCAAATGCTATTCCTGCAGGATTAAAAAATGTTGCTAGCGATATTGAAGAGAAAACAAAAACAATAGTGCAACGTAAGCTTGCAGAGCTTGATGTAGTAACTCGCGAAGAGTTTGATGTGCAAACTCAAGTGTTAATTAAAACTCGCGCTAAATTAACTGAGTTAGAAGCTAAGCTTGTAGAAATTGAAGCTAAATTAGCAGAATAGTTTAGCCATTAATTAGAAAGCTGAACGTATAAAAAAAGCTTATTTAAGTAAACCTTAAATAAGCTTTTTTAGTTTTGAACAAACAGTAAATAAAACTTACTGAGTAAACACTAACGAAAAAGTAACAGGTACAGAGTGATTAATACTTGGTAATACCGCTAAGGTTTTAAGCTTCTCAACACCAGCAACTAACTTAAATGCTTTAGCTTGAATGATAAGAGGCTTTAGGCTTGTTACTAATAATTCATTACCTGCTAACTTGGTTGCTTGCACACGCGTAGCAATGGCTTGTGTCATTCCATGAAGATTTATGTCTCCCGTTAAATCAACTTGTGTTGTTTCACCTAAAGCTAACTTTTCAATAATCTGTAGATCTATGCTTGTTGTAAATGTTGCTTGTGGGAATAAATCTGTTTCAAACAGAAATTTTTGCATACGCTCATTACGAATTGGAATATTAGTTTCAACGCTGCTTAAATCAATTTTTAGTTTTACTTCACCTTTAGCTGAAATATTACCTTTAAGCTGGGTAAATTGATGAATTTCTGTAGCATCAACTTTCTTTGTTGTAACAAAGTTAAACTGTGACCTTTCGTTTGATAGTTGCCAATTAGCTAAACTTGGTAGAGCAATTAACAACCCCATTATGAGTGTAAATATACGCATTGTTTTTCCTTAATTGTATTGGCGACTAGACCGATAATGTTCGGTCTAATAATTTATATTATCGAGTTCTTTTATTTTAGTATTTAATGTAAGCAATAAAGAGCTTTTTGAATTTATGTAATTATACATAAATATTGTGATTGTAATATTACTATAGATATAACATACGCTTAGTTGGTGAATAGCTCTATTAACATTTTGTAATTTTATATTACTAAGAAAAAGTTAACTGGTGGCTTTCTAATTAAAGTATTTATAATTCCATTTGCTGTACTTTCTTATAGGTTAAGCTTCTCCATAACCATTCCATTGGTCCAAAACGATAACGGTTGAGCCACCATTTTGAAACGATCAACTGCCCTGCAATAATACTGAAAACAATAAGAATTTGGGGGGCTCGTGAAATTTCTCCATATTGCCCGCCTGCGTAGCCATAAAAAATACTGGTTAAAATTACTGAATGCATGAGGTAGTTAGTTAAAGCCATTTGCCCCATTGGAGCAAAAGCAGATAATAATTTCTGCCATTTTTTCTTGTTTAGAGCACAGATGATCAATCCTAAATATCCTGCTGCTAAAATATATTGAGAAATATAAAAGAGCATTTGACCTACGCATAATAAAGCTATAGAAACTTCTATTGCTGGGTGTTCAATAATTAAGATACTAGCAATGTTGAGTGGAAGGCCTGCAAATAAACCTATTGTAGCAAGTGTTCTGAAAAAGGTTTTATGTTGTTGGTGGTGCGTTATTTTTTGCGTGATTACCAACCAAAAACCTAAAATAAATATTGGGATTAATACGAAAAAAGACATAAATGGAGATAGTATTAACATAAAGCCAGCAAAGCTAATTCTGTACTGGGTTGCTTCCCAATAACTGCCCTCAGTAAAAGCTTTATCTTCTTCTGCTATTTCTGCCTGTAACTCTCTCTTATCTTGTATTGCATCAGCAATAATGGTGGCTCTATATTCTTCTTCGGTAATAGCTAAATCTATTGAGTCATCAGTGGTTTCGAGTACACTTTGTTCGGTTATTTCTGGTGCTGTGTTGACTTGAGTTTCATCTGATAACGCTTGATTAACCGCGGCATAAATATCAAGTTCATTTTGCCACATCTCTTGTGATTTTTCATGGTTCAATAATGTACCAAATATAATACCTACTAAGCTTATTAGGAAAATAGGGATCATTAACCAATTTACTGCTAATTTAAGGTAAGACTCGGGCTCTTGAGATTTTTTCTTACGTACTAAAAATAAGAGAAAAAAACCAGCTAAAGCATAAGCATGTAAAATATCGCCTCCCCATATGAAAATCATATGAGCAATACCAATAACCAACAGTACAAGCATTCTCCGACAGAACCATGCGCTAAAAGGACGGTCGTGTTCTTTAGCTCGTAGTAGCATCACGGCAAATCCCATCCCGAAAATTAGCGCAAATAATTTATAAAACTTTCCTTCGACAAAGCAACGAATCAACCAGCCTACAGCATGATCTATTCCTGTTAATGTTGTATCGTGACTGCCTAATGAAACCATTGAACGGCTAAACCATTCAATATTCATGAGTAAGATACCCACTAAACAAATACCACGTAGAATATCTAACGCATCTACGCGTTTATTTTGCTCTAATGGTTGAAGAGGAAGAATTTCTTGTGGGTGTATGGAGGTTTGACTGTGATCTTTATTGACTGGCATGACGAATTATCCTTATTCTATTTTTATACAATAAACGATTCTTCCGTAAAATCATAAACATAAATAAAAAAGCCACTTGGTTAAGTGGCTTTAGATCTCGTTTAATACTTAATTTAAGTCATTACTAACTTAAAAAAGTTTTATAAGCTTCGTTATCTGTTTCTTCTTGGCATTCATAGCCGAGTGTTTCAATATGTTCGAAAAATGCTTGTTGGTCGTTATCAGTTACATTAAAACCTGCAAGGACTTGACCAAAAGCTGCACCATGATTGCGGTAATGGAATAGTGTAATATTCCAATGCTCGCCTAGTGTTTCTAAGAACTTATCTAAAGCACCTGGATATTCAGGAAACTGAAATCTAAAAATACGCTCTTGTAATGGCGATACAGATTTGCCGCCAATCATATAACGTACATGTAGTTTAGCTAATTCGTTTTCAGTTAGATCCGTAACTTTATAACTTTGTTCAGTTAGTTTTGAAGCTAATTGCTGACGCTCATTACTTTCACCGCCTAAACGAATACCAACAAATACATTCGCATGCTCTTTGTTTTTATCTGAAGCAACGTATCGGTAGTTAAATTCAGTGATCACTCTGCCGCCAATAGCATGGCAAAAGTTTTTGAAACTGCCTTTTTCTTCAGGAATTGAAACAGCAAAAACAGCTTCCTTTTGTTCGCCTAATTCACACCTTTCTGACACATAACGTAAACTATGAAAGTTCATATTAGCACCAGAGAGAATGGCAACTAAGGTTTCATCACCTTTACTCGTTTTACAATACTTAGTGATACCTGCTAGCGACAGTGCGCCTGCTGGTTCAGCAATAACACGTGTTTGCTCAAAAACATCTTTGATTGAGGCACATATTTCGTCTGTAGTTACTGTAATAACTTCATCACAATATTGCTTGATCAGCTTAAAGGTATTTTCACCAATACGTTTAACGGCAACACCATCAGCAAATAAACCGACTTGATCTAAGTCTGTTGGTTCACCTGCTTCCATTGCTGCTTTCAAACAAGCTGAATCTTCAGCTTCAACACCAATTACTTTGATGCTTGGTTTTAACTGTTTTAAATAAACCGACATACCCGCAAGTAAGCCACCGCCACCGACAGGAATAAAAATTGCGTCGATGTGTGAAAGTTGCTGAAGTATTTCTTTAGCAACAGTACCTTGTCCGGCAATTACGTCAACATCATCAAAGGGATGTATTATGGTTTTGTTTTCGTCTATAGCATATTGCTGTGAAGCAGTTTGTGCTTCGTTAAAGCTTTTACCCACTAAGCGCACGTCAGCACCAAAGCGACGTACATTGTCTACTTTTATATCTGGCGTGGTAATAGGCATGACAATAGTGGCTTTAATACCAAGCTTTTGTGCCGCTAAGGCTAAACCTTGAGCATGATTACCTGCCGATGCGGCAACAACACCATGAATGCTCTGTGCTTCAGTTAATTGAGATAACTTGTTGTAAGCACCTCGTAACTTAAAAGAATGTACTGGTTGCTGATCTTCGCGTTTTAAATAAATAGTATTATTTAAACGTGCAGATAGCTTAGTACAAGGCGTTAATTCACTTTCAACAGCAACATCGTATACAGGCGCAAGCAAGATACGGCGAAGGTAGTCTAACGCTTCGCCTTGATTTAATAGCTGAGTCTCAGCTTCTGTCATTATTCCTCCCCGTCAAGAAGTGCTCTGTTTCTTACAGCACCCTTGTCAGCACTTGTTGCTAACATTGCGTAGTTTTTAAGTGCGTAGCTGATAGGGCGAATGCGATTTTCTGGTTTCCAAGCCCCTTTACCTTTAGCGATCATCGCAGCACGACGTGCTTCTAACTCTTCGTCAGATACTTCTAATTTAATTGTACGTGTAGGAATATCAATATGAATAATATCGCCTTGCTCAACTAATGCGATTGTACCGCCATCAGCAGCTTCAGGAGATACGTGACCAATAGATAAACCTGAAGTACCGCCAGAGAAACGACCATCAGTTAATAAAGCACAAGCTTTACCTAGTCCCATAGATTTTAAGTAGGTAGTTGGGTATAACATTTCTTGCATACCTGGACCGCCTTTAGGACCTTCGTAACGAATAACAACAACTTCGCCAGCAACTACTTTTTTATCAAGAATACCTGCTACTGCGGCATCTTGGCTTTCAAAAATATGAGCAGGACCAGTAAATACTAAGTTGTCGTCACTTACGCCAGCTGTTTTAACAACACAGCCGTCTACCGCAATGTTACCTGAAAGTACGGCTAAGCCGCCTTCTAACGAAAATGCATTTTCAATACTACGAATACAGCCGTTTTCTCTGTCGTCATCTAATGTGTCCCAACGACAATCTTGGCTAAAGGCTTTAGTCGTGCGAATACCTGCTGGACCCGCACGGTAGAATTTTTTAACATCTTCGTCGTCTGTTACTTTAATGTCGTATTTAGCAATAACATCAGCAAGTGTTGTTCCGAAAATATTTGGTACATCAGTATTTAATAAGCCAGCACGAGATAATTCGCCTAAAATACCAATTACACCACCAGCGCGATGTACATCTTCCATATGATATTCAGGCGTTGAAGGGGCTACTTTACATAACTGAGGTACAATGCGAGATAGTTTATCCATGTCTTCCATGGTGTAATCTATTTCAGCTTCTTGTGCTGTCGCTAATAAATGTAAGATGGTGTTAGTTGATCCACCCATTGCAATATCTAAACACATTGCGTTGTGTAACGCTTTTTTGCTTGCGATATTACGAGGAAGTGCAGATTCATCGTTATCTTGGTAATAACGCTTAGTTAACTCAACAATTTGTTTACCGGCATCTAAAAATAACTGTTCTCTATCAGCATGTGTTGCCAACATTGAGCCATTACCCGGTAAAGCTAAACCTAGTGCTTCAGCTAAACAGTTCATTGAGTTTGCTGTAAACATACCAGAACATGAACCACATGTAGGACAAGCAGAACGTTCAACTTTGTCAGAATCTTCATCAGATACTGTTGGATCAGCACCTTTGATCATGGCATCAACTAAATCAAGCTTGATAATTTGATCAGAAAGCTTAGTTTTACCTGCTTCCATCGGACCACCTGAAACAAAGATTACAGGGATGTTTATACGCATTGCTGCCATTAACATGCCTGGAGTTATTTTGTCACAGTTTGAAATACATACCATAGCATCAGCACAATGTGCATTAACCATATATTCAACTGAGTCAGCAATTAGATCACGTGATGGTAAGCTGTAAAGCATACCGCTGTGACCCATTGCAATACCGTCATCAACAGCAATAGTATTAAATTCTTTAGCAACACCACCCGCTTCTTCAATAGCGCCAGCAACTAGCTGTCCCATGTCTTTTAAATGAACATGACCGGGTACAAATTGCGTAAATGAGTTAACAACAGCAATAATAGGCTTTCCAAAATCACCGTCGGTCATTCCAGTTGCACGCCATAGCGCACGAGCACCAGCCATATTACGGCCTTGAGTTGAAGTTGCAGATCTTAATTTAGGCATAATTTTGTATCCAGTTGAATCTTCATAAAGTGATATATAAAGCTTACTTCTGTAGAAATAAGCTTTAAAATTTAATGTGTTTAGCGAGTAAGTAAATACTTAAGCGTTTGGCGTATACGGGATGTTTTTAGTTACACAAACATCTTTAATGTCGATCAGTTTATTAATTTGATCAATAAGTAATTCAATAGGACGTTCGCTGTATACCATTAGCTCAATAGTACCAATGTTTGTGCCTGTATTTACTACCGCATTAATACCGTTAATTAAAAAACCACGGTAGCGAGTTACTTGTAAAATACGCTCTAAAACAACTTGTTTGTCATCAACGGTGATGGTTAATTGGTAATTATTCATTTATATACTCTCCATCATTTTATCGTTGGCAGTATTTGGCGGAACAAGTGGCCAAACATTATCTTCTGCATCAATTTTAATTTTTAATAAGTAAGGACCATCGTGATCTAACATCTCAGCTATAGCAGCAGTTACTTCACTTTTCTTGCTGATCTCTTTTGCTTTAATATCAAAAGCATTAGCTAACATAATAAAATCAGGGTTATCTGATAAATCAGTTTCGCTTAAGCGACCATTGAAGAATAGATCTTGCCATTGTCTTACCATGCCTAATTTAGCATTATCGATAAGCAATATTTTTACAGGTAACTGGAAACGCTTAATTGTTGCAAGCTCTTGTACATTCATCATGAATGACCCGTCACCAGATACTGCAATAACACAGTCTGTAGGACGACTAACTTGTGCACCAATGGCTGCAGGAAGACCGAAGCCCATTGTGCCCATGCCGCCACTCGTTAACCAGTCACTCGGGTCGTTGAATAACATGTGTTGTGCAGCCCACATTTGGTGTTGACCAACATCTGTAGTAACACAGGTGTTTTTAGGCATTGTATCGCTAATTTCTTTTAAAACAGCCGGCGCATAAATATTTTCACCTGGGTGATCGTATCTCCAAGCAAATTCAGCTTTATTCGCTTGGCATTGTTTCTGCCATTCTGTAATAGATAATGGGATAGCTAAAGCAGGCAAGTTGATTTTTAAGTCACCTAAAATGGCTGAATCAGCTTTGCGACGTTTGTTAATTTCTGCTGTATCAATATCGAAGTGAATTACTTTTGCATTAGGTGCAAACTCATCAAGTTTCCCTGTTACACGGTCATCAAAACGAGCGCCTACAACAACCAGTAAGTCAGATTCTTGTACTGCAAGGTTTGACGCTTTAGTACCGTGCATACCTAGCATGCCTAAGTAGTTTTCGTTTTCAGGAGAGATAGCACCTAAACCTTTAAGAGTAGATACACATGGCATACCTGTTTTATCGCAAAACTCACGTAATTCATCAATGGCGTTTGCCATTCCAACACCACCACCTACATATAAAATAGGTTTTTTAGCTTGGCTTAATAACGAGATTGCTTGTGTAACGTCTACTGGAGGTAGTTTTACTTTGTTCGGTAGTTGAGATAAATCATCTAGGCTACAGTTAATCTCAGCCATTTGAATATCTTTAGGAATATCTACTAAAACAGGACCTTGACGACCTTCAAGCGCGATAGCAAATGCTTGATGAAGTACGCCTGCTAGATCGTTAATATCTGTAACTTGGAAAGAGTGTTTAGTACACGCAAGTGATAAACCAAAAACATCGATCTCTTGGAAAGCATCAGAGCCCATAGCTGCAGTAGGTACTTGACCTGTTATAGCAACAATTGGAATTGAATCAGCTAGTGCGTCGGCAAGCCCAGTGATTAGGTTAGTAGCGCCTGGGCCTGAGGTAGCCATACAAACACCAACTTTGTCTGATGCGCGTGCATAACCTACCGCTGCAAAAGCAGCACCTTGTTCATGCCTACATAAATAATGCTCGACGTCGCTATCATATAAAGCATCGTAAATCGGCATGATGGCACCACCAGGGTAACCAAATACGTGTTTTACACCGTGTTCTTGTAAAACGGCAAATAATAATGAACCACCTGTGTGCTTTTGATCGCTAGCCATGTTTTTTTAAAGCTATTCAAAAATTATTCACTTATGAATTTAAGTAAAAATCTTTAAATAGCATTCTCCAGAGTTAGTTTTAGTGAGTATTAACGTTAATTTTTACGTTTAATGCGCCTTTTAATCGATAAGGCTTAAACGATAAAGACCCCCGGTTCTTTCGAAGCGAGGGTCTGTTTATTTGTTTTTTGCTTTATTCTAGCTCAACGAAAACCCCTGCGACGATTTAATAATCACCACGACGAGAAGGTTTATAATCACTGAGTTTAATTTTTGCATGTTTATTTAAATTTCTTTAATAATAATTAATGCGCTTATTTTCTCTGAAAAAGGAGAGATAAAGCAAAACAGGACTAATTTGTAACATATATAGACTGCTGGGAGCAACCTTTTAATCAAAGCATTTTGAACTAGCTTAAGTTGATTAGTTATAAAGTGGTTGAACAGTGAATAACTAGTTTTACTAATAAGGTTTGAATTTCAGATAATAAGCCCCTTTAATATCGAATTAAAATTGAGGCTATTATTTGAAATAGCCATTATCGGAGCGATGTTATTTTATTTGCTAGAAAAGCTTCTGTAACTTCACCTTTCACAATAAAGTCTGCTACAAAATCAAATTTTGCTGCTTTTTCTTTATCTTCTAATCTTTCTGATGATGAGTACATGCAGACAACTACGGATGCTAATTCATTTCGTGTTCTCATTGTTGAAAACTCTTTTAGAAAGTCAAAGCCATTTAATTTAGGCATATTAATATCTAAAAATATAACAACAGGCGGAAACTCATCAGGATATAACATAGCATTTTTATCGTAGTCTTGAAGAAACTCTAATGCGGTAGAACCATCATCTTTTTCAATAATGCTTTCAACGCCAATTTTAGTTAATTGCCGTCTTAAAATATATCTATCTAATTCGTTATCATCAACGATGAGGACGTTAACTCTTTTCATTAAACTATTACCTTTGGAATATTAATTGAGAACTTTGTGCCTTGATCTGAAGTTTCCATACTTATGGTTCCTTTTAAATAGTCGACATGTTTTTTAACAATGGCTAATCCAAGACCTGAACCAAAACTGATTTGAGGGTGGAAACGTTTAAACATGCCAAATACTTCATCATGCCTGTCGACTGGTATACCTATACCGTTATCTTCAATATCTAATTGGTAGCTCTCAACCAATTCTGAAATAGTAATACGAACAAAAGGTACATCAGGTTTACTATTGTCTTTATATTTTAATGCATTGGAAATTAGGTTTTCTAATATTTGCGTGATCCGTGTTTGATTGTTGACTAGCGCATGATCCAAATTTATATGCCTTTCCATAGTATAGTCAGATAAATTCATCATACCCGATAAACGTTGCTGAATATCGTCAAGTACCATATCAAGATTAATAGAGGAGTTTATATTTTCAGTAGAGTCAGCTTCTGTTAATGACAAAATCCCCATAACTAACTCTTCCAGCTTCTCCATTTGATCATGAACATGTTGAGTATCTTGTACTGCATTCTCAAGTTGACCCGCATTTATATCTTCAATAATAAAACGAGTCAAAATCTTAGTGGCAGATAAAGGCGCTTTTAGATCATGAGATGTACGATAAGCAAATTGAGATAATTCTTGATTCGCTCGAGTCAGACTTTCCGTTCGCTGTTCATCTAAGGTTTCTAGTTTCTTATTTACTTCTACCATGAGCATTTCACTGGTAATACGTTTTTGTGCTGCTTGTAGTAATACTTTTAACTCTCCTGAAACATTTTTACTAATATCGTCAGATAAGCTTATTTTTTTCTTTTTATGATTAAGCTGCTGAATCGCATGGCGAATTGATCTTGTTATGGTATTAGACATAAAGCTGATAAAAATAATATTGAAGAATGAAATAATAACCACCAACGGGATCATAAATTTCATAATAAAAGACAATGTTTTAGAAACAGGTTCTTCAAAAAGTATGGAGGTTTGATTAAAAGTCACCGCCGATGCTTTAAGTTTTGATATAAAAATCTCTTTATCAAGGGAACCATTTTCAAAATCATCTATAAGGGATAATGCATGGTCGGCGTCTTTAATATCTTGAATACAAAGAGCTATAGCGCTGTCTGTGTCGATAGCTTCCATAATGAATTTATTAACAACATTTATCGTATCCATACAATCTATTGGTTGCTGGCGAATGTTTAATACAACAGCTCGTAAATTGTCTACTTTGACATTTGAATTCGCATCTAAACTTGAGACTTTATTCATTAGTTGTGAGCTATATTTGAAGTGGTTTAAATTAAGTTCATGAAACTTAACACCATTAGATATTTCAAATACAGACCAAAGGGTTAACGTAATTTCAAATACAGTTAATAAAACGATTAGCATTAACTTGCTGGATATCTTCATAAAATGCATACCGTTATTTTCAATCTTATAGATTAAATATAGTCTATTAATTGTGAATAGTTTTTATTTTTTAACCTGAAATATACAAAATGAGTTGATAAGTTGAGCTAGATTAAATGAAGCAAAAAAAGTAATACTTTAAAGATATAAATTAAAATCAGATGCTTAAGGTTGATGCAAAATGAGAACCTCAAAAGTATGTCATTCTATTTATTAAGTAAGATATACAGAATAATCTTGAAGGTTGCGCGTGCACAAATAACAAACAATTGTTGTTGGTTTTTTGCTAAATAGGTACACTATTGTATAAAAAACAAGCCAAAAGGATTTGATATGTCACTTGCCTGTGTTTATAGTCGTGCTCGTTTTGGGCTTGAATCACCATTGGTTACTGTTGAAGTGCATCTTGCCAATGGGTTACCTGCTTTCAATATTGTTGGTTTGCCAGAAACATCGGTTCGAGAATCTAAAGACAGAGTACGTAGCGCCATTATTAATTGTGGTTACGAATTTCCCGCCAAAAGAATTACTATAAATTTAGCGCCAGCAGACTTGCCCAAAGAAGGTGGACGTTTCGATTTACCTATCGCGATTGGTATTCTTGCTGCTTCTGAACAGTTGCCGGCAGTAGACTTATCTCATTATGAATTTGCTGGCGAGTTGTCTTTATCTGGAGAATTACGTTCTATTGTTGGTGAAATACCTATGGCAATGGCGAGTTGTGAAAGTAAACGCACATTAATTATACCGAAAGAAAATGCAGAGCAAGCGAGCTGGGTTAAGCAGGCTAAAATTCATGGTATAGAACATCTTACGCAACTTTATCCCCACTTTGCTCGTCAATCTACTTTGCCTTTTGTTGAAGAAAAATTGCTTACCGAAGTTGATACCAATATTTCATCCCTGGATATGTCAGACGTGGTTGGTCAGCCTTTAGCTAAACGCGCGTTAGAGATAGCAGCATGTGGCGCACATAATTTACTTTTTGTAGGTCCACCAGGAACTGGGAAAACCATGTTAGCGAGTAGGTTACCTGGTATTTTACCGTCGATGACAGAGCAAGAGGCTTTAGAAGCCGCTTCAATACAGTCAATTTGTCATCAAAATATTGATGATACTTCTTGGTTAAAGCGACCTTTTCGTGCACCTCATCATACCGCTTCATCGGCAGCCTTGGTGGGTGGTGGCAGCCAACCTCAACCAGGAGAGATTTCATTAGCTCATAATGGCGTTTTATTCCTTGATGAACTTCCCGAGTTTGACCGAAAAGTTCTTGATGTACTAAGAGAGCCTATGGAATCTGGCGAAGTATGTATCTCGCGAGCTTTACAAAAATTAACCTTTCCGGCTAAATTTCAATTAATTGCAGCGATGAACCCTAGTCCAACAGGATTTTATAACGATAATCGAAGTACGCCAGAGCAAGTGTTACGTTATTTGAATCGTTTATCTGGACCTTTTTTAGATCGTATTGATATTCAAATTGAAGTTGCTCGTTTGCCTAGAGGTATGTGGTCTAAAGATGATCAAAAGGGTGAATCGAGTGAAGCTATTCGCGAGCGAGTTGCACGGTGTCGGGCTATACAAATAGCACGTCAAGGCATTGCTAACGCACACTTAGGCAGTGCCGAGGTTCGTCAATACTGCAAATTAAATACAGCAGACAATGAGTTTTTAGAATTAGCCGTTGAAAAACTAGGGTTATCTACCAGAGCGCATCATAAAATATTAAAAATTGCGCGAACCTTAGCTGATATGGAAGGCTTGGAAGATATTAACTATACCAATATCACTGAAGCACTTTCATATCGAGCTATGGACAGAATACTCAAACACCTAACGCAGCAAGTGAGTTGATCGATTTTTGTATTGCCAATGGTTTGCTCACTGATTTTATTTATTACAGTAAAGCATCTAAAAAAGCTTTCACTAAAGGTTGTTGTTTATTTTGGTTTAAACAACAAATCCCTAGCGCAAAAGGTTCGATCTCACCAGCATTAGGTAGATATTGAACTCTGTCTTTTACCGGGCTATTTTCTACAACCACTTGCGGCACAATCCCAACTCCACACCCTAATGCTACCATGCTGACTAATGCTTCGTGTCCCGAAACTGTCGCGTAGATATTTGGCTTACCTTGCTGTTTTTTGCGATACCAATATTCAAAACGTTTTCGAGCTGGACCATGCTCAGCTAAAATAATAGGGATATTAG
Source organism: Pseudocolwellia sp. AS88 (assembly GCF_030551755.1). GTDB lineage: Bacteria > Pseudomonadota > Gammaproteobacteria > Enterobacterales > Alteromonadaceae > Pseudocolwellia. Next base: position 64,015 of record NZ_JAUPEC010000003.1, read on the forward strand.
CCCAAGAGACAACGTTCTCCTGTAGTAGCTGTTGTACTTTACAGATCATGTTAGGCGCAATAATGGATAAAGGAATTTGTGCCACTTGCTCGAAATGAAAAATACGCGCTAAATTCTCAGGCTGGGCAGCAATGGCAATATCAACAGATTGTCGCTCTAGTTGTTCAAAAGCATCAGAAGCATCACCAGTGGTTAGCATTATCTCTACTAAAGGATTTTGTTTACGAAATTTATCAAGCAATGGTGGAAGGTGACTATAAGCTGCCGTTACAGAACAATAAATATGTAACTTACCCTTTAATTCAGTTTGTTTTTCTTCTAATGAAAACTTTAATAACTGCCATTGTTCAAGCTGTTGCATGGCATAAGTTTGAAATTTCTGACCAGCATCAGTTAGCACCACTTTACGATTGTCGCGATGTAATAGCTCTGTACCTAAGCTATCTTCCATGCGCTGAATGGTACGACTTAGTGTTGAAGGACTTACGTGATAAACCTTTGCGGTTTTACCAAAATGTAAACTATTACTTAAATGCTGAAACATTTCTAATGACTTTAAATCCACGGGCTTTCCTATCAAAAGCGTTATTTACATGATTATTTAGCTATAAATTATTAATATTGCGTTTATTGCAACGTAGTAGTGCGAATATATCATTTTAAGCAATGTAAGTCTTGCGCTATGATGTCTAACGTAACAAGTAAGAAGATAAATCCTTACTTAAACTTATTTTCATTAAGTGAAACTTAAATGAGTAACTTAAGTCTCACTTAATCATTAATTACATTCGACACTGACATAACGAGTGCTCGATTATCGGAGATAAAAATGGCTAATTATTTTAATACATTAAGCTTGCGTGAGAAATTAGAGCAACTAGGCCAATGTCGCTTTATGAAGCGTGAAGAATTCGCAGACGGTTGTAACTTCCTTAAAGGTTGGAACATTGTAATCGTTGGTTGTGGTGCTCAAGGTTTAAACCAAGGTTTAAATATGCGCGATTCTGGCTTAAACATTTCTTATGCTTTACGTGAAGCAGCAATTGCTGAAAAACGTCAATCATGGCAATGGGCTACAGAGAATGGTTTTACTGTTGGTACATACGACGAGTTAATTCCTACTGCTGATTTAGTATTAAACCTTACTCCTGATAAGCAACATACTTCAGCTGTTTCAGCTGTTATGCCTCTTATGAAAGAAGGTTCTTCTTTAGCTTACTCTCACGGTTTCAACATCGTTGAAGAAGGTATGCAAATCCGTAAAGACATCACTGTTGTTATGGTTGCTCCTAAGTGTCCTGGTACTGAAGTACGTGAAGAATACAAACGTGGTTTTGGTGTTCCTACACTTATCGCTGTTCACCCTGAGAATGATCCTCAAGGTAACGGTTGGGCAATCGCTAAAGCATACGCTTCAGCAACTGGTGGTGACCGTGCTGGTGTTTTACAGTCGTCTTTCATCGCTGAAGTTAAGTCTGATCTTATGGGTGAGCAAACTATCCTTTGTGGTATGTTACAAACTGCAGCAATCTTAGGTCATAAGCAATTATTGGCCCAAGGTGTTGACGCTGGTTACGCACGTAAATTATTACAATACGGTATTGAAGGCGTTACTGAAGGCTTAAAATACGGCGGCATCACTAACATGATGGACCGTTTATCAAACCCTGCAAAAATTAAAGCGTTTGATATGTCTTTAGAATTAAAAGAAATTTTACGTCCTTTATTCCAAAAGCATATGGATGACATCATCGAAGGTCGCTTCTCTGCTGGTATGATGGCAGATTGGGACAACGGCGATGCTAACTTATTAAAATGGCGTGAAGAAACTGCTGAAACGTCTTTTGAAAAAGCGCCAGCATGTGACACTGAAATCACAGAACAAGAATACTACGATAAAGGTATATTCTTAGTTGCTATGGTTAAAGCAGGTGTTGAATTAGCATTTGAAGCTATGGTTGATTCAGGTATTATCGCTGAGTCTGCATACTACGAATCACTTCATGAAACTCCGTTAATTGCGAACACTATCGCACGTAACATGTTATACGAAATGAACGTTGTTATTTCTGATACTGCTGAATACGGTAACTACTTATTCTCACACGCTGCTGTTCCATTATTAGAAGAGTTTGCTGCTAAGTTAACATTAGAAGAATTAGGCGAAGGCTTAAAATCTACGTCTAACGGTGTTGATAACAAGCGTTTAATCGAAGTTAACGAAGCAATTCGTAGCCATGGTGTTGAAGCTATTGGTAAAGAATTACGCGGTTATATGACAGACATGAAGCAAATTGTTGAAGGTTAATTAACCCTTAACAATTTGTTAGAAGCGGTATGTGGTTAAGCCACTGCCGCTTTTTTTATTGCTGTAAATAATAAATTAACCTCAGCTCGAACAAATCTGAGTAATTTTGATGACCGAATCTGTAGACTTAATGCAAGCCATTATGTTGATCGTAATAGGCTTTATTGCTGGTGGTATAAATACTTTTGCTGGCGGCGGTTCAAACTTATCTTTACCGGCATTAATGATGGTGGGCTTGCCTGCTGATGTAGCTAATGCAACTAACCGTGTTGCTATATTTATGCAGTCGCTAACGGCAACTCATGGCTATTATAAGCATGACAAGCTAGACAAAGCCTCTATTAAAAATATAGTGGTGCCCATATTGTTGGGTGGTTTAGTAGGTGCTCTTGTTGCTTCATTTCTAGATGTAGCCATTTTAAAGCCAGTATTATTGGCAACCATGGTAGCTGTATCATTATGGGTTGTATTTAAGAGTGACGTAAATAATGTTGGCGACGATATTGTTAATTGTTCGAACAGTAAGCTGGGGTTCTTAACTACCTTTATTGCTGGCTTTTACGGTGGTTTTGTTCAGGCGGGTGTGGGCTTCTTATTGATTGCGGTATTTGTTGGTGTTTTGAAATATGATTTATTAAAAGCTAATGCTTTAAAAATTGTAGCAGCCTTACTATTTACCACAGTGTCATTAGTTGTATTTATATATAGAGATCAAGTCGCATGGATGGCGGGTATATATTTAGCTATAGGAAGCATTTTAGGGGCAATCGTTTCAGTAAGGTTGTCTATTGATATAAAGCCTAAAACGTTAAAGGTTTTAGTGCTAATTATGACGGTAGCCGCTAGCGTTGCCGCATTATTGTTTTAGTAAAGTCGGTTGTTTACGATTAAAATAACCACGACATATTTAAATTAAAAGGTGAATAAAATGAGCGAATTTAATAACGTAACCATTACTCGTGAAGCTAATGTATATTTCGATGGAGCTGTAACATCGCGTAAAGTAACATTTGCTGATGGTAGCTTTAAAACTTTAGGTATTATGTCACCTGGCGAATACACTTTTGGTACCGCTGAAAAAGAGCTAATGGAAATTACTGCGGGTGATTTAGATATATTATTACCGGGTGAAACACAATGGCAAACAATCAAAGGTGGTGAATCTTTTTATGTTCCTGCTAATGCTTCTTTTGATGTTAAAGCTAAAACGTTAATTGATTATTGCTGTACTTATATTGCTGAGTAATATTGTTCCATCAAGTAGCTGATGGAACGGTCAGAGAAAGTAAAAGCTTTAAAGGGTTGCTATCTATGTATAACAACCCTTTTTAATAATTTTTCACACAAAAAATTGTTTTTGTAATTTAGTAAATGCCTCTTCATCACAAGGTCGAGAAAAATAATACCCTTGCGCAAAATCACACCTCATCAATTTTAACAATTGATATTGTTCTTTGGTTTCTACTCCTTCAGCGACCACCTGAATACCTAATTTATGCGCCATAACAACAATGGCTTCACATAAGGCATAATCTTCAGAGTGAGCTTGCAGAGAACTAACAAAAGATTGATCAATTTTGAGGAAGTCGACATCATATTCTTTAATATAAGCTAATGAAGAATATCCCGTACCAAAGTCATCGATGGCAATAGCAACGCCTTTGTTAGAAAATAATTGAAATTTATTCCTGATCTCACGTGTTGCATTCATTAATAAGCTTTCTGTTATTTCAAGAATGATGGCATCTGCATGTTTAAACTCTTCAATGGTTTTAATCCATTCGTTGTTATTATTATGTGAACTCATAAACTGCAATGGTGAAATATTAATACTCATTTGAAAGCTTTCACCGAAATGTGAGGAAAATAACTTTATCTTTTCGCTCGCTTCTTTCACTACCCATGAGCCTATAGGGAAGATGAGTCCGGTTTCTTCAGCCAAACTAATAAACTGGTCAGGTGGCACTATGCCTTGTGTTGGATGAAACCAGCGGATCAATGCCTCTGCTTTTTTAATTTCCCCAGTTTGCATATCTATAATGGGTTGATAGAAGAGTTTGAATTCATTTCTTTCAACAGCACTACGTAAATCTGTTAATAAAGTCATCCGTTTTATTGCAGACTCTTGCATAATGCTTTGATAATAATTATAGCGATTTCTACCTGTTTTTTTGGCAGCAAACATTGCTTGATCTGCGGCTTTAATGAGGTCTTTAGCATCACTAAAATCTTCGGGATAAAGAGCAACACCAATGCTTGGTGATATGTAACACGTATTATCGCCAATGAGTATAGGTTCACAAATTTTGTCTATAATTCTTTGTGCTGTTTCATCAATAACATGAGTGCTTGCTATGTCATTCATAATTATTGTAAATTCATCTCCTCCTAAGCGTGCAACAACATCAGATTGTCTAATACAGTGCGATAATCGTTGAGCTACTTCTTTAAGTAACATATCTCCGACATGATGTCCTAAGGTGTCATTTACTTCTTTAAAATGGTCAAGATCAATAAATAATAAAGCGAGTTTTTGTTCATTGTACGTTTTTTTAATGATTTCGTTATCTAAGGTTTCAAGAAACATTTTACGATTAGGCAGGTTAGTTAAACTGTCAAAATTCGCTTGTTTCCAGATCAGCTTTTCTGCTTTTTCTCTATTAGAGATATCTCGAATAATAATAATTAATTCATCTGAATTATTTATTTTTACTATTCTCACTTCAAATGTGTCTATTAAATTTTTGTTATGGCGTGAGTATTTCCAAGGAGGTACTTCTTGTCCTTTTTTTATCTTATCAATGTTGGAATGGAAAGTTTGGAGCACATCTAACTCAAATAAATCATCAATCGACTTACCAATTAACACCTCTAAATTATCTGCCTCCGAACTTTTATAATCTAAGATCTGAGCCGTTTCACTTATCCTGATATAGGTATCGGGTAGTGCAGTAAAAATAGAAGCGAGCTCTTGGCTTTTAGCAATAGAAGCTTCTTCAGACTGTAATCGCTTGGCTGCCATTCTTTTGAATTTATTGCTTAATAGCATAATTTCATTTGCACTTGAGTGAGTTGTGAAATTTGCTATTTTACCCTCTTCTAAATCGTCAATAGCTTTTAGTAACTGATTTATATGGAAAAGTATGTCCTTACTTAAATATAAAATGGCTAATAGTGACAGTATAATCACGATAACAATATTGATAGCTAAACTCTGATAAAAAGCATGATCTGTTCTTTCTATAATCTCATTGATGGGGATACCTATGGTGAACTTTATAGGGTTTAGGTCACCCCTTTGATATAATCGAGTTTGAGAATAAACCCTATTAGTTGAAGAAAGTTGATCAACGTTTTTATTAATATTATAAATACTTATATTTTTACCTATATTGCCTGCTTTTTTAGGGTAACTAGCCACAATAATATCATTAGCATCTGAAATAAAAGCGACGCTATCTTTAGGTAAATTATAAAAGCTGAGTTGTTCGCTCCACCAATCTAAAGAAACGACCGTAACCAAAAGCGCTATTACCTTGTCAGTATCTTTTTCAAAAATAGGGTACGCAAAGTTAACGCTAACTTTGTCGGTTGCTCTATCGAGTTGAAATCGGCTAATTGAGAAGACTTTTTCTTGTATTGCTCTTTTTATGTAGTCTCTATCACTTACATTGATTTCTTTCGTCAGTGGCAAGGCATTACAAACTAAATCACCGTTAACCAGTGGAACACCAATGTTGATATAGGAAGGATTCAGCTCAACAATTGAAGCTAAATTTTTACTACAAAGAGAAGTATTAGGGGTTTGTAAGAAGTCTTCTTTAGATAATCTTTTGAGAAATAAGCGACTATTATTTAATACTTTACGTTGAACTTGCTCAACTTGATAACTTATATCCTGAGTTAGGGCTATACTTCTTTCTATCCCTGCGACTTTTTCTTTGTAAGAATGAGAATACATTAAACCTATACTAGGTACTGTAATAAAGAAGATTATTAACAAAAAACGAAACTTAATCGTGTGGGTTGCACGAGTTTTACTTTTTAAAACTACTTCGAGGTTAGACATAAGTACTCTGTTATTTATTATTGTTTTTATTAGGGACTATTAACCTTCTCATCATGTTTTTGTGGTTATTTGTTAAGTGGTATCTGCTCAAAATAACTCGCGATACTTTACTCTCGTGATTAACATTTTTATATCACAACAAAATTTAACCGCAAAAAATCAACAGACCCTAGTCCGCTTCAGCTTAATACCTCATTATTGTGTAATTAATTCGTGTGTTTTTGAGTTTTATTAATATTGAGGCTTTTATCAGTATAGGAGAGATATCAGAAATAGCAGGAAATTAAGTTGTTCAACCAAATGAACATATATTTTATGGCGTAGTATAGGTGTGCTAACTATCTAAAAGATAGATAAAATAGGGGAATTAACTAAAGGTTAACAACAGCCTTCTCTAATAATTATATATAAAATATATATTCAATTATTAGAGAAGTTATTAGGGGCTGTTGAGCTTTCGAGATTGTTTTTACAGCAACATGTTTAGTATTTAGACAAGGTAGAGTATGTGACGTGTAGTTGGCTACTCGAACAGACGATAACGCCCTGTCTATCCAAAGTTAAAAATTTCAAACTCATATTTCAAACACATGCTGCCCTTTGAGTTTACTTAAAACGAATTTACTCATTGCTGCCTACATGGAGTCCGTACTTGGGTTATGTTGGAACGTATAACCCGTGTTCGCTTTTTTAATACGACTGCATGGATGCAGAAGGTAGGGCGACTCAGGAGACAAAGCCGAGAATGACTATTAGACAAAGCTCACATCGCGATTAAATCCGTTTTAAATTGTATGAAATTTAACCCTGAAAGATCAACAGACCCTAGTGATAACTTGAAATTATAGGTAATCAATTATGCTTAATTGTTAAATTAAGCACTCTAACTACAAGGTTACTTCTCTGATTTAGCTTTTTTCTTCTCAGCAGATTGAAATAACGTTCCTAACTGATGATCATCATGTAATAAAAATGATTCAGCAGAACTCAAATCATAGCCATTACATAACAACATTTTTTTCCCTTTTTTCATTAGGAAGTCAGCAGCCTTTAACTTAGTTACAATACCACCTGTAGCGAATGGGTCATTCGGTGAAGAAATATCTAATAAAGCTTCTGGAGGGATTTCGTTCACAACTTTGAATATTTTAGCATCATTATGTTCATGTGGATTTTTATCATAATAGCCATCAATGTCACTTAATATCATGAGCAATTCAGCATGGGTGGCTACAGTAACATTTGCAGATAATTGATCGTTATCACCAAATAATTGCTCTGGTGTTGATGAAATATCATTTTCATTCACGATAGGTAAAATATCATTGTCTAAATGAGCATCAATAATTTCTTGAAACATTTTTGTTCTTTTACGTGAATCAAAATCATCTTCTGTTAACAATATTTGTGCCGTATCTATTTCGTAGATATCAAATTTTTTCTTGTACGATGTCATTAGGATCGGCTGACCAGCAGCGGCTAATGCTCGCTTTCCTATAAGTTTTCTTTTATCAAGTTTTAATGCTGAATAACCTGCAGCAACAGCGCCTGATGTGACTAATATAACTTTATATTTATCACGTAAATGCGCAATTAAGGTCACTAAATTCAACATTCTTTGTTTTGCTATTCGGTTCTTTTCAGTTAAAACCGCACTACCTACTTTAATCACAAGTCTTTTCATATTTATTTTATTACTTTCTTAAGTTAGTTAGATAAATAAGGAGATATAATTAATTCTTTAGTTCGATACTTTACGACTATTACTTGCTATAAACATAATAAACCAAGCAAAAACAAAGCTAAGTAAGCGTAAATATCAAATACTCCACCAAAAATTTTCTGAACAATCGCATCAATGTTACTTTCAAAGTTCACACGAGTGGATCCGATTTTCTTATATGCTGATTGTATAAAGCGAACCAAATGTAATGTAAAAGCTTAGCACATTTGTACTTTTATCTAGTTATAACAGCAATATAATACTCATAATCAGGATAATAATTTCTCGACTCACTGAAACAAGTTTTAATAAACTCGTTTGATATCGAAATAATGCTTGGTATGTATCACGTGTTAATACCGAAGATGAAATGAGTAACCGAGAATCACTGGTACCCATTATTGCAGCTAGCTATAGCAGCAAGTAAAAGCCTGTAATCAAAATAAGAATATTGGGCTTAAATAACAAACACTACTTTATTGATTGTTCTGGTTAATAGTAACACAATCAGATAATTAAAATAACCGGCACTTGCCCACTAGCTGATTATGACACCTTTAATCATTTAGAATGGGTAAACATAGCGTTAATTTTTATCTGATTTATTTCATCTGTTTAAGCTATAAGTTACTTAATTTATTGAAAATAAAAAAATCTCGAGCTTGATGTCATTTAAACTATTTATTATTTAACAGCAAAGTGTTACTTTATTTTTCATGCAAGGCAGCACAACATCTAATAATCGCTCTTTGGTAATATTTCAAAATAAAAGAGCTTCCCTCTCGTTGTTCTCTTAAAGCTTACCAAGCCTAATGCAAATAAAATTATACAGATGGATATCAATAAAAAAGTAATGATGCAGTATCAAGGATTAGATAATAAGTTTTTCATCAAGCTACCCGAAGGTGTAAGTATTAATCTTGTGCCTGCAGGTATTGTTGTTCGTTCATGTGCCTATCTTTACGATTTTTTCATTCGTGCGCTTGTTTTTGCATTAATTGCAGCCGCTTTATCTTTTTTAGGTGATGCCGGCCAAGGGCTTATTTTAATAGCCTATTTTGTTATAACTTGGGGTTACTATATTGCCTTTGAAGCTAAGTCTGGAACAACACCGGGTAAGAAAAAATTTAACCTGAAAGTTGTGCAAGACAATGGGCTACCTGCCACTTTAAGTAATATTATTATTCGAAATTTACTACGTCCTGCCGATGCGTTTCCTTTTGGTTATTGCTTAGGTATAGCTACCATGAGTTTTAGTAAAAGTTATAAACGTATTGGTGATTGGAGTGCTGGCACACTTGTTATTTATCAAGAGCAGAAAATAAAATCAGCATTGGCAGGCGATAATATCAGCCAAGAAGATGCGCCAAGTATTGAATTAGCCATTGATGAACAACAAGCTGTTGTAGAGTTTTTAGAACGAAGTAAAAAGTTATCTATTGCCCGCCAAGAAGAGCTTGCAAATATACTTAGTGAAGCCCTAAATGCCAAAGATGAAGCTGCTACTCATAAATTAAAAAGTATGGCTAACTTTTATTTAGGCCAGAAAATATGAAGCAAAACCAATTTGTTCAACAAAATGAAGCGCGCTGGCAGCAGTTTGAGCAATTATCTATCAATTTAAAAGACGATATGCCGGCAGAGTTTCCTATTTTATATCGCCAAGTCTGTAATGATTTAGCAACCGCAAGAACTCGTCACTACTCACCGTCTTTAATCGCAAAACTTAATGACTTTGTGTCTGTTGGACAAAGCATTTTATATCAAGGTGAAGGAATACAAATAAGTTCATTAATACGACTTTTTAAATATAACTTCTTTCGTGCGCTATTCGAGAACCGTTATTACCTTTGGATCTCATTTGGGGCATTTTATGGTTTGGCATTAGCTGCGTTTGCATGGGTAAAAATAGACCCTGATGCTGTTTATTATTTTCTTGACGTTGGCAGTATTAAAGATATTGAAAGTATGTACGATCCTGCAAGTTCTGTTCAGATGGATGAAAGAGAATCTGGGTCTACTGTTTTAATGTTTGGTGTGTATATCTACAACAATATAGGTATAGCTTTTCAAATGTTTGGTGGCGGCGCTTTATTTGGTATTGGTGCTATTTTACCCTTACTTTTTAATAGCTTTTATTTTGGTGCTATTTCAGCTCATATTGTGAATGTGGGCTATGAAAGTACCTTTTTCTCATTTGTTGTAACACATGGTTCTTTTGAGTTAACAGCTATTACTATTGCTGGTGCTGCAGGCGCGAAAATAGGTTTTAGTTTATTGATGCCCGGGCAATATTCCAGAGCTCACGCAATAAAAGCTGCAGGAAGTACTGTACTGCCTTTAATTGTTGGCGCTTTTATTATGCTGGTTATCGCAGCCGTTATTGAAGCTTTTTGGTCTCCATTGCACATTCCAAATACTTTTAAATATTGTGCAGGTGCTGTTTGTTGGTTTTACGTTTTGTTCATATTTTACCGAGGGACGCGATATGGACATAGCTAAACTATTTTTTAATGCTAGACAACGCAATGCTTGGCAAGTGTTCGATTTAACTCAATTAGTTGTTAAACATCACTTTGTTCAACTTATGCTCATTGTGGTTTGTTTATATTTACCGATCATCATATTACTTACATTGATTTTTAGCGCTTCAACAGCGTCATTGATTGTATGGTGGTTAAAACCTTTGCTTGAAAGACCCCTTTTAGACTTTTTATCTAAGCGTAGTTTTTATCAGCCAACCACTACATGGTCGTCGATTTTATCCATTAAAAAACTTAAAGTTATTGATATTATTTCGATGTTAACGATTCGTCGTTTTAGCCCTTATCGCGCCTATTTAGCGCCGATTGAACAACTTGAATTACTAGAAGGTAAAGAACGAAGTAAGCGTAAAAATACGTTGTTAAATAGAAATGATCATAAACAAACCTTTTGGCTGATCTTTTGTTTACATATCGAAGTGCTTGTCACTATGCTCTTTATGTTGGTTGTTTATAACTTTATTCCGCAAGGCATCTCAATTGATGATCAATTTTTTACCAGTGGCACCGCCTTTTACCAACTAGAACTACTTTATTCTTGCTGTCTTATGGTGGCTTTAATGTTGATCACACCGTTTTACGTAACGGGTGGTTTTTTAGGGTACTTAAATTCTCGTATTGATATGGAAGGCTGGGATTTAGAGCTTACTTTTAAAGGTATTGCTGCCCGTTTTCGTCATATTGCTGCAGCGTTAATTATTGGTATTTTTAGCTTTACCTTACCAGCACCGCCATTAGCTGCTCAGGAAGTTTCAGCAGAGCAAACTGCGATTGAAAAAATTGATGCATTAGAAGCTGAAAATACAGTAATAGAAGAAGTGTTAAATGAGCGTAATATCGCAATAAGAAAAGAAGTCGATGATATTTATGAACAACATCAATTAATTGAGATTGCTAGTGTTTGGGTGCCCGATAACGAGAACAAAAACAAAGACTTTAACTTAGATTGGTTAAAGAACTTTTTTATTGGCTTAGCAGCAATAAGTAATATTGCTGCTTATCTTATTTGGCTACTATTAGCTGCACTAATTGTTTGGATTATTTACAAGTTATATCAGGCTGGAGGTTTCAAATGGCTTAAATTTAGTGGCCAGAAGTCGAAGGCAATAGAGAAAGTTGTCGAAATCCCTACTTTTCTGAGCAGTATTGATCACTCCGAAGGCCCAAAAGATTTACTTAAAGCCGCACAAGTGGCTAATAGCGAACATGCTTATCGAACAGCTTTGATGTATCTACTTAAATACGCTTTTATTTATGCGCAAAATTTTTCGAGTGTATTAATCACAAAATCTATGTCAGAAAAGGAATGCGAAACTGCCCTTTTAAAAGCTTTGCCAACATTGTTACACAAACATTACCAACACCTTTTCCGTTTGTGGATTCAGCAAGCTTGGGCGCATAAAGACGTAACTCAACAACAAGTGGAAGAAGTGATCACTGCTTTTTATGCTATGAAGCCAGAGCAAGCAAATCATGAGTAAATCTAAAGGCTTTTTAATTGTTGGGTTAGCTATTCTTGTGCTTGGAATAGGCTATCTTATCAGTGTTATTGAATGGAACATGGTTGATGAAGAAATTGGTTTAACAAGAGAGGCTGAACAGGAACCACTACTTGCAGCAAGACTATTCCTAGAAAGTTACCAGAAAGATCTTACAACCATAACTTCATCAGAATCTTTTCTTAAAAATAAGACAATTACCTTATCTAAAGACTCCAGCTTACTTATCGATGAAGCGGCTTTAGTTGAATATGAAGGGTTGATACCAGCGCTAGTGACTTGGGTTAAGCAAGGTGGTCATTTAATTTATACCCTTTCTCCCAGACGAGAGCAGCTTAATCTAGAATACAATGACGTTATTGCCTTATCAGAAGTAAGTGTTTTAGATGCGGAAGAGGTGGCATTTAGAGAATCAGTTCTCGACACACCTATCTCTAATGGAGTAATTATCACTGATGAACACTCCTTCTCAATACATTTAGCACATCGCTTTACCTTTGAAAATTGCACAGGGCTCGATATCTCTAAGAAAGACAGTGAAGCAACACTTATCTGTGAAATGGGGGTTAATGAGGGTTACATTACTTTTGTGCCCAGTATTAATGCTATTTCAAATGATGGTTTAAGGCATTTAGATCATGGTGAGTATTTATTGTGGTTAATAGGCAAAAATAACAAACTTGTTTACTTACCGAGTACACAATCTACAAGTTGGGCTGTTTTGTTATGGCAGTGGAGCTGGCAGGTTGTATTACTCACTTTAATATTAAGTTTACTACTGATGTGGCAACTTAGTATGCGCTTAGGGGTTGCGATTGAGCCATCAAAACACTCAAAAAACTTATTTGCAAAACATATTGAAGCTGTTGGTAATTTCTTATTTAAATATCAACATCACGACGTGCTTAAAAATGCATTACTTATTGATCTTGCTAATGCTGTTGAAAAAAGACATCCAAAATACAAACAACTCAGCCTAAATGAACAAGCTAGCTTGATCAGTTCATTAACAGGGAAAAATACAAGTGACATTTATTTACTCTTATCTGAACCATTACCTGAAGATGAAAACAAAAGAGTAAAGTTTATTAAGTTATTTAGAGAACTAAGGAATTTATTGTGATTGAAGCAACGCAAGAACTAACTATCGAGGAAGCCTTTAATCAGGTAACTCAACTGAAAAGTAGCATCGCTAGTGTATTGATTGGGCAAGACACCATCATTGAAAATGTACTTACGGTATTGTTTTCAGGTGGACATATTTTACTAGAAGGTGTGCCAGGATTAGGTAAAACTTTATTGGTTAGAGCATTAGCACAAAGCTTGTCAGTAGATTTTTCGCGTGTTCAATTTACACCTGATTTGATGCCTTCAGATGTGCTGGGTCATAGCTTATATGACTTAAAAACCGGCGAGTTTATTATCAAAAAAGGTCCCGCACATACGAACTTATTATTAGCTGATGAAATTAACCGTGCGCCAGCGAAAACACAATCTGCTTTATTAGAAGTGATGCAAGAGCAGCAAATAACAATTGACGGTGAAAGCCAGTTATTAAGCTCTCCTTTTATGGTGTTAGCGACACAAAATCCGTTAGATCAAGAAGGTACTTATCCGCTCCCTGAAGCTGAGCTTGATCGCTTTATGATGAAGATAAATTTAGATTACCCATTAAAAGATGATGAAATCACATTATTAAAACTGAATACTGAACAAAGAAGCCATGAGTTAAATACCAATAAGTTACCGCAATTAATGAATGCTGACATTATTGAAAAGATTAAGGTACTAGCCACTAAAACAACTGTTGATGAGCAAATTTATCATTATGCCTTAGATATAGTGACTAAAACCCGAAACTGGCATGGGATCATCCATGGAGCGGGTGTTCGAGCAAGCATTAACTTGATCAAAGCCGCTAAGGTAACAGCACTGATGAATGGACGAGATTTTGTTGTACCTGACGACATTAAAGTTGTCGCCAAAAATGTATTAAGACATCGCTTAATATTATCAGCCGATGTTGAGCTTGAAGGTATTACTCAAGATCAAACCATTGATGATTTACTTAAATCGATTGAAGCACCTCGCGTATGAAGCGAATAGCATTCAAACCCTCTTATACGATCATCAAGGTGATTGGGGTTTTAATTGCGCTATTTATCACGGTTAAAGTTTTGGTTGGCGGTGATGAAAGCGCTAACTACGTTAACTTTATAGACGCGTGCGCCTTTTTTATCTTACTTGTTTCGATTGTCGATTTTAGTAAAAGTAGAAAGCCGCCTCAATTAACTATTACGCGTTCAGCAAGTAATAAACTGAGTTTTAATCGTTGGCATACTGTTGAGTATATTATTGAAAATAACAGTGATAACCAACAGCGGTTATCAGTAAGAGAACATATAGGTCAACAATTTCAACTGGCAGGCTTACCTAATATTATTGAAATTCCGGCTCATGAAAAAGCTTCCGTTCTCTTCAAATTAAAATCAGTAAAAAGAGGTGCTGCGACTGTTGGACCTATTGAGTTTTGTTTGGCATCACCTCTGCGATTATGGCAAAGCTATTGGCTGATTGATGACACTATTACGGTTAAAACCTATCCTGATTTTGAACGTTTAAAACAGCAAAGCTTAAATGGTGTACAAAATCAACCTATCAACGGCTTAAAGCAGATGAAAAAACGTGGCGGTGGTACTGAGTTCCATCAACTACGAGAGTTTCGTCAAGGCGACAGCATTCGACAAATAGATTGGCAAGCTACCAGTAAACGACAAAAACTGATCGCAAAAGAATACCAAGAAGAGCAAAACCAACATGTAGTTGTAATGCTTGATGCGGGTAATAAAATGAATATAGAAACCGCTATTGGTTCTCATTTTGACGCAGCATTAAATGCACTGCTTATGCTTAGCCATACGGTTTTAAAGCAAGGCGATTGGTTTAGTATGCAAAGCTTTAATCAAAAAGAACGTTGGTTACCTGCTGTTAAAGGCGCGCAAAATGTATCTCGAGTGATGAATCATTTTTACGATTTACATCCAGATGAAACAACCAGTGACTATCAACAAGCGGTTAGCCATTTACTTAAAAAACGTAGTAAACGAGCTTTGGTCTTAATGGTCACTACGTTAAATGATCAAAGTATTGAAGAGTTACTACCTGCATTAAAAAACCTTCAGCGCCATCACCTTGTCGCTTTAGTGAATATTGAGAATGTTGCTCTGACTGAAACTTTAGCGGCTGATATTGATACGTTAAGCGAAGCTCATCGGTATTGTGCAGCAGTAGACTTACAAAATACTTACCGTAAGAACTTAAGTCGTTTAAGAAAAGAAAATATTATTTGCGTAAATAGCCAACCCGAGCATTTACTGCCACAAGTGATTAATACCTATTTGAGTGTTAAGCATGCTGGACTGTTGTAACTGAGAGTTGATAATAAACTTAATGGAATTGGTATTACTTCCTAAATATAGAATAAGTTCTAATAAACAAAAAAAGAGCCATCAGGCTCTTTTTTATTAAGTTGAATAACCTAATTCTAATTATACCAATCGCAATAACCAATTGATCATTTATACTTGTTTAAATGACCAACTACATCGTTATTTATTTAATAATTAGAACAACTAGTTATTAAAATAAATGCCTTGTATTTGACCATTTATTCTTCGTATAAAATAGGTCAATTCATTAATGCGTTTGGTATTATTCACTTTGATTATCAATTGCTTCGTTAATTTTGTACTGGAAGTAAATAGCTGAAAAGAAAAACGTTAAAATACCACCTAACTTAACTTCTTCTTGACTACCTTCGTTAATCACTTCTTGTAATGCTTTTCGTGCTGAGAAAACAGTCATAATGTAAGCTACAATGCCAGCAACACCTGCAATTAATATCACGATAGCAACGACCATATTAGTTGGGTCTAAAACATACTGGCTAATATTACTTATTACACTAGATCCAATGTAAATATATAACGCCACAATATTTGCTTTAGCCACCTTCGAAAGCATATTTATTTGTTTAGTACGAGTAAACATCCAATAAATGAAATATAAACCCAACGTTATAATTGATAAGCCAAATACACCCCATGCCGTGAAGCGTTTCATTTCTAAAATAGGGTTCTCTGTAGCAGGTGTTGATAGGTCGGCTTTAGGAGCTTCAAAAGCATTTTGTGTTTCAGGTGTTAAATCTGTGTCTGACATTTCTTATTCCTTGTTTATAATAATTGTATCCCATATTCATTCTAGCAGAATGTTTTTTACTATTGGAAATAAATATACAAAAAAACGTGCAAATTAAGCACGCTTTTTTAAGGAATAACTTATTTAAATCAATAAGTTTATAATTAAAGAATTTAGATTTTGTTAGCTTAGAAAGCTATTTGATAACCTACGGTAAACATTTTATCCATCTTCATCTGCACACCATTTGCATTTTGTTCTAATGGAACTGTATATTCAAAAGCAACGCGGTGTTTGTTAGCTATTACCGTATTTAAACCAAATGAAGCATTTAAGTAATTACCACCATAGTTCTCAGGGTTAGCTGTAGTTACAGGTGCGGTAATCTCTGTATCCATGCCATCAATTTCGTCGCTCGTAATATAAGTAAGGCGTATTGAACTGCTTAAAAAGTCGTTTAATTGATGGCCGTACCAAGCTGTTAATTGTAACTTATCGCCTACTTGGTAACCTTCATCATTTGTATCTAAAGCTTTGCTATACATGATTTGACCACCCCAGTTACTTTTATTTGCGTAACCGTTATAGGTTGTTCCTAATTCAAAAGTATTTGAACCTGAACCCAACTGCATCGCGTAAGGCATACGTAATGTTGTACGCATGTTCATTGGCGTTAGTACTTCAGCCTCTTCTTCAAGATCGCCAGTTGGTATTTGCCAGTTAGCGTTCAAATGAAAGTGATGTGTGTCGTTATCGTGTAAACGGTAAAGTAAGCCAACCTTTGTATCGCCAAGCCCGCTACTTTCAGTGTCAAAATCGCCTAGCTGTGTCGTACCTGTCATGCCTGCGTAGGTTGTTAATGTCATTTCTCTTTCAATATAATTTAACATCAACATTAAAGTTAAATCGTTTGTTGGTGCATACATAAAACCTAACATGTGCATTTTAGTGGTCATTGTTTGTGGAACAACACGAACTGTTGGCGGCATATCACCAAATACGTTTGGTACCGTTGTCGCTATTTCATCTGACGATATATTATGTCGACCTTGTGTGTTGTCTGCCATATCCATATCCATGTAACGATATGAAAACATAAACTCGCCTTTGTTATGCATATGGTCGCCCATAACACCAATAGGCGCATGTGCTTGCGGGAGAATTTTTGTGTGATCATGTTGATGATCGCCAGTTTCATTTGCTTGAGCAGAAATTGATAAAAATGAGATTGCTACAGCGCAGGCTGTTTTAGTAAAAAAAGACATATGTTTTCCTAAAATTTGTAAATAAAATAAGAATTTAAGTTGTAACTAGGATCTGATTATTTACGTTAGGAAAGGTGGATCTCTCGAGCTTGGGCTTAAAGAACTGCGTTTGGTGAAATGTTGTAAAAAGCTAATAGGGGCTTCTGATGTTATATGTCCTATTACAAACAAATGCGCTATTAATGCTGTTGAATGGTTATCTAATTGTTTGTAAAGCGAACATAATGAACAGGTGTTTTCTGTATTGTCATTTTGTTCAGAAGTTTCATCTACAAGAGGTTTTTCAATAAAGCTGAGTTTACCTGTTTTATAATACTCAGATAACTTGATCCATCTAATTTGTCCATTACCACTACAAATAGGTGCAATATCTTTTTTTGTAATATTTGCAGTAGACATGTTCATCGCCGCACTGGCAGGCATAAGCATACTGAAAATATGACAAAACAAAATAAAGCTAAGTATAAATAGTTTAGGCAATTTAGTTTTTAACACGTTAAATTTTTAGATGTTAGTGATAGGTAAATTTGAACAGAATCAGAACTTGATAGCAATAAATAAGCGACAGAAAAACAATTCTTTATCAAGAAAACCAAACAAAGAGCTCAACTTTTATGAATTGTTAAGCTCTGTTGTCTAAGACTTTCGCCATTTAATCTGAACTCAATGGTTTAATATTGAAAGTTAGTGCTGGTGAGGGGCATCAATAATAACAATTTCACAATCACTTGTAGCTGTTATTGTTATTTCTTTCGTTTTAGTTATTTCAGCACCATCACCTTTATGCATCGTGATTAAATTACCGCTATTGGCTAATTCAAAACACCCTTTAGATGCTAATACATAAGCTTGATGAGTTATTTTGTGATGGATACGAGTGCCTTTTTTAATTTGTCCGCCGAAGATTCTCGCCCGTTGGTGAATAAATAAAGCATCTTTATCTTCCTCATACCCCGACACTAATAAAGGTAAAGCGTTAGTGCTGTAGTCAGTTGGAAATAATTTACTGTCCCAGCGTGGCATAACGTTTCGACTATTTGGCTCTATCCAAATTTGATATAAAGTTAATGGCTCATCTGTTTTGTTATATTCAGAATGAACTATACCTTTACCTGCACTCATTACTTGTACTTCACCGGCATGAGTTATGCCTTTACTACCCGTATTATCTTGATGATGAATAGCCCCAGAACGAACAAAGGTAATAATTTCCATATTGTTATGAGGATGAGCCGGGAAACCGCTATTGGCAGCAATCAAGTCATCATTAATAACACGCAATACACCAAACCCCATACGTTTTGGGTTGTAATAATGAGCAAAACTAAAATGGAAATTTGCTTTTAACCAACCATGATCAGCTTTGCCTAGTTGATTAAAGGGATTATGTTTAATCATGGTTTTTCTCCTTAATTTTAATATATGAAGAGATAAATACTCGTTACAGTTTGTTCACGATAACGTTATCTAATGCGAACTTGCCACCACCTTGAATAGCTAACGCTAAGCTTATACCCAGTAAAGCTAAACCAAACTCATAGCCATTATTACTCATAAATAAACCATTGCTGATATGCACACTAAATATCGCAATAATCATGGTAAATGCTAATAGCACACTTGATAGTCGAGTGAATAAACCTAACAGGAGTAACAATCCACCAAAGAATTCAGCACTACCGGCACCAAGCGCCATTAAATAACCAGGCGATAATCCAATTGATTCCATCCATTGTCCGGTGCCCTCTAATCCATAACCGCCAAACCAGGCAAATAATTTCTGTGCCCCATGGGTACTAAAAATAATGCCGGCTATTAAGCGCAAAGGTAAGGTAGCTGTTGTTTGTGTTGAGGTAAGTGATCTTTTTAGTATTGAAGTTGACATAATATTCTCTTTACATTGTTTTGGATTTCCCTCTCGTGAGGGAGGTGATTCATAAGGCCTATCGTTAATGTACATACATTCTGTTTAGCCAATGAAAACATTGTAGATAAAACCAATCACTTAAATAACCATGATTATTTGTTTGATTTGTTCAGTTTTTTTGAACAATATATGTATTTATCTTTCTTTCAGGCTATAACACAATGAATCATCCCACTATTTCCATCGAAGCTTTATTAGTACTTGATGCCATTGCAGAGCATGGAAGTTATGCTTCAGCTGCTGAACACTTAGATAAAGTCCCTTCAGCTCTTTCCTATATTATCCAAAAATTAGAAGACCAACTTAAAGTTACTATTTTTCAACGGCAAGGTAGGCGATCAGTTTTAACGCCAGCAGGTAAACATTTATTGGATGAAGGGCGTAATATTTTACTCGCTATAAACAAAATATCTGAACAAACTCAAACTATAGCAAACGGCTGGGAACCAAAGATACGTATCGCGGTAGATTCAATTATTGATGTAGATGCGGTTTTTCCTACCTTGAAGCGTTTCTTAGACCAATACAAGCATGTGCAAATTGATATCAAAGAAGAGGTGCTAAATGGCTCTTGGGAAGCATTAATAGAAGACGATGTTGAACTACTTATTGGTGTTCCCGCTCCTGTACCTAATCAAAAAGGCTTAAGAACAATATCTTTAGGTGTATTGGAAGTGATTTTTTGCGTAAGTAAGAACCACATATTGGCAAAAAGTAAGGAAGCTATTTCGCAAGAAGTATTGGCTAATCACAGAACCGTAATTGTGCACGACAGCGCTAAAAGTATTGTACCTAAAATTACCATAGGTGTTATTGAACAAAGCGAGCATTTCTATGTTGCGAGTGTAGAGCAAAAAATTAAGGCGATAGCTGCGGGATTAGGTGGAGGCTTCTTACCTCTAAATCGCGTTAAGCATTTATTAGAGAGTGGTGAGTTCGTAGAAGTTAAATTATTAACGCCTTTACCAACTTGTGAGCTGTTTATCGCTTGGAAAACAGTTAATAGAGGTAAAGGCTTACAGCAATTAATCACATTATTAACTGCTGCCAATATAAGAGTATAGAAATGTTAGTCTCTTACTTGTCCGTCACCATAAACCACAAATTTCTCTGTGGTTAAAGATGATAAACCCATAGGGCCATAAGCGTGAAGCTTACTAGTAGAAATACCAATCTCAGAACCCAAACCTAACTGACCGCCATCTGAAAAGCGTGATGATGCGTTTACCATAACAACAGACGAGTTAATTTGTCTGATAAATTGTTGGCTACGGCTGATGTCTTGCGTGATGATAACTTCAGTATGATCTGAGGTGTATTCATTAATATGGTTAATTGCGCTGTCGAAACCATCTATTATTTTAACGGCAATTTCTTGAGCTAAATATTCTGCATGGAAATCGTCTTCAGTCGCTAGTTCAGCATCATCAAAATATTTCATACTTTGCTCACAAGCATGTACTTTAACGCCTGCTGGTTTAAGTGCTAGTGCAGCCAAAGGTAAAAACTGTTCAGCGATGTCTTTATGAACTAAAACGGTTTCAAGCGAGTTACAAGCGCTAGGTCGTTGCGTTTTACCATTCACTAAAATATTCACTGCTTTATCTAAATCAGCAAACTTATCAATAAACAAATGACAAACACCTTTAAAATGCTGAATTACAGGGATTTGACTATGTTCTGTAACGTAACGAATAAGCCCTTCACCACCACGTGGAATAACTAAATCTATAGTGTCACGTTGCTTTAATAACTCTTCGATAACAGCACGGCTTGTATCAGGAATAACCGATACAATGTTCTTATTGATGCCATTAGCTTCCATGGTTTTATGTAAGCAGTTAGCTAGTGCTAAGTTACTATGAATAGCTTCTGAGCCACCACGTAAAATAACAGCGTTGCCTGACTTAATACATAAAGCTGCTGATTCAGCTGTTACGTTAGGGCGTGCTTCATAAATCATTGAAATAACACCTAAAGGAATACGCATTTTACCTACTTGCATACCATTAGGACGTAACGATAAGTTACTAATATCACCCACAGGATCTTGTAGCGTTACAATTTCACGAATCGCATCGGCAATATCAACAATACGTTGTGGAGTAAGTAGAAGTCGGTCTAGCATTGCGTCAGCTAAGCCTTTAGCTCTGCCAGCATCAATGTCTTTTTTGTTTTCGTCTATAATAAATTGGCTTTGTGCTTCTATTTCACTAGCCATTGCAGTTAATAACTGATTTTTTTGTGTAGTGGTTAATTGTGCTACATCTCTGCTTGCTACCTTTGCTAAGGTAGCCATTTCAGCCATATTAAAATTTGTTGAAGTGCTCATCATTTATACCTTGTATGAATTCTGAATGTAAATGTTACTTAGATAAAACGACCATATCGTCACGATGAATAACAACCTTACTTGTACGAAATCCAAGAATGTCTTGAATTTGGTCGCTATTTTTACCTTGAATGCGCGCTAAATCGCGATAGCCGTATTGGCAGATCCCCTTTGCGACGATTTGTTTGGAATCAAAATCAATAATATTGATGGAGTCGCCTGCTGAAAAATCGCCAGAGATACTTTTAATGCCCGATGGTAATAGTGAAGCGCCGTTATTAACAACAGCGTCAATCGCGCCTTTATCTAGGGTAACATGTCCGTTACTTTTTAAAGTATGTTTTAACCAGTGCTTTTTGGCTTTTGTTACCCCTTCTTTTGCTACAAAGTGTGTACCAGGGTTTTCGCCATGAAGTAATTTATCGAATACTGTACTGTCGCTACCATTGATTATATAAGTTTCTATACCATTTTCTACAGCCTTTTCAGCCGCTTGAATTTTGGTTTTCATACCACCTGTAGCAATAGGATTATTAGTTGCACCTGCCATTGCATAAATTTCAGGTGTAATTTCTTTAATCTCTGGCAGCATTACCGCATCTGGATTTGTTTTCGGGTTTTTGTCATAAACGCCATTAATATCACTTAAAATAAATAAACAATCAGCTTCGCTGACTAAGGCAACTAAAGCGGCTAAGTTGTCATTGTCGCCTACTTTAAGCTCTTCGGTTGCTACAGTATCGTTTTCATTAACGATAGGAATTATGTTGTTTTCAAGCAAAATACGTAATGTATTTTTGATATTAATATAGCGTTCTCGATCTTTTAGATCGCCATGAGTAATAAGAAGTTGGCTGCAAGGCACATCAAAAAAACGTTGCCAGTTTGCCATCATCTGCATTTGGCCGACAGAAGCCATTGCTTGTTTAGTTGGAATAGAGGGGACGGGAGAACCATGCTGAATAAGTTTACGACCAGCAGCAACGCTACCAGATGAAACCAATATAACTTCTTTACCTCTTTTATTGCACTCAGTGATAAAACGAGCGATAGCAAGTATATGCTTACCACTACATCCATTATTATCAGGTGCGACGAGTGCACTACCAACTTTAATTACAGCGCGATTAAATTTCATTACTTCTCCCGAATTGATATTTGAAATCATTAACGCTGGCGGTAAGCTTTTTAAAATAAATAAAACTTAAGCTCAGAGTATATAATTCCTAGCCTAGGATGACGAAATCTGTATAAATATGCAATGAACATTTTAGTGATCTTTAGACAAAGTTGTTCTTTTCAATACGTTTAGTCGATATATGGATTAAGAAACCTATTTTAGAATAAGGTTAATGGATTTTGATTGATAAATTAGCTGACTTATTTTTTATTTGAATGTTTTTGCAACACGTAAATATTATGCGCTAATGTTTGAATTGTTGGTTATAAAGATAAATTTTATATAAACTAACCATCCGCTGAAAGCATCGAATTTCATATATAACTAGTTTTAATGCTAAGTTATTAAAAGTATTAGTGATTGTGGTTTTTTGTTGTTTAGCGCAAACGTTTAAAGTTTATTTTAGGGTATTGTGTCGAGTAGGGTTATGCTGAATTTTTTACCATCTATTGTTATTTGTTTCTTTTCTTTTTGTTTGTATATCATCAACACATTGTTTTGGTTGATCCCTATTATTGTCTTTTCTTTACTAAAAGCCCTTATTCCTCTTAAAGCTTCTCGTACAGTATTTAGCTATTTATTAGATCAAATGGCGAGTAATTGGGTTGCCGTAAATACGTTAAATCAAAAACTATTTTATCGTGTGGATATAGAAGTTGAAGGTTTAAATAACTTAAGTATGCGCGAGTGGTATTTAGTTTTATGTAATCACCAAAGCTGGGTAGACATTTTAATTTTACAACGTGTTTTGCACGGTAAAATTCCATTTTTAAAATTCTTTTTAAAGAAAGAACTTATCTATGTACCGTTTCTAGGTATAGCTTGGTGGGCGTTAGATTTCCCATTTATGAAAAGACACAGCCAAGCTTTTTTGAAAAAGAACCCACACTTAAAAGGTGAAGATATTAAAACCACACGTAAGTCGTGTGAAAAATTTAAATACAAACCTGTAAGTGTTATGAGTTTTATTGAAGGCACGCGTTTTACGCCTGAAAAACACAAGAAGCAAAACTCTCCTTATCAAAACTTATTAAAGCCAAAAGCTGGCGGTATTGGTTTTGTATTAGATGCGATGGGTGAGCACTTAACTAAAATTGTTAACATCACCATTGTTTATCCTGAACGCATTCCAAGCTTTTACGATTTTGCTTGCGGAAACGTAAAAAAAGTTAAAGTGAAAATAGAAACAAGTGATGTATCTGATGAACTAAAAGGCGACTACTTTAACGATAGAGCCTTTAAAATTAGCTTTCAGAAACATGTTAATCAAATGTGGGAAGACAAAGATAAAACCTTCTCTTTGCTGCGCGATAAAGATTAACCGTTAATTTTTATAGATTAGCTTCCCTACATTCAATGTAGGGAAGTAATGAAAGATTTAGTTCCTATCAAGCCAAAACATTCAGTTATCAAATCCTTCAGGCTTTAATTCTTTTTTATCTTTCTTTTGAAAAGCTAGCCAATTTATCCAGCCAAAACTTATACAAATAAGCCAAATAGTATAATCGATGATAAAAAGCTCATTTCTAGCAATTCCCACATCGCGAATTAACGCTGACCATCTGAAAAATCCATTACCTATCTTAAGTTTGTAGATCTTATTGTTATGAGTCGCCCAAAAGTAATTATAACGGAAACAAAAGTCGTGCAACATTACTGGTATCAACAATAACCCTGTAGGCGAAAATAAAAACCAAATAATGGCGGGGTATGAACTACCATCAAATACAAAGCCTTTTGGAATTATAATTTGTCGATTATTGGGTAAAATATAATGCCAATCTTCAATTACTTGCCATTGACGTCGATTAAAGATCAAACGCCATAATTTAGAAAATAAGGTTCTTTTTTGTGTTTTAATGGCTAAAGGCCGTAATTTCGGCATTTCCATAACATTTATACTTTAATTAATAGTGAATAGGCGCATTTTATAGTTAAATAGCCAGATGAATAAAACTCAAAATTTTATTCACGTTAATCAAAAAATTTATCGAACAGTACCTTTAGGGAAACACATGTCTATTGAATTATTACCAGCATATATTGAAAGAATTGATGCATCAAAAACAGATGAAGTTGAACTAAAGAATATTGCTCTTGAGATTGAAGAAGAGCTATTACCTGAACACATCGCTATTTTATTAGAAGCTTTCCCGTTAGATGTTCGATTAAGTTTATGGACCTTATTTAGCTGCGAGACTCAGCAAGACGTTTTTCTAGAAATGAAAAACGAATCTAAGCAAATGCTTTTAAATTCGATGGACGATGAAGCCTGTTATCCATTATTTGAGCGCTTAGATGCCAACGACCTATTAGAGATCACTGAAAACCTAAGTGATCACTTTATCGAATACGCTGTAAACAAAATGACAGCCAAACATCAGGAGCACTTTAAAAAAGCGCAAGATTATTCTGATGATGAAGTTGGTCATTGGCAAAGTTTTGATCAGAAAAAAATATCACAAAATCTTAAAGTGTCATCTGCTAAAAAAACCAGTGCAAGAGAGCAAGAAACTCTAGTAGACGTTGTTTATATTATTGATAAAGAATCAAAACTATTAGGTGAAATAGCCATTAATAAGTTATTGATGATGGATAACGATACTCCGTTAATTGATGTTGAATATCAGCCTGTTCAAGCTTTAGAAGCAATAAAAGATATAGAGGAAGCAGCTGACGAAGTTATTTTGTCAGGTAAGGCTGCATTACCCGTAATTGATGAAAACGGACATCTAACTGGCCGTTTAGATATACATTCAGCTTACCGATTTAAGCAACAAATAAAAGACAACCAAGAAATGCAATCGGCAGGTTTAAGTGACGAAGAAGATTTATTCTCAAGCGTATGGCTAAGTAGCAAAAACCGCGCAATTTGGTTAGGTATTAACTTAGTTACTGCCTTTTTAGCTTCATGGTTTATTGGTTTATTTGAAGCAACCTTACAACAAGTTGTTGCTTTAGCCGTGCTTATGCCTGTAGTTGCGTCAATGGGAGGAATTTCAGGTAGCCAAACACTTACGCTGATTATTAGAGGTTTAGCTTTAGGGCAAATTACAGAATCGAACCGAGAAGCTATTGTTAAAAAAGAGCTTAAAGTGGGTACCATAAACGGTATTTTATGGGCATCAGTGATCGGACTAATTACTTATGTATGGTTCGACAATCCTATGTTGTCGTTAACCATTTGTATCGCTATTTTAGGTAACATCCTTGTGGCTTCATTGTCTGGTGTTTGGGTGCCTTGGATATTAGACAAACTTAATATCGATCCAGCATTATCAGGTGCTGTAATACTAACAACAGTAACGGATATATTCGGCTTCATCGCTTTCCTTGGTGTTGGAACGTTATTATTATTGTAAGAAATTTTAGTCGTATGAAGGTGTAATTTATGATCACATCATTCACAAGAGAACCTACTCAGCAATGCACGAAGTGTGGGCTAGAATATAAAGTTTCATATTCTGTTTGCCCGCATTGTGTGGGGAAAAATAAAGCTCAAATCATCAAACAAATTCACATTCCTCATAATGATCAAATAAAGAAAAACTCAGCTTTAGGTCGAAAATTTATTTATTTTGCTATTATAACTGCTTGCTGTTTGTTACTGATTATTTAAAGTTTTCTATAATAAATTTTCTACTGTAGCAACGCCGAACTTCTCTTTTTCACCTTAAAAATAACTTAAATTTTTCATATCATCACACTTACAAAGCTTTTGATAAAATGTGAATCCTTCTACAAAAGAAAAGACTATCTAAACGTAGAAAACACCTGTTTTATTTGTATGTGTTACCTAAAACAACGCTTTCATAAGTATTATGAATTAATTTTTTATTTTACAGAATAATCAATGCTTTACTGTTTTTATACTTATTTTTGATTCTTTATTTTATATAGGATTAATGTTTAACAAAAAAAATCGATTGAAAACACGAAAATATTTCGCTTTCCAATTTTAAAAATAGAGAACATTATCTTGTAAAAATTAACTTTTGATTTTTAGGTAAGGTAAGAAAATGAGTATTGATATTTACGAAGATACTGATACTGATGTTGAAATTGATGAAGATAGCGATTTTGAGTCGGGTATTGCGGGTTTTGAAATTGCTTATGGCTCTGGAAATAAAAAAGCTATTAAAAAAGCAGCAAAAAATAAATACCACATTAGACAAAAGCTAGATTCAATTAATGAAAAAAGATCACTTGATAGACAACTAAATTCTTTTAGTAACTATTGGGAAATGTAATTTAATTCTTATTGGAATGAAAATAAAAATGAAAAAATCTATTTTAGCGTTAGCTTTACTAACATTATCTTCAAGCGCAGCCTTTGCCTTTGAAAACGAAGCTGAATTGATGGAAGCTCCTTCTGATTATGTGAGTAGTTTAGTTGCTCAATGCAAAGAATACGCACAAGAAGATGAAGTGTCTAAAGTTGAAATGAAAGCTTATCTATTAACATGTGTGAATGATGAACTTGAAGAAGCTTACTATTTACCTGTAAAAGTATTACCTTAATAAAGTTAACTCAATAACTTTTGTAAAAGCTCAAATTATTAATTTAATTTAATTTGAGCTTTTTTATTTGTGTTAATTAACTTCGATTTAAGTGGCTGATTTATTCTTTAATGAGTAATAAATCACAAGGCAGTTCACTTAATAAAGCTGTTGTTGTGCTTCCTATCCAAAGTTGTTCTAGCTTATTTCTAGCAACAATGCCTAAAGTGAGAATATCAATGTGATGCTTTTTGATGTAACTGGTCACAGCGTCTTCAGGTATGCCTTCTAACAAAACACATTGTTCGTTCGCTATTCGCATTTTTTTAGCAAAAACACTAAAGCCTTCACTGTGCATTTCTTTAACTTTATTTTTGTAAGTTGTTAGTACTGAGGCAACATAATAGCAATGTGCTATGGTCCAACTTGCATCAAGGTTTTTGGCCCAGTTTTTTGTGACTAACACTATGTCGTCGTCTATTTGGCCCGGTCTTGCGTGTTCATGTAAGGGATCTACAGCCGCTAACATTTTAATTGGATGTTTCCATGCTTTTTTATTTAAAAGTAGTACAGGTGCTTTAATATCGGTAAGTAATTGAAATATTGGATGACGCTTAGCAACGGCATTATCTTCAATAACAACAAGCGCGTTATTGCACTCAGATATTTGCGCATTAAGACTTACCAAGTAATCTGACGATTGTTGAATACTAATCTCTGCTTTTATCGCGTTCATAGTAAAATACTTCAACATTTGTGCTTTTTTAGTTTCAAGAGAAACCATTAGCTCGTCCGACAAAGTATCGTCACCGAGTAAATGCCAATAGCCTCGACCGGTTAATTGTGTGCTTGCATCAATAATGATTTTAACATTTTTTTTATGGGTGTTAGCAAGTTGTACAATTTTATCTAACGAGGTGTTTTGGTAATAAAATCGGCTATCAATAAACCAAATAAGTTGTTCAGTTATCATAAATAATTACACGTTGTGGGGTTAAATTAAGTATATCGTACTTATGTGCTTTTTGATTATTTTTAAGCTGATCGTGCAAGTACGAAAATAAAGTGGTACTCAAGCAAATAGAATATAAATAGTTTAGCGTAAAAAAGTTAAGGCAATATCACCAAAACCCCAAACAACAGTGCCAAACATAAGTAAAACCCCTTCAATAAGACCAACACTAAATTTGATTGATTGTGTTAACTCACTCGCTTGTTCTGCGAAATCAGTTTCGATACTTTCGAGTTCTTTTTCAACAAATTCTCGTTCTACTTTTAATAGTCTTAGTTTTTTCCGTTTTTGTAATAAAGCAATACGCTTGCGCATTTCTAAACGGCTTAAGAGTATTCTTTCTTGGATAATCCCTGAAAATCCAGACAATATGCCAAGCACGACAACTAAGCTGCCTGAGCGTGATAACCACTCAGTATCAAGAAAATTAATCATTGAAAAATGATAACCTGCAGCAAGAATGATGCAGGTTAAAAGTATGATGCTAATATGATGACGCACCCTTACTGCTGATGGTGCTTCTGAAACTAAAGCCATTTCTTCTTCTTAAATAATAAAATGAGTGCCGTTGCGATGAACCCCATAAAACCAAGCAAATAAAAGTAGCCATGACTTATTTTTAGTTCAGGTATATATTCAAAGTTCATTCCGTATAAACCAGCTAAAAATCCTAACGGGATAAATATTGCGGTAATAACTGTTAATACTCGCATAGTCTCATTTAGTTGGTGTGACGTTATTGAGAGGTAACCATTAATTAAGTCGCTACAAATATCGTAATGCATTTGCGATAAACTAAGTAAACGTTCAATTCTTTCATGTACATCAATAACTGTGTGTAATTCGGCTTGGTTAATAATGTCGGTGTCATCGGTCACCAATATTTTTAACTCGCTACCTATATTGCTGTGATAGCTAAAGGTTCTTTTTAATTTGGTGAGTCTTGAACGATACAAGGTGATTTCTTGCATCATTTTGTCGTCGCCACCTAGTTGAAATTTGTCTTCTATACTTTCTAGCTTTTCTTCAAATTCAAATAGCTTTTGCAGGTAAATACCACAACTGAAATGGAAAATTCTTAACGCTAAGGTGATTGGACTTTTAGATAAGTATTTCTCGCCTTCAGCACTAAATAAGTTGTCGATAGACATAGATTTTTTGGCATGACTGGTTATTAAAATATTTTTGCCAACAAACATGCTAATTTGTAAGTGTTCAAACAGTAAATCGTCTTGAGGTTGGTAAATTCCTCTGTAGAGCATAAAGATATAATTCTTAAATAACTCTATTTTTGGTGGATGACGCTCTCTTTGAGCATCTTTTATTGCTAACGGATGGCAACCCATTTTTTGCATTAACTTACGTTCTTGCTCAGGATCATGGGAATCCATATCTATCCATAAAAAAGATGTAGGATCTTGATTCCATGTTTCAATGAGCTCTTCAGCCCCGTAAAGGGAAGTTTTGTCAGCTTTTAAAAGCATGCATTTTATCATTGATATCTCTTTGTTACAGTATTTGGATTCATTAACGTTAGATAATATCAGATAAATAAAGATATAAAATAAAGATATAAAATAAACAGTTCGATCAATAATTTTGGTTAGCACATTTAAAATAATTGATTATCTTTACCTATATTATGTCTATAAACTCCGCTTAAAACTAAGCTTTTAAATTTAACATTAATTAATTCGGTGAATGCATGTCTTTAGATATATTTGTATGGGTGGCTATTGTGGTTTGTATCTCACAATCAGCTATTTTTTCAGGGTTAAATATAGCCTTGTTTTCGTTAAGCCGATTACAGCTTGAAGTTGAATCTGCAAAAGGGAATAAAGCTGCCGAGAAAGTTTTAGCATTAAGAAATGATTCTAATTTTTTATTAACCACCATTTTGTGGGGTAATGTTGGTATTAACGTATTACTCACATTATTGTCAGACTCTGCGCTGGCAGGTATTAGTGCGTTCCTATTTTCCACTATTGCGATTACTGTTATTGGTGAGATCACACCACAAGCATACTTCTCTCGTAATGCGTTAAAAATGGGTAGTATGTTGTCGCCAGTTATTAAGTTTTATCAAATACTATTCTATCCGGTAGCTAAACCTACGGCTTTGATTCTTGATGCCTGGTTAGGTAAAGAAGGTATTACTTATCTAGCTGAGAGTGAATTAAGTAGCATTATTCGCAAACACATCGAGTCAGAAGAAACTGATATTAATCACATTGAAGGTACAGGTGCTTTAAATTTTTTCAAATTAGACAAAATTTCTGTGGCTGAAGAAGGCGAAGTGATTGATCCCGATTCAATCATCGCATTACCAACTAAGATGGACTTACCTATTATTCCTGATATTAGTTCGGGCGTAGACAATGAATTTTTGAAACGATTAAATAAATCCGGTCACCGTTGGGTTGTGTTAACAAATGAAGAAGGCGAACCTTTAATCGTTGTTGATTCTGATGGCTTCTTACGAGATGCTTGTTTTGAACAATCAACGTTTGATCCTTATAAACATTGTCATCGTCCAACCATTATCACTGACGAATCAACTATGTTGAACACCGCTATTTTGAAATTAAAAATGAGCGAGTCTACTGATCAGTCGTTTGATGGTGTTATTGAACGTGATGTATTACTTGTTTGGGGCGAGAATAAACGGATCATAACGGGTGCAGACATTTTTGGTCTACTATTAAAAGGTATGCAGCCACAAGAGCCAAGCCTTCTTTAAATTAAAAGACAAACTGGTAATAGAATGCAAAAAGAACCATGGTGGGGAACGGAAACCGTTCCAGAGAAAAATAGCTTTTTGTTAAACAGTGCAACCTTCTTTTTAGCAATAGAACACAAAGCTAAAGAATGGTGTATCCATGTAAAAAGAGATGCAACCTTAGATGTTGAATTGGTTGATAACAAGTTTAACAAACTTATTGGTGAATTTTCGCCCGTTAATAGTGGTGATTTAAGTCGACATATCGTACATGGCGACAGCGATACGCTAGAAATAAGACCTAGCTTGGCTGATCGTAATGTTGTATGTAGAGCTAAATCTCCCATCACTATTTTACCGGGTTCTAGCATTACATTATATTTAAGTACGCCACTTTGGTTAACTATAGGTTTGCGAGACCTTAACTTTACGTTATTAAAAGAAGTGGCTACACAGCGTTTGTCTGATACTTGGTTTGGTTCTTCCACTATGGAAGGTGAACTCTGTTATGCCAGCCAAACCATAGGTCGACTAGAAGCTGAAAAATTACCTTTTAGAACCCAACGCGCGATAACTCCTTTGTTTATTGAGAACCAAGCGGATAACGATTTGGTTTTTGAGCGTGTTGCTTTGCCGGTACCTTCTTTGTCATTATTTAATACTGAAAATGGTCAACTTTATACACAAAATGTTTCCTTGATCAGGGAAAACGATGGTGATTTCGCTAAGTTAAAATTAGGTGCGCCACCTGCAGATTCTGAATTGGTTAATGGACCAAGAGTGGCGTTTAATCATGGGCAGTTAATTCGAGCTTTTAGTGCCATTTTTAGTTAGGAAACAATATGAATGAAATGTGGTTATACCTTACAGAATTAATTAACTCTGATATTTTGGTTAAATTATTTCGAGCGTCGATTTTATTACTTGTTGGCTATGTTGTGGCAAAGCTTGTTAGTCGTTTTAGTTTGCAGTTTCTGAAAAAAGTTTTTACATCTAGCACCAGCCGAACAATACAAAAAGGCGCATTTTATTTAATTTTTGTGCTTTTCATATTTTCAGCTCTTTTAGAATTAGGTTTTAATTTAAGTGTATTGCTTGGTGCTGCTAGCGTATTAACTGTTGCTGTTGGTTTTGCTTCACAAACATCGGCTTCTAACTTTATTAGCGGCATATTTTTAATGGCTGAACGATCGTTTGTAATAGGTGATGTGATCAGAGTGGGAAGTACCACAGGTGAAGTACTTTCTATTGATTTACTTTCAGTAAAAATACGAACATTCGACAATTTATTTGTGCGCTTACCTAACGAGTCATTAATTAAGTCAGAAGTTACTACTTTGTCTAAGTTTCCTATTCGCCGCGCCGACATGAAAATTGGTGTCGCTTACAAAGAAGATATTGCCTTAGTTAAAAGGGTATTAGAGAAGGTTGCGTTTAATAATCCACTTTGTTTAGAAGAACCTAAACCTCTTTATATTTTTCAAGGTTTTGAAGATTCATCGTTATCTTTACAGTTTTCTGTTTGGGCTAAACGAGAGAACTTTCTGGAGCTGAAAAATAGTATGTATGAGCAAATAAAAAATGCTTTTGATAAAGAAAATATAGAAATTCCGTTCCCGCATATTTCTTTACACTCAGGAACAAAAACGGCACCTTTCCCAATTTCTTTTGCTGACGATAAAGCCGCTAAAGAAATACAAGATGAACTTGATAGGAAGCTATAGTTAATAAACTAAGTTAAGTGCGGATAACAATATTGATACGTTCTAAATAATTTTAACAAGTGATTTAGAGCGTGTATGAACATTTAACTAAGGCTTGTTTAAACCTATATTTTTACATACGGAAATAATCTTAGAGTTTGCTCAATAATATCGACTTTTTGGCTTTTAGCTAAGTATGAAGCAAAAATTTCCCTTGAATAAACGGGAGCGTTTTCTACAAGAAACAACTTGTTTTTTTCAGTATATTCGAAGGTCATTTGTTTCGGCAAATAAGCACTACCACCAGCATCTAATAAGAAATTTAGGGCAATACGTGGTTGGCTCATAAAATGTTTAGCAGGTGGAGCATCTTGAAACTCTCGTCTGTGTTGAGCATTAACCGACTCGCCGTAATCCACCATAATATAGTTATCTAATGAATACTTTTCTGTTGTTGCTTCAGGATCTGTAGTGACTAAATGTAGCGGAACAGTTGCAACTTTTTCTGAGATAAGATCTTCAACAAAAGGGGGTTCAAAAAAGAAAGCGATATCGATAACGCGACTAAGTAGACTTTTTCTTAACTCTGAAGGTGCATAAGTGTTAGTGAGTAGACTTACATCATCAAGGTTACGGTGAATCTTCTTCAGCCAGTCCTGTAAAACAATATCCCAAATCGACATCATGGCACCAATCACAAGTTGATGTGAATCGCTGTCAGCAATGCCAACATCTTGTTTGGTTTTCTGCCACATAAAAAGCAGTTCGTTGGCATGCTTAATTAAGCGGTTGCCTTCAGGTGTAAGCTTTAAATGTTTTTGGCTACGGTCAAATAATAAAACGCCAAGATCATCTTCGAGTAATTTAATTCGAGCACTTACCGCCGATTGAGTAATAAATAAATTTTCAGAAGCAATCCTAAAATGTAAGGTTCTACTGACTTCTAAGAAGGTTTTTAATAGCTCAATCTTCATTTTTTATTCCCAAATCACCGTGTAATCACTTTTTTTGTTTGAACACATCAAAATATAGCGTTTTATTGTTTTCCTGTTGAACTATACACTTTGCTCATATTTTTACATTACTTTTAAACGAGAAAGTAATAACAAAAGGCATTATTATGAAAATCGCTATTTTATCAAGAAACCCAAACTTGTACTCAACTCGCCGCTTGAAAGAAGCAGGTGAAGCATTAGGACATGAAGTTGATGTTATCGACACATTGCATTGCTACATGGATATTACAAGTAGTCGCTCTACTGTGCGTTACCACGGTAAAGAATTACCTCAATACGATGCGATTATTCCACGTATTGGTGCGTCTGTAACTTTTTATGGTACAGCCGTAGCTAGACAATTTGAAATGATGGGCACGTTTAACATCAACGAATCTGTTGCAATTAGCCGTTCTCGCGATAAGTTACGTTCTTTACAATTATTGTCTCGTAAAGGCATTGGCTTACCAAGAACAGGTTTTGCAAGTAAGCCTGATAACATCAAAGATTTAATTAAAAATGTGGGCGGCGCTCCTGTTGTTATTAAATTATTAGAAGGTACTCAAGGTATTGGTGTTGTACTTGCTGACACGGCTAAAACAGCTGAAGCTATTATTGAAGCATTTATGGGCTTAAAAGCGAACATCTTGGTACAAGAGTTTGTTAAAGAAGCGGGCGGTGCTGATATTCGTTGTTTGGTTGTTGGTGGTAAAGTTGTTGCGGCGATGAAGCGTCAAGGGGCTGAAGGTGAGTTCCGTTCTAACTTACATCGTGGTGGTTCTGCTGAAGTTGTTAAATTAACTAAAGAAGAACGCGAAACAGCGGTTAATGCAGCAAAAGTCATGGGATTAAATTTATGTGGTGTAGATTTACTTCGCTCACAAAATGGTCCAATGGTGATGGAAGTTAACTCTTCACCAGGCTTAGAAGGTATTGAAAAAGCAACAGGTAAAGATGTTGCTGCAATTGTTATTGAATTTTTAGTAAAAAATGCAAAGCCAAACAGCAATAAGACTGTTGGTACAGGCTAATTTAGGAAACATTTTCAGGAAATACTATGGATAAATTACGTATAGGCGATTTTGAAATTTCACCCGGTGAGCAACGCAAAATAGACTTGCCCGTGGCTAAGTTATATACCGATGCTAGCGTTTCATTACCGGTGCATATTATTCGCGCTAAAAAACCTGGCCCTACTATTTTTATTAGTGCGGCTGTACATGGTGATGAGTTGAATGGTATTGAAATTATTCGACGTTTAATTAACCAGAAGAAGTTTAAAATTACTAAAGGTACAGTGATTGCTGTGCCTATGGTTAATGTTTATGGTGTGGTAAATCAAAGCAGATATATGCCTGATCGTCGCGATCTTAATCGTTGCTTTCCTGGCTCAGCTAAAGGTTCATTAGCAGGCCGAGTTGCACACATTTTTTTGAACGAAATTGTGAAGCACTGTGATTATGGTATTGATTTACATACCGGAGCTATTCATCGTTCTAACTTACCGCAAATAAGAGCGGATATGTCAGACGAAGAAACAAAAGAATTAGCAGAAGTGTTTGGTGTGCCTGTTATATTAAATTCAAATTTAGTGGATGGCTCATTAAGAGAGTCAGCTGTTAAAAATGAAACTAGAATTTTGTTATATGAAGCTGGCGAAGCATTACGTTTTGATGAGTTTTCTATTCGTGCAGGTATGAAAGGTGTTCTAAATGTTTTACAACATTTAGGTATGACTCGAAAAGCTGTTGCAACTAAAAAGAAAAAGATAGCTCCATTTATTGCCAATGGTAGTCAATGGGCTCGTGCTAATGCGAGTGGTATAGTAAATAACAAAGTAAACTTGGGTGATCAAATTACTAAAGGCGAAGTATTAGCTGAAATTGGTAGCCCTTATGGTGAAGTGATTAATTCGGTAGTAGCGCCACGTTCAGGTATTTTAATTGGAAAACAAAACATTCCATTAGTACAAGAAGGTGAAGCCATGTTCCATATTGCGTACTTTAGCGAAAATGATGAAGCAATAGCGGATCATATTGAAAACGTACATGAACAACTGATACCTGAAAATCACTACAGTAATATTTAGAAAGGTTAAAGTGTATGAAAAACAAAGTAGTTATTGGTCGACTAGAATCGATTGGGTTGCCTGAGTTAGGTATAGATGCTTTACAAGTTAGAGTTGATACTGGCGCAAAGACTTCATCTTTACATGTTGATAATATTAAAAAAACTTTAATTGACGGTGTACATAGTGTGACGTTCGATATCCACCCTGACTCACATAATGTTGATCGTATTGTTAGTTGTACTGCGCCGATAAGCGATATACGTAAGATTAAGTCTTCTAATGGTACGGCAGAGCAACGCTATGTTATTGAAACGCCAGTTACATTAGGTAGTGAGTCTTGGTCAATTGAAATAACTTTAACAGACCGTTCTGATATGAGTTATTTAATGTTGTTCGGGCGCGAAGCCATAGGTAAAAGATTTTTGGTTGATCCTTCAAAAGTGTTTGTTGGCTCTAAATAAATTCTTTAAATTATAAAGCGTTCCTATCCATCTATTATATATTAGGTTTAAGAGTTAGGGCTGTTATTGAAAATTAACTACGAGTAACAGCCAGCTTACATTGTAAAAAATATAGATAACTAGGTACGCCTAATTTTAGATAAGTAACAAAGTGAGGTTTAATGATAGATTTTAATTGGGACATTGCGAGTGTAAAAGCACTTTTAGCGTTAAAAGTGTTCACTGTTTCACAGCAACCTATCACCTTGGGCGGTTTGTTGATGATCCCTTTGTTTTTGATTGTTGGTTATATGCTAACAAGTTGGGGAATTAAATTAATTACCAAACGCTTAGTTAAGAATAAAACTGATCCAAATATCATTCATCTGTTACAGCGTATTTTATACGTTATTGCTATTGCCATTTTAACCATAACCGCTCTGGATATGATTAATGTCCCTATTACCGCATTTGCCTTCTTATCTGGTGCTATAGCTATTGGCTTTGGTTTTGGTGCTCAGAATATTATTAATAACTTTATTAGCGGTTGGATTCTCATGTGGGAAAAGCCTATTCGAATAGGTGATTTTCTTGAAGTTGAGGATTCAAAAGGAACCGTTGAACAAATTAATACGCGCTCCACCAGAATACGCAGAGTTGACGGTGTTCATTTGTTAATTCCAAACAGTAAGCTGCTTGAAAACACGGTGGTTAACTGGACTTTGGTGGACAAATTGGTTCGAACTTCAGTTAAAGTAGGTGTTGCGTATGGTTCTCCAGCTAAGAAAGTGGCAGAGCTTATTGCCCAAGCTGCAGATGAAGAAGAAGCTATTCTAAAAGACCCAAAACCTTTAGTTACCTTTGAAGACTTTGGTGATAACTCATTAGTATTTGAAGTAACTTATTGGATTCAATCAAGCGTTGAAGGTGGTTTACGTGTTACTCGAAGTAATATACGTTTCAGATTAGATGAGTTATTTGAAGAAAATAATATTGTTATTGCCTTCCCACAAAGAGATATACATCTTGATGGTGCGATTACTTTGATGAGAAACAAGTCTGAATAATCAAGTGTCCGACACCTTATAGGTGTCGGATACCTTAGTTATTATTTCTTTTCTAGCGAGCAGTAAACAGGCATGCTAGCTTTATGTTTGAACCATAATGTCATAAAGTCAGACGTTAGCTTTTGTTCAATTTCTAATGCTTTATCTGTTGGACAAAACACAGTAAACAATACCTGCGTATTACCTATATCAGACGTTGCTACTTGTATGTGAGGATCTGGCCCCGCAATGTTAATACCTAGTCTGTTTTCTATGAGTTGGTTATAACGAATGGCTACATCTCTAAAGTCTTTACAGTAAGTATGGGCATTAGTATTTAATTCATCTAAAAATTCATAAGGGTTAACACTGTCATCACGCACAATAGTAAAATGATGCATCGCATAGCGTTTTAAGAAGTTTAAATTCTTGATGATTGACGTTATTAATTGGCTATTAGGTAAATACAGCGTTTTACCTGTGTACTGGTATTCGTCTTTATCAATTTCTAGTAGCGTGAGTTTAGCCCAATCGGTGGAGTGAACTTCGCCATAGTAATTACCTACCTGTATCCAATCACCTACTCTAAAAGGTCGACTTGAAAGTATGTAGACAAAACCAATAAAGCATTGAATAAACTCTCTTGTTGCTAAAACAATAGCCACAATAAAAGCAGCAATCGAAAACGCAAACTTCTGTATTTCTTCAGACCAAATATTGAAAATGGCAATAATCATTAATAAGGTAAATAGGTTATTTACCATATTAATTTGTAATCTTTTATTTTGTTTAGACTTGGTTTTTATTAACTTAATGATGAAATATTTCACCAGAAAGAAAACAAAAATAAACGTGACGGTAACGACAGTTTTATTGTTTGATAGTAGACCTGATATTTCTGTTGAATTGAACGTGTCGTATAACCAGTTCATAATAATTTCTTAATTCCTTCTCTTTATTTTATGAAGCATTAATACTTCGAATATTTAATTCTTTTATGCGTTGCAGCGTGCCTTCTGCACCTAATTTATTGAAGCTTGAGTTTATCTCTGCTTGTTTACTGTCAAGTAAGCTGATCCCTTCAACAACAATATCAAAAAACTGCCAAACATCTTCATTTGACTTTAATAGTTTAACAACGGCTTTATTTGTTGCTGATTCACCAACTATTGTGACATTAACCATGGCAATTTTTCCACTTTTTGACAAGCTTCCTTGGCCAATTGTTATCTTTTCATTGTCATATTTACTTAACATATTGCTGTAAGTATTAATTAACTGCTTTGATAATTCAGTACTGAATTCTTCACGAAGTTCTTCTGGCACTTTTTGTAAGTTTTTACTTAATACCTTACTACTAAAAAATTTAATATTTACTTCAGGTAGAAGAGATTTATTTAACTCGTCTCTAATATTACTTTTAGTAAATTGGTTTGTGGTTTTCAAATTTGTTAGAGAAGACTCTATCTGTTCAAATACTTGTTTAACCTTACTTTCTGCATCATCTGCTGAAGCCATAGCCATATTCGCTATGAGTAAACTTAATGCAATAAACAGAATAACAAAGATGTCGACATTCTTTTTCGATGACTTTTTCATTTTACTTCATTCAATAGTGTATAAAACTGAGGTGATTGTATGCTTAGTATGGAAACAAGCAAGCGTAATAAATTTCTTAGTGCCATCAAAAAAAATGATTAAACCTTAATTGTTACAAATGCTTAAAAATTATATTTATACAAGGCTGCATAGTTAAGGTTAGGATATGTGATCACGCGCGCGATGTAGACAGAATAATCGTAACTTAATGTGAATAATGGTTAGGTGTGTACCTTAGCTTTTATATTTTTAAGCTTCTAATAAAGCGATTAAACTTTTAGAAGCAATAATCCTTCTTATGGTATTGTGTGCGTGTTTAGTGGTTAAAGGTGAATATTGCCCCTTAAAATTAAGCAAAGTTAGCTAAATGGCTTTTAAAACATCTTGCTAGTCATTCTCTGAAATACAGAACAAGGTCGTTAAATGATTGAAATAATAAATAATTGGTTAATTGAACAAAATGTAGGTGCTGCATACCTTCCTTACGCGAGATCTTGGGTTGGCGCCGCACTCATCTTTATTTTATGTGGTATCAGTTATTATATTTCTAAGCATCAGTTGCTTGTGATGATTCAAAAAATTGTTTCACATTCGAGAAATACTTGGGACGATTTATTACTTGAGCATAAGGTTTTTAATCGTATTGCTTTATTAACACCTTTCTTATTCTTATGGTTTTTAACACCACATCTCGTAGAAGCTGAGAGTGTACTTGGACATTTCTTTTTAACTTTCGCCAAAATTGCTATTAGTTTTCAAGTCGCCCGAAGTATAGGTGCGTTATTAAACGTTATTAAAAGCTCTTATAAACGTACTGCGACAGAAAAATACTTACCTCTAAACTCTTCAATTCAAGTGATCAAACTGATTGTTTATATTGTGGCTTCAATTCTATCTATCTCTTATGTTTTAGGGAAATCTCCGTTTTATTTATTAAGTGGTTTAGGTGCATTAACCGCTGTGCTCTTGTTGGTTTTTCAAGATACGATCAAAGGTTTAGTTGCTAGCATTCAGATTTCTGCCAACAAGATGGTAGCACCTGGCGATTGGATTGAATTACCTACTTACGGTGCAGATGGCGACGTTTTAGAAATAGGTTTAAATACCGTAAAAGTTAAGAACTTTGATAATACCATCACTACTGTTCCTACGTATGCGTTGATCAGTGGTTCGTTTAGGAACTGGCGTGGCATGATGCAGTCAGGCGGTCGACGAATTAAACGTTCTATCATTATTGATATTACTAGCGTTAAGTTTTACCAAAAAGATGAAATAGATGATTTATCGAAAATTAAGTTACTAACTCAATACTTAGTAGATAAAACGGCTGAAATTAATCAAGATCGTAATGCCTTGGGTTTAGCGCCTGACGATTTAAGAAATAGTCGACAATTAACCAATATTGGTACGTTTAGAGCTTATATTGCCGCCTACTTAGCTCAACATCCTAAAGTGCATTCAGAAATGACTTGCATGGTAAGACAGCTAGCTTCTACCGATTCAGGTATTCCGTTAGAGTTATACTGTTTTAGTAATGATCAGAATTGGGTAAATTATGAAGGTATTCAAGCTGATATATTTGACCATATATTCGCGATGGCCCCATTATTTGGTATACGTATTTTCCAACATCCAACAGGAAATGATTGGCGTAACCTAAATGCTAAAGATTAATGTGTAAGGCTAACAGTTACTTATTTCATCAATATACAGATTAAATAAGTAACCTCAGCTCGGCTTAATATACCTTTCTATAGTGACTGTTTTTATTAACTTCTTCGTAAAATAAAGCTATCAAATCATAGATGAATATTGTGTTATCAATTTTAACGCTGGCGTATAAGACCTTCTTGCATTGTTGATGCAATCAACTCACCTTTTTGATTAAATATTTGACCTTTCACTAAACCTCTACCACCACAAGCACTTGGGCTATCAGTAGAATATAATAACCACTCGTCAACTCGAAATGGGCGATGGAACCACATCGCATGGTCAATTGATGCCATTTGGAAGTTTGGTGTCCAATAACTTGCACCATGCGGCATTAAAGACGTTGTTAAAAATTGAAAATCAGAACAATAAGCTAGCATGCACGAATGTATATGTGGATCATCAGGCAAAGATCCATTCGCTTTTATCCACATTTGATGAAGTGCTGGCGACTTTTCTGGGTGCACCCAATTATATTTTTGAACAGGTCTAAGCTCTACAGGTCTTTCAGCAAGAAACTTTCCTCTAACACTTTGAGGAATATATTCTTGATGATCAAAAATAAAGTCATTATATGATGGTAGATTATCTGGAGCGGGCACATCAGGCATGATGTCTTGATGTTCAAATCCTGATTCAACTGCTTGAAAAGACGCAGTCATATAAAATATGGCTTTACCGTTTTGAATGGCTTTTATACGTCGAGTATTAAAGCTTTTTCCATCTCTTAAGTTTTCCACTTCATAAACAACAGGCTTATTGGAATCACCAGGTCGTAAAAAATATGAATGTAAGGAGTGAATATGGCGATCAGGTTCAACTGTTTCAATGGCGGCTGATACAGCTTGCCCCATAACTTGCCCACCAAATAAGGCTTTAAACCCTATATCTTGTGATTGCCCTCTATAAATACCATCTTCAATTTTTTCTAACTGTAATAGGGAAACTAATTCCGTCAGCACTTGACCCATAAATAAAAATCCGTAGACAAATAATAAGGTAATTATAACGAGTGTATTTAGAATTTATATGTAATTTTTTGCTTTACGTTTAGCTAGTTTATGAGTGATTGTTAATCACTTGTTAAATATAGGTAAAGTAGTTGTTAGTCTAAAATTTAAACAGTTGCATATATAATTAATGTCGCGTAGGTTACGAATATAAATAAACTTTTCGTGTTTTTATCGTATTAAAGAGGTTAGTTATGCAAGCGATTATGGAAAGGGAGGCGTTATTAGAAAGGAGAGTAAGCGTAGAAGATCAATCAAGCCTATGGGATAAATTATCTCTTGCGCAAAAATTTGCGGCAAGTAGCTTAACTCAATTTGGATATGATCTTGCTTACATAAGAGAGCAACAAGATGGTAATACAGCCGTTTTATTGTGTGATGATAATGCTGCTACCATTACATCAGATGGCGAAATAAATACATCTCCTTCTATTCATTTACGATAAGTTTGTAAACCAAATTCGTAAAACGAGTTACTTGAAAAAGTAACTCGTTTTTTTTCGTTTAAAATTTGTCATTACAATGTATTATAAGTTCGTATTAGATCTAAATAATGCCTGTTACATTAATAGATTAACCTGATGCGCATAAAAGAAAGTTGTTAAATACTCAATTTATTTAATAACTTGAGATCAGGTAACTCGTTGTGAAGCAAAGAAGCACAGTTTTATGTGACGTAGCTATGAGTTAAAGAGAAATTATTATACGGTTCTGCAGTTGTATAAGTAAAACTTATCAATTTAAATCAATACTTTCTCTCTTTATACACCAAAAATATATTTTAAATGTTGTTATTTTATAAGTAATAAAAAGGTGTGGTATGAAATATCAAGATTCCATCAAGCAGGCTGATGAATTATTGTCACTGGCGGTAAACCAATTACGGTTATGGCATTTGGCGGCAAGCCCTATCAATTATGCGGTTAGTTATGAATTTGTTTCACAATCTAACAAAGCATTAGTAAGCGCAATTAAATATCAATTATCTACAGGTAAAAAGCTGGATAATTTTTATATTGAAGCTGTATATCAACAATTCATTTTAGGTCAGAGTAAATTTAGAGATGATATTGTTAATGATATCGATGGCCTCCTCGACTCAATTCAAACAAGCAATGAACAATCAACAATTTCAATTGATGGATTTATTACCGAATTAGATGCTAATTTGCATGATTTGAAATCTGGCGAGAAAGACAAAGTATCTCAGGCATGTAGTAACTTAACAAAAGCCACCCTTACTTTTAAAAGTAAACAACAACAACTTGCTGAAACACTCGAAGAAGTACAAAAAAGTAATCAAGAACTTAAAGCTGAACTCGATGAGGTGAGAAAAGATCTCTATTTAGACCCACTAACTGGCTTGTATAATCGCCAAGCGATGTCTAAACATATAGAAGCTTGGTTTAAAACGGATCCTGATAAGGATGTTGCCGCTATTGTGATTAATGTCGATCAATATACTCAAATAGCCCAACGATTTGGTTCTCTCATTGGCGATGTTTTACTTTCTAAAATAGCTAAAAAGATTGAAAGTTATGTGGATGGCAGTGGTTTGCCAATTCGAACGGGTGGAGATGAGTTTCTCATCTTATTACCTGAAGTTGATGAATCTGTCGCTAGTGAGATAGGAGAGAAAATAAGAGAAGGTGTTGGTAAACTAAGGTTTGTAAGCAGTAGATCTGGTGTTCGGTTACCGCAAATGACTATTTCTGTTGGGGTGAATAACTTTAAAGTGTCTCAGAACGTTAATGCGGTTATAAGTAAAACGCGGCACTCAATTAGCACCTAATCATCAATTTTAGTGATAAGTTCTGCAATATTCTTTTCAGAAAAAACTTGAATATTATGTTGAGTTAACAGTTGAGCCGTTACTCCCTGACCTGATATTTTAGTATTAGAAAAGGTCCCATCATAAATAGTATGGCTGCCACAAGAAGGGCTTGATTCCTTTAGTAAAGCATATTCAATATTATACTTTAAACATAAATCTAATGCCTTTAATGCTCCCTGATGAAAGCTTTCGGTAACGTCTGTATTATTTACTGTGATTATCTTTTGACTTTCTTGTTGTATTTCAGCTGGATCTCTAGGAACAGAAAGCCCGCCTAAACACTCTGGGCAGCCACTAAGTAAGCGTTTTTCTTGTTTCCACTTCGCTATCGTTTCAGCAAATAAGTTATGTTCCAATAAGCTTTGATGACCACCATCATATCTAACATTTTCACCCATAAAACAGGCACTAATAAATATCTTATGCATCGTTATTCTGCTTCTAAATGTTGCTTTATTGAGTTCAACAAAGACAGGTTGGGCGTTGTTTCGTTTTCAATCCAACATGACTGACTGTAGCATTCAAAATTCAGCATAAAATATTCCTGCTGCCATTCAAACCGACAATTTTCCCGATCAGCACCTGAAATTTTTTCAAGAATATGATGACCGGTTAATGCGCTCAGTATGTCTGTTGTGAGC
Organism: Pseudocolwellia sp. AS88; assembly: GCF_030551755.1. Lineage (GTDB taxonomy): Bacteria > Pseudomonadota > Gammaproteobacteria > Enterobacterales > Alteromonadaceae > Pseudocolwellia. The sequence goes on from NZ_JAUPEC010000003.1 coordinate 108,341, forward strand.
TGAGAAACATCTTCCTGATACCAGTTATTGATAAAGTTTATTTGTAAGCTGTTTTCGTTGATAAGTATTAATGATGCAATTTTACTTTGCTCAGCCATAATCATAAGTTATTTTAAATTATATAAAATTTATATTATTTTATACGTCAACGGCCTTTAAATACAGGTTACTTTGATCGAGAGATTGAAAAAAAATTGACCTAATCGATATATTTTTTTCGTGAATCCATGTAATCTAAGCAACAATATCAATAATTATACGTTTAGAGAGATAATCTATGAAAAAATTGACTATGGCTGTTGCATTAACAGCACTAATGGCTTCTCCTGTATTTGCTGGTGATATTGCTGCTGGTAAAGCTAAAACTGCAGTTTGTGCTGCTTGTCACGGTGCTATGGGTGTTTCTGCAATTCCAATGTACCCTAACCTAGCGGGACAAAAAGAAGCTTACCTTGTTAAACAATTGAAAGACTTCAAAGCGGGCAACCGTAAAGATCCTGTAATGGCTCCAATGGCTATGGGCTTATCTGATGCTGATATCGCTAACGTTGCGGCATATTACGCAAGCTTAAAATAAGCTTTGCTTAATAAAACAAATTATCAAAAAAGCGCTATTTAGCGCTTTTTTTTCATCTCAACTTCTACCTTTGTGGCAAAGTTAATGAGCATGTTGTTGGATCAGTTCTAAAAATGGCTGACCATATCTCGCTAGTTTAGTATCACCAATTCCACTAATTTTCAGCATATCTCTTGAGTTAATGGGTTTTACTTTTGCTAGCTCGGATAAGGTTGCATCACTAAATACAATGAACGGAGCGATATCTTCAGCATCTGCAATTTCTTTCCTAAGCGTGCGAAGTTTGGCAAATAAAGCTCTATCGTAAGACTGATTCGGTTTATCTCTTTTCCAGTAGCTTGCTTTTTGAAGCCTTGGAGAAGCTAACATTAAGGGTTCTTCTGCTTTTAAAACTGCACGAGAAGCTTGGGTTAAACACAAAGCAGATTGCTGTGAAATATCTTGCTGTAAATAACCTAAATGAATTAATTGTCTGACGATAGAAAACCAATATCCTGGTGTTTTTTCTTGCCCAATGCCGAAAGTAGAAACAGCATCATGCTTTTTTTGTTTGATAGCGATGGTGTGCTCGCCTCTTAAAACATCGATCACATGCTCAATGTCACCTTGCTGCTGAATACGGTAAACACACGATAGTACTTTTTGTGCTTCAATTGATGCATCGAACAAGCTAGGTGGATCTAAGCAAATATCGCAGTTTCCACAACGTTTCTGAGTATATTCAGCAAAATAGTTTAAAACCACCTGTCTTCTACAGGTTTGAGCGTCAAAGAAGCCAATCATGGCTTGAAAACGTTGTAGCTCTACGTTTACCTTTTGTTCGTTTTCGCCTTCACTAATACGCTTTTTAATACGTTCTACATCTTTTGCGTCGTATAAGAATAAAGCTTCAGCTTCTAAACCATCACGCCCTGCTCTGCCAATTTCTTGATAATATGATTCTAGAGTTTTTGGTGGCTCAAAATGTATTACATAACGAATGTTTGATTTATTAATACCTAAACCAAAAGCGATGGTAGCTACAACAACTTGAATATTATCTTTAGCAAACGCATCTTGCACCGTGTTTCTGATTTCAACTTCCATACCTGCATGGTAAGCAGCGCAGTTAATGCCTGAGCTACCAAGATATTTAGAAATCTTTTCTACCTGCCACCGGCTATTACAGTAAATAATGCCGCATTCTTCACGTCGCTTTTTAATATAACCGAGTAACTGTTGTTCGCCGTTATATTTTTCAGCCATTGTTAAGCGTATATTAGGGCGATCGAAGCTATCAAGATGTATGTAAGGATCTATCAAATCTAACTGAGCTAAAATATCTTTACGTGTGGTTACATCTGCAGTTGCGGTAAGTGCCATAACAGGAATGTTAGGGAAGTTTTGTTTGATACTATTGAGTTTAGTGTAAGCGGGTCTGAAGTCGTGACCCCATTGAGAAATACAGTGAGCTTCATCAATAGCAAATAAACTGATGTTAAGTTGCATGAGTTCTTGAATAAAGTAATAACTATTCAGTCTTTCAGGGGCTATGTATAAAAGCTTGATTTCACCTCGATACAAAGACTGCATTGTTTTAGTTATTGTTTCTTGATCTAAACTTGAATTGATATAAGCGGCTGAAATTCCCTGCAGTGTTAAACTATCAACTTGATCTTTCATTAAAGCAATGAGAGGTGACACAACTATAGTTACACCGGGTAATAAAATAGCTGGTAGCTGATAACACATTGATTTACCGCCACCTGTTGGCATTAAAACAAGGCTGTCTCTTCCATTAAACAATTGTTTGATAATATCTTCTTGCCCTTGACGGAAAGATTCATAACCAAAATTATGTTTTAAAGTATCAATTAATAGTGTTGTTGATATGCTTGCTTCAGCGCTGTTAATCACATTTATCTTCAGTGTAATAATAAGATCTGTATTTTAACTTAGCTGACGCCAATGGTAGAGGTTTATTTTCTCTTATTCAGATCAAGGATGACTTTTATGAAATATTATCAGCAGAACTAATATTATTTTGCTCATTTCATTTAGCTAAATAGTGGGCAAGATTAGATCTTTCTCATCTCTTTGTGCGTATTCTTGTTGTATTAATTACAGTATCAAAACTGACACTGTAATTAATATTTTAATGATAAGCTTAATGAATAAAAACCTAGCCTCTGATTAAAGCGCCTGTAAGTTTGCGTAAGCTACAACAAGCCATTTACTGCCAACCTCAGCAAAATTTACTTGTATTCGACTTTGAGCACCAGAACCTTCGTAATTGAGCACAACACCTTCACCAAATTTGGCGTGAATAACTGACTGGCCTAATGAAAATCCAGTATTAGCGAATGTTTCTGTTGTAAACGTATTTGAAAACTTGCCCGTACTTGCTGGTCGAGACACTTGATTTTGTAAGCGTATTTCTTCTGTACATTCGTTTGGTAGTTCTCTTAAGAAACGACTTGGTTTGTGGTACTTTTCTTGACCATATAAACGTCTGCTTTCTGCATGACATAAATATAACTTCTGCATAGCACGTGTCATACCTACGTAACATAAACGTCTTTCTTCTTCTAAACGCCCGATTTCTTCAACCGACTGTTGAGAAGGAAACATACCTTCTTCTAATCCTGCGATAAACACTAATGGGAATTCAAGACCTTTAGCTGAATGCATTGTCATTAACTGAACTGCTGACTCGTATTCATCTGCTTGTGACTCACCTGATTCAAGTGCGGCATGGGTTAAGAAAGCCGTTAGCTTAGTTTGTTCTTCTTCTAATTCAGGATCCATTTCAAAGGTTTGGCAAGCAGTAACTAATTCATTTAAGTTTTCTATTCTTGCTTCTGCTCTTTCGCCTTTTTCGGCCTGATACATAGATTTTAAGCCACTGTTTTTAATAATAAAGTTAGCTTGTTGATCTAAATTAAGATTACACGAGTCATCTTCAAGTTGATTAATTAATTCAACAAAATGGGTAATAGCTTTTGCATTTCTACCTTTAAATTCTTCGTTATTAATCATGTGCTGACAAGCTTGCCATAAGGTAACATTTAAGCTTCTTGCTGCATCTCGTATCAGCGAAATCTTTTGATTACCAATACCTCGCGTAGGTGTATTTATTATACGCTCAAAAGCTGCATCGTCGTCTCGGTTATTAAGCAGGCGCATGTAAGCTAAAGCATCTTTAATTTCTTGTCGTTCGAAGAAACGCTGTCCACCATAAATTCGGTAAGGTAGTCCGCCTTGTAGTAAAGCTTCCTCGAGTAAACGAGATTGTGCGTTACTTCGATATAAAATTGCGACATCGCTTAATGAACCATTTTCTTTCTGCCAGTCTTTAATTCGGCCAGCAATAAAGCGTGCTTCGTCTATTTCGTTGAAGGCGGTGTAAATAGATATCTTTTCTCCAGATTCGTCTTGAGTCCAAAGATCTTTACCTAAACGATTATTGTTGTTTGAAATAAGTTTATTGGCTGCATTTAGGATATTAGCCGTAGAACGATAATTTTGCTCAAGTTTGATGGTTTGCGCATCATCAAAATCTTTTAAGAAGCGTTCAATATTTTCTATTTTAGCGCCACGCCAGCCATAGATAGATTGATCATCATCGCCGACAATCATCACTTTGCTTGAGGCTTTACCAAGAATATTTAACCAAGCATATTGAATACTGTTGGTATCTTGAAATTCGTCTACCAGAATATGCTTGAAACGTTTCTGATAATGTTCTAACAGTACAGGGTTATCTAACCAAAGTTCATGAGCTCTTAATAGCAGTTCGGCAAAGTCGACTAAGCCAGCTAAATTACAGGCATCTTGATAACCTTTGTATACTTTAACAAAGGTTTGTTCTGTTGGATCGTCGTAAACCTCAATATGCTGAGGGCGAATACCTTCATCTTTTTTACCGTTGATATACCACTGTAGTTGTTTAGGTGGGTATCTTTTCTCATCAATATTAAGTGAGCGAATAATACGTTTAACCAATCTTAATTGATCGTCTGAATCCAATACCTGAAAGGTTTGTGGTAATTTGGCTTCTTGAAAATGCATACGTAACAAACGATGAGCCAAACCATGGAAAGTTCCAATCCACATACCATGAGTGTTGCCGTCGACTGTTTGCTCAACACGAGCACGCATTTCAGCTGCGGCTTTATTGGTAAATGTTACCGCTAAAACACTATGAGAAGAGGCGTTTTCAACCTGCATTAACCAAGCTATACGTTGAACAAGTACGCGTGTTTTTCCACTACCTGCTCCGGCAAGTACCAGCATGTTTTGTAAGGGAGCTGCAACGACATCGCGTTGTTTTTCGTTTAACGAGTCGAGTAATTCAGAAACATCCATAGATAAGCCAAATTGTTGATAAGTTTAAAAGATAAAAAAGGTATGTTGGGCAGTTATTATGTTAAAAATTGATAAAGTTCTTCTACATTTGATAATTCAAGATTAGGTAAAATAGACAGGGGGTGACCCACGTCATAACTTGATACCCAAGCGGTTTGGCAACCAGCTAAAACGCCACCTAAAATATCTGCCTTTCCACAATCACCAACATGTAATAATTCTTCAGGCTTTATTTTTAAATGTTTGCAGGCGCTATTAAACATATCAGGACAAGGTTTGTGTTTATTTAATTTACCTGCAGACTGCCCGCCCGCATGATAAACCGCACTAAAGTATTGATTAAGTTTGATGGTGTTAGTATTCACATTACCATTACTGATAGCAATTAATGGCCACTTTTTAGCAAGCGCAGCTAATAATCGGTGAATATTGTCTGGCACGGTAAAGTTACTTCGATGAAAATTAAAATGCTCAACCGCTTTTTGTGCGCCTTGGCGAGATTGGGCTTTAGAGATCCCTAAATCAATCATACCTAAGTAATAAGTTTCACTGCGTAAAGTACTAACATCATGTTTTAACTCAGGATTAAATTTAAGGGCTTTTTCTTTATATTCAGACCAGAACTCTACGTCGTATTCTGTTTGAATATCAGTAGAGTTTTCAAGTAACGATGGCATTGCTTTTTTGAAATAGGCTAGCATTTCATCAGTTGTAGTAACCATGATGGGATGATTGCTATAGAGCGTATCGTCTAAGTCAAAACTGATGGCTTTAAAGGGCGCTAATCGACGATAAACTTTCATTATGCACCTTTATCTTTTAGGTGTTGTTGTAATAACTTCGCAATTAACTTTCTAAATTGACTTAATAGTAAGGTGTCCATACGTGGGTCGAAATGCTCTGCATCTTGGCTACTTATAGCTAAAAAACCTAATACACTGTTGTTATATTCTAGTTTAACAAGCACTACCGAACCTTCAGTAACTTGTGAGAATACCATTTGTTGTTCACTTTGTTGTAAACGGCCAAAGTAGTAATCATCTTTTGTTAAACGGTTTTGAACTATACCGCCACAATCGTTTTTAATTAAGCTGTGGTGCTCAATGCCTACAGGTTCAACGAGCCAAAGTTTTAGGTTTGATAAAGACAACAATTCGGTAATAGCTTGATGTAAACAATCAAGTAATTCGTTAGCTGAAGTACAATCAAGTAAACGTAAATACAAATCACTGTATAACGAAAATAGTTGTTCATTGTTGTTTGCAATAGACATTAACTGAGTGATTTCGTCTTCTAAGCCATGAACTTTTTGTCTTAGTTGTTGTTGTTGTCGTTCAACTAACGACACAGTGCCACGCTGATGATCTGTAAGGCGTATGCTCGTTAATAGTTCAGGATGACGAGCAAATATCTCAGGATTATCTTGTAAATAACTGACTACAATATCATCTGATAAAATGAGTTCTGCAGATTGCATTAAATTAGCCTCTGTTAGGTCATTATTTTTGTTGTTTGAACTTATTTCTGAACTCATATATGTAATTGTCCATCGAAAACATGAACAGCATCACCTGTCATTTTTACTGGGTTGCCTGGACCTTTCCAGAATATCTTTAATGTGCCACCGGGTAACTCAACAGTTACTTCTTTTGCTAATTTTTTCTGAATTTGACCTATAACTACAGCCGCACAAGCGCCACTACCACAAGCTAATGTTTCAGCTGCGCCACGCTCATATACTCGTAATTTTACAAATTCAGGAGAAACTACTTCCATAAACCCGACGTTAACGCCTTCAGGAAAGCGTTCGTGTGTTGCCAGCGCTTTACCTAACGTTTCTAATGGAGCATCTTTAACTGAATCTACGGTTATAACACAATGAGGATTACCCATAGAAACAGCACCACACAACACAGTTTCATCTTCACTACGAAGAATATAAGTACCTTCTGTTTTTTGAGCAGTAAAAGGTATTTTATTTGGTTCAAATTGTGGAACCGGCATGGTTACGGTAATTTTTCCATCACGCTCAACAAACAACGTCATTTTACCTGATTGAGTAGAAACCTTGATTTTGTTTTTATTTGTTAAGTTTTTTAAGCGAACAAAACGTGCGAAACAACGGGCACCATTGCCACATTGTCCAACTTCACTACCATCAGCATTATAAATACGGTAGTGAAAATCTAAGTCTGGATCGTAAGGCGGCTCAACTACTAATAGTTGGTCGAACCCTACGCCAAAATTACGATCGGCAAGTTGCTTTATTTGTTCGTTCGACAAATAAACGTTTTGCGTAACATTATCTAATACTAGAAAGTCGTTACCTAAACCGTGCATTTTTGAAAAATTTACAAGCATTTAATTCTTATTCTCGTGACTAATACTGTTTAAGAGATAACTTATGGAAGCAAAGATTCGCCTTGCCAAAGTTGTTCTATTGTTTCACGTTTGCGGATCACATGAACGTCTGCACCATCAACCATAATTTCAGCAACACGTGGTCTGCTGTTATAGTTTGAACTCATGGTAAAGCCATAAGCGCCAGATGAACGAATCGCAAGTAAATCACCTGCTTCAATGGCTAGTTCACGTTTCTTACCTAAGAAGTCGCCTGTTTCACAAATTGGACCTACTATGTCGTAAACTTTGGTTGGAGCATCTCTGTGTTCAACAGGAATAATCGCTTGCCATGCTGAATATAGTGACGGTCTGATTAAATCATTCATAGCGGCATCAACAATCGCGAAGTTCAATTCTTCATTTGATTTTAAGAATTCAACTTCAGTTACTAATATACCGGCGTTAGCCATAATAGCGCGACCAGGTTCAAATATTAGCGTAATGTCACGACCTTCTAATTTATCAGCAATCGCTTTAGCATATTGTTCAGGATGTGGTGGTTTTTCATCGTTATAACAAACACCTAATCCGCCGCCAACATCAATGTGTGATAAGTTAATGTTTTTTGCTGCTAAGTTATCTACTAACATTAGTACGCGATCTAAAGCATCCAAAAACGGAGCGACTTCGGTAATTTGCGAACCTATATGGCAATCAACACCTTTAACAGCAATGTTTGATAATTTTGATGCATAAACATAAAACTCTTCAGCATCGTCAATATTAATACCAAACTTATTATCTTTTAAACCTGTAGAAATATAAGGATGTGTACCTGCATCTACATCAGGATTTACACGTAAAGAAATAGGCGCAACAACATTTAATGATTTTGCTACGTTTTGAATACGATCAAGTTCAGCACCAGATTCAACATTAAAACAGTAAATACCTTTATCAAGGGCGTAAGCGATCTCGTCTGAAGTTTTACCTACACCAGAAAAAACAACTTTCTTAGGATCTCCACCTGCTTCTAAAACACGAGCTAATTCACCTTTCGATACAATATCAAAACCTGAACCTAAGCGTGCCATTACGTTTAATACAGCAATGTTACTGTTAGCTTTTACTGCATAACATACAATGTGTGGGCGATCGCCTGCGGCGTTATCAAAGGCTTTCCAATGTCTCTCGATGGTTGCTCTTGAATAAATATATAAAGGCGTACCATGGTCATTGGCAATGTCAGATACTTTGCTATCTTCAGCATATAAAGATGTATTTTTATGATTAAAAAAGTCCACCGCTTTTCCTACCTTTTACTAGTGCTAATATTTGAATTTGTATGTTCTGTTGGGCTCAATCCTAATTTTTCAGAAGAAGTAGGATCAACATTTTCAGACGGAGTTTGATACAAAGGACCTTTTATGCCGCAACCTGTTATTGTTACCAAAGACACAACGAAAGCCAAAATAAATAAAATTTGTTTACACATATTTGATTAATTCGATTTTTTTCCCATGATAGACGTTTTATAATCAGATTGGTATAACAGCGATCTTAAATAATTTACCAAATTAGGTAGAAAGGACAATTAATGAACGATAGTGAATATAATATAGCAGCAGAAGACTTATTACTGGCTGTTGAAGAGGCCATTGAAGACTGTGGTTACGATATCGATTTCGAAGGTGTTGGTGGTTTATTAACCTTAACATTTAAAAACAGCACTAAGATTATCATTAATAAGCAAGCGCCTTTGAAGGAAATTTGGGTTGCAACTAAATTTAATGGACATCACTTCCATTTTGAAAATGATCAATGGATAGATAAACGTGGTGGAGATGAGTTCTGGAAATTTATTTCAAATGCAGTCAGTGTTCAAGCTGAAGCTGAAATTACCTTAGAAGCTTAACTTGATATAGCTAGACAATTTAACCAGACAAAAAATCAGGCAATAAACTATGAGTAAGAATATCGTACGCATCGCAACACGTAAAAGTGCTTTAGCCTTGTGGCAAGCAGAATATGTGAAAGCACAACTTGAAAAACATCATGACAATATTACGGTTGAACTCGTACCTATGACAACAAAAGGCGATATTATTTTAGATACGCCATTAGCAAAAGTTGGCGGTAAAGGACTTTTTGTTAAAGAACTTGAAGTTGCGATGTTAGAAGATCGTGCCGATATTGCTGTGCATTCCATGAAAGACGTCCCCGTTGAATTTCCTGAAGGTCTTGGCTTAGAAGTGATCTGTCCTCGTGAAGATCCGCGCGATGCTTTTGTTTCAAACACTATCGAAACCTTTGAATCTTTACCACATGGTGCAGTAGTAGGTACGTCTAGTTTACGTAGACAGTGCCAAATTAAAGCGCTACGACCAGACTTACAAATTAGAGACTTGCGCGGTAACGTAAATACACGCTTAAAGAAACTTGATGACGGTGAATACGACGCGATTATATTAGCTGCAGCAGGTTTAATTCGTTTAGAAATGCCTGAACGTATTAAAGAATATATTGCTCCAGAACTTATGCTTCCTGCTAACGGACAAGGTGCTGTAGGAATTGAATGTCGTACAGACGATGAAAATATTAAAGCCTTAATCGCGCCACTTGAATGTAAAGAAACTCGCACCAGAGTGCTTGCCGAAAGATCTATGAACCGAGCACTAGAAGGTGGCTGCCAAGTACCTATTGGTAGTTATGCTGTTTTAGAAAATAACCCTTCATCAGCCGATGACGAGCCTGTTATTTATTTACGTGGGTTAGTAGGTGCAATTGATGGTAGTACTATTTTACATAGTGACATTCGTGGGCCTATCGCGGAAGCTGAAGCATTAGGTAATACCCTAGCGCAACAGTTACTTAGTTTAGGTGCGGATGTTATTTTGAAACAGGTATATGCCGAACAATAACCTATTAAAAAGCAATCTTAATGTTCTGATCACTCGCCCTGAAAATGAAGGGCGACGATTAGCGACTAAGTTAAATACACTGGGCATTAATACTCAGTGTCAGCCCATGTTCGACTATAGAGTCAATGATAACCTCACTAAGAATGGCCCTGAAAATCTTGCTCAACGTTTAAATCAAGTTAATCAGCCCATTGTTATTTTTATTAGTGTTGCTGCGGTAACCAGTGCTAATGAAATAATCGATATCGCTTCTTGGCAGGCAAGTAAAGTATTTGCTGTGGGTACTGCAACAGCTAAAGCGTTGAAAGCTCTGCATATCGATGTTATTTCCCCTAAACTTCAAACCAGTGAAGGACTACTTGCCTTACCTGAACTTCAATCAATTGAAGGACAAGATATTCTTATTGTTAGAGGTGATGGTGGTAGGGAGTATTTAGCAGACTCTCTTAAAGCAAAAAATGGAATTGTATACTATATTGAAGCTTATCAACGAATTTGGCGACAATTACCTAACAATATTCAACAACATTGGCGAAGTCATCAGATTAATTGTATGGTGATAACTAGTGACGCTATATTACAAAGCATAGTACAATTAATTAATCTATCAGATGAGTATTGGCAAACCGACTGTTATTGGTTGGTTGCAAGTGAGCGAATAGCTCAAAATGCAAAGGCATTAGGTTTAAAGCGCGTTATAAACTCAAATGGCGCAAGTGATAATGCTATTACCAATGCGATAACATCTGATGTAACAATCAACATGGAATAAGATGATGACCGATAAGCCAACGACTAAAAATGGTGATAACTCAGCAGAAAAAGCTAATACCATCACTAAATCTACTCAAAAGTCTGCCGAAAGCTCATCAAAAAATAGTTCTCAAGCAAGCGTATCCGTTAATATGTCTAATAGTACTAACGCGATAAAAGATAACGCCGCTGTAAGTAAAACTGACAATAATAAAAATGTAGGTGATAAACCTATTACTGCTAAATCAGACGATAAAGCAGCACAAAAAACTGAAACAGTTAAGCCTTCAGCATCTCCTCAAACACCGTCTTCTCAAAAAGTTAAACAAACTATGAAATCAGATCAAAAGAAAGTATCAAAACCAGAACAAAATACAGAATTGAAAAAAGAACAAGTTAAAGAACCAGAAAAAAAATCAAAAGTATCTAAACTTGCCATTTTATCATTGCTTATTGCTTTACTTGCTGTGGTTGGAGTTGTTTTACTTTATTTCTGGCATGTTCAACAGCAAAACACGATTATTTCACAGTTACAGCAAGTTAAAAGTGAAGCTACAAAAGGCAATCAATTAGCGCAAGAACGCATGCAACAAAAAATGTTGCAAACATTACAAGATCAGGAAGAAAATCTTGCGATGCAGTTTTCTGATTCAGCCCATAATATGAAACAAGAAACTCAAGAAAGTATTGAGCAGCTCAATTTTATGGTGGAAAAGTTTAGTCAGAATCAACCAACAGATTGGTTAGTACATGAAGCTGAATATCTTATCCGAGTTGCAGCTCGTACTTTATGGTTAGAAAAAGATACCACCGCGGCTATTGGTTTATTACAAGATGCCGATGCACGTATTGCTGAATTGAATGATCCAGAAATATTGCCAATACGTCAGTTAATTTACCAAGATATTGAAGCCTTACGTTTAATGCCAAGGTTAGAAACAGAGCAAGTGATATTATCGCTAATGGCTTTGGGAGAACAAGTTCAGTCATTACCTTTAGTCGCTTTAACTGTTGCCCAAGAGACTGAAAATGCGGATCGCTACACTTTATCTGAAGATGTATCTGATTGGCGTGAAAATATGGCTAAAACGTGGGATAAATTCTTACAAACATTTGTTGTTGTTCATAGTCGAGTAGGTGACTTAGAGCCTATTTTGCCAGCGGAACAACGCCAACATTTGAAAGAGAATTTAAGCCTTAAACTACAAGTTGCGCAATGGGCAGCAAGTAAAGGTAATCACGATTTATTTGTTAAGTCGTTAAATGATGCAGAATTGTGGCTCACTCAGTATTTTGATTTGAATGACGAGAAGAATAAAGTCTTTATCAATTCAATTGAAAGCGTTAAAAATAAAGTCATAGTGGTTGAAGACGAGCTTAAGTTAGTTTCTTTAAAAGCCATTAGAAAGGCGCTTGAAGATAAAAAATCAACACGACCTCCTGCACCACCACTTGAAAACAAAGCGCCTTCAGAAGAAATATTAGAAGAAGTAAAAGATGAACAGAACAGAGTAGAAGAGAGCCAAAATATTGTAGCACCAGAAAGCACTTCTGAGGTGTTACCAGAAGTCGCTCCGAAAACAATTGAAGAGCAAATACCAGAAGTTAATGAAGCTGAAATCAATGAACTTTCTGAAAAGGCAGCTGATATGAGCGAGGCAGCATAATGAAAAAATTGTTTGTTATGCTTCTTGTCATCTTTACGTTTATTGCGGTTACGCCAATATTCTTTACTGAACCTGGTTATATTTCTATTGCTATGGGCGGTATGATTTATGAGTTAACGGTATATTCAGCTATCTTTTGGATCTTGTTTATATTTTTAGTGATTGTGCTACTTTTTGTTATTTTCAGAGGCGGCTTCAGATTCAGTTTAGGCACTTGGAATAAATTAGCTTATGCAAGTAAACGTCGTGGCGTTAAAGATTTTGAGAAAGCTGTAGCCTCTTATATTCTTGAAGATTATGCTCAAGCGGAGCATTTATTTGCTAAAAGCTCAGAGCCGGCTCAAAGAGAACGCATAGGTTACTTGCTTGCATCGTCAGCAGCATCTAAACAATCGCTAAGTACTAATGCTAAGCATTATTTAAACCTACTTAGTGAAGTGGATAATAAAGCGAAGAACGTCAATATTGAGTCGCTATTAGTTACCATTAAGCTATATATGCAACAAGATGATAGAGAAAATGCACGCTTATTGATTGACCAAAACCATAAGCTTATTGGACACGATGCACGCCTATTAACGCTAAATATTGATCTGCAAATTGCTGAAAAACATTATTTAGCTGCAGCAGAATCTTTAGTGGCAGCGCGTAAGCAAAAAGCCATAACAGAGCAAACCATACAAGAATGGGAAAATGTTGTTTTTTATGGTGCTTTTAGACAATTAGCCACAGAGAAAGATTCAGAAGAAATTTCTCGTTACTGGAATAATCTGTCAAGTAAAGTGAAGAAGCGTGAAGTGGTTGTAATGGCTTACTGTAAAGTACTTGCTGAAAATAATATTACGGCGCCGTTAAGTAAAATATTATTACCAATTATTAAAAAAGGTGCTGATAAAGCATTTATGAAAAATATGAGAAGCTTGCCAATAACTCAGCCTGACGAGCTTATTGTTGTTGTGCAAAAGTACTTACACAAAGATCCGAAAAATGCTGTGTGGTTGAGTTGTTTAGCTCATTTAGCCGTGTCGAGTAAGCAATGGGAGATGGCAGAAAAAGCCTTTAATACCTTAGTTAACTTAGACGAAAAACAATACGACGATGTCGATTTATTGGCCTTTGCTCAAACATTACAACAACGTCAACAATTTGAAAAAGCTGTACAGGTATACGCTAAATTACATTAGTTAAATTATCTAATAGCTACGAATAACATCATCAAATAAAGCCAGTTATTATACTGGCTTTATTTATGCTCTATAGACGACCATCAAGGTAGCATCTGTTAGAAAACATGATGCAAACAATATATATGAACTTATCAATAGAATTTAAAAAACCTGAAGTAAAAGCTTCATACGATTGGCAACTAACGCAAGAAATCAATGTAAGTAATGAAGCTGGTGAGGTTATCGCTAAAGCTGAAATCGAGCTTATTACATTAAATAAACATCGCGATGCCGACAAAAGCTTTGAAATGTTAGATGAACAAGAAGCGACTGATTGGGAAATCCCATTAGGTGTTTATTTCAAGAAGCAAAATTTAATCGCAGACTATTGCGATAAGCTTTTGGTTAAAGCAGATACTAATGCAAAAACACATATCATGATTGAGGCTATAAGTGTTCAACCTCAATACAGAAAACAAGGTGTAGCTCAATACTTGTTGAATGAGATTGCTCAACATTATCCGAAAGTACAGTCGTTAAACTTAATGAGTATGGCGATGAATTTATTTGTTGATTTAGAATTTTGTAATGGCGAAGAAAACACGCAATATTACACAAACTTGGCTTTAGAGAATGAAGTGATAGCCAATGAAGAATTAAAAGCCAATGAAGAATTAAAAGCGTTTTTTACTGCAAGCGGTTTCATGGAAGTTGAAATAGATGCTAGCTTGTTAGCAGAGCCTTTACCGTACGATATATTTGTTGCTAGCCCTGCAACTATTCAAGCAGCTGTTTCAAAGTAGAACAGTATTTACGTACCTACTCACAGTCTTTAAAGGCTGATGAGTAGGTATTCTATCAATAAGCTCAGGTTTATTTGCTTGCCATTAAAAACTGCCATTGCTCATTAAATTCGTCACTTGGCTTTTTAGTGAATCCCGATCTTACATATTGACTAATTTTACCTTCAGCAAAAGCCACAATAATATTCGCTAAAGCTAATTCGTTAATGGTAAAACCTTTGCCTTCTCTTAGTTTACGCTCTCTTAATACTTGCTTAAATTGAGATTCTAACTTTTCAAAGAATTGATTTACACGTGCACGTAAACGTTCATTTTCACCCATTAACGCATCACCACTTAGAATCCGACACATACCAGGATTACGCTCTGCAAAAACTAAAAGTACATGTAAAATATGATGGCAGCGTACTAAGGCTTCTTTATGATCTGAAAGAATAAGATTAATTCTTGAGAAAGTAGACTCTTCAATGAAATCAATTAAACCTTCGAACATTCTCGCTTTTGATGGAAAGTGACGATATAAAGCCGCTTCCGACACACCTACTTCAGCAGCTAATTTGGCTGTAGTAATGCGTTGTCCTGGGCTGGTTTCGAGCATACTAGCTAAACATTCGAGGATTTGTTGTTTACGATTTGGTTTTTGATTGGCAGGCATCAAAAAATTCTCATTTTTATAATTATTAATGAGTGAATTCTAACGGTTTTATAGGGTTGCTTTCAAGGCATTTTATAGAGTATAAATTTATTTCACTTATGCAAATAATAAATACGCCAGTATATTTAAATTAATAATTCTGGCGTATGTGGTTACTTACTATCAGAAGAAATAAAATCGTATGTTTTACGTATTATTTAACATACTTTTTAGCAATTTCTGACACTAAAGATTTAGCTAATTCTGCTTTGCTTGTCAGCGGTAAATGAACTTCATCATCAGCGCTAAATAAAGTTAACGAATTATCATCACTGTTAAAGCCTTGCCCAGCTAAAGAAACATTGTTTGCACAAATTAAATCTAAATTCTTACGTGCTAGTTTAGCTTTTGCGTATTGCTCAACATCTTGTGTTTCTGCGGCAAAGCCTACTGTGAAAGGTTTATTGGTTAATGAAGCAACATCAGCCACGATATCTGGATTTTTAACAAGCTCAATGGTCAGGTTATCGTTATCTGCTGTCTTCTTGATTTTATGATCAGCAACCTCAGCAACACGGTAATCAGCAACAGCAGCGCAAGCAACAAATACATCGGCTTGTTCAGCGAGGGATATTGCGTGTTTGTGCATGTCTCTGGCGCTATCTACATTAATGACTGCACAATCTTGCGGTGCAGAAATATTAACAGGACCAGAAATAATCGTTACTTTGGCTCCTGCTTGTTGTGCGGCATGAGCAATTGAATAGCCCATTTTTCCTGAACTGTGATTAGAAATATATCTTACAGGGTCAATCGCTTCACGCGTAGGACCTGCTGTGATCACCCAATGTTGACCAACTAATACCTTAGTTGCATTGTCATTTTTATAGAAATCACATGCAAGTTTTACAAGATCTGGTACATCAAGCATACGCCCTAAACCTACATCGCCACAGGCTTGTTCACCCGCTCCAGGCCCCCAAAGAGTGATATTACGTGATTTTAAAATATTGATGTTATCTTGAGTCGCTTGTGCATGCCACATTTGCTGGTTCATGGCTGGCGCAATGACTAAAGGTGCATCGCTCGCTAAGCAAATAGTGGTCAGTAAATTGTTTGCTAAGCCATGTGTAATGCGTGCAATAAGATCTGCAGTTGCTGGGGCAATAAGGATGAGATCAGCCCACTTAGCTAACTCAATATGACCCATAGCGAGCTCAGCTTCTGTATTTAACAAACTATCTGACACAGCATTACCTGAAACGGCTTGTAGTGTTAATGGAGTAATGAAAGCTTTAGCGCCATCTGTCATTACAACGCGAATGTTAGCACCGTGCTCTTTTAAGCGACGTACAAGTTCAGGTGTTTTATAAGCAGCAATGCCACCACTTATACCAAGCACAATATTTTTGCCTTTTAGCATTTTCTACTACACATATTATTTAAAACAAAGGGGTTGTTAAGATAGCATTAATCGATAATATATTAAATTGTCAATATTGATTAAAATTTATGCAAGGAAGGCGGATATGTTAAAAGATTGGCCAAGCGTAGAAAGACCTAGAGAAAAACTGCTAAACCAAGGTGCTGCTAGCTTAAGCGATGCTGAGTTATTAGCAATATTCCTAAGAACAGGTGTGCAGGGTTGTAATGTTGTTGAATTAGCTCGTAAGTTATTGATGAGTTTTGGCAGTATTTCAGCTATTTACAAAGCCTCTGAAACTGAGTTTTGTTCCCGTAAAGGTTTAGGCTCAGCTAAGTATGCTCAATTGCAAGCTTGCCTAGAAATGTCGAAAAGGCATTTATCTGAACAACTGCAACACGGGCATGAACTCACTTCCTCTCAAGCCACTAAAAATTACCTCATCAGTGAATTACGCAATGAAACCCGAGAGGTTTTTGCTGTACTTTTTTTAAATAATCAGCATCAAGTCATTAAATTTGAACGTCTATTTTACGGCACCATAGATTCGGCGGCTGTTTATCCTCGTATTGTGGTGGAGCATGCATTAAAGCATCAAGCGGCAGCGGTTATTTTGTCTCATAACCATCCCTCTGGTATTGCTGAATCTAGCCGAGCCGATAGGCAAATCACTCAACGGTTAGAAAATGCTTTGGGTTTGATTGATGTCAGAGTTTTAGATCATATGATTATCGCAGGGCATCAATGCTACTCGTTTGCGGAACATGGAGAGCTTAATAACCTTAGTTCGGTTTAATGGGAGTTAATACAATGTTGATAGCTTGTTAAATAACCATATAGGGCAAAATTTACCATTAAAAGTTTAGCTTAAAATAGTTGCAACTCAAGCCAATGACCGTTAATTTTATATAAGAATATGACAGGTTTAAGGAATTTTATATGTCTGAAGATAGGCAAACTGAAGAAGCAGAACGTCGTCAGTCATTCCGTTTAGATATGGAAAAAGAGCTAGTTGATATTGTATGGACTGGTAATGATGGTATTGAACGTAATAAAAAAATAGTGTGTCTTGATTTTTCTCGGGGCGGTTTAAAACTTGATTGTGATCAAGCGATTGAAGTGCAAACACCTGCACAAATTGTTTTTAAATCAGCTAATCCAAATAGTCAAAAGCTCTATGGTCGTGTTATACGTTGTATTAAACAAGAAAATGGTTGGTTTGAAATAGCGTTACGTCTTGATGAAAACACTAAGTAGTTAATAGAAAATATAAACTCAAAATTAAAATAATAATTATTTTTGTATCACTGACCAGTGATCGTAGGAGAAATGGGTAATGATGATATTAGTAGGTGGAGAAAAAGGTGGTAGTGGTAAAAGTTGCCTTGCACAAAATTTAGCAGTGTATTTTGCTAAAAAAGAAGAAGCCATTGTTTTAATGGTGGATTGTGATCCACAACGAACGACATCAGATTGGATACAAGCAAGAAATACCGATCCAACTTTACCTGCGATAAATTGTATTCAGCTATATGGAAAAATAAGAAATGATTTACTAAGCTTAAATCAACATTATGATTACGTTATTGTAGATTGTGGTGGGCAAGATAATCTAGCTTTGCGTGCTGCTATGTCAGTTGCTGATCATGTCATTATTCCATTAAGGCCTAAACGACGCGATCTGAAAACAGTACCGCATATGGAAGATATGCTCAGTACTTGTAAAATGGTTAATCCTAAAATGTTAGCTTCGTTCGTTATTACGCAATGTCCATCCTTACCCAATCAGGCAGGTCGTATTTTAGAAGCTAAGGAAGTGTGTAGCTCATATGGTATTAACGTATTAAACGCCGTTACGTTTAACCGTAATGTGTATGATGATAGTGAAGAGAAAGGCTCTTCTGTTATAGAAATTGAACCTGATGGCAAAGCTGCTGCAGAAATGATTTCAATTGCCGAAGAATTAATCGCCATGAAACCGGATAACTCCCATGAGTTTAAGTGATCTTAAAAAATCCAAGGACGGCAATAACAAAAGAAGAAAGTTTACTGTAGACGAGTTTATCTCCGATGCAGAAAATTATGCTAAAGGTACGCCTGAGATTGTTAGTAGTGATCTTAACAACCAGTTAAATTTAACTCAGGCTATTATCGCAGCAAAACAACATGTTGCTGATAAGAAAAACAATAAAGATCAAGAGTCAAAACTGGGTACAAAGAAAACATTTCGACATGCCACTTTTACGTTAAGTGAAGAGGCAATAGAACAATTGTCAGAACTTGCTATTGAGACTAAATTAGCCAAATCACATATTCTACGTATTTTAATTGATGAGTTGTGTAATGAAGACCAACAAATAAAATTACACAAACTATTAGGATCGAAAATAGACTGATAGAGTCTAACTTTCATGCAAAAAGTGCATAAATAAAGTGTAAAGTGTACTTTATTAGTGGCATTTAGCCTCTTATTTGCCTTGTAACCTATTGAAATTTAATAAATATCAATACTATTTCAATAGGATCTTTATAAAGACTAGTAATAGTTTTTCAGTTTCTCTATAATATGCCACCTTTTTCAGGATCCCGAGGCGACGGTCTTGGGGAAATATAGCTCGAGCTGAAATTAATATTTGGAGTGACTCACATGTCTAAAGTTTGCCAAGTTACAGGCAAGAAACCAGTCGTAGGGAACAACCGTTCTCACGCAAGAAACGCGACTCGTCGTCGTTTTTTACCAAACCTTCAATCTCACCGTTTTTGGGTTGAGAGCGAAAATCGTTTCGTTAAATTACGTTTAACTCCGAAAGGAATGCGTATTATCGATAAGAAAGGTATTGATGCAGTTTTAACTGATATCCGTGCCCGTGGCGAGAAAATTTAAGGAACCATTATGCGTGATAAAATTCGTTTAGTATCTAGCGCTGGAACAGGTCATTTTTATACTACTGATAAGAATAAAAAGACTATGCCAGAAAAAATGGAAATCAAAAAGTTTGACCCTAGAATTCGTCAACACGTGATTTACAAAGAAGCTAAAATCAAGTAATTGATAACTGCTTATTCAAAAACCCAGCTCAGGCTGGGTTTTTTATTGCCTAAAATAAAGTTCTGTCACTTCATTTGTATGAGCATACTCATAAAGCAGGCTTTATGTATTTGCTAAGCGGTGCAATCAATCCATCTGTTTGATACTATTCAGCCTTAATTAAACTATCGTATGATCTATAATGAAACTATCGCGTGCAGGCTGGAATAACGTCATCATTTTTTCTGTAATGGCGTTTATTTTATTAATTAATGTTACCAACAATAAAATCTTTTCTGGTAGTGAAAGCGCATCAGAAGTTGAACAAGCGACTTTGTTTGCAGCTCATGAAACTATTCTAACGTTAACCTTCTCTCATAATGTGGTCATTGAACGTATTGGTAAAAACTGGCGTGCAACTCCTGCCGTTCTCAATGAACAGGCGTTAGAACAAATGATGCGATCATGGAAAAATAGTGAAGGCGACACAGTCAAAAGTCCTCCTGTAATCGATGAGAAGATGGCATTGGTTGTAAATATTGAACTTGCAGACCAAACAGAACCGTATACTTTAAATTTATTTGCCACCGATACCGAACTGTTAATTCATAATAGAAGCACTCAAGTATGGAAGTCTTTTCCTTTGGCTATTTTCTCTCAGCTAGTTCCGAATGAAATTTTTTCAGCCTAGCAGTAACTTTATATAAGGAGTAACAATGTGAACTTACCTCAAAAACAATGTGTGATTTTAAGTATGGACTCTTTAGAAGGCTTTGAAGTTTACGATGACTTAATTGATGAACCTTTAAAGATTTTAGGTTGGCAAACACATACTATTTCGTGGAAAGCCAAAAATGTTAACTGGAATGCTTATGATGCTGTGATCATTCGTTCGCCTTGGGATTATCAAGATCATGCCGAAGACTTTTTAAGGGTGCTGTCTGATATCGAAAGTTCATCGGCTGTTCTTGAAAATAGTTTGGCTATTGTTGAATGGAACATAGATAAAATTTATCTGAAAGAGCTTGAAGAAAATCAGATCAATATAGTTCCAACGCTTTGGAAAGAAGCATTATCGACTGAAGCGGTAAATGAATATTTTGATTACTTTAAAACCGAGCAGCTAGTTATCAAGCCAAGAATTTCAGCAAATGCTGATAATACTTTTTGGCTAACACGTAGTAATTTTGAAACATATCTGCCGGAATTACGCTCGATCTTTAACAAAGAAGCTTTTATGGTGCAACCCTTTATGGAAAGCGTGATAAAAGAGGGCGAATTCTCGGTGTTTTATTTTAATGGGGTCATCAGTCATACAATCCTTAAAACACCTAAGAATGACGATTTTAGAGTGCAAGAAGAGCATGGTGGTAGGTTAACTACTGTTGAACCTGAAGCCGAATTGTTAAAACAGGCTGAAAAAACACTTTCTGCTATAGCTAACATTCATGATATGCCGCTTTATGCGCGCCTCGATTATGTGAGAGATGAAACATCTTTTGCATTAATGGAAGCTGAACTTATAGAGCCTTCTTTATATTTTAATATGGATGCAGAATCGCCTAAACGCTTTGCTCAAGCTTTTGTTGATAAAATGCAAACTTATACGAGTCTGTAATGAGGACGTCTTGACATGAAAAGTAAGTACTTTTAACTTTTCTTTTGGGCGGGTAACAAAAACACTTATTGAAGAGAAGAAGTGAGCATAGAACGTCTACTCACTTCTTTCTGGTATTACTCTGTTTCAGCTAGCTTTAAAAAATAAAGTTCAGCTACATCATTATGGATCCCTGCTAACTTCAGCTGAATTTCATCAATGTAATTATGTAAAAGTCCTTTTTGCAGGGCTCGCACATCTTCTGCTTTCAACTCATTAATCGCTTTATCTATAGAGGTTATTATTTCAGCCGAATTAGGTAAAGGTGAAATTAATGACTTCATTTGGTCTAAACAATACAAGATGGATCTTGGGAAAACATCACTATGCATAACAAACTGAATAACATCTGAGCGTTGAACACGGACCCCCATCTCTTGGCGATACATTTGGTATGCACTTAATGAGCGTAATAAACTGATCCATTGTATGTTTTCAAAAGGCTTAGCTTCTTCACTTACAATTAAGGTTTCAGAGCGAATATCTAATATGCGCGATGTCATATCAGCACGTTCAATCATTAGTCCAAGACGAATAAAGGTATAACCTAAATCATGATTAATAGTTGCATCTAAAGCACCAAATATTTGGTGTGCTGCATCAATAATGGCTTTTAAATAAGCAAATCTTCCTCGCTTAGTTAAACCTTCGTTTTGATGATCTTTTACATAATAATATAAGGTGTTTATTTCTTCCCACACATCTCTTGGAATAACGTCTCGAATAGTTCGAGCGCTCTCTCTAGCGGAGATAATAGAATTTAAAATAGAAGAAAAATTATCTTTTCCAACTAACAAGTAGCGTAATGCTTTGGCCTCTGAGAAATCTGTATGTGTTTCTAGGTAAGATTCTCGTGCGCCAATAATGTCGACTAAGGGTTCCCAGCCAGTACTTACCCCTTTAGGTAAATCCATCATCAACATATTATTCACGTTAATTAAGCGAGCAACATTTTCTGCGCGTTCAATGTAGCGAGACATCCAATATAAAGTTTCACCGACTCTTGATAACATATTATTTAGCCTCTTCGTCTACAATCCATGTGTCTTTACTACCGCCACCTTGTGATGAATTTACTACTAATGACCCTTTCACCATAGCAACACGAGTTAAGCCACCTGTCGTTACTTGGGTATCTTTACCTGACGATAAAATAAAAGGTCTTAAATCAGCATGACGACCACCCGGTGTAACACCATCTTCTTCTAAAGTCGGAACCGTTGATAAATCTAATGTTGGTTGAGCGACCCAGTTACGAGGGTCTGCTTTTATTTGTGCAATCGTTGTTTGTTGTTCTTTTTTAGTGGATTTAGGACCAATCAATAACCCATAGCCACCCGATTCATTAGCAGGTTTAACAACTAACTTATCGATATTTTTAATCACGTGATCACATTCTTTCGGATCAAGACATTTAAAGGTAGGAACATTGGCTAATTTTGCTTCTTCGCCTAAGTAATATTTAATCATCTCAGGGACATAAGCATAAACGACTTTGTCATCTGCAACACCTGCACCTGGCGCATTAACTAAAGCAACATTACCCTTAGACCAAGCACGCATTAATCCCGGAACACCTAACTGTGAATCAGGTAAAAAGGCTTCTGGATCTAAGAATAAGTCGTCTATTCGGCGGTAAATAACATCAACTCGCTGTAAACCTGTGATTGTTCTCATGTAAACGCAGTCATCTTTTTCTACAACAAGATCGCGACCTTCAACTAATTCACAACCCATCTCTTGAGCAAGATAACAATGTTCAAAATAAGCTGAGTTAAAGACACCCGGTGTTAATACAACCACTTCAGGTTTATCTTGCGGACGAGGTGACATTGCAGCCAACATATCAAACAATTGTGAAGGGTAATCGTCAACGGGTAAAATTGAGACTTGTTCAAATAGTTCAGGAAATACACGCTTCATTACCGAGCGATTTTCAAGCATATAAGATACACCTGAAGGAACACGTAGATTGTCTTCCAGCACGTACATAGTGCCGCTGCCGTCGCGCACTAAATCTGAACCACATATATGTGCCCAAATTTTATTAGGGGGATTGATACCAACACATTGTTGGCGGAAGTTAACAGACTTTTCTAATAAGCCTTTTGGGAATACACCATCTTTAATAATTTTTTGGTCGTGGTATAGGTCATCAATAAATAGGTTTAGTGCTTCAGTTCGTTGCTTTAAACCAATTTCTACACCTTGCCATTCTTTTTTGCCAATGGTACGAGGGATAATATCAAAGGGCCAAGCCCTATCAATCATATTGCCTTCATTATAAACGGTGAAGCTAATACCCATCTCTTTAATGGCTAAATCGGCAACAGCTCGGGCTTTTTTTAACTCTTCAGCCGATAAATTAGAAAAAAACTGAGCTAACTGCTTCCCGTGTAGTCTGATATTCCCTTTAGCGTCAATCAATTCATCAAAAAAACCATTTGTTTGGTACGCTTTCCAATCAATTTCCATGCAATTCCCGCCTTTTATTAACTCATTTTAATATGTCGTCGTATAAACATTACTCTAATCGAAGCATATCCACCGCCACATCTAACACTTGAGAACCACCTCCAAAGACTACTCCTTTAAGTGGAGTAACATCTGAGAAGTCTCGCCCTACCGCTAGAGTAATATGTTGCTCAGTCGGTAAAACATTGTTTGTTGGATCAAAATCAACCCAACCGTAGTTAGGCACATAAATAGCAAACCAAGCATGTGTTGCATCTGCACCTTCTAACTTCACTTCGCCTTCAGGTGGAAGTGTTTCAATATATCCACTGACATATCTTCCTGCTAGACCAATACTTCTCACACAAGCCAACGCAAAATGTGCAAAATCTTGGCAAACGCCCCTTTTTTGTGCAAAAACAATGCTTAAAGGAGTGCTAATTGTAGTAAAACCAGGATCATAGTGAAAATCATGAAAAATTCGTGCCATTAAACTTGTACAGCCTTCAATCAAGTTCATTTCCGGCGTAAAAGACTCAAGTACATAATCTTGTATACCTTTTTCTAAAGGTGTTAATTGAGAGGGTAATACAAATTCAGAAACTTTTAATAAATCTCGTGTTTTAGGTTCTGCCAATAAATCTCGTGCATCTTTCCAAGGCATGTCAAAGCTGCTTAAATTGCTACCTTGTTTAACCAA
Organism: Pseudocolwellia sp. AS88; assembly: GCF_030551755.1. GTDB lineage: Bacteria > Pseudomonadota > Gammaproteobacteria > Enterobacterales > Alteromonadaceae > Pseudocolwellia. The sequence goes on from NZ_JAUPEC010000003.1 coordinate 132,814, forward strand.
TAATTCCACCTCACTCACCATAGTGACGGTAAGTTTTTTATGCTGTTTGGCTATCTCAAAGACTGTAACTTTGTTATCAAAATAATCGGTATATTCACGTAAATAACTTGTTGATGGTGTGATTTCAATATAACTACTATGGCATATCTGTTTATGGTTAGTTTTTGGTGTTAAGCGTGCTTGGTTTTGGCACAGGCTAACAAAGTCAGCGTACTTATAAGTAGTAGAATGTTTTATTTTATATTTCACGATTGGGCTTGCTCAATATTGGTCCAATTCAATTTATTAGCTGTTTGTGTATGGGAAAAGTATTGCAGTAATAATACATCACAAAAGGTATCTAAGTTACTTCGAATATGGTGATTAAATTCAACTAACTGCTGGCGTTTAGCCTCAGTACTTTTTTGTAAATAATCTCTCTCTGTTACATAACAAGTTGTTTTGGATAATAAAATAGCTTTTTCATGAGCAGCAATAACACCAGGTCGTCGTTTAGTAGGTAAATGCTGACACAATAAACTAATTTGTTCTAATTGAAATAACAACGAACGAGGGTATTCAGCATCTAATAATAACAGTTCAAGACCTGTACCTATACTTTGATGCATTCGATAGCGACGTTTATGTGTAACTAAACTTACCTGGCAAGTGAGTACTGACTCCAATAAGCCGATTTCTGCAGATTCTTCTAGCTCCTCAGTCAACAAGGCGGCGCTTAATGACGTTATTTGTAAACTACGTTCAACACGATGACCCATTTCCAACAGGAACCAGCCGTTACTGTTAGGCATACAGTCTGCAATTGACCCATTAAAAGCCATAATAGCGCCTATTATTTTATCTAGACTACTTTGCAATGTGCGTGATGACTTATTTGCGGTACTCATTTTTAAAGCGTTAATTTGAACGCCAATATCATCCAGAATACGTCGACTATCGTAAGATAATAATTCTTGAACTTGAACAGCGGCATTAGATAAATATTTCAATGTATTGATGATACTGCCAGCACATTGTTCATCGCCTAATAATTCGAAAGCCATGTTTTTTGCTTGTTCTAAACTACAGTCTTGTAATACCAAATCTTGTTCAACATAAGGGTAAACAATATGTTGTGTGCGTATTGCTGTATATAGTCTGGTAACTATCGTTTGTCGCATCACATCTGAATAAATAGATAGCTCTGTGCATCTATCGATAAAAATACGCAAAATACGGACAGTGTTTTCACATCGCTCTAAGTAACGACCTAACCAAAAAAGATGTTCAGCTGTTCGGCTAGAAATAACACCTTCTAATAAGGTTACATCTCTTCTTTTTCGAACAGGCGTTATAGCATGGGGTTCAACTATGCCGATTTTTCCATCTGTTTTTATCCAAGTATCTTTTATCCCACCAGAAATACTAGGGTAGTGGATATCATCAATCGAGAAACATAATGCAGACGGTAATACGTTTACTCCATGCTCGGTAGTTAAGGCATAACATCTGAAAACTATGGGTTTAGCTACCAGTTTGTTACCTTCCCAAAAAGGTGCGCTACTGAAAATGGGTTTATCCTGAAGATAAAACTGTTCAGGATCTTTATGAATCGCTAATTTTATTGCTTCAGCGTCTGTGCTCCCATCTAATTTAAAAGTAGGGTCTTGATAACTCATTAACTCAAGTGTGCTTAAGTCTAATGAATCAGCATCTTTTACATCGTGGTAAGCTCGTTGCCCTAATAGAAGAGGTTCTTGCAGTAAGTTGTGCGATAATTTATCTAAGTTAAATTGCACGGCAGGTGAAGACAATATACCGCTGCCAAAAGGGTTTAATACTTTAACGTTGTCTTCTCTAACAGCTTGTAATAATCCAGGAATGCCATGTAATGAATATTCAGTCTGTTCTAATGAGTCAATACCACTATCAGGTAACCAACGAAGAATAACATTAACTTTTCCTAATCCCTGTAATGATTTTAAACATACTTCACCATCTCTAACGGTTAAATCTGCACTTTGTACTAAAGTGTAGCCGAGGTAAGTTGAGAGAAATGCATGTTCGTTATAATTAGGATCATCTATGCCTTGCGTTAGAATAACAATACGTGGGTCATCCATATAATGGGTATATTCATTAATGGTTTCTTGAAACGCACGTAAAAACTTTTTAATTTGTTGTACGTTACATTCAGCAAACTCTTCAGCCATTACACGGCGAGCTATAATGCGACTTTTTAATAATACGCCTAAACCTAGAGGGCATTGGCAATGATCCGCTAATACTTTAAATTCGCCAGTAGGTGTTCGATATATATCAACGGCAGTAAAAAATAACTTTAATTCGTTACTTGGCAGACTAAAGCCTTCTCTAAGGTAACTTTTATCTTTGAATAACTCTTGTGCTGGAATAGAGCCATCAACAAGTAATTTTTGTTCGCCGTAGATATCTTGCTGAATTTTGTTTAATAAGGTTGTTCTTTGTTTAATACCGGCTTCAATTGAATTCCAATCATCTTTAGATAACATAAAAGGTAATGGATCAAATTGGCATTGCTGATTACTTTCATACTTGATATTACCGTTTTGTAATAATTGATTAATTTCAATTGCTCGGCTGTTAATATCTTCAGCAGTTAAGTTAGACAAACGATTAAATAAAGCATCCCAATGATCAGGATTTAAGCCACTGTGATTAACTAACTCATCATGTTCATGAGAGTTGTTAAGGTATAAGGATAACCATTCAGGCAAAGTAGTATCATTAATATACAAGCTGAACATACTCCATTTTTGAGTAAATAATTGTCATTATAGGGTATAGATGGGGGGAACAATAAGATCATTCCACTTTAAATAATTATAAAGTGGAATGATATGGTCATTACTGCTTATTTAAAGGCTGGCTGTCGACGTAAATCTAAAGTATTAGGATAATCTTGGTTGATATTTTCTTCTTCAGGAACAACAAACTCACTAACACCTGCATTTTTGAAGCTATGTACAACTGCTGATGGTGTCCAGCTTGGTTCGTCTGAGCTTAATAATGAAGGTGTATGACCATGTTCCCAGAAGCGAGCAACTCTTCTTCCCTCTGCTTCAAAAGCATTAACAGGTAAAGTTTCAGGATTTCGGCCTCCAGCATGGCTTACATGATAAACAAAACCACCTAAAGATCTGCCTTCCCATGTATCAATTAAATCAAAAGTAAGAGGAGCATGAACGCCAATGGTTGGATGTAATGCTGTTGGTGGCTGCCATGCACGATAACGAATACCTGCAACCATCTCATCTTTGGCTTTACCTTTAACTGGTTTAAGTGGAACGCGACGGCCATTACAAGTAACAACATATCGATCACTCATTGTACCCTGTACTTTGATTTGTACTCGCTCTAACGATGAATCAACATAACGAGCTGTACCTGAACCAGTAGCCTCTTCACCTAGTACATGCCAAGGTTCAATAGCTGTTCTAAGCTCCAAGGTCACATTATCAAGTTCACGCGTACCACATACCGGGAATCTAAATTCAAAGAAAGGATTTAACCAATTTAATTGAAAACCAAAACCTGATTGTTGTAAATCACGACACACTTCAGCTAAATCATTTTCAACGTATTGTGGTAATAAGAATTTATCATGTAATTCTGTTCCCCAACGCACTAAAGGTTTGTGATAAGGCTTTTTCCAGAACCAAGCGAGTAAAGTACGCAGTAATAACATTTGTACTAAGCTCATTTGTTCATGTGGAGGCATTTCAAAGCCCCTAAATTCAACTATACCTAAACGACCAGTGGCTGAATCTGGAGAATATAACTTATCAATACAGAATTCAGCTCGATGCGTATTACCCGTTAAGTCAACTAATAAATTACGAAGTAATCGATCAACTAACCAAGGTTCTGGTACTTCGCCTTGAGGCATATGTGAGAAAGCAATTTCTAACTCATACAATATTTCATCACGGGCTTCATCAACACGTGGTGCTTGGCTTGTTGGGCCAATAAATAAACCAGAAAATAGATAAGATAATCCAGGATGATGCTGCCAATACGTAATAAAACTTCTTAAAATATCTGGTCGACGTAAAAATGGACTTTGTTCAGGTGTTTCGCCACCTAAAGTCACATGGTTACCGCCACCTGTACCTGTATGACGACCATCAGCCATAAACTTGTCAGTACCTAAACGCGCTTGTTTAGCTAAACCATATAAGGTTGTTGTTCTATCAACTAGCTGGTCCCAAGATATAGAAGGATGAATATTTACTTCAATAACACCTGGATCTGGTGTTACTGCATATTTTTCAACTCGACTATCTTTAGGTGGAGTGTAACCTTCAATAACAACAGGTATTGATAATTCTTTAGCTACGCTTTCAACAGCAGTTAAAATCGCTAAATAATGCTCAAAGTGACTGGTTGGCGGCATGAATACATATAAACGGCCTTCTCTTACTTCAAGCACAAGAGCAGTTTTAATCATCTCTGTGCCAATAAACCCTTTTTTAGTTTTCTTTATTTTGGCAAAACTATCAGGGATATCAAAAGGGTCGCGATCAATAATATTATCAGACCATTGTAAGCTATCTAAAGGTAAGCGATAGCCTAATGGTGACTCTCCTGGTAGTAAGAAACAGTAACCACGTTTAAATTCCCATTTACAAGATTGCCAGCAATGTTTGCTATCATTCCAGTGTAAAGGCAGAACATAACCTATAGGTTTTTCTATGCCTTGTTCCATTTTTGCTAATAAACCTTTACGGCTCATTGCATCTAATAACTCAGGTTGTTTTGGGCCAACTTCGGTTGGTAAAGAGGCTTCTTGCCATAGATGATAGAGAATGTCTTCATAAGCTGTTGTTAGGGCTTCTTTTCCTAACCCTAATGCAGCCGTTAGTTTCTCAGCAAAATCCTTGGTATTGGTATGATCTAATTTATAGTCTTTATTTGGATCAGCTAACAAGGCAGAGTCTTTCCAGAGCGCCACGCCATCTTTACGCCAGTAACAACCATATTGCCAACGAGGTAAAGATTCACCTGGATACCACTTACCTTGCCCGTAATGAGTAAATCCGCCTTTAGTGTAGACTTTGTTCATTTCTAAAAATAAATTATGAGCTAAGACTCTTTTTTCTGCACCATCAGCATCCGTATTCCACTGCGGGTGTTCCATATCATCTATAGAGATGAATGTTGGCTCTCCGCCCATGGTTAAATGAATACCCTCTTCGGTATAAACTTTATCAACCTGTTGGCCTAAACGATTTATCGCAGTCCATTGTGTTTCTGAATAAGGTTTAGTTACGCGAGGATCTTCATGAACACGTGTTACTTTGTTATAAAAACTGAATTCAGATTCACAGTCATCTATTCCACCGGTAACCGGTGCAGCAGAGCTTGGTTCTGGAGTACAAGCTAATGGAATATGTCCTTCACCAGCAAATAGCCCAGAGGTAGGGTCAAGTCCAATCCAGCCTGCGCCAGGGATATAAACTTCAGTCCAAGCATGTAGATCGGTGAAATCTTCTTCAGGTCCACTTGGTCCATCTAACGACTTTTGATCTGAGGTTAATTGCACTAAATAACCAGAAACAAATCGTGAAGCTAAGCCTAAATGGCGGAACAATTGAACTAATAACCAAGCAGAGTCACGACAAGAGCCTGTTTTTTTGTTTAGTGTTTCATTAGGTGTTTGTACGCCAGGTTCTAAACGAATACCGTAACCGACTAATTCATATATCACCTTATTAACAGCAACTAAAAAATCAACGCTGCGTATAGGTTTTTCAGGTTTTAACGATTCTATTAATTCTAAAAGTTTAGGGCTAGCTTTACGTTTTTTTAAATAGGGAGTGAGTTCAGATTTTGATATTTTGTCATAAACAAATGGAAACTCTTCAGCATATTCTTCCAAAAAGAAATCAAAGGGATTAATAACAGTCATTTCAGCAACTAAATCAACAGTAAAGCTAAACTCTGTTGTTGACTCGTTAAATACAACTCTTGCCTGGTAATTACCAAATGGATCTTGTTGCCAATTAATATAATGATCTTCAGGTGTGATTTTTAAAGAATAACTTTTAATTTTGGTACGGCTATGAGGTGCAGGACGTAAACGAAATATATGCGGCCCCATATTTACAGAACGGTCATATTTATATTCGGTATGGTGCGAAATACCTACAGTAATTGTCATCGACTAATTCCCCTTTGATGGTATGCCTACATGAATAACATGGAAATGCTATTGAGTGTAAATTTTTGCAAGATTTATTCCAGTTATATAAACGTAATAAAACAAACACTTTAATCACAATATATCTGTAAATAATCGATTTAAGAGTACTCTATTATTAACAGGCAGCAATAAAATAATAAATAATAGCCTCAATGGTGCAGAAATATGCACTAAGATAGCACTTTTTCTAAATTTTATAATTTAATTATCGACTTATAAAAAATAAATAAACCTGTATAGATATTTAAAAAATAGTTAACAATAAAGCAGCGATTAAGCTCAACAACAATGCTATAATATGAGCATACTTCGAATACTTTCTGCTCATGGAAGTGATTCATTATTACACACAAATAAAAGCGCCTCTGCTTTCATTCACTTAAGCGCTTTTTAATAGCTTAATCAATCTACCTAATAGGATATTTCCTCATGCAAAAGCTAACAAATGTTGGTGAAAACTTAGTCAATGATATTGCGTCACGTTATGGTTTAAGCCGTGATGCAGTAGTTCATATGTTAGTTTCAGTTAATAATGGTGGCTGTTCGATGGCACAATTTAACTGTCCTGAATTAGGTGGCTCGGGTCAATGGATGCGAGGTGGAATGACCATGGTAGGTGATATGTTTAATAATGGGTTAAAAACAACGGTCGACAACCTTTGTAATGAACTTGCTAATATATTATCGAATAACCAAGTGTTTCCTGTTGTTGCCGCTGGTACACCGGGTAGCAGCCAATGGTGGCCTATGGATTTAGGTAGCCCTTCTAGTAGCGGCTCACAAAACAATACCCGTTATGCCGTGTTCCCTAATAGACTGGCTGTTGAGTTAAATGGACAAGTTTCTATTTATGACACACTAGACCATAACATTGGTGGTGTAAGTCAACAACAAGGAGGCAACGACTCGCTTACATTTAACAGTCAATGGGGAACCATTAGTGTTAATAATTTACCTTTAGTTTCTGGAACGTCACCAGCCCCAGCCCCGCAAACTAATTTTGCTCAACCAGTTCAAGAACCGCAACCAACACAAGCGCCTGTTCAGAATTTTGAGCAAACAAATGAAGTAACTAATTCACAATATAATACGACTAATCAAATGATAGGAATTATTAAGAAATTGGCAGAATTACGTGATGTAGGCGTGTTAACTGAGAGCGAATTCAATGCCAAAAAAGCAGAACTATTAAAGTAAGACTAAACCCTGCAATTAGCCCTTTATTATCTAAATACAGGGCAATCCACCCATATTTAAAGTAAGTGTCCCTTATCAATCTGGTATTAAATTAACTATGAAAACATTTCAATGTACTTGTACAGATAAACCCATTTTGTTTTTTGAAAGTAATCAATGTCTCAATTGTGCTAGAACAGTAGGCATAGATGATAGTTTTGATCGAGTAGAACCTTATGAACAGGACGCTAAAACAGGTTTGTTTTTTAAAGCACAGCAACCGCAAGTGCAGTACAGAAAGTGTGATAACAACGAACACTATAATGCTTGTAATGGCATGGTTAATTTAACAACTTTTGTACCTGATCCCGATAATGAAGAAGTATTGTGTTTTGGTTGTCGCTTTAACGAAACCGTACCTGATCTAAGTATTGTTGAACATATTCCTTTGTGGAAAAAGATGGAGGCCGCTAAACGCCGTGCTTTATATACATTAAAAGCATTACCCATCCCGCTGCAAAATAATACTGAAAATACTGAGGCAGGCTTAAGTTTTGATTTTATAACCGACCGAGATGTTAACGACCATTTTGCTAGTCCATTAACTGGTTATGAAGCTGTTTTAACTGGGCATAATTGTGGGCATATCACTATTAATTTAGCTGAGGCAGACGATGTTTCTCGTTCACAAACAAAACATGCAATGGGCGAACGCTACCGTACGTTACTTGGGCATTTTCGTCATGAATTAGGGCATTATTATTTTGATCTAATCATTATGCCAACACCAGAAAAACAAGCCTTATGTAAACAATATTTTGGCGATGACCAACTAGATTACCAAGAAGCCTTAGATAAGCATTACAAAAATGGTGCACCTGAAAATTGGCGAGACACTTTTATTAGTGAATACGCGACTATGCATCCTTATGAAGACTGGGCAGAAACGTGGGCGCATTATATGCACATCATTGATACCCTAGAAACTGCACAAAATTTCTCAATTACAGGTTCAACGTCAGTTATTGAAGAAGATGCAGAAGAAGATATTGAAGAGTTTGGTGAACTGAACTTACCTCAAGATACTTCTTATTTTTTAAGACAGACAGACTTTAATAATATTTTAGATACTTGGATGGATTTTTCGGTGATGCTTAATGCATTAAATAGAAGTATGGGCTTAGCAGATGCTTATCCGTTTGTATTAACTCAAGCCGTGCGTACTAAGCTTACTTTCGTGCATTATGCCATACACAATAAACTTCACTTATTACCCAAGATCGCACCAACAGAAAAAAAGAAAGAAAAAATTAGTAAAAAATAAACAACATAACCTCAACACTCGTTGAGGTTATTTGATAAAAATCACATCGTGTTAGTACAATATCAATAGATATAATCATACGGCTTCTTATATTAAACGTTGCCATCTAACACTGAGCTATTTAATATTAGGGCCGCTAAAATTTAGAGATTTAAATATATTATGCCAGAACTACCAGAAGTAGAGGTTTGCAGGCAAGGTGTAGAACCCCATGTATTAAACCAAAATGTTAGTGAGGTTATTGTCCGTAATGCGAAAATGCGTTGGCCAATTACCCCTACCATTTCGGAAATTTGTGATGAAAAAGTTCTTTCTGTTAAACGCCGCGCTAAATATTTATTACTAGAAACATCTAAAGGTACATTAATGCTGCATTTAGGCATGTCAGGTACTATTAGGGTTATAGATAAAAATACCCCTGTTATTAAGCATGATCATTTTGATTTGGTTTTTGCAAATGGCTTAGCATTGAGACTAAATGACCCTCGGCGTTTTGGTTCGGTATTATGGATAACCGAAGATATTAACGAACATCCGTTAATTAAAAAGCTTGGACCTGAACCTTTATCTTCAGACTTTACTGATGATTACTTATATGAAATGTCTCGTAGCAAAACCTCTCCAATCAAAACGTTTCTTATGAATAACCATGTTGTTGTGGGGGTGGGTAATATTTACGCCAATGAAAGCTTGTTTAAAGCGGGCATTGATCCAAAAAAACTCGCCGGAAAAATTTCCAAAAAACGCTACTTTGAATTAACAAAACATATTAAACAAACGTTAGCTCATGCAATAGAACAAGGTGGCACAACCTTGAAAGATTTTACTCAAGCAGATGGTAAACCAGGATATTTCGCGCAAGAGCTTTTGGTGTATGGAAGAGGTGGTAAGCCTTGTTTTATCTGTAAAGAAGCCTTAAAAGAAATAAAACAAGCAGGTAGAGCAACCGTGTTTTGTCCAAAGTGCCAAAAAAACTAAACCTTGGAATAATAATAAAATTTATTAACACAGTTAAGTTACGGTAATAGACGAAGTTATCCCAAGTTGATTAATTAACCTCAACTCGGGATAATGAATGTCATCAAATTCAATAAAAATAATCACCTATCTAATTTCAGGTTACTTATTCAAATTGGTATTATTATCGATAAGAACTTCTAGGAGTTAAGGCTTTAGTTTCTTGTCTAAAGCTTTCTTTACGGCTGGATGAACAAAGCTTGTTATATCGCCATTATGTCGTGCTACTTCTTTTACTATGGTGGAAGAGATAAAGCCATTTTCTATTGAAGGTGTTAAAAATATGGATTCTAAATTAGGTGATAACTGGCGATTTACACTAGCAAGTTGAAATTCATATTCAAAGTCTGATACTGCACGTAAGCCTCGCACTAAAACTGACGCATTTTGCTCTTTAGCTAAATCAACTAATAATCCTGAAAACCCCACTACTGTAACATTGGGTAAATCTTTAGTTACTTCTTTAATTAATTCAACACGCTCAGCTAAATCAAAAAAAGGTTTTTTACTTGGGTTAGATGCTACAGCAACAACAACGTCAGAAAATAAATTACTCGCACGTGTGATTAAATCAGTGTGACCATTGGTTACTGGATCAAATGTTCCAGGATATATAGCTTTTATAGGCATTAAATAATCTACTTTAAGGATATTGAGGGCTATTGTAAGGGGCAACAGCCTTAAATTCAAAAGACAATTACCGGCAGAATTTTTAGAAACAATTTAAATATAAAGTAATTACTCGAAAAACTTCCATCCTTGTCGTATTTGGTAGTAATATAGTTGGATCAGTTTTTAGAAAGTTTATAAACCAAAAGTGAGATAAATGAAAACTCGTGATAAAATAATTCAGGCTAGCATCGCTCTATTTAACGAACATGGCGAAAGAAATGTTACCACGAATCATATCGCGGCTGATCTCGGCATAAGTCCAGGGAATCTCTACTACCATTTCCGTAATAAAGAAGACATTATTCTCTCTATCTATGAAGAATATGCTCGAACTCTTTTATTAGAAAGCATGCCTGAAGTATCGCCCGAAGTTAAACCGCTAGATTCTATTATTCTTTACATGGATATGGTTTTCCAAGCCATGATGAAGTTTCGTTTTTTCTACAGTAACTTACCGGTTTTACTGGCAAAAAATCCATTGTTACATGTTAAATTTGTTGAAGTTCAAACGGTTATTGGCGATAGAGTTAGCCAGCTTTTGATTTCATTAAAGGGCGCAGGAATGATGGAGTTTGATGATGCTGACTTAGCTGATATTGTAAGTATTCTTCGTATAGTAAACACTTTCTGGTTAAGCTTTTATCAAACGCAAAATAACGATGTTGAAATCAATGACTCGGTATTTTACCAAGGTGTTTTGAAGATATTAGTGATTATTCATCCGTACATTAGCGACTCAGCTAAAGATGAATTTTTAGCTGCACGTACAATGTACCGTAAACGCTTAGAAGCTAGCTTGTCTGAAACTGCCTAGAACATACTTTGTAAACTGAAAAAGCTGTTTTAAATTATGTAACGAGTTTAAAACAGCCGAATTTATTCTGATATTAAAGAATTAATTTACACGACAAACTCACAATTCGTATGTGATTGTTTACGTTCTACTACTCGCTTGTATAACCTGTCATTAATAGATCCCACTCATTGGCTTGCCAATGCAGCGCTTCTAACTTTGTTTTTTCTTTATTAAATGAGCGCAATAATCGACTCATGTTTTCTTCTTTCCAACTGGTTGAGTCAGTTCTTATTTCACCTTGATCAAAGTCGATAAGCCAAACCTTCTCTTGATCATCAATTAAAATGTTATGAATATTTAAATCGTGATGATAAATGTTGTGATCATGAAAGGCTTTTATCGTTTTACCTATTTTATGCCATAAATCAGCATTTACAGCTTGCTTAATAAGGAATGAAATCAAGTCTTGTGCGTTACACACACGCTCAGTAAGAATATCAGCTTTATAAAACAAACCATTTTTTATAACACGACAAGCAATAGGCTTGGGGGCCGGTAAATCTAAAGCACGTAATTGATTTAACAACTCATATTCTTTTGTAGCTCGGGTATTTTCATAACTAGAAAATAAATAAGAATCTTTGTTAAATTTACCTATAAGACCACCGCGGTAATAATGTTTTAGTACCCACTGTTTATTATCTACTTCAATAAACCAAGTGGTTCCTCTACCTTGTGCTGTTCCTACAACCTTGTTATTGCTTTGCCAGTAGTCACTATCTAGTAAGTCTTGTGAAAAATGTTCTATTTCGCTTTCATCATAAAAACAAAATATCATATTGTTTTCATAAACTTTTTTGCTACAGGGTTTTACAATTGTTGAAGGGTTCAAGATAATAGACCAATTATACGGATTTAATCTCTCTATTGTGGTGAATCATCTATGCTGGGTCAATTAGCAGCGCCAAAAAATTTATGTGTTTTGCATTTATCAGACATCGGTGATGTCTGTAACTCTGTTGCTGCCGTTCAAAGTATTCAGAAACAATGGCCTCATACTCAAATTACTTGGGTGTGCGGTAAAGAAGAGGCCGGTTTACTTAAAGATTTAGAGAAAATAGAAATTATTTCTTTTGACCAATCAGCTGGATTAAAAGGATATAGCGATTTTCGGGCACACATGAAAGGCCAAAGCTTTAATATTCTACTTAATATGCAAGCGAACTGGCGTGCAAACTCCGTTAGTTTTTTTATTCCAGCTAAGATTAAACTAGGTTTTGACAGAAAACGTGCAAAACAATGTCAATGGATATTTACCAACTACAAAATTCAACCTCAAACTAAAGCCCATTTGGTTGATGATTTTATGGGATTTACCCAAGCACTAGGATTAACGGTTAGCGAACCTGTTTGGGATATACCCATCCCCGAAAGCGATGAACAATGGGCGCATGAAACCTTATTTTCAAGCAAGCAAAAACCTATTGCGGTTATTAGCTTAGCGGCAAAAAAAGCCGAGTGTAATTGGCATGTTGAAGGTTATGCGCAAACGGCTAATTATTTAGATCAATTAGGGTTTCGTGTAGTACTTTGTGCTGCTTCAACTGCAATGGCAGCCCAATTAGCTGAGTATATTTGCCAGCAAAGTGAAGCTAGTATTCTTAACTTAGTTGGTAAAACTTCGGTTAAACAATTATTAGCCGTGTTAAAACTTGCTCATATTAACCTTGCACCAGATACTTATCTTGCGCATATGGCTGTTACCGTTGGCACACCTGTCGTTAGCCTGTATGCCCATAACAATCCACGCAAAGTAGGACCTTATTTATATCAAAAGTATGTAGCCAGTTGTTACTATGAAGTGATTGAAGAGCAAAAAGGCAAACCACACAATCAACTGCCTTGGGGCGTTCGAGCTAAAGGAAACGACCTAATGGATAGAGTCACTATTGAGCAAGTTAAAAGTAAAATTAACTTGGTGGTTGAAGATTTCTATTCCCTTGAACTTGAAACGAAAGGTGAATTGAAGTTTGAATCAAGATTTTGAAGCTCAATTCAAACCATCTATTAACTAATTAGTTTATTCAAATGAGCTAGTGACCGGTCGCTGGCTCCTTGGTTTTTTAGTACCACGTTATACGCATTTTCACCAAAGGCTAACTGCTTATCTTGATCTTCTAATAGCTCTGTTATTGCCTGAACCAACTCACTTTCATTATTAACACCCTGAAGTTGTACTATGCCGTTAGCTTCAGTTAGTTGCTGCATAACTTCGGTAAAGTTACTCATATTAGCGCCAACGATAACGGGCTTTTTAAACAGTGCAGGCTCTAAAGGATTGTGTCCGCCAATATGACTAAAACTTCCGCCCATAGTTACAACCGTAGCTAATGCACACATTGGCATTAACTCACCTAAAGTATCTAGTACCCAAACATCAGTTGCTGTATCTACCTGAGTGTTTTCACTACGCTTACAGGTAGTAAAACCTGCATTTATAGCCATTTGAGCTACATCAGAAAAACGTTCAGGGTGGCGAGGAACAATTACAAGTAGTAAGTCTGGGTACTGTTGATGCAGAGGCTGAAAGGCTTTTAAAATAATATCTTCATCACCTGGATGTGTACTAGCAACAACCCATAACTTACGTTTACCTACTACAAATTTTTCTAACTCAGCTTGTTTACTGGTAATACTTGCTGTGATTGAAATATCAAACTTCAAGTTGCCTGAAAGTTCACAGGCAATCTCTTCACCGCCTAATTCTGTGAAGTTGTCTTGATTTATTTGGCTTTGTGTCAGTATTTGATCAAAAGCTTGTAAGCTCGGTGAAATTAACCAAGCTAGCTTTTTGTAACTCTTCATAGAATTCGTTGATAAACGACCATTTACTAGCAATAACTTGATGTGATTATTATGACATTGCGCGATCAAGTTAGGCCATAACTCTGTTTCCATAAACACTACAGCTTTAGGTTTTAGGCGTGACAAAAACAGCCAAGTACTAATAAATGAATCGATAGGTAAATAACAATGTTGAACTCTGTTTGAGAATAACTTTTCAACTTGTGCAGAACCTGTAGGCGTGAAGGTTGTAACGGTAATAGGGGTATCTGGCTGGCTAATTAATAGTTTTTCTATAAAAGCTTTAAGAGCGATAACTTCACCAACACTAGCGGCATGAATAACAATACCGTTTTTACTTAGCTTTTTATCAATAAAGCCTAGGCGTTCAAATAAGCGTTGACGATATTCTGGATGATTTTTAGATCGAATAACTAATACGAGCAGTAATACGGGAAGTAAGATGAAAAATAAAACTCGGTAGAAGAGTAAAGATAAAAAGTATTTCACAAATATTCTCTTTGATAGAAGTAGGGAGCCTGAACTTTGGGTCATACAGTGGATCCCTAGTTCAGTTTTAGTATACCTAATAACACTGCTAATTTAATCGTTTAAATAAGCCACTGGTGATAAAAGTTTACAGTGTGTGATTTATCAAATTTAGGTGCTACTTTCTTTTTGTGCGCTATAGCGTACAATGTTTTATCAAGATAGTTGGTATTAAATTAATAACTAGCTAAATTTAAGCTGAACTCAATATTATCAGCATTTGTACATTCACTATTAACTTTAAGCAAGTGGAGCGTTAAATATTATGCGTACATCGCCTTTTTATAATCACATTAACAGTCAAATCGAACAGGTAAAAACTGACGGTTTATATAAGGCTGAAAGAGTTATAACTACAGCTCAGCAGCCTTCAATTTCTGTAACCAGTGGTGAGCAAGTTATTAACTTTTGTGCAAATAACTATTTAGGTTTAGCTAATCATCCTGATCTTATAGCAGCAGCAAAAGAAGGTTTAGATGAGCATGGTTTTGGTATGGCGTCAGTACGCTTTATTTGCGGCACGCAAGATATCCATAAAACACTTGAACAAAAGCTAAGTGAATTTTTAGGCATGGAAGATACGATTTTATATTCGTCTTGCTTCGATGCTAACGCAGGTTTATTTGAAACTTTATTAGGCCCAGAAGACGCTATTATTAGCGATGCATTAAATCATGCGTCAATCATTGATGGTGTACGTTTATGTAAAGCCAAACGTTTTAGATACGCGAATAATAATGCGCAAGAATTAGAGCAATGTTTGAAAGATGCTGATGCTGCTGGCGCACGATTTAAATTGATCGCCACTGACGGTGTATTTTCAATGGATGGTGTTATCGCAAACTTAAAAGCCGTGTGCGATTTAGCTGATAAATACAATGCCTTGGTGATGGTTGATGACTCTCATGCTGTAGGCTTTGTCGGTGAACAAGGCAGAGGCAGTCATGAGTTTTGTGACGTAATGGGTCGTGTTGATATTATTACCGGAACACTAGGTAAAGCGATGGGCGGTGCTTCAGGTGGTTACACTTCAGGTAAGAAAGAAGTGGTTGATTGGTTACGTCAACGCTCTCGCCCGTACTTATTTTCTAACTCGTTAGCACCCGCTATTGTTAATGCATCAATTAAAGTGATTGAGTTATTAAAAGATGGCGATGCCTTACGTAAACAGCTGATTGAAAACGCTCAATATTTTAGAACACAAATGGAAGCTGCTGGTTTTACTTGCGGTGGTGCAGATCATGCGATAATTCCTGTTATGTTAGGTGATGCTGCTGTTGCGACTGAAATGGCTAACAAGTTACTTGAAGAAGGCATTTATGTAATTGGTTTTTCATTCCCTGTTGTGCCAAAAGGCCAAGCGCGTATTCGTACACAAATCTCAGCGGCACATACAAAACAACAATTAGATCATGCCATTCAAGCCTTTATTCGTATTGGTCAATCAATGAATATTCTTAAGTAGGGCTGAGCAAACCATGAAATCATTAATTAAGTTAAAAGCAGAACCAGGTATTTGGATGGGCGATAGCCCTAAACCTGAAATGGGCCACAATGATTTGCTTATTAAAATCAACAAAACTGCCATTTGTGGAACTGACATTCATATTTATAACTGGGATGAATGGTCACAAAAAACTATACCAGTACCTATGGTTGTTGGTCATGAATATGCTGGCGAAGTTGTCGATATAGGTCAAGAAGTTAAAGGCTTTACCATCGGAGATAGAGTTTCAGGTGAAGGTCATATTACCTGTGGTCACTGTAGAAATTGTCGTGGTGGCAGAACACATTTATGTCGAAACACTGTTGGTGTGGGTGTTAATCGTGCGGGCTCATTTGCTGAGTATTTAGTGATACCAGCTTATAACGCCTTTAAATTACCGGACGAAATATCTGATGACTTAGCTGCAATTTTTGACCCGTTTGGTAACGCTGTACATACCGCATTATCTTTTGATTTAGTGGGCGAAGATGTATTAATTACCGGCGCAGGGCCTATCGGTATTATGGCGGCAGCGGTTGCTAAGCATGTTGGTGCACGGCATGTTGTTGTAACTGATGTAAACCCTTACCGATTAGACTTAGCTTTAAAAATGGGTGCTACTCGCGCTGTTGATGTCAGCAAAACCAAGTTAACGGATGTGATGTCTGAATTGGGTATGAGTGAAGGCTTTGATGTGGGCATGGAAATGTCTGGCGTACCAACGGCTTTCACTGACATGTTGAATAACATGAACAACGGTGGAAAAATCGCTATGTTAGGTATTCCTAGTACTGATATGGCGATTGATTGGAGCAAAGTTATCTTTAAAGGACTCACTATTAAAGGTATTTATGGCCGTGAAATGTTTGAAACTTGGTATAAAATGGCCAGTTTGATCCAATCAGGTTTAGATCTCACTCCTATTATTACTCATCATTACGCTATTGATGAATTTCAACAAGGTTTTGATGTAATGAGATCGGGTTTATCAGGTAAGGTGATTCTAGACTGGAACTAATCCCTGCAAACAGCCTAAAATGAAAGCTTTAGGCTGTTATCTTTAAATAGCCCTCGAAACAATTTTCTAAACAACACCATAAAAAATGATATTATTCTTATCAACAAATGAGTTAACGCATACAATGACTTATAAGTTAACTGGATATCTTTAGATTATTTACAAGAAGGTGAGATACGTGTCAGAAAGTACAACGAATTTTAAGCACATGCAGATAAGTGAATTACACCAAGCGTTAGCAGAAGAAACTTACGTCGTTGTTGATATTCGAGATCCTAATTCATTCAAAAGTGGTCATATTCCTGGTGCAATAGAATTAACTAACGAAACGCTTTCAGACTTCATGAGAGAAGCAGATCTAGATGCACCTGTTGTTGTTTGTTGTTACCACGGCCATTCAAGCCAGCAAGCTGCTCAATATTTAATTAGCCAAGATTTTACTGATGTGTATTCATTAGATGGTGGTTTTACCCAATGGCAACTAGAGCATCCGAGTGACGTTAGCACTTCATGAGTAATACCGAAACATCGATAGCACTAGAAGCTTTTGTAGATATTAAACATCACAATATAGCCTTATTGTTTTGTAATTTTCTGATCAGCCAAAGAATTCCCGCTAAAGTTGTGCCTGAAGATAATACTTTTGTTATTTTTTGCGATGTTAACCAAAGAGATAAAGCTAAAGCTATTTTTGAAGATTTTATCAAACAACCTCATCATCCTAAGTATCAGCAAGCAGCTTGGAATAATGGTGAGGTAGCTGAAATACAAAATGATGGACCTTCAATATTCACGCAATTTAAAGATCAATTTTTCCGTCATGCTGGCGTTGTTACTTTAGTTATATTCGCTATTTGTTGGTTCGTATTTCTATTAAGTTTAGTTGGCTGGGGGAACACGATATTTAATGAAATTAGCTTTTTCCCACAATTAACATTTGATCATTTATTAGAACATCCGTACCGACTGCTTGGCCCTGCGTTTTTCCATTTTTCATGGATGCATATTGTTTTTAATACTATGTGGTGGTGGCAAATTGGTGGAGCGATAGAGCGCACTTTAGGGAAATGGGCATTAGTTAACTTATTTCTTGTATCCGCAATCGTTTCAAACTTTGGTCAGTTTATAGTATCGGGTCCCAACTTTGGTGGTTTGTCTGGCGTGGTTTACGCCTTATTCGGCTATGTATGGTGGTATGGTTGGTTAGCGCCAGAAAAAGGCTTAACTATTTCAAAACCTATTGTCGGCTTTTTGCTGTTCTTTATGTTGCTAGGTTTTGCTGATGTATTACCTGTAAATATGGCAAATACTGCACATCTATTAGGTTTAGTCTCAGGTTGTGGACTGGCTTGGTTTAGAATTAAAGTGTCGAAACAATAAAAATCTGAGGGACTAAAGACTCAGTAAAATTAAGTGATTAAAATAAAAGAAGGGCGATATGTTAACATATCGCCCTTCTTTTATATTTGAGCCAAGCTAACCAAAATTAGATTAATCAGAAATTAATCCGTTTGGTATTAGTCTATTCGCTTAACCATTGAGTAAATAAAAGCTTTTTAATTAAGGTTCCACCTGTTTCTCTTTGTAAAAGAGCTTTTACCTTGTCTTCACATAAGCGCTGAATTTCATGTCGACCGTTGATAGATTTAATCTTTGATTCAGGCTGCTGGCCAATAATTGTAATTATCGCGTCACGTAATAAAGGTGCGTGATGTTCTACTATTTCGAAATTTGATGAACTTTCAATCATCAATTCAACGCTAATTCTTACGTAGCCCATTTTCTTTTTAACGGCGCTATAGTTCGTGATTATTGAAGGTTCAAAACCGAAATATGCATAGTCAGCCGCTTTAATGGAAGAAAAGGGAAGTAAGCAGCAAAGGGCTATTATTAGCTTTTTCATTTTAAATCTCTCTTGAATTCAGGTAATAAATACAATCTATTACAGTATAGATTAACCTGTTTTTCCAGTTTATACCAAGTTGATCAAGGTATTATTTAATAGCTATGAATAGCATTTGGTTGAGTTGTTTGAAGAAAAGACTCATCTACAAAAAGCAAAATATTTTAATTGAACATTTAGGATGATTTTGAGGCGATGGTTTTTCCTTAATTTCTCATCTAAATCGGTTGAGCTATTAGGCGTGTAGGTGTAAATCCTGATATGATTAAGTGTTTTTAATTCACTATTTTTTACTATGAAGCATCATTCACATTTATTTCCCGTTACGCTCCAAACACTATGGTCGAGTTCAGTTAACACTGACAATGATTCTGTACATGAAGGTTTGCGCGATTGGCTATTTGCTACAGGCTCTTTAACTGCGCGTTTGAAAACTCATTGCACAGAGTTTCGTGTTGAAGTTTTAGGGCAAGAAATTATCGCGTGTAGCGAGCTTGAAGCTAACGATGATATTGCCGTAGATGAGCAAGTTTTGGTGCGAGAGGTGTTACTGTATTGTGATAACAAACCACAAGTATTTGCACGTAGTTTATTACCCTTGAAAAGTTTAACAGGTGAAGAACAAAGCTTAGCAAAATTAGGTGAACAACCTTTAGGGCAAGTGCTGTTTAATCATCCTGATTTGATCCGAAAAGGTATTGAAGTGGCGTGCTTTAAGCAATCAAGTGCGCTTTTTACTTTAATTAAGCAGTTAGACTTGCCGACAACAGCTGTTTGGGGACGACGTTCTGTTTTTGTTTTAAATAATAAACCTATTATGGTGGCTGAGGTCTTTTTACCTGAGTCTTTTGCTTATGAGTTGATTTCAGAAACTCGTGCTGCTCAACTTATTGAATAGAATTGATCACTCAAGACTTAACTTTACCTATTACTCTGTACAAATAACCAAATAGAAATTAATTATGAATGCATTTAAAGCTAAGTGGCAAGCCATTGTTTCGATTACTCGTATCGACAAACCTATTGGTACCTATTTATTGTTATGGCCAACCTATTGGGCGTTATGGATAGCTCAAGAAGGTATGCCAAGCTACCACTTGCTTGTAGTATTTACTTTAGGTGTGTTTATTATGCGTAGTGCCGGATGTGTAATAAATGATTTTGCCGACAGAAAAGTTGATGGCAAGGTAAAGCGGACTGAAAACCGACCTTTAGTGACGGGCGCATTAAGTGTTACTGAAGCACTTACCTTATTTTTCTTTTTAATCATTAATGCCTTAATTCTTGTTTTAACCTTACAACCTTATACCATTATGTTGTCTTTTGTGGCGGTATTCCTCGCCATTATTTATCCTTTCATGAAGCGTATTACTAACTTGCCTCAAGTGGTTTTAGGTGCTGCCTTTAGCTGGGGAATGATTATGGCTTTTGCTGAATCTACAGGTGAAGTGCCATTAATTGCTTGGTTATTATTTATTGCGAATTTATGTTGGACGGTGGCTTACGATACCATGTACGCCATGGTTGATAGAGATGACGACTTAAAAATAGGTGTTAAATCTACCGCAATTTTATTTGGTGATCATGATAAGCGTATTATTTTATTCCTGCAGTTAATTACTTTAGGTTTATTACTTACGGTGGGTGACATGCTGGCGTTTGGTTGGCCTTATCAATTGTGTTTAGTGATGTGTGCAGGTTTATTTACTTACCAACAGTTTTTAATTGTAAATAGAGAACGCGATAAATGCTTTAAGGCATTTTTACATAATCACTTTGTTGGACTGGTTGTATTTTTAGGTATATTTATAGAGTATTTATAGCAATAAAAAAGGGGATTCATTTTAAAATCCCCTAGGTATAAGCTTCATAAACGACTGCACGCAATCAATATCTAATCACTGCAAAGTACGAATTTTCTATCTCGAAATACTTTGCTGCACTTCAATATCTGTTAAGTTCAAAATAATGTCTTTTAATGGCGCTAGTGTATCTGTAGGAACAAGCTTACCATCGTCATCAAGACCAATGTAGCCAAGTTTCTGCATGGTGCCAATAAGTAAAGATTGGGCTTTTTTGTCGATAAATTCAGGCGCAGAAATACTATTTAATACACATAAACGTTTCGCAATCGAAACCACATTATCTTCAAATGTCGCTTTATCAATTGGTGATAAACGATCAATCAACGAGCAAATAATCGCTAATCGTTGAATGGTTTCATCAATACATTCAGCCAATAGTCTTGATTTAGATCTTTGGTTGTTTGCTTCTAATAATGACCAAGTCCCACTTTCCCTTTGTTCTGCAATATTGAGCTCAGCTAGTACGTTTAAAGATGTTTCAATATTCACTGCCATATCTTGAGCAGAACCCCATAAAAATAGTTCTGATTTGATTAACGACAACAATGGTTGAATTTGTTCAATAATGGCTGAAGTGGATATGTTTGAATTACATTCTAAAACACGACATAACAAGGCATGTAACACATAAGTGTGCAGGATATTATTACGGTAGTAACGCATTTCAAGGGCGTCAGACTCGTTTAATGAAATGATGGTGCCAAAACTGTCTTCATTCACCGTCACTTTATTTAATGCGATAACATCTGCTAATAACTCTGCCCCAGAATCTGCCGGAACGGTAAGCTCTGCGCTATAAGGTGCCGCGCGTTGTAACATTAAGAAGAAATCTAGTTGCGACTCTAATTCTATCTTTGAAAGGGCTTTGTTATCTGTTGAGTGTAAAATAAGAGCAACTAACGAAACACCGTTTAATGCAGCACATTGGTTAATGTTAGTCATAACTTTATCAGCTAATAAATTAACGGTAGGTGTTAACCATTTAGGTTTTTGTGGATCGATAGGATTAATTGATTGTTTCCAGTCTGGCACTTCATCCGTTAAAAACTTATTAATATTAATCGGCTCACCAAAGTTTACATAACCCTTACCATAGTTACGTAAATTCTTGATAGCTTTGAATACACCAAGGAAAGACTCACTTTTCTTTTCACTACCACTCAATTCTTTATGATATGTACCTACTTCCATTACATGTTCGTAGCCAATATACACTGGAACTAAGGTGAGAGGTCTGTCTATACCACGTAATAAACTTTGTATAGTCATGGCTAACATGCCCGTTTTAGGTGGAAGTAATCTACCTGTGCGGCTTCTCCCACCTTCTGAGTAATATTTTACTGAGTAACCACGTTCAAATAACAAACCTAAATATTCTCTGAAAATAGTAGAATACAGTCTGTTACCTCTAAAGCTGCGGCGAATAAAAAATGCTCCAGCTTTTCTGAAAATAGGTCCTGCTGGCCAAAAATTAAGGTTTATACCTGCTGCAATACGAGGTGTTACTAAGCCTTCTTGGGCAATAATATAAGTCAGTAATAAGTAGTCCATATGGCTACGATGGCAAGGCACATAAATAATCTCGTGACCTTCTTGTGCTAAATTTCGTACTGTATTGGCATTACTTACTTCAATGCTTTTGTATAAACGTTTCCATAACCAAGTAAGAACTCGTGCTCCTACGCTGATCATAGACTCTCGGTAATCTCCGGCTATTTCGTCCATGATGGCTAAGGCTTGTTTTTTCACTTCAGCTTCAGAACTGTCTTTACTTTTTACTTCGTCAGCGATAATTTTTTTAATTGCCGGGTTTGCAAACATCGCGGTAAACATTTGTTTGCGATGCATTAATCTTGGACCTGTTACCGATATAGTTTGGCGATAGAAGTGAAATCTAGCGATACGAATAAGTTTGTGAGCAGTCGCTTCGTTGCTGCCATGTTTGTCTTCCATGTATCTAAAAGACATAGGTTCGCTAAAGCGAGCCAAAGTATCTCTACCAGCAAACAACACGATAAATATTTTACGTAACCAAGTAGGAGACTCTTCGTCTGCTATAACAGTACCTACGTTCGCCGTGTTTTTTTCTTTTGTTGGTGTACGCCCCCAAGTAATGTTTACTGGGATCATTTGTGCATCTAAGTCTGAATCTAGTTCGTGCTCAGTTAATATTTCTAAACCTTGGTCAATCGCGTTAGTTTTAGCTTTTTCTTTCCATGATAATACAGACGAGGTTTTTTCTAGAAAGAAAACTCGTGGAAAGCTTTTACCATTAATGATGACCTTTTTTAACGGATTAGGTAGATTTAGTTTTTTACAGGCATGTTGCAATGCAATAACATCGCTTGATGATTGATATCTCACTACATAAAAAATTGGCTGTTCTTGATTAATATTACTGCCATCACTGAAGTTATCAGGAATAACTTTACATTTTACTAATAATTTTAATGGGAGTTTCAATAAGTAGTGGTATAACGAACGTAGTGCTGACATCTTGTGTACTCAATATTTTAGCGCGGCGATATTTTATCACCATCTTGTATTTTTGTCTTAAAAAAGTCGTATGATGGGTTTTTACTGTGACAAAAATATTACCTATTTAGGTTATAAAATTAATTTAAGGAATTCATGAAGAAAATTGCGGTTTTTGTTGATATACAAAATATCTACTACACTACAAGAGATGCTTACAAGCGACAGTTTAATTATCGTAAATTTTGGGAGCAGCTAAGTTACCAAGGTGATATTGTTATTGCTAATGCTTACGCTATTCAACGAAATGATGATCAACAACATAAGTTTCAAAAAGCCCTTAAGCATATTGGATTTGATGTAAAGCTTAAGCCTTTTATTCAGCGTAGCGATGGTTCTGCAAAAGGTGATTGGGATGTAGGTATCACAATCGATATTATGAAAACTGCTGCCGAAGTAGATATCGTGGTTTTGTTATCTGGTGATGGTGACTTTGACATGTTATTAACTGAAATAGCAGCAACATATCAGGTAGAAACTCAGGTTTACGGTGTACCTTCATTAACAGCTAACTCCTTAATAAATGCAGCGTCTATTTATCATGAAATTAAAGAAAATTTATTACAGTAATATGATACTTTTAACCAAATAAGCTACTTAGCATTCCCTTGCAAAGAGCTGATTTATCAAGTATTTTATATTTTCATTACAATAATAACAGAGAGTGAATTTACATGTCGTCAGTTGATACAATCTATAAAGTGATTTTATACCCATTCATTACAGAATCTATTGCTAGCTTAAAAGCGATGACCAATTTATCTGGTTCTTCGGGTGATATTTTTATGGATAACGTTGATGACTTTCGCTTTAAAGGTTATGCGGTTTGTTCAGATGTAACGGGTCATTTGGATGGCGTTATTATGATGCATCACTATCCAGAAACTGCTGTGGCTATTGGTAACTCTGTTTGTGAAAAGATGTTTGATGAAAAATATGAATACACAGAAATTAACGACGAATTAAGTAATGCTTTAGCCGAATGGGGTAATACTATTGTTGGTAGGTCTACAGATTTACATGGTCGTTATAACTTAGATTATAAATTTTCGAGTCCTTACTTTGTTAACAATGTTGATGATATGTCGAAATATCTCAAGGGAGTTCGGGAAGTTGTTACTGTGCCTATTATAATTGAAGGTGTAGGTCGTTATTATTTTAATCTTTTAGTACGAAGTGTTAACTATCAATCGGTGGGTATTAAACGCGAAGAAAGTGTTGGGATAGCAAATATACATACTAAGGATTTACCATCAGACTCAACTATACTATTAGTGGATGATAGTTCGATGATCCGCAAAGCCCTTAAAAGAATATTAGGTAAGCTAGGTTACGACAACATTATTGAAGCCGATGATGGCTCAACTGCCGTTGAAATGGTTAAAGAGCACAACCCTGACTTTATGTTTATGGATGTTGTTATGGGCGAGATGAATGGTAATCAAGCGCTACAAGAAATTCGAGCTGCAGGTCATAATGTACCTGTGGTTATGTTGTCGTCTGTTACAGACCAAGTATTAATTAAAGAATGTGAAGGTTACGGTATTTCAGGTTTTATTTTTAAACCTATACAAGCAGACAATGGCACAGAGATTATTAAGGACTATTTAAAAATTGCTTAATTTAACTAAGTCGCTTAGCACAAATTGATTCGATAAAAAGCTAACATTTGTTAGCTTTTTTTATACCTGATTCATTAGTTGGGTTAACTATGTGTATATTTATGACTAAAGGTTATTGAAACACTTCTCGCCAAGATATTATTCTGTCATTTCCGCGGAACACACCAAATACGGCATTGGCTGAAGGATCGGTTGAAGTTCCATTTTCGTCCCAATCGAACTGTAACCAAGGGGTAAGGGATGTATCGTATATGACTTCTGTATTACCTTGATTATCTGCACCTGGTGCTCTCAAAATAAGTAGATTAGTTGAGCCATCATCTAGTGTTCCATCAGAGGTTCTTACTGAAGTCAAACTTGCATTGGTAACTTGTAAGTTAGCTGAATTGTAAGTTGTGCATCGGTCTGCAGTATTAAGAACAAATTGCGTACCATTCCAATATTGAGCCGATAAGGTAATGGGTAAGTCGCTTGTTTCTGGACCAAAGTTATCTGCTAAGGTTAAACGACCATAACGTATTTCTATAGGATCAGGTGAAAATGATAAAGGCAAGTCGGAGATTTGTGCTGTATCACTAGGAATTGCCGTAACCCCATCACTATCTCTTAATCTTTCAATAGTTATAGTGTAATCAGAGGTAAATTTGTCAATTAATGCATTGGTGTTTTGATCGTATGTATAACGATCATTTTCGCTGAAGCGATATTCAATTGAACCACCCACTACAATATTACTACCATCATTATTTGCTCTAATTCTTGTGAGCGTTCCATTATTATCTGGAGTTGGTGTGATAGTGACTTTAGCGAGACCATCAGCACCGTTTTGAATACTATCAGCCGTTGATAATGATCTTTCAATATCAGTTACTGAAAGCTTTTCTGATTCAGTATAGTTTTGGGTGGTTACATTATTAGCATTCTTTGCTGTAATGATCAGCTGTGGTGCCTGAACTGTGCCATTAGTATCAATTTTATAGCCAAAAGCTTGTCCAGTGTAGGTAAAGTAAGTCGCGCCTAAAGTGCAGGTGTTTTCAAAAGCACCTTGTCCATTTGAATCAAGAGCAACATCGAAGTGGTCAGGTATAAATGCGCCAATCTCAATTAAACCACTTGATGGAATATCAAAACCTGAAATCCCACCATAATTCAGGTCCTCTATATCTATACTGATAGTACCTACTTCAGAGTAACTGACATCATCTGATGTAGACGTTAATGTATTATCTACAAGCACAAATGGATTTAATATAAGTGCCTGAGGTGATGAAAGATCGACACTAGCGCCATTATATGTAAACACGCCATCAACACCGCCGGTGTAATAATCTGGACCAGTAGGAGATGCTGGAGAATTTGGCGTTAATCGTTCTACCGTTAAGTGTATGTCGTTTTGTTTGTAGTTTTCTGGAACGCCATTATTTGCGTTAAGAGGTGTTACTTTTAAACTAAAATTACTGCCTGCGATATGTGGGCTGTTGAAAGTAGCTTCTAGATCTAATGCATAAGGTTTTACCCAAAAGTTATTAGTTACGCCAACTAAGTTCACTCCATCTTGGTCATATTTAGCATGCAATCTGATTTCACCAGCATCGTTATAAACAGGCGAAGGAATTGTTGCTATACCATCACTACCAAAGTTTAAGGTGACGTCCTGATAGCCAGAACGAGGAATATTGGTACCATTAATAGTAAAGCTTAAGCCGCTCGTTGCTCCTGTTGTATTTTCTTGTTGGAAAGAAATATTAGTATTTTGATTAACAAATAAGTTTTCACAAACACCATTATTGTCTTTCACTGCTTGAATTTGAATAGAGTGATTAAAGTTAGACCCTGAGGTTTGATGCTCTATATCATCGACATTGTTATTGTTTAGGAATCTTAGTTCTGCATCACTAAATAAGATACTGCAAGGTGCTTCCGCAGTGCCGCCTATACATTGAAAGTTATTAATGGATGGGCTATTCACATCATTAATAATGGATAATTCAACAGGTGCTGGTGATGTATGATTAAAAGTAACCTCTGTACTTCCAGTAAAGGTGATTGTTGAAGTGATAGTATCTGCATCGCTCGATTCAACAATAAAGCTCAGAGTCTTGGGTTCTATATTAAGATCAGTACATTGTGCATCGTTACATGCTTTAATCGTTACCGTTTCAGCAGCACAAGTCAGACCTATGCCGTCATGTTCTATGCGATAATGATCAGGTGTTATACTAATATCACAAGGATGAAGTACATCCATGTCAGTAGCAATGGCAGATGAGTTCTGGGCTATACGATAAACACGTAATTCATCGATAGTACCTTGAAAGTAGCGATCTGAATAAAGGCTATTGGTGGCGTTGTTTAAATCAGCAGCAACATATATATCTTCATCTAAGTCAGTTAATACTCCGCTAACAGAAGCTGACGCAACGCTGGTTCCATTAATATAAATGTACTGTTCACCATCTTTGAAGGTAAGAGCAATATGAGTCCATTGATTTAAAGGTATCGCAGTTGAAGATGTTAATTGACTACCTAAATATTGCCATTGAATATTGCCGGCGCTATTTAAGTGAATAGCAAAGTCATCACCTTTAGTTAAAATAGTACTTAAATTAGTATTGTAAGCGGCAGGGTTAATCCATACCGATACAGTAAGTGCATTAAAATGATTTTGTGAAGCAGTATCTGTCGCAATAGCATATTGATCGTTTTCGTAGCCTGTATAAAAACAGGTACTTGTATCTGAACCTATCGCACCATCTTTTGCACGCGTCGTGTCATCAAAAATAGGTGTGTTTACGGGACTTAAATCGAATCCGTTACCTGTAGAATCTTCCCAGTTTTCTTCAAAATACCAGATACCAAGCAGCTCTTGATCAACAGTGAAGTTATCAACATTAAATACACGTTCGCCACTCGTAGAGTTGAAATATTGTCTGAATCTAAAGCGTACACTTTCACCTTTATAGGAATCCAGCGTGTTACTATAATTTTCATAAGTTGCAGTATTATCATTACTGGTAAAGGTTTTTAAATTTGTCCATGTAGAAGAACCCGCTTTTTGTATTTGAATATAAGCAGAACCATTGAACAAGTTTGCTACGTAATCAAAACTCACTTTAGGATTTACCGCATCAGCAGGAATAGGCACAAAACCATGCATAGTCGCATATTGGTTCCTGTGATACCGCTGGTCTTCAGCGTCAGGGTTATTATCTAAGAACCAATCACCACTTTCTGCGGTGCCTGTAACCGTATTTTGATCAGATATTTTCCAATCGTGTTCTGTATTCCAATGGTCGCGACCATTGCTTGTGGCTGTGCTTATTTCAGTATCGAAGTTATTAAAGTAAGGGAAAATATATTCTTCTTGAATAAGATCTCCTACTCTAAAGTTATCAATGACAAAAGTTCTTGGCCCACTGGTGCTATTCCAATATTGCCTAAATCTAAATGTAACTTCATCACCTTTATAGGAATCAAGATGCATCTCAAATTTGACATATTCGTCGTGGTTTTTGTCTTCAGTATAGGTAAACAGATTACTCCATGACGTTTCGCCTTTACGACGTATTTCTATGTAACTAGCATAATCAAAATTATCGGCTTTATACCAAAAGCTTACAGTGGGCACATTAGCATTACTTGGAATAGGAATATAATCAGCTAAAGTAATATAATGTTGTCGATGAACCTGTTGATCTTCAAATTCGGCATTGTTATCAATAAACCAACTACCTTCATATGGTACATAATTCGTATCGTGCGCAGTAGATATTCCCCAATCACCATCGGCTATAAATTGCTCTCGTTCTGCGAGCGACTCGAAAGTATTTTCGTATGGATAGCTCAAGGTTATACGGTCGTCGTCACCAATTCTAAAGTCATCAACAGTAAATACTCGGGCACCACTGTCGGCATACCAATACTGACGAATTCTTGCTCGGATCGATTTCCCTTGGTAGGCATCTAAGTCGTAATAAAACTTAGTGTAGCCATTATGACTATTTTGCTCAGTGAATGTCTGAATATTGGTCCAATTGTTAGAGCCTTTTTCTTGGATTTCAACGAGAATAGTTCCGTTATAAATATCGGCGTTGTACCAAAAGCTAAGTTGAGGGTTGTTAGCATCGTTGGTAATAGGCACGTAACCCAATAATGAGGCATAAAATAGCTTATAGCCGCTTTGGTCTTCATTATCTGCATTATTATCTAAGAAATTGCTACCATTTTTGGGTATATAAATACTGTCGTGTTCGGTTGAAATATTCCAATCGCCTTCTAGCGACCAATGATCTTGTCCATTAATACTTGGTGTTGAAGTTGGTGTTTCAAAATCATTAAAGTAAGGATACTGATAATCAGGTAGATCTATCTCACCTACTTTAAAATTGTCGACGCCAAAGGTACGTGGACCTGCAACATTATAATAATATTGTCTAAATCTGAAACGAACTTTTTCTCCGGCATAGTTAGTTAAAGCAAATTCTTCATGCACATATCCGTCGTGATTATATTTATCAGTATATGTGCGCAGATTACTCCAGTTATTTTCACCGAACTTTTGGATTTGAATATAAGGTTGCCCTTCAAAAGTATTTAACAAATAATCGAAGCTAACTGCAACGGCACTTGTATCATCGGGAAGCTGAATATAGCCTGATAATGTTGCAAAGTGTTCGCGATGATTTGCTTGATCGTCTGCACCAGCATTGCCATCTAAAAAGTAGCTACCTGATTGAGGATACCAATGAGTATCATGTTCAGTGTTCGCTGCCCAGTCACCTTGAGCTTGCCATTCGGCTTGTTCTTCTAAGGTTTCAAAACTATTTACATACGGATAAGATAATTCTTTAGTTAATTCACCGATAAAAAAGTTGTCAATGGTAAATACTCTAGGACCCGGTGTTGTATCCCAGTATTGTCTAAACCGAATGCGTATATTCTTTTCTGCATAAGCTCCCAAGAAATACTCAAATTTGGTATAAGGAGTATGGTCTTCAGTCTCATTAAATGTGTCGAGAGTTATCCAAGTATTAGAGCCTAATTCTTGAATTTCTACATAGGCTGTACCACCACCAATTTTGCTTGTGTAGTCAAAACTTAGCATAGGGTTTTCAGGGGCAGCAGGTAAGGTGACAAAGCCATTCATGGTGGCGTAATGGTTACGATGGCTAGCTTGGTCTTCATTATCAATATTGTTATCTAAAAAGAACTCTCCTGCCTGAGGAGCATAGATAGTGTCGTGTTCTTGCGATATTCCCCAATCGCCTATGTTGTCCCAATGGTCTTGGCCGTTAATTGTGGATGTGGATATTGGCGTTTCAAAATCATTAAAATATGGGTAGTCATAATTTGCTAAAGTTACTTGCTCAACTTTAAAGTTGTCGATAGCAAAAACGCGGGCACCATTACTTGAAAAATGATACTGACGGAACCTAAAACGAACTTGCTCTCCAGCATAAGCGGCTAAAGAAATTTCATCTCGAGTATATTGTGAGCGGTTAAACTCCTCAGGATAAATTTTTAGATAAGTCCAATTCGTTTGCCCAAGTTTCTGAATATAAATATAAAATTGGCCATCAAAAGTATCTAACAGGTAATCAAAACTAACGACAACATTACTGCTATCTTCAGGTAAGGGAATATATCCAGACATGGTAGCGAAATGCTCTCTATGATTACTTTGGTCTTCGTTCTCATAGTTATTGTCTAAAAATGAAGTGCCTGAACTTGGATACCAACGGCTGTCGTGAGCAGTTGATATATTCCAATCCCCATCAGGATACCATTGAGCTTGTTCTTCGGCTGTTTCAAAGTCATTAGCGTATGGAAAAGGCAGTGTTTCGGTAAGCTCACCGATAAATATATTATCGATTGGGAATACTCTAGGTCCATTTTCATCATTCCAGTATTGTCTGAAACGAAAGCGTACCTTTTTACCCGCATAGTTGCTTAAGTCATATTCATATTTGGTATGAGGTTTATGGTTAAATTCGTCGGTAAAGGTTTTTACGTTGATCCATGAAGAGGAGCCTTCTTCTTGTATATTTAAGTAAACTTGACCATTAAATATGTCACTTAAATAGTCAAAGCTTATCATTGGGTTTGCTGGTGCTTCAGGCAAAGTAACAAAGCCTTTCATCGTGGTGTAATGCTCATGATGATATTTTTGGTCTTTGTTTTCGAAATTGTTATCTAAAAAGTAGGCGCCACTTTCTGGTATATAAACCCCATCATGGGCTTGTGATATTCCCCAGTCACCTATGTGTGCCCACTGATCTTGACCATTAATATCGGCGGTTGAAATAGGTGTTTCAAAATCATTTAAATAAGGGTAAGCATACTCTTCAGTGGTGGTATATCTAATTTCAAAGTTATCAACAGCAAACACACGAGCACCATTAGTGCTATTGTAATATTGCCTAAATGCAAAACGAACTTTTTCACCAGCGTATGCCGATAGTGCTATTTCTTCTGTTGCATATTCTGAGCGATTAAACGTCTCATTGTATGTTTTGAGGTGTGTCCAATTAGCTTGTCCAAGTTTTTGTATATAAATGTAGCCTTGACCATCAAAAACATTCGTTAAATAGTCATAACTTACAACAACATTGCTGCTATCTGCGGGCAGTTGAACATAACCTGCCATAGTAGCGTAATGCTCTCGATGAAGGGCTTGATCTTCGTTATCAACATTATTGTCTAGAAATGAACTGCCGCTTGAAGGAAACCAGTTAGTATCGTGCTCCGTTGATATTCCCCAGTCTCCATCAGGATACCATTGAGCTTGCTCAGCTGCGGTTTCAAAACCATTGGCATAAGGAAAGGGGAGTTCGTCAGTGTGATCGCCGACAAAAATATTATCTATGGTGAATGTTCTAGGGCCTGTAGTACTGTACCAATATTGTCTAAAGCGAAAACGAACCTTTTTACCTAAGTAACTGGCTAGATTATGTTCGTACTTTGTATATGGTGTATGGTTGGAAAAGTTATATTCTTCTCTAAAATATTTTAATGTTGTCCAGTCAGTCGAACCATACTCTTGAATTTGTACATAGGTTAATCCATCAACAATATCCGAGATATAATCAAAACTTATCATTGGATTAACTGAAGTGTCTGGCAAAGTAATAAAACCATTCATCGTGGCGTAATGGTTACGATGATCTGCTTGGTCTTCATTATTGTAGTTGTTATCAAGGAAATAACTACCTTCACTTGGGAACCATTTAGTATCGTGAGCTTGAGAGCTATCCCAATCACCCTCGTAGTTGAAATGTGTTCTTAAATCAGCAGACTCAAACCCATTACTATAAGGATAAGCGTAATCGTCAGATTGAAAGTCACCAATACGTAAATCATCAATAACAAATAAACGGGCACCGCTACCAGAACCAAAATTCTGCATAAATCTAATTTGTACTGATTCGCCTTTATAGCTTTCTAAATTAATTTCTCGTTTGGTGTAGTTACTGTGGTTACTTGTATCTGTGTATGTTTCTAAGTAACTCCACGATGAACCATTTGTAGATATTTGCGTATAAACTTGTCCGGAGAATATGGCCGCTTTGTAGTAAAAGCTTAAAGTAGGTTGATCAGCCGTAAAAGGAATATAAACAGGCTTATTCAACCAAATATAGCGATTATAATGAAATTCTTGATCTACTTCTGATGGGTTGTTATCAAGATATTTTGAGCCTGAATTGGCTTGCCAAGCTCCATGACCTGAACTACCAATAGCCCAATCATCTTCTGGAGTCCACTCGGTGTTATCACCTTCAAAATCTGTTTCATATGGGTACGTTAAACAACAATCAGGGGAGTCTGCTGCTAATTCCGCAATTTCACTGGCAGTAAGTACACCCGAATAAAGCCTGAAATCATCAATCGAGCCATCTAAATAATCATTACTTCCGGTACGTGTTCCAATACTAAGGCGTTCTGAAGTGGTTACGGCTGTGAGTGTTTCAGAGCCGCTGTTGTCTAGCACTCCATCAATATAAACTTCCCAAGTATTGTTGGTTGCACTACTAACAACAGCGAAATGCACCCACTGGTTAGTCGTAGTGATGGCCGAACTAGTCCGAATACTGTTATTAGTGCCGCCTTTGTTGATATCCAGATACATAACATTGTTACTATCCCAACGAATTTCCCAAGCGTCATTAAAACCAAAAATACGCTGTCTAGTTGTAGGGACTGTTTGAATTTTAAGCCAGAAAGCTACTACGCCGTCGGCAGGAGGTACAAACGCTGGAGATTGAACACTAGTTTGATTAGCGCGCGTGAAGTTTAGGTAATTGTTTGGGCCGTTAGATACCCATGTTGGATTATTGAGTAAGGTACCATTTCTGTTATTACCACTAATGTCTGTAGTCTGCTGGCCAGAGCCTTCAGAGAAAGTGTAATGAAGCTGTAATGTATAGCAATTACTTGTATTAGGCGGAGAGCAAGCTTCTGCTCGTGCTTGACCACTATATAAGAAGGTGCTTATGAATACAAATAATTTCAACATCGTTAACTTAGCTTAATTCTCTTTTAGGGGAGTAGACCCAAATATAATAATGAAGTCTATGAAACTTATCATGTTTTTATAAAATATTATCATATCCTATTCTTTGGTTTTTAACACTATGTGACGTGCTGACGATTAGTTAAGTATAGTTTATGTTTAAGAATTGAACTGATTTTATCTAACTTTAGCTAGAGTGATTGCAATACAAGAGGTATTCTTCATAATTATGCCTTTGATTAGTATTATTAACTAATTTAAACATCAAAAAATATGGATATTGTAGTACATGGAGTTTAATTAAATTGAGATTACGTACATTTTTTTTCATTTGTTTTTATTTAATATGTAGCTCGGTATCAGCCAGTAATGTCTACAAATATAAAGATAGTAATGGTAATTGGGTGTTTAGCGATAAACCTCCAATTACTGATGTAAAAGTAGAAGAAACAAAATATAGCGATACTGTTGAAAAGCAGTCGCCTATCAAGATCTATCTATTAAATGATGAAGGCAAGCATGAGCTTTTAGTTGAAAATACACTTTATGCACCCGTAGAAATAGAAGTTACTTTTACACAAAGCAAAAAAATATCTCGCCATGTAATAAGTGGCAAATCAAAGGCTATTCTTTATTCAAATCTTAAGGTGATACCTCAATTTACCTATCGTTGGCTCATCGGTGATCCTGTCTCTAATACAGACAACTATTTATACAAGACTCCCTTTTTATCAGGCTTACCGAGAAAGATAACACAAGGGTTTAATGGAAAGTTTTCTCATAATAAACCACCAAATAACTATGCTGTAGATATTGCATTACCTGTTGGGACGTATATAACTGCAGCACGAAGTGGAACGGTTATTGATGTAAAAGATGATTATCATATGGGTGGTCAAACCGCTTACTTTTTAGATAAAGCTAACCGTGTGATGGTATTACATTCAGATGGGAGCTATGCTTTATATGGTCATATTTTACTTGGAACTGCGACAGTTAAAGTAGGGGATGAAGTGAAGGTGGGAGATACATTAGCAATGTCGGGTTCTTCTGGCTTTTCAACAGGACCTCATTTGCATTTTATTATTTACAAGAACTCAGGCTTTAAAACAGAGTCCATCCCTTTCAATTTTGAATCAAATGGTAAAGCAGTAACACCTAAACGTGGAGTAAACTTACAATCTTTGTAGTTTTACTTAACTTAACGAATTAGAGTAAACAGGTATTTATAGGCTTATAAAACGTTAGTTAGAGCAATACCAAGCCCAATAGTTTGTTGCGAGTGATTATAATCAATCAAGCTCTCGCCATAACCATTTGTGTACTGTAAGTAGCCACGTAACTTACCCCAAAGAGGGAAAGTTAATCCGAGTTCCATTCCACCATTATGGGTGACAAAGTTTTCACGGCCAATAAAAGTAAACTCGTACACATCCCATTTATAAACCGTAGCTAAATGAAAGTATCCCATAAAGTCACTAATATCTGGATTATCATCACCATCAGGATCTAAGAAAAACTCTTTATCGCTTTCTGGTAATCGCCACCAAGGTTTAAAAGAAAAAGTGAAGTTATCTTTTTCATATAAAAAATCCACGTAAGCTCTGTTCCAACTACGTGACAAGCCTTGAGTTCTACCATTTGATTGATGTTCTATACCTACAGCAAAACCAGTATTACCTTCGAAAAGTGTTAAATTTAGAGGTGCGTAGTAAAAAAGTTCAGGTTGGTAGTTAGTTTCTCTAAATGGCTTTGAAATACCATCTGAATAAACTTGCCACCATGACTGTAATGTAAAGCCAAAAAATATTCCGTCGTAAGGTGTAAATATACTTTTTTTGTTTAAAGGTACTTTGATACTAATTTGAAATTTAGCTTCGGTATTTGTTAGGTCTTCACTCCAATCATTATTACCCACATAAACCTCTCGGTTTACTTTATTGGTGTAATTTACAGGTAATATATAATTCATTTTATGAGGTGTAATAACATAAGGGTCAAACGCCGTGCGTTTTTCACTTATAATCCTTTTCGCTAAACGACCTTGTTGAGGTACCTTTTTGGGTGTTACTTCTTGTGAAGCAAGGGCAACGTCTTCAATAGCACAAGCTTCTTTTATTTCTTCATAGGTTAGTGCGATTTGAGAATTTTTAATGGTGTCTAAAATACATTGATCACCTGACTCATCCGCTTTTGTTAACAATGAAAAAGATAGTAATGCTAGCAAAGCTAAAACCTGTTGAGGGGATATTGCTACAGTAGCAGAGTTATATAATTGTATTATTGAATGAGGCATAGAATGTAGTGAAACATTTCTCAGTAGAACGATTGCCTCTATTGTAGTTGATGCTTAGCGACTATGAAAGTAACTAGCGCGACATTAAAACTCTAAATGTGGTTTGTACTTCTTTTTTATCTTCTCGACCATACTTGATTAGGATGTCGTCTTTTCCATCATTATTTATATCGTTGGTGATCAACATATCTCCTTGTTTCGGAAGTTGAGTTTTATGTTTGATTGCTCTTTTCGTGAAGAGGCGTTTATTGTTTGCGCCGAGATAAATTTTTAGGGTATCGTCGTCATCAGACAATAAAAGATCTTGAAGGTTATCTCCGTTAACATCTAGTAAGGTGGCAACTGGACTGCCGCTGGTACCTGAGCTTAAGCTAAAGTTTAATTCAACTTCTTTAGTCACCTTGTTATTTTTATTAAAATGAAAGTTTTCGTCCATGTAAAATAAATGCACATCTTGATCAATACTACCTGAGAGTAGAGCGCCAATAATTTGTGATAAACCAATATCAAATCCGGCCACCAGGATTTCATCTTTTTTATCATTATTAATATCAACAAACTGAATATCCGTTAGTGTACCTTCTGCTTTAATTGCGCTATCAGCCTCAGTTAAAAAACTTAATTGATTTTCTATGTTTCTTCCAAGATAAATTTCATAATCGTTGGTTTTACTTAATACACCCTCACTTTGTGTAAATCGCACCACCATATCCATGATGTTGTCGCCATTAATATCTTTAAGCTGTTCTATTTTTCGATAATGTAATTTACTTTGATCCGGCTTTTCTCCATTTTCGTCAAGGGTATACCACCAATCTAAACTCGTGATCATATCGTTAACTGTGAGGTAGTTGGGAATAGGACTAATACTGGAATTTTGTTGTTGAAGAAAATAGGTAAATTTACCTTCATTAATGTAAATCACATCAGGTAAACCATCAAAATTCACATCTTCAAAATAGGGTGGTATGTGAAAATATTCCATTGTTTGCGATGTAAATAACGATTCTACTTTTATTGGCAAAGTTGATGTTGTAAATCCGTGCTCTGATTGTATTAATACATGAGCATTATTGAAATCTGCTAAATAAATATCGTCATAATTATCGTTATTTAAATCGGTAAGGAAGTCACCCTTAGTCAGGTATTGTTTGTTATCGCCCATCGCAATGGATGAAATACTTTGTACTTTTTTAAAAGATGACTGAGTGTTGATGAGTTGACTATTTAAGATGAAGACATTGTTGCTAGACAAAAAATATAGATTTTGTAGCGGATCTAATTGTGATGGTGAGGAAATGTCAAAACGATAGAAATCTCTAGGTAAAAAGGTTTTATAAGCTTGGCTATACTCACCTTGTTGATCCTTTGCGTAAATTAACAAGCATGGCTTACCTGCTTCGTCTAAAGCAAAAGTAAGTAATTCTTTCCCTGGATTTTCTAGTAAATTTACAGGGAATATAGGATGAGTTAATACATAAGGCGTAACTATTTCCGATTCATCAAAATAGCTGTCTTTACTTTGACTTGAAACACTAAATATTAATGGAAAGAATAAAAATAGACTTTTAATCATTGTTAAAGGTGAAACGGATTTATTGCTTAATAACATAATATCTTATTTAACCTAAAGTTGGGGGAGGCCTAATTTTACTAACACATTAAACGTAGAAAGAAATGCCATACAAAGGGTTTTTCTCTTTAAAACACTTTTTATAACATATTAACAAGTGAGTTTGATGCAGGAAGATGTAATAAGTTGCAAATAAGAAACAAAAAAGCATTCGTGTTAACGAATGCTTTGTCAGTTAAGTGTTATTGGGGCTGTAATAATTTTTATAACATAAAATAATTTAAGGATTATTAGTAAAAAACTTTATTAAGATTTTTTACGTTTATTTACAAATGCTAAGCCAATCATAGACATAAATAAAAGTATTGAATTTGGTTCTGGCACTGTTGCTTGTATTTGAGCCGCACCATAAATGTATTGAGCTATTTCAATGTCGTCGCTCGTTAACCCTGTGATAGGACCATTATAACGAGCGTCCATAACAGCGCTGCCCACGTCTGAGTGTTCAATACCTATGGCATGACCAATCTCATGAAGAGCAACAGAAAAAATATCGATATAGCCACCAATACTCCACCTATCACCCGTGTCAAAGTGTATGTCTCCTCCTGTATTTCCTATCGGATAATATGCGTGTGCTAGTTCCCCATTGGTACCATCAAAGTAATGACCTGCAAGGCGGATGTCTGCACTTGGAACGCCACCAAAGGGCTCTCCACCATCAGCAACCATATTAAAAGAAATATCAGCAATGTCTGACCACATACTAAAAGCACGCGCTATTTCGTCAACATATCCATCAGGCATAAAGCTTGATAACGCTGTTGTGCGACAACCTGCTGGCTCGAATTCTCCATAACATGATATGTCGTCAGCCATTAAACTCCATGTAACTTCACCGCCGGATGTTCCTATTGTTGAATCTCCCCATTTAGCACCTGAAAATATACCCGCTTGACTTGAAAAAGTTAGAAATAGAGCAGTGGCTACAGAAAGAAATTTAATAAATGTTATATAGTTTTTCATAATAGTTATTCTTGATTTTATTTGTTCTATTAAGCTTAGGCTTTCTACATAATTGCGCCATTATTTATTAATGATTAGTGAGGTTTTAAACCTATTGTATTGAAATGTATAAGAATTGTTTTATGTTTTTAAAGCTGGCACTAAGAGGGAGAGGGGTGATTTATAATGGGTTAACACCCTGTTAATGATAGATAAACAATCACGATCTTTAAGCTAACAAAATAATAACAATGAACAGCTAAGGACCCGCAGTGGCTATGACAAAAAAGGAAGAAATGAGACTATAGCAACTTTCTTCTTATAGTGTCTCGGTAGATTTTATTTGCTCATTTAGAGGTAAATGAATACTAAAAGTAGTACCTATACCTTCTTCACTTGCTACTTTTATTGTACCTTTATGCTTTTCAATAATACCAAAAGATACAGAAAGCCCCAATCCGGTACCCACTCCAACAGGTTTAGTTGTAAAAAAAGGGTCAAATATTTTCTTTCTTACTTCACTAGGCATACCTTTCCCATTGTCACTGACTTCGATAACGATCCAATTTTTACCTTTAGATTCTTTGGTATAGGTTTTTATTATTAACAAACCTTCTTCATCACATGCATGAGATGCATTTAAAAACAGGTTCATAAGCACTTGATGGATTTCACCTGAATGACAAGCCAGCAGAGGTAATGGAGAAAAATATTTTTCTACGGTCATATTGTATTTTAATTCATTCCATACAACTTTTATCGACTCTTCAATAATGTCATTTATTTGGCAAGCTTTCATTTCAAGTTCACCTGCGTGGGTGACCTTTTTTAAATTAGATACAATCGCACTGACCCTATTCAAACCTTTAATGGTGTCGCCAAGTAGGTCTTGTAAATCATCTTTAATGAACTCAATATCTTCAGTTTTTCTAAGATTTTGATATTGAGTGATAAATTCATTTTTCTCTAATGTATCATTACTGTTGATAACCATATCGTCTAGCTTAACTATGGATTGAACATATTCAGATAAGGTGGTTAGATTACTTAATGAAAAGCCAATAGGATTGTTAATTTCGTGAGCGACACCTGCAGCAAGTTGACCGATAGATGCCATCTTTTCAGCTTGTACTAACTGCTCTTGAGTTTCTTCGAGTGCGCGCACTGTTGTTTGAAGTTGCACAATATTGTCGTAAAGACTTCGTGTTTTATCGTCGAGAAATTTTTCTGCTTTTTTACGTGCTAGACGCTCTCTTTCATAGGCAGCTTTGTAAGGGTTGTTATCTGGCAATGGCTAGTCCTTAAACTTGATGATAAGTTTACAGCGATCTTTACCTGTGTGCATACACTCAGGATGGGTGATGTTAATTTCTTCATTAAATTGTTTAGCTGCACCATAAATCAAACCAACGCTGGCATGACAAAGTTTACGCTTAGATGTGTAATACATAATTAAATCTGTACCTTCACCATCTTCATACTCAAACTTAGGTAAGTAAGCATTAGGATGAACGCGTTTTACTTCTACATGAATAACGCTGTCTATTTGTAATAGAAATTCTCGTAGCGAGTCAACATTAGACAAATCTGTAGGGCATCCTTCATAAAGTGATGTAAATAAATATTGCCCGAAAGCTTGAATAAGTTTCTCAGGTTCTACACCTGTTTTTTCTGATAGCGCCACCACCATATTCACTAGTTCACTGTCTTCGTATTGCTCTCCACTTGTATAAATACCTTGCGAAGCCGGTTCCGTTTTTTCTAATAGTTCATTCCATTGTTCCATTCCCATCTTATCGATAATCATGTCTGAAAAAGCAGTAAAAATTGAACCTTGCATATAAGTCTCCTA
This sequence comes from Pseudocolwellia sp. AS88, assembly GCF_030551755.1. Lineage (GTDB taxonomy): Bacteria > Pseudomonadota > Gammaproteobacteria > Enterobacterales > Alteromonadaceae > Pseudocolwellia. The sequence goes on from NZ_JAUPEC010000003.1 coordinate 173,079, forward strand.
AGCGATAAATAGTGTTACTTTAGTATTATGTCTTCTTTCGTATTCTTTTAATTTTGTGATCATGACTGAATTGATCTCTTGGCCTGCCTTGAGCATTACATTGCCATTGTTTAGGATCAAATCTTCTAATAATTTGTCACCAGGCTTTAACGCTTCAACACCAATACTAAACTCCATTTCACCATCAACAGCTTCTCGGTTACCTAGGAGGTCAATAAATGTTTTCAAAATTTTACGGTCGTACCAAACATCTGCACGTTCTTTCATCCACGCATATGCATTAGCAATCGACATTCTTTTAGCGTTAGTTTTTCCTGCAATTAAAAAATCAAAATCTTTAACTATTCTGATAATGCGTGCGCCAACAGGAATATCGTCTCCTGAAAGATGAGCTGGTGATCCAGTGCCATCAATGTTTTCGTTTTGATGAAGTATATTGTCTGTTAGTGAGGCAAAGCGTTTAACTTTACCGAGAATTTCAGCGCCGATCATTGGGTGAGTAATGAGTAAATCTTCAAGTTTCCCTGAGCCTATTGAGTTTTCCTGTAATAAGTCATCAGAAAGCCCCACTGTGCCTATTTCATGAAGTAGTGCACATAGATAAATACGTCGACATTGAGCTTCGTCTAATTCAAGTTTTTTGGCTACGGCTTTACACTGAATAGCAATACGTATGGAGTGTCCTGCGCTAAAGCCTGTTCGATATTCTATAGTGGCAGACATCATATCGAGTACATCAAAAAACAGCTCTTTTTGTGTTTGCAGTGTGTTCTTTAATTTTTTTGTACTGGCTTGTAATGCTGAAGTACGTTGTATTACTTTTAACTCAAGTGATTGATTAAAGATTTCTAGCTCTTTATTGGCTTTAGCAACTTCTTCATTCAACCTTTTCGCTTCTTTTTTAAGAAGATAGTGATCAGAAGCTTTTTCTAAGGTGAGTTTTAAGTCTTGGTTATTCCATGGCTTACTAATGTAGGTGTAAACGCCACCGTCATTTATCGCTTTAACTGTTGAGTCCATGTCGCTATAGCCAGTAAGTAATAAACGAATAGCGTTAGGTATGATTTCTCTGGCATGAGCCAAAAATTCTGCACCATCCATTTTGGGCATGCGCATGTCTGACATAATAATATCTACATGATTTTCTTGTAAATAAGCTAGCGCTTCATCACCTTTATTAAAGGGGATAATTTCATAGTTATTACGTAGTAACCTTTTTAATGCATTGATAATGTCTTCTTCATCATCAAGTAATAGTAGTTTTAGAGGGGCGTTTTCTGGACGTGTCTCTACAATTGGCTTGTTCATTGTTGCTTCAGTCATTAATGCTCGCTTATACCAGAATGAGTCTTAGGTTTACTAAATAATGAGGCAAAATAGATGAAGTCATCACAATTTATCGCTTTACTAAACCAATAGCCCTGTAATCGATTACACCCCATTTGGGTTAACGTATTAGCCTGCTGCTCTTCTTCAACAAACTCGGCAACAATTTCAAGTGATAAGGTGGTAGCTGTTGCAATAATATTATTCAGCGCCGTAGTTTTTTCTAAACTGCTATTCATGCCTTTTATGAAACACCCATCTATTTTTACAACATCGACAGGTAATTCACATAAATATTCATATGAAGCATGGCCAGTACCAAAATCATCAATGGCTATTTTTATACCTAAATTACGCAAGGTAATAAGTTGTTCACGAGTTTCTTGAAAGCTTTTTACAACGCTGGTTTCTGTTATTTCTAATTCTAGCGATGTTGCAGGAATTTGATAAAGGGCAAGCTTTTCAATAATTATTTGGGTCAGCTTTGGGTTACCTAGCTGACTAGCAAACAAGTTAATACTCATAGTGATATCTTTAAATAATTCAGTTTCACTCGTCATAAAGCTGAAAGCTTGATCTAAAATCATAACTAATAAGTCATCAGCTAAATTGTATCGTTCAATATAAGGTAAAAATTTATCAGGCGTTAAGAACCCTAGTTCAGGATGAACCCAGCGAATAAGTGCTTCACAGCCAGTTATTTTATTGAGGCCTAAGTCTATTTGAGGTTGATAATGTAGACTCAACTTATTGTTTTTTATTGAACTTCCTAATTCATTAATGAGTTTAGCTTTGTTAAACCATTTATCTTCTTGTTGCGGAGGGCAAAAAACTATTTCTTGTTTATCATTTTTTAATGCGCGTATATGTTTAATATTACGTTCAAGGTTTTCAGTAAGATCTATTTTCCAATCGTTAATAGATGTAATACCTACACAACCTGTAATTTCTATTTCTTTTTCGTCTATACCTATAGGTGTTGAAATAATACGTAATAATGCATTAGCGTCTTTGCCTAAGCTGCCTTCATTCTGAAATACTATGGCAAAAATATCACTTTCTACTCGCGTCATTATGTGTTCAGGGAACATCATACTTAAGCGTCTAGCGATAACTTTTAAAACTTTATTACCCGCTTTATAGCTATGATCTTTATTTACACTGGAAAGATTTTGAATATTGAGTAGAGCAACGCAGGCACCGTTAAATTCGTTCAAACCTAAATGTTTGATTTGTTCTTTAAACATTTTTAATGTGGGGATTAACGTTAAGGTATCGTGATTACGTTTAGACTCATGTTCTTTAATTGTATCTCGTAGAAAAGCGCGTAATTGATTATTGTCCCAAGGCTTACACAAAAACTTGCTGATGCAACCGTCATTTAATGCTTTAGCAAACCCTTCCATATCTGCTTGACCAGATAACATAACATTTAAGATATTAGGGTAAAGATTGTGAACTTGGGTTAATAATTCGCTACCGTTTACATCGGGCATACGATAATCAGAAATAACCACATCAATAGGGTTATTTTCTAAAATAGTTAATGCTTCCGAAGCTGATTGTGCTTCATGTATGGCAGAGAAGTCGTTTCTTAAAACTCGACTTAATGCCTTGGTGACTGATTTTTCGTCGTCAACCAGTAGAATTTCATAATGCATATTTGTCCTAGTATTTAATTTATACCCATTCGAATAATAAATTATTGCTAAGTGGCCAATTAATTAATCAACTTGGTATGATTTGAAGAACAAAAATAAAATTGTCAACAATGTCATATTAACTGTAGTTGAAGTTAAATATTCTGCCATTAAGAGAGGAGAATATTTTTGCATTCTGAGTGATGGAGAATTTACTGAGAGGGGAGTTAGCAGCTCTATATTAGGCTGCTAACTCTTGTTTTTATTGGGATTGGTGATGAATTTACGCTATTTCTACGATTTGCTTACCAGTAAAACCACCATCGAGTTGATGATGCAAGGCTTGTGTTATCGCTTCAGCATTAAAATTAACGGGTGATATTTCAGGTACAACTATGTCGCCATTATCGATGTTTTCGAGTAATTGGTTATTCATAAAGCTCATACGCTGTTGTGCACATAAACTGTTAGCTAACCAAGCACCACCTAAAGATACAATACTAATATTAGGCGCTTTTCTGAACATTAACTCAGGCGTTAATATAGGTAGTGATTTTAAACAGGCGATACGCCCGCAAAATCTCATAAGCTCAATGTTTCTTAAGGTTGAATCACCGCCAATGGTATCTATAACAGCATCAAATCCTTGTGGACCAAGGGCTGTAGCGATTTTTTGACTTAGTTTTTTGTCTGTATAATTAAATACTGCATCAGCACCTAACTTCTTCACAAGTTTATGATTATGTTTAGAAGCCATAGTAAAAACGTCTGCGCCACGTTGTTTGGCAAGTTGAATGGCAAATTGACCAACAGCACCCGCACCCGCATCAATGAAAACCGTATCGCCTTCATTAATTTGTATTTTTTCTACTGCAATTAATGCTGATAGACCAGAGCAAGGAATAGCGGCAGCCGTTTTAGATTCAAGATTTTCAGGTATCAGAGCAACAGCAAAATTAGGTACTTTTGCATATTCACTTAATACACCTTGCTGCGCCAAGCTTGAATGCCACATTATACGATCGCCAACACTAGGGAATTGACCTTTGTTGGCTTGTACTACAGTACCTACGGCATCTAAACCTAAAATATGCGGGTATTGCCATTTACAAAAACCTGTTTTGGCAAACTGTGCATCTAAAGGGTTAAGACCCACAAACTCAACTTTTACGAGTATTTCGTTAGCGTCACACTGAGGTAGAGGTAATTCTACTTGGTGTAAGCTAAATGTTTCGCTTGGACTTTCTAATACAATGGCTTTCATCGTTTCAGGCAAATCACAAAGTTGTACTGTTTCGTTAGAAAGCATCATATTCTACGGCTCGTCGGTTGCTAACTTCTGACTCCAGCTACCATTAAATGCTTGGTATGTTGATACTTTCGCGATTAAAGATGAAATGGCGGAGTCGATATTGTTTTTTTCTGCAACTAAAACATCCTGTCTTGCATCTAATAATTCTAAATAAGGTATTTGACCTTCTTGGTACATAACCTCTGCTTGTAAAAATGCGTTATTCGCATATTTATAGCGTTGTTGAGCAAACTTTTGCATATCAGATTGCTTCACTAAAAATTGTAACGAAAGTTCGCTTTCATTGATAGCTTCAAGAACCACCTGCTGATATTCACTGTAAGCGGCTTCACTTAAAAATGCTTGAGCATCTCTTTGTGCTAATAGGGCAGGATAACTCAATAAAGACCATTCAATTTGCGGAGACAATTGCCATTGTTGCTGTGTATCTACTAAACGCGTGTTGTCTAAACCTAGTACTCCAGCAAAACCACTTAAGCTAATATTAGGTAGTAAAGCTTTGCTTGCAGAAACACTTAATGAATAAGCTTGGCTAAAGTTTAATAACGCTTGATTGATATCAGGGCGCAACGCGATAGCATTATTTGCATCGGCAATCGCTACTTCAATTGGTGTATCGAATAAAGCTTGAGTTTCACTAAGAGAAATTTCTTTAGTTAACTTACCTGTTAATAAAGCAATGGTAGCTAAGTTACTATATTGGGCATAAATAACATCTGGTAATAAAGCTTGTTGCTGGCTTAATTGAGCTTTAGTTCTATTAAGATCTAGTTCACTTGCCACACCTTCTTCAACACGGGCTTCAAGTACCTCAATGCTTTGTTTTAATGCTGTGATTTGTTTAGAAATAATCTGTTGATTTTGAATATTTCCTTGATAGTTTATATAGCCTTTAACCACACCAGAAACTATCTCTATTTGTAATAACCTTATCTGTTCTGCTTGGCTCATTGCTGAAGCGTTAGCTGCATCAACTAATGCCGTAACTCGACCAAATAAATCAAGTTGCCAATCTAAACCTAAAGTCCCACTAGATTCTCGGGTAATCACGCTGTCTAAGCCACTACGAGTGGCTGAAATAGAGAAACCACCCTGTGGTAAGTATTCTGCTTTTTGAGCGCCTAAACGAGCCAAAGCGCTTTTTAACTGCAGTTGGCTTGTTTTTAGATCGTGGTTAGTTGCTAATGCACTTTTAACTAATTCATCTAGCTCGGCTGAATTGAATTGGTGCCACCAATTCAATTCATTTGCACTCGCTAAGTTAGAAGCAATATCAGCACGTTCTATAAAGCTTTCTAATAACTGATGTTGCTTAGCTTCATCAATTTTACTGGCACAACCGGCAAGTAAAATTGATGTTGCAAGTAAGCAGCTAATAACAAGCTTACTTTTTACCGAGTTCATTAAATTAAACATTATCAGTTAGCTCAGCTTTAGCTTTTTTACTTTTACTTAGTAAAACATAAAATACAGGTGTAAATAATAAACCGAAAATTGTAACACCTATCATGCCTGAGAATACTGCATTACCCATAGCATGACGCATTTCAGAACCTGCACCTGTAGCTAAAACTAACGGTACAACACCTGCTGTAAAGGCGATCGACGTCATTAAGATAGGACGTAAACGCATACGACACGCTTCTATTATGGCATCCACATTCGATAAACCATTGTCTTGTTGATCTTTAGCAAACTCTACCATCAAGATGGCATTCTTGGAGGCTAAGGCGACCAGTACAATTAAGGCTATTTGAGTAAAGATGTTGTTGTCTGAACCAACTAACCAAACGCCTAGTAAAGCTGAGAATATCGTCATTGGTACAATTAAAATAATCGCTAATGGTAAACGTAAACTCTCGTATTGTGCAGCAAGTACCATAAAGACTAGAAGTACAACTAATGGGAATACATAAACCATAGTGTTACCGGCCAATATTTGTTGGTAAGTAACATCTGTCCACTCGTAACTTATACCTTGCTCTAAGTTCTCAGCTAAAATACGTTCTATAGCAGTTTGTGCTTGGCCTGAGCTGTAACCTGGAGCCGCACTACCATTAAGCTCTGCGCTCGGGTAACCGTTATAGTGCATTACACGATCTGGACCTATTGTTGGAGTTACAGTTAATACTGAGCCTAGTGGTACCATAATCCCTTGGTTATTACGTACTTTTAGCGTCAATATTTGTGCTGGATCTTGACGGAATTCAGTATCAGCTTGTGCATTTACCTGATAAGTACGGCCAAACAGATTAAAGTCGTTTACATAGGCTGAACCTAAATAAACTTGTAAGGCATCAAAAACTTCATCTAAAGGTATACCTTGAATTAACGCTTGTTCGCGATCAATATCAATATCCATTTGTGGTACTTGAATACGGAAGCTTGAAAACATGCGAGTTAATGCAGGGTCTGCATTCGCTTTTTTGATAACTTTTTGTAAGTTATTAAATAAAACTTCAAAACCTTTATTCTCTTGATCTTCTAGCTGTAATTTAAAGCCGCCTGTTGAACCTAAACCACGAACTGGTGGTGGTGGAAATACAGCAACAAATGCTTCATCAATTGCCATAAACTCTTTATTAAGTTTAGCGGCAATAGCATCAGCCGACTCACCTGGACCTTTTCTTTCTGAAAAGTCTTTTAACGGAGTGAACATAACGGCACTGTTAGGTAAATTAGCAAATCCATTTATTGATAAACCAGGAAAAGCTACTGTGTGTGAAACACCTGGTATTTTATGTGCTATTTCTTCCATTTTTCTAACAACAGCTTCCGTACGATCTAAACTTGCAGCATCAGGTAATTGTGCAACAGCAATAACTAATTGTTTGTCTTGCACGGGTATGAAGCCGCTTGGTACTTGGTTAAATAATGTAACAGTACCGCCGAGCAATGCTACGTAAACAATACCTACAATTAATCCCATGCGAAGCAGTTTTTTAACTATTTTTTCGTAACCTTTTGCACCACGATCGAATGCACGGTTAAAAGGTTCGAATAACCATTTGCCAAATAATTTGTTTAATATACGCGTTAGTCTATCTGGCTTACTGTCATGCGATTTCAATAAAATAGCCGCTAACGCAGGAGATAATGTTAACGAGTTAAATGCTGAAATAAACGTTGAAATAGTAATGGTTAAGGCAAACTGTTTATAAAATTGGCCTGATAAACCTGAAATGAATGCTGTAGGAATAAACACCGCACCAAGTACTAGAGCTATCGCAATAATAGGTCCTGTTACTTCGGTCATAGCAACACGTGTTGCTTCAAGTGGGTTTAAACCTTTTTCAATATTTCGTTCTACGTTTTCCACTACAACAATGGCATCATCTACAACAATACCAATGGCGAGTACCAGCCCAAATAAAGATAAGGTATTTATTGAAACACCTAACCATTGCATAACAGCAAATGTACCTACTAATGAAATAGGAACAGCTATCAGTGGAATAATTGAAGCACGCCATGTTTGTAAGAATAAAATTACAACAATAACCACAAGTACAACAGCTTCAAGTAGAGTAGTGATTACCGCGTCAATCGAGCCACGAACAAATACTGTAGGGTCGTAAACAATGTCGTATTCAATACCAGCAGGAAAGTTTTTAGATAATCGTTCCATGGTTTCACGTACTTGCCCTGAAAGCTCAATAGCATTTGCTCCAGGTCTTTGAAATACAGGCATTGCTAATGCAGGCTGTCCATCAAGTAAAGCTCGTAGCGAGTAACTACTTTGCCCAAGCTCAACTCTTGCCACATCTTTAAGGCGAGTTATTTGTCCTTGATCGCCAATTTTTATAATAACGTCTTCAAATTCTTCAATGCTAGTTAAACGACCTTTTACATTTAATAAAATTTGGAATTGGTTATCATTTGCTGAAGGTTGTGCACCTAAGCTACCAGCAGCAACTTGTTGGTTTTGTTGACGTAATGAAGTTAGTACATCTGTTGCAGTAAGAGCACGTGCAGATAAGGCATCTGGATTTAACCAAACACGCATTGCATATTGGCTACCACCAAAAAGTCTAAAATCACCTACGCCAGATAAGCGAGTTATTTGGTCTTTAACGTATAAGTCAGCATAGTTAGCTAAATAAGCCGTGTCATGAGTATTTTCAGGAGAAAATAAATGCACAACCATTGTTAAGTCTGGTGATGATTTTTCTGCTACTACACCGAGTCTTTGCACTTCTTCAGGTAAGCGTGGTAAAGCACTGTTCACACTGTTTTGTACTTGTGTTTGTGCTCGGTCTAAATCTGTACCTAAAGCAAAAGTAACTGTTAAAGATAAACGACCATCACCTGTTGCTTGAGAAGCCATATACAGCATGTTTTCAAGACCATTAATCTCTTGCTCTAATGGCGTGGCAACGGTTTGTGCTATAACAGTAGGGTTAGCACCAGGGTAGTTTGCTGTTACAACAACAGTTGGAGGTACTACTTCAGGGTATTCACTTACCGGTAACTGGAATAATGAAATGCCACCGCCAATTAAAATAATAAGAGACAGCATTGCCGCAAAAATAGGGCGCTCTATAAAGAAATGTGAAAACTTCATTCTTAAACCTTAGTGCTTAGCGATTAAGTTAGTGGTATCAATCGAACCTAATGTAAAGGCAATGCCATCACTATCAATCGTTACGTTATTTGGTGTGATTGTCATACCTGGACCTACACGTGCAGGACCATTTACAGCAATAATGTCACCTTCAACTAAACCTGAAGTGATCGCACGTAACTTACCGTAACGCTCACCTACTTCAACAAGACGATACTGTAAAACGTTATCGGCATTAACCACTAATATGAAGCTATTTTCTAAATCAGTACCAATGGCCCTAGCAGGAACAATAATTTGTTCAGTAATGGCATTAGCCGCTACTTTAATACGAGCAAAAGAACCTGTACGTAATTGATGATTTTCATCTTCGAAAACAGCACGAACGCGCAAAGTACCGGTAGAAGGGTTAATACGGTTATCGATAAAATCGATATAACCACTGTGAGCAAATTCTTTTTGCCCTACTTTTTGCATTACAACATGTTGCTTGCTTTGTGCAGTAACGTCACTGAATGATTGGTTCCATGTGCGCTCATCAATATCGAAGTAAGCGTACATTTTTTTATTTGAAACAATAGAAGTAAGAATGCTTTGACCCGCAATAACATTGTTACCTTTAGTAATGTTAGCGCGAGAGATAACACCATTGATCGGTGAACGGATAGAAGCAAATTCTACATCAAGCTCAGCTGCTACAATTTGAGCTTCTAAGGCAGCAACTTGTGCAGCACGTTGACGTAACGTTGATTTACGAGATTCAACTTCTTCCGTTGAAATTGCATTACGTTCTGCTAATTTTACTGCACGTTTAGATTCACTGTTAGCTTGCTCGTAAGCCGCTTTAGCACTAACAAGTTGAGCATTTAAACTTGAAACAATCGCTTCAAAAGGGCGTCTATCAAGTTGAAATAACAAATCACCTTCAGCAACTTTTTCGCCTTCTTTAAATGCTATTTCATTAATAACACCAGAAATTCTTGGCATTAAAGCCACTTCTTCAGGAGATTCAAGACGTGTTGTATAGGTATGCCATCTTTGTACTGGTTTTACTAAAACCTCAGCGACATCAATTGGCTGATGAAATTGTGGCGCTGCTTCTTGCGATGCTGTTTCTTCACAACCTGAAAGAACAATCGTTAACGTTAACAGGGCAGAAATGAATAGATATTTGAACATTATAAAACTCCTAGGATAATGACACGATCATACGGACTTTATGTGTAGAGAAAAAGTATGGATTTTTACATTCATTGGTGCCAATATTGCACCAATAGAAGTGGTGAATGAGATAAATATGGACACAAGTAGCCGATTACTCTTACTGTTAGACGTTGTAGCAAGGGGATCTTTTGCTAAAGCAGCAAGTTACAGAAATATTGACCGTTCAGTAATATCGAAACAGATAAGTCGTTTAGAAGATGATTTGGGTGTTCGATTGTTAAATAGAACCACTCGCTCGTTTTCGTTAACGGCTGCTGGCGCAGAAATGGTGAAAAAAGCCGAAGAGTTAAGAACACTACTTGGCGATACTATTCAGCTCGCTGAAAACTATCACCAAGAACCTCGCGGTATGCTAAAGGTTACCACGTCTATAAATATTGGTAGGCGTTATATTCAGCCGATTATTAACGATTTCCAAAAACGCTTTCCGCAAGTAGAAGTTGAACTGTATTTAGATGATCAATTAGTGGATATTGTTTCTGGCGGTTTTGATTTAGCTTTTAGAGTAGGTGAAGTAAAAGATTCTTCTCTGATAGCACGAAAAATAGCGCGCAATAGGTTAGCTTTACTTGCTTCGCCTGAATTTCTTGAAACCTACGGTATACCAAAGTCGATGGAGGAACTGATCAACTATCCTGCTGCAAGTTATGCAAGTCAGCACATGAAAATTGATAGCGTTCATTACTTCAACGATAAAAATGAAACATGCGAACAAAAGATAAAAAGCATTTTTAGATGTAATGATGGTGAAGCCTTATTAATTAAAGCGTTATCAGGCACCGCATTTGTTTTGGCACCGGCATTACTCTTACAAGATGAAGTAAAAGAGGGTTTGCTAGTGCCTTTTCTTACTGACGTAAAGCTTAAAAACTACAATGATTTATATGCTTTATATCCGCATCGAGATTTACCTGTGAGAACGCGTTTGTTTTTTGATGCAGTAAAAGACCATCTAGGTAAAGAAACCCCTATTTGGGAAAGCACAATCCCCAATTTTGATAATTTATATCAAGGCTAATCTATAAAGGTCAAAAATTCTAAAGCAACCCGATCGATCAATTGTCACCACACAAGTATCCGAGATGTGTTTTAATCCATCTTAAATCAACCTAAAGGATTACGAATAAATGCCTGTTTTTATTAATGCTGACGATGTTAAAAATAACTTATCTTGGTCAGAACTTTGTGAGGCTTTTCATGAAGGGCATCAAGCGCCTCAAGCTGATATCGACGATATATTATTTAAACAGGGCGACAATGCCGTACTTAACCGAGCGGCGTGGATCAAAGGTAAAGGTATAGGTGTAAAAACAGCCACGGTATTTCCAAATAACGCCAATCGCACACCCGCTTTACTCAACGTACAAGCTGTATTTACCTTGTTTGATGATGAAAACGGTCAGCCGTTAGCCTTTATAGACGGCAACTTAGTTACCAAGTGGAAAACAGCAGGGGACTCAGTTTTTGCCGCTAAACTACTCGCAAGACCTGATAGCAAAGTATTAACCATCATAGGTGCAGGCGCTGTTGCGTCATCAATGATAGACGCTTACCGCGCAGTATTTCCTCAGCTAGAAAAAGTGCAAATATGGAATCGTACCTTTGCAAAAGCACAAACATTAGCGACTGAGAAAAACGCTATTGCCATTGAAAGCTTACCTGAAGCGCTAAGTAACGCTGATATTGCTTCTTCTTCAACCATGTCGACAGCGTCATTTATTAAAGGTGAATGGATAAAGGCAGGAACTCATGTTGATCTAATTGGCGCTTATCGCCCAGATATGCGCGAAGCCGATGACGCTTTAATTGCTAAATCACACATATTCGTCGATTCACGTTCAACGGCTATTCATGATATTGGCGAACTTGCTATGCCTATAGAAAATGGCGTTATTAAAGAAGAAGATGTGATTGCTGACTTTTACCAACTTTGTAATAACCAACAAGGCCGTAAATCAGAAACAGAAATCACACTATTTAAAAATGGTGGCGGTGCTCATCTAGATTTAATGACTGCGCTTTATATAATGCATAAAGCCGAGAAGTAAAGAGTGGATGAGACTTAGCTATTGATTTAGTTAAGCCAAGCTATTGAGACAATAAAAAGCGCATAAAACAAAATGCCCACTATATATTGCACAAGATAACCCTTATTCGATTGCTTTTTAGATTCTTTGAACTCGCTATAGCTCAAGGTTTGATTTTTTGATGTGCTAAAATAAGCAAAACTTAAAATGGTAGCGCCTGTTTTATAAAGTAAAAAATCAAAAGCGAATGCGACGAAAAGGCTTGGGACAAATTCTAATAATATGCTCATTCGACTTTCCTATTTGCGTGGTTTTTCATTTAAATTGAAAAGCGACTTTTATTACAACGCCTTAGTCATAAACATACTATAGGGATCTAAACTGTAATGTGCAAAAGGCTTACATTCTTGAAAGCCAAATTGGCGATACAAAGTTTGTGCAGGTAAAAAAGAATCGGCGGTACCTGTTTCTAAACTTAACGTTTTATATGACCGATGTTGAGCTTGTTTAATAATGTGTTCTAACAGCTGGTGTGCAATGCCTTGGCGTAAGTAATTTGCTGATGTGCGCATAGACTTAATTTCACCATGCTCACCATCAAGTTCTTTTAAAGCACCAACACCAGCAAGCTCTTCATTGTCCCACAAACTAAAAAAAGTTATATCTGAAGCCTCTAAACCCGTTAAATCTAATGCATGCACACTTTCAACAGGAGAATGTTTTAACATATCCTCATGATGCGCTTGCAGTAAAGCAATCACTTGAGTTGTTCTTAATTCACCAACACGTATATCCATATTTGTACCTAAGTTTTTTGAGAGGAGTGTTCATCGTTCTGTTTAATGAGTTTACAATTAAGGAATGGGAAGCATAGTTATTTATTTTCTTTAATCAATTCTATTAATTTGGGCTTTTGCTTTTTTGCTTCAGGCCAAAAGCCCAAAAGAATGAGGGTAATGCCAAAAAACAACATTCCAAATGGAATTAAATAAGGCAAAGAAAAATTATCTAGATTTGATAAAACCAATAAACATCCCAAACCAACACAAAAAAACCAAATAGACATAAAGCATAAAACTAATGCGTGCGGCCTCATTGTAATATTAACGCTTGAACCTTTATCCGTTAAGGTTATTTCACCTTGAATAATAGGAAGAAAAGAGTTTTGATATGAGATGTTTTTTTGTATTGTAAATCGGTTATCGGTTATTGAACCTTTGTATTCATTTCCTGCTTCAAAAAGCCCAAAATTCTTAGAACCTATATTTTTACTGATATTAGTAACTATTATTTCGGGTGGATTAGTTGTATCAATTGTAAAACTATCATATGGAATTACTTTCATACGTCCCTAGGAAATTATCGCTCTATTAAGAGTCTTAATACACTCATAGACAATAATCCAGTTCTAAATATTTATCAATAACTTAAAACCAATGAACTTTGTCTATTCTTCACTTTTATAATTATTTTTCACTTCCCTCCTTCTTTAAAGCTAAAACCATGACCAATGATACTTATGTAGGTAATAACTATAAAAGGTTTTTTAAGGTTTACTAAAGCAGTTTAGTCATTAGTCTTTTCTTAGCATTATCTTATATAAATAACATTTCGCTACACTAAAAATCATCATTCGATACTGAATATTAGAACCTAAAGAGCCTTTTTTTGTCTTTTGTTTTGGAATAATCCAACCGAAGAAACATAAATTACAGACATATTTATACACATTTAAACTTTCTAATTTTAAGACCTATTCTTCTATTCTTATTAATGCTAGATGATTTTTATCTTGCTGAAAGTATTGTAAAAAACAGGATTTGTTAATGTGTTGTTTATCTTGCTTTTACATCATGTATCTCTTCTTTTAAACAATCCTTAATAATTTTAAGTCACATAATGTGTGCTTTTTATACTCAAAAAATTGTTGACTAAAATAAAAGTAGGTGGGAGTATGCCCTTGGCTTGGGCTTATGCTCACTTGTATTTTTGAGGTGATATTAAGTTATTGCTCTTTCGGCGAAGGGCATAGTTTGACAAATAAAAGCATTACACAAATTGTCATTTCTTAGCTCTAAAACATAAAAATATTGGGGAAAATCATGTTTAAAAACTTCAGATCAAAAGAAACTGTTCAAAAAACATCATCTAAATTTGGCAAAATAGGCTTAATTGCAGCTGCAGTTATGGCTGTTTCAGCACCAAGCACACAAGCGGCAGAATTTCTTGACGGTCTTGCCGAGGTGAACTTCTTAGCACTGCAAAACTATCAATCTATTCAAGCAAAAGAAGGCGCATTTCGTCCTGTAGACGAAGAACAGTCTTCTGGCTTTGGTCGTTTAAGAGTAAATTTACAATTTAAGTTTCATATCACAGAATTTATTACAGCCGATGTAGATATTGCTGAAGAGCCAAATGACTTTGGTAATAACGGCGATAGAGATTTTTCATTCCACCAAGATTTTGCAGGTATCGAATTTGAGTTTCTTGGGATGACAGGTCAAGCGAGTGAAGATTCAGACTTAACATTACGTGTAGGTAACATCGGAGCAGCTCCTTTTCAATTTAAAGGCTTTCAAGATGGAGCTGATAACCAAGGCAATGCGCTAATTGGTAACGGCATGACTGATTATGCAACAGCCGAAAATGGTGCACAATTAAGTTACAGCAAGTCTTATGAAAGTGGTCTTATCCGTGGTTATAACGTTGCGGGTCATATGACAACATCAAGCTTTGGTGAAGCGTTCCAAGAAGATCGCGGTTTCAACTACCGAATTCAGGGTACTCTTGAGTTTGAAGGTGGTTTTAAAGCCGGCTTAAACTTTTTCCAAGCCAATCAAGGCGATCAATTACGCTTTGAAAATGGCGTTGCAAGCCTCGATGGTTTAACAACCACTAACTATCGCTTTGGTGATGGTGAAAACTATAACTTTTCTGCTTCTGCTTCAAGCGAGCGTGATACCCATGTTGGCGCGCTACCAGGTCTTGAACAGTCAATTATTCAATTAAATTTAGCTTACCAACCTAACGCTAATACCAGCCTTATCTTCATGATTGGTCAAACAACTGATGATTATACTTTTGCCGATGCTGATGGCAATGCAGTAGCTGGTATTACGTATTTAGGCACTAACGGTGTTGCTGATCCTGCAGGAACAACCTTTGATTCTTCAAGAGTTATTGAAGGTGAATCAAAAGTTGAATACTTCAGCTTAGAAGCACAACATTATCTTATTCCTAACAAGCTTTACGTAGCTGCCCGTTACGCTGAAGCTGAAAATACCTCTGAACTTATCGAACAGGTTGACAATACTGTTGAACGTCTTCAATTAGCGGCTGGTTATTGGTTCAATGACAAAACGCTTTTGAAGTTCGAGTATGTTGATCAAGATGAGGGTGTTAATTCTGGCGGCCAAATTGGTGCTGGATTTGACGGTTTCACGTCTGAGATCTCAGTTAAGTTCTAAACTTAGTGATGCTCAAATTGTGACCAGCCTGTTATATTGATTTCATCGTATGATGATATTTCATACAGAAATGGTCACAAAACACCTCTAATTCTGATTGTAAGAAAGTCCTTTCTTTCTTCACTCTCATCTAAAGAATAGGAAAAAGATATGTTAAATAAATTATGTATTGCAATGTGTGCGGCACTAACCGTAAGCCTACCTGTTTTAGCTGAAACGCTAACAATAGCCACTGTGAATAATGGCGACATGGTCATCATGAAAGAATTAAGTGATGATTTTACTAAAAAGAACCCTGGTATAGATTTAGAGTGGGTTACTTTTGAAGAAAACATTTTGCGTCAACGTGTTACAACTGATGTTGCAACTAAAGGCGGCCAATACGATGTAATGACTATTGGTACTTATGAAGTGCCAATTTGGGCAAATCGTGGTTGGTTATTACCTTTAGATAAGCTTGATGCAAATTATGATCTTGATGATTTACTACCAGCAGTAAGAGATGGTTTAACAGTAAACGACAAGCTGCACGCTGCTCCATTTTATGCTGAAAGTTCAATGGTAATGTACCGAACTGACTTACTAGCGAAAGCTGGTTTAAAAATGCCTAAAGAACCAACGTGGAAGTTTATTGAGAAAGCTGCCGCGGCGATGACAGATAAAGAAAACAGTGTTTATGGTATTTGTCTACGTGGTAAAGCTGGCTGGGGCGAAAACATGGCGTTACTTACGGCTATGTCTAACTCTTTCGGCGCTCGATGGTTTGATGAAAACTGGGAACCACAGTTAGATAGTAAAGCATGGCACGACACGGTTGATTATTATGTGTCGTTATTACAAAACTATGGTCCTCCAGGTGCATCATCTAATGGTTTTAATGAGAACTTAGCATTATTCCAAACAGGTAAATGTGGCATGTGGATAGATGCAACGGTTGCTGGTTCATTTATTAGCAACCCTGAAGATTCTGAAGTTGCTGATAAAGTTGGTTTTGCATTAGCACCAGATAACGGATTAGGAAAACGCGGTAATTGGTTGTGGGCATGGTCTCTAGCCGTTCCTGCAAGTACCAAAAAGTCTGAAGCTGCAATGAAGTTTGTGAGCTGGGCAACGTCTAAAGAGTATTTAGCTTTGGTTGCTAAAGAAAAAGGTTTAGCGAAAGTTCCTCCTGGAACACGTCAATCTTTATACAACAACCCTGCTTATATGGAAGCGTCGCCTTTTGCACAAATTACGTTAGACTCGATCAATGCTGCTGATCCTAATAACCCAACCGTTGACCCGGTTCCATACGTTGGAATCCAGTATGTTGCTATCCCTGAGTTTCAAGGGATAGGAACTGCTGTTGGTCGTCAATTGTCTGCTGTTCTTGCTGGTCAAATGTCAGTAAAAGAAGGTTTGGCTCGTTCTCAGAAGTTAGTTAAGCGCTCAATGCGTAAAGCTGGTTATCCGAAAAATTAAGCCTATGCATCACGAGGTGTAACCCCCTGCGCCTCGTGATGCAACTTTAAATAATTTTAGGAGTACATATGGCTACTAACAACTCTAGAGCACTAGCTCGCGCAATGTTATCACCTGCAGTGATACTGTTGTTGATATGGATGGTTGTTCCTTTAGTAATGACCATTTACTTTTCATTCTTGGATTACAATTTATTCATGCCCGGTGAGCATGACTTTATTGGCCTACTTAACTACGAGTTTTTCTTAACGGATCCAGCGTTTGTTGATTCATTTTTTAATACCATAATACTCGTTGTGGGCGTTTTGTTTATTACCTTAGTTGGTGGCACTGGCTTAGCAATATTACTTGACCAAGCTATTTATGGTAGAAATTTTGTTCGCATTATGGTGTTAGCACCTTTCTTTGTAATGCCTACTGTATCTGCATTAGTGTGGAAAAATATGTTTATGAACCCGGTTAATGGGTTATTTGCTTATTTTGCTACTTCGTTAGGTTTTGAGCCTATCGATTTTCTATCTCAAATGCCGTTAACCTCAATTATTATTATTGTGTCTTGGCAGTGGTTACCGTTTGCATCACTGATTTTATTAACTGCAATTCAATCACTTGATCGTGAACAACTTGAAGCAGCTGAACTTGATGGTGCAGGTAAATTTAGTCGATTCAGGTTTATGGTATTGCCGCATTTGTCTCGCGCAATGACGGCTGTAGTATTAATTGAAACTATTTTCTTACTGTCTATTTTTGCTGAAATATTAGTAACAACAGCAGGTGGCCCAGGTAATGCGTCTACCAATATTAGTTACTTAATTTATTCGCAATCATTACTTGAGTTTGATGTTGGTATGGGATCTGCGGGTGGATTAGTCGCCGTTATTATTGCCAATATAGTCGCAATATTCCTGATGCGTATGATCGGCAAGAACATAGAAGGATAAGAAGATGTCTATTAAAAATTCTAACCGAAGTAAATTATTTTACACGGGACTTGCTTGGTTAATTAGTACTGCGATATTTTTCCCAATATTGTGGACTTTTTTAACAAGTTTTAAAACTGAAGCTGAAGCGATTAGCGCACCACCTTCTTTGTTCTTTTTTGATTGGACTCTTGAGAATTACCGAGAAGTAATGGAGCGTTCACCTTATTTCAGACATTTCTGGAATTCAGTGGTGATATCAGTAGGTTCAAGTTTACTTGGATTACTAATCGCTGTACCAGCTGCTTGGTCAATGGCTTTTAATTCGACCAAGCGTACCAAAAACATATTAATGTGGATGCTATCTACAAAAATGTTACCACCTGTTGGCGTACTTATTCCTATTTATTTGTTATTTAGAGACTTAGGTTTATTAGATTCGTTAACTGGCTTAGTTGTAATTATGACTTTGATAAACTTACCTATTATGACTTGGATGTTATATACCTATTTCAAAGAAATACCGGGTGAGATTTTAGAAGCTTCACGCATGGATGGTGCCACAATTGGTGAAGAAATACTTTATGTATTAGCGCCAATCGCATTACCAGGCATAGCGTCTACATTATTACTAAATATTATTCTCGCGTGGAATGAAGCATTTTGGACATTAATTTTAACTGCGGCAAAAGCCGCGCCTTTAACCGCTTTTATTGCAAGTTATTCAAGTCCTGAAGGACTGTTTTATGCAAAATTATCAGCAGCCTCTACCTTAGCAATAGCACCTATTATTATTTTAGGTTGGTTTAGTCAAAAGCAGTTAGTTCGTGGTTTATCTTTCGGCGCAGTAAAATAGGAACATTATTATGGGTAGCATTTCTTTAAAACAAGTTACAAAAAGCTTTGAACAACATGAAGTTATTCGTCCGTTAGATTTAGAGATTGAAGAAGGCGAATTTGTTGTTTTTGTTGGTCCGTCTGGTTGTGGTAAATCAACCCTATTACGTTTGATCGCAGGTCTTGAAGATGTAAGTAGCGGTCAAATTATGATTGATGGTGTAGACGCAACAAACTTAGCTCCAGCTAAGCGTGGTTTGGCTATGGTATTTCAATCTTATGCCTTATATCCACATATGTCGGTACGAAATAACATTGCGTTTCCTTTAAAGCGCGCAAAGTTAGACAAAGAAGTTATTGCACAGAAGGTGAATCAAATTGCTGAAGTGTTGAACTTAACTGATTATTTAGATCGAACTCCTGGGCAGCTATCGGGTGGTCAACGCCAACGTGTTGCTATTGGACGTGCCATTGTAAGAGAGCCTTCTGCATTTTTATTTGATGAGCCATTATCAAATTTAGATGCGTCTTTACGTGTGAATATGCGTTTAGAAATATCTCAATTACATAAAGATCTTAAAACTACCATGATATACGTAACACATGATCAGGTAGAAGCGATGACTATGGCTGACAAAATAGTTGTACTAAGTGCTGGTCAGATTGAACAAGTAGGTTCGCCACTTGAGCTTTACAAAAATCCAAAAAACAAATTTGTTGCGGGTTTTATTGGTTCGCCAAAAATGAACTTTATTCCAATGGAAAGTTCAGCAGAGGATAATGTCGATTCAATTGGTGTGCGTCCTGAACATTTTACTATATCAACGCAAGAAGGCTCTTGGAAAGGCACTGTAGGCGTATCTGAGCGTTTAGGCTCTGAAACATACTTACATGTAGATGTTGAGAATGTAGGCAAGCTAACGGTACGTGCTGAAGGCGATTGTGCATTTGAATATGGCGATACTATTTATTTAAGCGCAGTAGCTGAGCAAAGACATTACTTCACTGCAGATGGAACCTGCATTAAAAGAAATTAATGGCTGAAGCTATGTAATACAGTAACTAATATCAACTCGGGATAATGAATGTAACAACACTCAATAAAAATAGCTTATTGACTAACTTTGATTATCCCAAGCTGAGGTTAACTAAGTTATAGCTAAAGAAAAGCTGAATTCTGTGAGAACAGGATTCAGCTTTTTTATTACTTTTGAATTATTAGCAATCACAAATAGGTTACAGATTTTTATTAATAGACTCGCTAAATAATATAATGGCTAGCGGCGACAGATTGATTTGTCTAAAGGCTCGGGCTTATCAAAATAATAACCTTGTGCATAATCAATATTTAATTTAGTTAAAGCATCAACAATATTGTGATTTTCAACAAATCCAGCTACCACTTTTTGGTTTGTAGTTTTTGCTATTTCACAAATAGATTTCACTGTGGTGTAGTCTACTGGATTGCTGAGCATATTCTTGATATATGCGCCGTCTATTTTTATTATGTTGGTCGGTAACTCTTTGATGTAATCATATGAGGAATCTGTGTTGCCAGCGTTGTCTATGGCAAACTTACAGCCTAACGACTTTATAGCATCTATAAACTGGAGTGCTCGACTTGTATTACAAATAACAGCGCTTTCAGGGATCTCGAAACAAAGTTTCTCGGCTAATACTTTACTCTTGGTAAGCTTATTAATAATAAAACTTTCGAGTTTACTGTCGGTTAATGACAAACCAGATAAATTAATCGATATAGTATCAATATCGTTAAGTTGTTCATTGTTTTCAGCGAAATAATCATACACCGTATTAATCACCCAAAGGTCTATTTGACTGCTAAGTTGATAACGCTCAGCAATGGGTAAGAAACTCGCAGGGTTAATTATATTGCTTTGGTTATCTAGCATCCTCACGAAAACCTCAAAATATTTACCTGTATTTGGATGTTTTAGCGGCGTAATATCTTGCTTATATAATACAAATGCTCCATTAGTAATCGCATTTTTTATTTGATGAACCGACTGCATGTCTTCAGGTTTTTCGTCGATAACTTTATGGTCACTATCGAATAAATGAACCGCATTTCTTCCAGAGCTTTTAGCTAAGCTACAGGCTACATCTGCTGCATGTAATAAGTCTGTAGTTGTACTTTCTTGTGTTTTAGGAGCAACACCAATACTCGCACTTAAATGAAATGTTTCGTTTTCACATTCATAGCTGAGTGTGTTTATGTCTTCTTTTATCTGATTTGCGATCTTAAGTGCTTTATCAAGAGAACAGTCTTTAATTAAAATGGCAAATTCGTCTCCACCTAATCTTGCAACTGTATCGTAGCTGCGAACATTGTTTTTAAGGATGCGAGCAACACTTACTAATATTTCATCACCCGCAGCATGACCACAAGTATCGTTAATGGTTTTAAAGTAATCTAAATCGATGAAACATAAATAATAGCGGTGTTCTGTGTCTTTTATTATATCGTTTAACTCACGTTCAAAAGCTCTGCGATTATTTAATTCTGTTAGAGGGTCATGAGAAGCCTGGTGAGATAAGGTATGTGTTAAAAACTTAAAATCGTTACTTAACTCCATTATTTCTGTTGGTGCATTTTTAGCTGCTTGAAAGTTGCCTCCAGATAAAGCTTTATGAGATGACGCAATTAAACCATTTAAAGGTTTGCAAATCTTTCTGTTAGCCCACCACCATAAAATAATAATGAAAAAGAAGAAAACTCCGCGTCCGATCCAACCTACGGTAGTCATAAAATGCTTTTCTGACTCTAGGTATTTAGCATCTTTTAAAATAAGAGCATTGGTTTCTTCTAAAAGAAATTGCACATCTTGCGATAAGCTCAAGCTGATAGGATCATATTCATCTAATAAAGTACTTAAGCGATTTTCTAATTGATCAGAAGGAATATCACCAATAATATCTAAGTATTTATCTATTTTTTTGATGTTGGTTATAGATCGTTTGATTTCAGTTTCAAATTGTTTTAAATAATCTTTAGTTAATACTTCTGCTAGCTCATTGCTTAGATAGTAGCCCATATTCTTTGAGCCGTAGATAAGGTAGGTATTACCTGACGCCACAACGAGATCAGTAGACACTAAGAATTGAGCTGCACTATTTTCTATGCGTTCAAGATCTTTTGCCCACAACATACTTTGGTTGTATTTGTCTGCTAAGGTTTGCACATGGTTGAATTGATAAGCAATCACTTGCTCTAAAGCATAAGCGCCAAGTAAACAGATACTTACTAATACAGCTAGGTAGCTTCTTATTCTCATTAAAAACCTTTATATGTTAGTTGCCGCAATCTGATTAATGTCGTTCTTCCAACTAATATCTGTAATTGCTAGGGTTTTCAATGCTGAATGTAAAGTAAGTAAGGCAAGTTGTGGTGCAACTTTAAAAGCTGCTTTTCCAGCAGGAGAAAGCTCTTCACCGTTTGCACTGAGTAAAGCTTGTAGCTCTTCAAAAGACTTATTTTCTAAAACAGAACTAATGTTCTTAATTGTATGGTCATTACATTCAGGACTACGACAGCGTTGGTAATAAAAGCCTTTAATAGTGCGGTCTATATTTATTCCCCAAGCTATTTCAATTAAGCCCCATTTGGCCCACTCAGAACGAGCTTGTAAGAAGCCTACATGTTTTTTGTCTTTATAAAGTACGTATAAAGTGTGTTTACCTACTTCGCTTTGATGAAGAGTAAATGAAAGCTTTTCTTTAACAGACGTTCTGTCTTCTTCAGTAATCGAGGTGACTACTGAGCGGTATTCATAGTCTTGTTCGTACATCATTTGAATAGCTGAAACAGGATCTCTTAATGAACAAAATGCAGCATTCACTTGAGATATGGTTAACATCTCAAGAATTACTATCAACAGTAAAGTACCTATTTTATTTAACATATATTACTTACTACTCAGTCACTTGCCTTTATATTCTGTATCTAATTTGTATATTTAAGACGGGGTCAATCTCTATTATATCGGTGTCTTTTAATTTATGTTTATATTGAGCGCTAATATCAAAGCCATTTTGACCTACCCATTGAACACCCGCTAACCAATAACTAGTCGATTGAGTGGCGTTACTTATTCCGTTATCCACTTCAGTGCTTTGATAACCTATTTGAACATAAGTTGATAAGGTTTCTCTAGGATTCATCCATAGTGTTTCAATTAGCGCATTCAGGGTATCATTTTTTGCAGTGGAGCCTATAGATGATTCTGCTTTGAACTGCCATTGGTAATAGTAATAAGATAAATCAATTCCAAACTTTTGTCGCTCGGTTATTACGTTTCGATTTAATACATCACCGGTAAACCATGATACACCCGCAACAATATTTTTATTACTTGATGTGCCAATACGACCTGAAAAAACATGTGGATTTCCTTGGCTTTTTATTTCATTGCCTGAACCACGAGTCAGGGCAATTTCATATTCAAATTGAGGCAGTATGCCATTAATTGAAACGCCCCAATCTGTTTTTCTACCTCGATCATTAAAAGTGAATTGGCGTAATGTTCCGTTCGTATCTGTATCGTGTTCTAGGCCATAAGGTATTTCAAAATGGCCAACCTTAATATTAAATTGTCCTTGGCTTAACCCTGTATAATTAAAATTAGCGATACGCCATGTTAACTGAGTATCGTTGCCATGATCGAAGGTAAATGGAGGGTTATTATTGTTATTAATTTTCACAATATAAGGCTGAAAGAGTAATGTACCAATATCAGCTGTTTCACCACTAAATACTTTATGAATATCTATACCAATAACATGCTGAAAAGAGTTATGATTTGTATCAGTATTATGAGTAAGGCGTGTTGAGGCATCAATAGTCCAACGACTATTTTTACCTAGAAAATCAGACTCTTCAGGACTTGCAAATGATAGCTGAGAAAACAACAGCAAGTATGTCTGAATAATAAGTAAGAGAGCTAAGAATATTTTATTCATAAATTTATATTGTTAAACCGGTTTACCTACAGTAAAAAAGACAAAAGATTAAGTCTATAGATATAAGAATGTATCTAATAACTTATCTTATTATTGTAGTATACAATTAGCGTAAGCGATAAATTAAATAGCCTGTATAAAGGTTTATTTATAAATCTATTAATAAATAACCTGAACTCTGGATAAGCAGTTATGCCTAATATTGTTATTTAACCCTCTAACGTCGTTATTTTTATTGCTAATAGCCAGCTATTAGTCAAGAAAAATGCCTTGTTATAGAATTAAATTCCAACATTAGGAGAGTAACAAATCATTTAAACAAATGGTGTTGAAATAATTTACTTATAAAGTATTTAAAATCAATGCATTACAAAATCCATTATCCAGGGTTCAGGTTAAATAATGACCTTTTCACTTAACTGGCCATTATTTAATTGATTTTGATTATATATTAAGGCTGTGGCTCAATGGTATTTGAAGGAAGAATTGTTCGCTCTTCATTTACTACTTGGGATTCTATAATGTTTTCGCTAGTACTTTCATTTACCATTAAAGTCGCTATTTCGTTTCTTGCATGAATAAGCGAATTAATTTTGAATTTATTTAAAGCCAGCTTCTCTTTTCGTGTATTCACTTGAGTAATTATATTAGCGTCAGGATAGTAATTTAAAACGGCTTCAATAATCACTTGTTTGGTAACCAGAGAGTCAAGGGTCAAAATAACCGAATGAGAGTCTTTAACTTTTAGTGAATCTAATACAGGTAATTTATCTAAATGACCAAAATAGGCAATGTAGCCACGTTCTCTGGCAACTAAAACATGCTGTAAGTTATCTGAAATAATATAGAACTTCACATTGTTCTTTTCTAATTTTCGAGCAACGATTTTACCTAAAATTTCAAAGCCACAAATAATGGTATGTCCTGAAGCGTCAATCGGTGTGATTTTATCTGACTCAAAAAAGTCATCCGCAAATAGAGCCGCAATCTTATAAATATTATTTACCATAAACGGCGTTACTATCATCGACAATACTGTTATCAGAATTAACGAGCTTTGCAGTTCGGAAGTAATAATATTTTGATTACCTGCTAAGGTAAAAATAGCAAACGAGAATTCGCCAATTTGACACAGAGCAATGGCTGACTTTACAGATTCACTTTTGTTGGATTTATGTCGAATTAATAAGAAGATAATAACCGCTTTAACCAGCATAACTAATACAAGTAAAGACAACACAATAAAGAAATTACTAGCAAAATATGATACATCTATTTTGGTACCAATTGAGAAGAAGAAGGCACCTAATAATAAGTCTTTATATGATGCAATATCTGTTTCTACTTTCAAATGAAACTTGGTTTCAGCAATGATCATCCCAGCAATAAATGCCCCTAAAGAATAACTAAAGCCAAACGAGTGGGCGATAAGTGATGTGCCTAATACAATAGTGAATACCGAGCCTAAAAATAATTCTTCCATTTGTGCTTTAGACGAAAAATGTAATAACCAGGCGATAATTCTTTTACCAATAGTAAACATAAATACGATGATAATTGTGCCATATAACGCAGTTTTAAGCAGAATATCGCTTAAGGGTAAGCTGTCGTCAGCTAAAAAGCTGATAAGTAATAAAATAGGGATTACAGCAATATCTTGAAATATAAGAACTGCAACAGACTTCTCACCATAAGGTGTGATTATATCTTTCGATTTTTTTAAATAAGGTAATACGATAGCGGTAGAAGAAAGACTAAATGCTAAGGAGATAATAACCGATGAAGTTACATCAACTGAAAAGGCAAAATAAGCTAAACAAAATATAGAGATCGAACATAAAGCGACTTGCATAAAGCCATTGAAAAATATGAGATATTTTAATTTATGTAGCTTAGCGAAAGACATCTCTAAGCCAATGGTAAACATTAAGAAAACTATGCCAAATTCGCCAATAAGATCGAGTGAATTGTGGCTGTCGGCAGCTCCTCCATCAATACTAAAAACAATACTAATAATAGTACCTGTGATGATGTAGCCAATAATATGTGAGATAGAAAATTTGGTCAGTATGATATTTAAAACACTTGCTAGCGCTAATGAAACAGCAAGAATGATAAGAGTAGAGTCCATTATAACGCCTTGAGTGAAGTGTTTGTTTTGAATTATGCAAAATATACACCATAAGATAAAGCTATTTTTAGTGTAAAAGCACTTATTATTTAGATAGATAAAATATCGAAATTATACGGAAAGAATAAAAGGTGTGTGTAGTTGACCTAAGAGGATAATTCAGCACCTTTTTAGGGCGATAAGTTGAGCTTATTGTTGCGTGAAAGAGGAGGGGCGTTTTGCAATAAGGACTTATTTTCCTAACCAATCTATAAGGTCTTGCTGAGTATCAATATCGATAACTGCTCTGTTTAATAAAACGGGTTGTAGATTGTCTTTATTTTTATGTAAAAGAGCTTTAGCGCCTTTATCTCCATGTAGAGTGGCTAGTTCTTTAAAATAATGTTGTGGGAAAATAGCTGGGGGCATTAGTTCTTTTTCTGCCTGAGCACAAACCAATTTGTTAGGTGTTGATAACGATTGCTCAATTAAATGGATGTAGTCATCAGTAGTTAACGCTACTTGGTCGGCTAGGGTGATCATTATGTGACTTGGCTTCGCTGAACTTTGCACTTCAAGTATCTCAGATACTGATTGAGCAATGGTATGACCTAAACCTAGATGGGCGTTTTCACAATAATGAATACCATGACGTTCACTAATTAAAGCTGACAGTTGTTGATGATAAGTTCCCGTCGCTATCAGCAAATTATCGTCAGCTATTTTCAACGCCTGCAAAGCATTATTCAGCTGATTTAATACATGTTCAATTAAGGTTGTAGATTGTTTTTTAGGTGAAGTCGTTAACGTTTGCCTAGAACTTAATGTTGATAACAGCTTAATACCATTAAAGCGCTGACTTTTACCTGCAGCCAACAGAATGATTTTTAAGTTGTAGTCACTATTGCTCATAAAATATGGCTAATCGATTGCGCTTTCTTGTTATGTAAACTTGCATGACATTCAGAAAGAATTGCTAGCGCGATGCTTTCTGGTAATGTACCGCCAATACTTAAACCAGCTGGTCCTGAAAAAACAAAAGGTAAGCTTTGTTCATTAACTTTAGCTTGGGTAATTACTTGCTGCTTTCTATTGTTAGGGCCAAGTAAGGCTAAGTATTTCAGCTGACTTGTCGCTAAGGCTTGCAATGCTTGTGCATCAATCTCAACATTATGACTCATCAACACTGCAGCATTCACATCTTCCTGACCAGCAAACGAAGTAAGTACGCTTGCATCGCCTTTAATAATATTGTCGACGCTTGAAAAGTATTCTTTTCGTGCGTTGGCTGGGCGCGGATCCCACAAAGACACTTTCCAACCTAATTGTTGAGCTATATTCACTAAAGGTCGGGCATCAATGCCACCACCCACGACTAACAGGTGTGGCTCAGGAATGATGGGAGAGGCTAACCATTCAGTATTCGTGTCTTTTATAATTTCTTGCTGAGAGTGACTATGTGCTGAATTAACCAAAGCTGCAGTTTCTGAAAGATCAGCAATGTCTTCAGCTTCAAAATAAGCTTGTTCAATTTGTTTGTTCGAGACATCAGTGTTAACAATACTCTGATAATAATAACCTGATGTACGTTGTTTAAGTGCACTATACACTTGGTCTAAGGCTAAATAGTTATTGTTCTGGTTAATTTGCTGCAGCATGATGTAGATAGTGCCACCACAGCCAATACCGAGATGAAAAGATAAATCGTCTTCATCTGAACCGTCGTAACAAACCAAAATCGATTGACCTGTTTGCATGACTTTACGAGCATTAATACCAATATCTGACTCTAAACAACCGCCACTTAGCATACCCAACTGATCGCCTTGGCTACTAAATAGCATCATGGCTCCTGGCTTTCTGTAGCAAGGACCACGAGTGTCGTAAATGGTCGCTAAAACCCAATCTGAATTATCTCGGTTGGGATACCACTTAGCGAGTAAGTGGGATAAATGGTTACTCATAAAAATTTATACGGCAAATATTTTTAGTAGTCATATTAAGCCTCCTTAGTTAAATCATCAGTTGTTTCAGCGATGGTTTGCTTAATTCTTTGGTAGGTCACACAAGGATAGATATTACCTTGCATTATGGTTTCAATTTCTTCTTGGCTCAGCTTAGGATTAGTCTTTAATAATCTGTCGGCATTCAACATATTATCTGTTTTATAGTAACCACAATGTGGAACGCAATTATTGAGCTAAGCACTTTACCAAGCACGCAAGCAAATCTTTTGTCGAGGACAAACACCACTTTCAAATAACACCCATATAGATTAACGGTTTATTGCAAATTTAACAAAAGTATAAACATTCTGAAATTGTTACAAAATGCTAAATATTTATAAGATAAGCAGCCTGTTTTACAGGTTAAATTGAGGTTTATATTCCGATAACCCTAGCTGAGTTTGGGTTATCGGATGGAAAGGAATGATAAAGTTAAATTCGTTAGTTAAAACTCTAGCCGAGCAATTTCATATATAAGAAATAGCCACCCGCGGCAAACATAGTGATGATGCCAATAACACTCCAAAGCTGTAGTAAAAATGATGGTCGATGTTCAACAGGTATTTCATCAGATATCATGGCTTTATGGTTAAGTATTGCAATAAAAGGTGCCGTAGTAAAACTGATACTGGTCGCAAAATCTATGAATACTCCAAATGAAGAGGTGAAGAAATAAATGATCACCATTACCCCTGCAAGTTGCATCAATAAAAAGGCAACATACAGGGATTTGTTGTCTTGATCACTACTAAAAATTCGGCTCAGCATACGTGGTGAGCCATCCATTAAAGCAAATTGTGTTGATACCATAACTACAATGGCTGTGGTTCCTATAATAGGAAAAATCCATTGCCCCATCGTATCGGTAAATAAAGATATCAAAAACTTGGCAAAGCCTGCAGGCGATGATTGCGGGAAGTCGACACCTGTTCGGTAAATAAGTACTGCGCCAATAAATACGAAGCAAATAGCGATAATGATAGTAATAATGTAGCCCGTATTAATATCGAACAAGACGTTCTTAACATTTTGCTTAGCTTCATTGTCTGAGTGATCTTTGTTGTGTTTTACTGCTGACCACGCAGATAAAAAGAAAGATGCACTTGGCGGATTCGGCATCCAACCTGCCATAGCCACTAAAAACAGTAAAAATCCTGAAGTTATTTCAATGTTTGGAAACAGTGATGTAGTACTATTAAAACCATCGGGCGCAATAATCGCAACAGTAATAAAGCAGAGTAGGGTGAATGTAAACACCATTAATTTCGAGAACTTCTCGAAAAGCCCATAACCTGAAGCGACTAACAAACTGCATAAACAAGCAAACACAATAAGTACAACCCAAATATCAGCTATAGATAAACCGAGTACATATTTGATGATACCTGCAGTAAGTAAAGCCACCGCAGCAGTAGATATAAATAGGTCGATAAGTACGGATATGATCAGCAACCATTTGGCATAAAATCCGGTGTCTTTGTATACGTAAAGCAGAGATTTACCTGTGATTGCTGAATACTGTACAGCAAAACGAAATAATGGGTATTTAACCAGTGAAGCTAAAATGACAAGTGCGAGCAAGCTTAAACCATATTCGGCACCGGCTCGAGTTGATTGAACAAGATGGGATACACCTATCGCCATCGCGGCGAAAACTATCCCAGGACCTAAGCGCCCTAATAATGCAAACATATTAACTTCCTATATTATGGCGTTTGTGGATCGAGATTAACTTGACGAGAAACAATTTCACAGCGCTTTCCATCAAAATGCAGTATGTCTTGATAATGACCTGTGATATTCATTGCCTGTGATTTTGGTTCTGTTAGCTTAAGTAAAGTAAGAGTGAAGAAAGTCTTTGCTTGATAGCTATCTTTACTCAGTAGCCTTATCTGTACATCATTTACAATATGATGAGTTTTTGTTGTTGCTAGCGCAAGACTTAATCGTTCTTTGATCTCCTCTCGTCCATTTAATAAGATGTCCAGTTTTTTAACTTCAAATAATGAATCTTGGCTAAATAACTCACCATAGTCTTTAACAGGTCCATTATCACGTAGTTTAGGATAGGCACGTATTGTTTGCTCGCAAATAGAGTGAGGGTTTTGAGTAGTCTCTGCAATTGAAGAGGCACTATTTGCCACTGTATTTGCACTAAATAGAAGTACAGTGGACATAAAAAAGTATAATAACTTCATAATTTAAAGGTCTTAATTAAGGTAAAACTTAAAGATAAACAGAGGTATAGCAAAATTTGATATACCTCTGCAAAGGAACTTAGAATACGCGTTTAACGCTAATGTATGCTTCAGTTCCTCGACCATAAATTACTTCAGAGTAAGACAAGCGTGGGTTATTGTTTGAAGAGGTAATATATTCTTCATCAAACAAATTCGTTACACCGCCAGTTACTATCCAGCTTTCTTCTTGGCTAGTGTAAGTGATACTCGCATTCACTAAGCTTTGACTAGGGTGTACAATTTCAGCTGCGTTATTAGCGTCGCCTTCTACACTTGATTTATACGACATATCAAGACGAGACATTAACGTGCCACCTTGAGAAAGTTCGCTATAGTAAACCATATTTAAACTAGCTGTTGTATCTGGAATACGTGCTAGATCACAGTCGGGTAAACAAGCAAAATCTACAGAATCATCTAACTCGTCATATTTAGCGTCTAAGAAACCTAAACTACCTTCAACTACAAAGTCGTCAGTAACAAACCAAGAGAATTCAGCTTCTATACCATCAATACTCGCACTGGCGGCATTATCTGTAACTCTTGCGCCTGAACTACTTGGTGTACTTGCGCTCACTTGCATGTCTTCATAATCCATTTGGAATGCTGCAAGGTTCAAAGAAACACCATTATCAAAGGTAAACTTGGCGCCAATTTCTATCATATCTACATATTCAGGGTCGTAGCTGATAGCTTTTAAATCGTCGCTTGGATCATCATTACCTAAACCGGTTGGTGCTAAGTAACGAGGATTAAATCCACCTGATTTAAAGCCTTGAGAGAATGTGGCGTAAGTAAATATTTTGTCACTTACATCGTAAGCGGCGGTTAAACGGATAGTTGTATCAGAAATATCTGTTTTGGTATCGTCTTCAACTAAAGTAACCAGTGCAGGTAAACCAGCGGCTAAGTAGTCATTAACTGTAATAATATCGAAGCCCGTTGGATTATAAAGTGGTGAAGGTGCGTCGCCATTAAAACCAAATATTTGACTGGTTTTATAGGTTTTTTCTTCTTCTGTATAACGTAACCCTGCGGTTAAATGAAGGCGTTCAGTTACATCATAAGTAGCTTCACCAAATACAGCCCAGTTATCATTTTCTACAGCATTATCAAATAAACCACGAATCAAAATAGTTCTACTTTCTGCAGGTAGAACAACGTTTACATCTTCAATTGCTGATTCACTAAAATAGTAGTAACCGGCTAACCATTTTAACTTTTCATGCTTGCCTGAGATATTAAACTCTTGGCTAAACTGGTCTTGATCTTGATAATTGATGGTATCAAACACATGGAATTGTGTGAGGTCTGAATCACGTTGAAATTTTGATTCTAGTTCACGGTATGCGGTAATAGATTTAAAAGAGATCTCATCCATGTCATATTCAACAGAAAGAGAAGCTCCAAATATTTCGTTGATAGAAACAGAAGGTGTTGTTGAGTTAGTTTTATCTTTACTTGCATTGAGGGAGTTTACGCTAAAACAGCTATCAGGATTCGCGTCTACATGAGTTATATAGCTAGAGTAAGCTGGCGTTGTTGTATTTAAATCACCATTGCTAAGAAAAGTTAAGCCATCATCAGGAGCACCACAACCAAAGTTGTCTCCTGTGTTGAAACGATAAGGCATAGCACCATTTGGATGACCTGTTACCGACACATTAGCGGCACCATTTTCATCATCACGGGTGTAATCTACGTTTAGATTTGTTTCCCAAGCGTCGCTTGGTTTCCATCTATATTGACCACGAAGTGAATAGGTATTGTCGTCACCTAAATCTTGGCCAATAGCATTTTCGACATAACCATCTCGTTTTTTAATTAAACCGGTAAGTTTTACTGCTGAAGTATCGCCAATAGGTAAGTTAACTGAGCCTTGTACTTCTCTGCGGTTATCACTGCCGTAAGTGGCTTTGGCAAATCCACTTACTTCGTCTAACTCAGGCTTTTTGGAAATAAGTTGTATAGCTCCACCTATAGTGTTTCGACCGAATAATGTGCCTTGCGGACCTCTTAAAACTTCTACACGTTCAAGATCTAATAAATCAATAATACCGCCCACAGAGCGAGCCATGTAAACACCATCAACATAAATGCCTACACCTGGATCTGAGTTGATAGTGAAATCAAGTTGGCCAACACCTCTAATAAAAACGCTCGGTGCGGCTGAATTACCTGAAACTGGAGAAGCTCCGTCAAATACAACATTAGGCGCCACTTGGGCAACATCACTAACGTCCTGAAAGCCTCTTACTTCTAATCCTTCACCTGTGAAAGCAGAAACTGCGATAGGTGTTGTTTTAAGATTTTCTTCTTGTCGCCTCGCTGTAACTGAGATGACTTCCATACTTTTTTGTAGTTCAGATTTATTGCTTGGGCTTGCTGGTGCGGCTTCTTCAGCTATTGTGGATGTTGCGATAGAAAATGTAGACAATATTGCTAAATATAGAGGCAACCTCTTAAATTTATTCATGTTATTTCCCCGATTGTAATTATTTTATAGTTATTTTTTATTTTTATTAGGTCGATTTTTGCTCGCCTATTTATGTTCATATGAACATATTGTTATGCTAAAGTAAATATTACTATTCGACTTAAAAATAAATAAACAATGGCAGAGAATATGAAAAAAAATAATGAAACGAAATGCCAAAAGTCAAAGACCCCACTTCTTTTTGATACATCTATCTCGATTAAAATAAGACAATTGACAGATCAAATGCTTACCCCCGGTAATCAGCTACATGCAATACCTGAATCTATGAGTGTAAAAGAATGGCAAGTTATTGCTGTACTTGCCAAATTTGGAAAAATGACTAACAAAGAACTTTGCGAATATATAAAGCAAACTCATGTCGCTATTTCTCGCGTGGTTAAACAATTAAAAAAACAGCAGCTTGTAGAAACTGAACAATCTGAGCTGGATAAACGTAAAGTCGAAATTATACTGACAGACAAAGGGCTATCATTACATGATGAAATTGTCCCTAAGCGCTTGAAGCTGAATGACGAGATAGATAACGGCTTAACACCTGATGAAAGAACTACATTTTTAATGCTTATTGCAAAACTTGAG
The DNA here is from genome assembly GCF_030551755.1 of Pseudocolwellia sp. AS88. Taxonomy (GTDB): domain Bacteria; phylum Pseudomonadota; class Gammaproteobacteria; order Enterobacterales; family Alteromonadaceae; genus Pseudocolwellia. The sequence continues at coordinate 206,272 of NZ_JAUPEC010000003.1, forward strand.
AAACACGTACAAGCTTTGAATAGTCGATCTGAATAGTAATTAATAAGGCGTATTTAGTTTGTCATTCTCTCTATTAAGGCGCTATAGTAAATTAACTAACTTACTGAAATTATTATAGTTCAATAATCAGCACCATAAAAAATAAAATAGGTTGTACATGTCATTAGAACTCGAAATTTATGCGCCGGTTAATGTACCGATTAATTGGCAGTCGGAGCAAATAGCAGAAAGTGAACAACGTTATTTATTATTAAAAAAGTATTTTTCGAAGATTGAAGGCTTAGAAATAGAACCTAATGATTGGCCTATGGGATATGGTTCGTTAGAGCACGATAATTTATCAGAGTTGTATCAGCCTGCCGCTATTTTCAAGATAACCGACTTAACACAAGAGCCAGATATTAGTCATGCAAGCTTATATGTTTACGATAGCTGTTTAGCGGTATTGAACTTAGGTTTGAGTGTAGATGCAGACCTAAATAATATTGATGATCTGGCAATTTCGCAGCGTGTTGATCAATTATCGATAGAGTATTTAGCGCCAATACTAAAACTAATATATGTATTAAAGACTGAAGCCCCCATGATACAACCTAGTGCTTATCGTTTTTTTAATAGTGACCAAGAAGAGCTGACTTGCGCTAAGCCTTTATGGGTAGCGCGCATGCTGAAAAAAAATCAAAACCTGACGCCAGCGCATTATTTAAACTGGCTTAAGAATGTAGATATTGAATCTGAGAGTTTGCACCTAGGCTCTGGTAACTCATTATTACTGCAAGAGGAACACTACTCAGATGTTCATCGTATTATGGTGATGTCACAATTTCACGCAGCCTTGATGGGACGTATAGAAGACTTATTAAAAGACAATTTAAAAAAACTAAACAGTCATTATTATAATAAAACGCCTGTTAAGTCATTAAGCTCGAACGTTACGAACCAGCAATATCGAAATGATCATATTGAATATATTAATATTCAAGTATCAGCAGCTGAAGCAGGTGTGCAAGGTAAACGCCGTGAATTATTTCAACAATTTAGTCAGGCTTGGGGGTTTGATGAACAGCGCGAGCGAGTAACAAAATTAACAGGTTTAACTCAAAGTCGTTTAGATCGTTTAGCACAGGAAAAGCTTCGACAACAAAATAAGGTAATACAGACCTTATTAACTTTTTTAGGTACACTTGGCTTACTGAGTTTAGTGATAGACTTAATTAGTATAGGAAACACTACTCCACATGCCGATAGCATGGGAGTATTAGATTTCATTCAATTACTTTCAGCTGAACATATACTTAATATTACCTTTATGTTCGTTATTTTACTTACACTGTATTTTTATAAGAATCATGAATAAACGCATCCGTTTTACTATTATATTTTCAACACCTAACTTTCCTTATCAGTCTGTTATGGACTGGCTTAGCCCTAAGTTAGGTGAGTTATTTGCTGGCGCTTGTTGTCAGCCGATTGATGGAATATGGTCGGAAGATGGTGAACACGATAAAGAAGTATATCAAGCAGGAGTTCAAGAAAAAGGCATGAAAATCCTTTTATCTGTAACCTTAGATAAAGAAGAGCAAGCTAAACTACAAATCAAACAATTATTACAAGGGTTAAAACAATCCCTTAACTTACCTATTTCTTGGGTACACATAGAACAAGAAGAAGTCTTTGCCCGCCATATTCAATTAGACTAGTTAACCTGAACTCGGGATAAGCAATTATGCCTAACATTGTTATTTAACCGCCCACCGTCGTTGCCTAAATGGATGTAGGTACTTAGTTTTTATCGGGAATAAAAACGCCTTGCTATACGGACTAAATATCAACATTAGGGAAGTAAAAAATCATTTAGATAAGTTAGACCGCATCGTCGCAAAGGGAAGTCATTGTAAATCAGTGGATTACAAAGTTTATTATCTCGAATTCAGGTTAGTTAGCGACTAAAAACAGTATGTCTCTTACTGGCTTTATTGATGAAAAAGTCAGAAGGGCTTCAACATCTATTGATATTTGCCTAAACCACCTTAATGTTAAACTAGGCTTTAACCGTTTGAATGATCAAAACCCTAAAGGAAATCTAAATGCTTGAATTAGCTATTATCTACCTAGCAGCTGCAATTATTGTTGTACCGTTAGCAAAACGTTTAGGCTTAGGTTCAGTTTTAGGCTACTTATTTGCTGGCATGCTAATCGGCCCTTATGCTTTAGGTATGGTGGGTGACCAAACGGATGTTATGCATTTTGCTGAATTTGGCGTTGTTATGATGCTATTTTTAGTAGGTTTAGAGCTTCAACCTTCAATACTTTGGCGATTAAGAAAATCTATTTTAGGTTTAGGTGGGTTACAAGTTGTGCTTACCAGTATTGTATTTTTCGCGATTGGTTATCTTGTATTTGAGATGAAGTGGCAGACATCTTTAGCCATCGCTCTTATGTTATCACTTTCTTCTACGGCCATTGTGCTGCAAACACTAACTGAAAAAGGCTGGATAAAACAAGAAGCAGGTCAAAATGCTTTCTCGGTATTGTTATTCCAAGACATTGCTGTAATTCCTATTCTTGCACTTCTTCCCTTATTAGCCTTCTTACCTGCACAAGAAAGCCAAGAGCATAGCGCATCTATTATCGCGCATTTACCTGTGTTGGAACAGGTTGGTATATCTATCGCTGCTATCGTGTTTATTATTCTCGCAGGGCGTTATATTTCAGCCCCTATATTCAGATACATAGCTGAAACACGTTTACGTGAGATGTTTACGGTATTTGCTTTATTCTTAGTTATCGCAATTGCACTACTTATGCAAAAAGTAGGGCTTTCGCCTGCTCTTGGTACATTTTTAGCGGGTGTTGTTTTAGCCGAAAGTGAATTTAGACACGAGCTAGAAGTTGATATAGAGCCGTTTAAAGGTTTGTTATTAGGTTTGTTCTTTGTCACCGTTGGCGCATCAATTGATTTCGAATTATTGAGTCAGGCTTTTGTTACTGTCGTGCTACTCGTTGTCTTGCTGATACTCGTTAAAGTTGCGGTACTTTATGTTCTGGCATTCTTATTTAAGATGAACAAATCAAATCAGTTGCTGTTTGCCTTAGCTTTAGCTCAGGGGGGCGAATTTGCTTTTGTATTACTTGGTTTAACTTCCTCACTGCAAATATTATCGGTAGAGCAAACAAAACTAACAACACTGGTTGTAGCGGTATCTATGCTTTTTACACCTGTTATCTTAATGGTTTATGAGAAAATAATTAACAAAAAGCAAACAGGCCCTGCATTTGATGATAAAGAAGAAATAGAAACAAGTAAGAGCGTTATTATTGCTGGTTATGGACGTTTTGGGCAAATGATAGGGCGTTTATTAAAAGCACAAGGCTACCAAGTAACTATTCTTGATCATAGTGCGAGCCAAATTGATCTGTTACGAAAGTTTGGTCACAAGGTGTTTTATGGTGACGCAGCTCGAAAAGATCTACTTGATGCTGCTGGCGCTAATGAAGCTAAGCTGTTAGTGATAGCTATTGATGATAGTGAAAAATCTTTAGAAATAGTAGAGTTTGCACAGCGACATTATCCAAACTTAAAATTAGTTGTACGTGCAGTTAATAGAGGTCATGCATACAAATTAATTAACATGAAAGTTGATGCTTTTAATCGTGAGACCTTTGATTCAGCAATCACATTAGCTGTCGACTCTTTGAAACTTTTAGGTAATAGCACCGAAGATGCTGAACGAGCAGGCGAAGTATTTAGAAAGCATGATCTAGAGTCACTCTATCAATTATCTGATATGTCTGAAGATGATGAAAACTATGGCATTGCGGTACGTCAACGTACTGAAGAGCTTAGTTATGTATTGTCGCAAGATAAAGAAGCAGAGGCTAAAAAAGCTAAAACTCAATAGTGGCTAGTTATTTTATTAGATAGATAAGAAGCTGGGTTTAATCGAAAGGTTGTTTATTTTTTTGAATTAAACCCTAAAGTAAAAATGAAAACTTACTTAAATTATCTATCTTTATTTAATGCTTCAAAAGCTTCAGAAAATCCCTCAAGTGATAAAGGTAAGGTTAGCTGTCTCTTACTTTTAAGAGCAAAAGCTATCATGCCCACTTTCCCATTCTTCATCTCGTTTAATAAGGTGTTATCTATTTTAATTATACTTTGGCATGCACGTTCATTACATTGCGATATAGGTACTTGAATAGATTTATTATCATCAATTTTGATCCCAACTCCACTCGTTTGATTAACTTGTGCTGGTAACCTCAACATCAGAACAGGAAACTTTTCACTTACAGAGTAATTAATATTCACTCCCATTAATATCTGAGTTGCTGCTTTATCTTTTGCTATTAATTGTGACATTGAACAATTACCTTGTTCACCACAAATTAAGCTCCATGCATCAAACTTAACGGTCGTTGTTGAAGAGGCGAAAACCGAAAAAGATAACACTGATAATAAAATTAATAATTTTTTCATTATATTCCTAAGAAATTTTATCGACTTAATTTAAAAAAGGAGCACTAAGCTCCTTTTTTTACATGAATATTTTAGTTATTTATTCGTGCTAAAATATTTACGTGCTATAAAACCTAGACCAAGCATAAAGATGATTAAAGTTTGTGGACCAGGTACTGATGTAGACGGGTCAGCAACAAAAGTTGTTAACGCAGTTTGGTTCAAGTTAACAATACCACGACCATCAAATCGTAACCCTGTAACAAAAGCTGTTGGGTTAGTTGGATCTAACATGTCAGTAGTTTCAATACCTAAAATTCTAAATCTATCAGTAGCTTGACCGAAATCATACCATACACCACCTGTTAAAACAGTACCTGTATCAAACCAATCATTAATAGCTAGGTCCCATAACCAAAGGTCAAATAAGCCATCGCCGATAGTTTCTGGTAATAAAACTGCAGTGAAAAGAGGGCCACTATTTATAATGTAATCGTAACCAATAGCTACTTCAGGATCGATAAAAATAGGATCTTCATCTGTAATAGCAAATTCAAAAGAGTAATCACCTGGGTTTGCAGGATCTATAGTCGGTAAAATTGGGTTTTCAGCAGTATCGCCTGGTAACTCACCATCACGAACAGCAAATGTCCAAATACCAGCAGTATCTGTATTACTAGGAGCTGTATCTAAGTCAACAACTGTTGACGTTTGTGAACCTGGAACAACAAAAAAGTTAACTCCATCACCCGCATCGTAACCAGCTTGAGCAGGTGTTCCGCCTAAGCCATTTGAACCACCAGAAGCATTACCTGTTGTCCAGTTAATATCTTCATAACGAAATTCAACATCAAAGTTACCAGCACCCGTATCTGCACGATCGATAAGTACTAATTGAAAGGTGTTAGTTAAAGAAGAGTCTGAACTATAGAAGCCAACACTATCCCATGTAATAACAAGTGTATCAGCATTCGGAGAACCAATATAAACTTCTCCACAATCAGTACATCTAGTATCAACATCACCCCAGAAAGGCGCCAACATAGGTTGTGATGAAACAGGGAAAGATTCAGGTGTAAATGCACTTACCGGACTATTAAAAGTCACATTACCATTGTTGTTTATAAAAAATTGATCATAACTGTTATCGAAAAAGTTTAAGCCTGAGTCAAAATTTAATAATTCAAAACTATCAAAAGCTATAGCACTGCTAGAGCCATCATCATTGCGATTTAAAGCTAAGTCGCCAAAACCCGCATCACCTGAATTATCCCAACCTTGCAATAATACACTTGCGTTAGTATTTAGTGATATTGCTGATAGAGCTATTAATGAACTTAATAGAGTGTTTTTTAGTATTTTATTGTTTTTAATCACTTTTAGCGATTCCTTTCAAATTGAATTAATATCAATTCAAGCTGAATGCAACATATGGACCAACCAGTTTACGTGTTGATTTTTAAGATAAAAATAAAGAATTTTAAATGTTTGTAACAAAAGTTGTAAAAATTTTCGACAAAAATTGTATTCAATATATTTGTGTCTATGAAGGAGTTAAATTTTTATGGAAAAATTAGAAGGTAATCAAAAAAAGTGGGGTGGCTAAAGGGACTTGAACCCTCGACAACCGGAATCACAATCCGGGGCTCTACCAACTGAGCTATAGCCACCACTGATATTACTTGAATCGCCTTGTGGTAAGGCGCGGAGAGTATATTGCATTTAAGCGCAGATTTACAAGAAAAAATTTTACTTTTACTTACTTTATCGGTGCTTTATCTCTCATTTTTTTTACCTGATTGAAGTATAGTTTAACTTTAATATTATGAAACAATTTGATTTCGGCCATTTTCTTTAGCGCTATAAAGTTTCTTATCGGCTTCTTTATATAGATTTTCAATAGAAGTGTTTTGTTGGTTAACTTCAGAGATACCAATAGAAAGTGTTAGCTTGATCGTTAACTCATTATATTCAAAATCTTTGCTTTCTATTGTTGAACGTATTTTCTCGGCGATCACTTTAGCCCCTTCAATTGATGTATCGTGCAATAAAATAGTGAACTCTTCACCGCCAATACGAGCGAAAATATCACTTTTGCGCATTATTTTTTCTATTTCTTGTACGATACTAATTAAAACAAAATCGCCTGCGTGATGTCCGTAGGTGTCATTAATTTTCTTGAAAAAATCTATATCCATCATAAGAAGCGAAGCTTTCTTCTTTTCTCTTATTGCTATAGATAATAAGTTTTCTGCTACCTCAAAAAAATAACGTCGATTGTATATATTGGTTAAATTATCAATCATAGATAATTTATGTAGTTCTTCTACACTTTCTTGGAGCTTCTTGTTGGTTTGTATATTGATTAAATGACCGTTATAAATTGCTTTTGAAAGCAGGAGTGTCACTGGGATATAAATGAGTATTAATACTACCAAAGCAATATGTTGATGTTTACCGTAATAAAATAGAATAAATATTTGTGGGATGACCATGATGAAGAAAAACATCATGTAGGCTTTGTAAATTGTTGCCATTGATAATACGGCAGCAGTAATTATTCCTATAACTATAACCAAATTAACAAGTTCAAATGGTGGGGGAGCATATATTACAACTAAGCATGACGATGCGGTCCATATACATGCTTGTAAAGCTGTAAGTGTCATGAATACTTTCTTCTGTTTCTCTATTCCATGTACGCTTGCTTGTTTTAGATGTTTGTTAAACATTCTTACATTATACAATCGATAATAAGCTAATATTGTTTGAGCAAAGAGCCATACAATAAGAAAAGAAAGCGGAATAAACTTAAAGAATATAACAAAATAAATAGAAGAAACGATTAACAAAGCAATCATAGATCTAGGTGTTTGCTGAACTAAAACTTCAATAAGTTTAGGGTGACTCATTCTTCCTCCTTAAGTTGTATAGCTTTTCGGTTATTTATTTCAAATAAGGTTATAGTGCGTTAAAACTTAACTTCTTTAAATGAACGATAGATCATTGTATTTATAACAATATTTTTCTCTAACGGTATCTAAACTACCGTTCTTTTAATTATAGTGCAATTTGTAGTTTCTACTTTTTTTGTTAATAAGCATCCAAGTATATTTATTACATATAGTTTTCAATTATTGACATTATTTTGATGAACGGCGTGGATAGTTACTTTAGGGTTGCTCGGACTAAGGTTGATGAATTGCAAGAAGGTATTTGTTTCACATATTAGGTAACTTATGAATTTAGATAGAATTTCAGAACAATTAGGAAAACCGTCAGATGGAAAAGCATCTAAAATTCCACCTGTTGAGTTATGGGATCCTCCTTATTGTGGAGAAATAGACATTAAAATAAAGGCGAATGGTGATTGGTTCTACAACAATAGTATCTTTAAACGTTTACCTTTAGTTAAGCTATTTGCTTCTGTTATTAAAAAAGAAGCAGAGGATTACTTCTTAGTCACACCGGTAGAGAAAGTTAAAATAACTGTTGAGCAAGCGCCGTTTGTATTAACACAATGGCAATGGCAGGATGCTGAGCAAACTATCATGACAGTGCGTACCAATGTAGAAGATGAATTTATATTAAACGAAGATCATCCGCTGAGTATAGATGAACAAGGGGATTTGATGGTAACCGTTAGACGTAATTTAAAAGCTAAGGTGCATAGAAATGTATTTTATCAGTGGGCTGATATAGCGAAAGAAGTAGAAACAACAAAAGGCACCGAGTTAATGTTTACTAGTGCCAATTGTAATTTCAGTTTAGGTTCTATTTAATTTTTTTCTGTCTTTATCTGTCTTAAATGACACGGGAAAAACGCTGCATGTTGATGTGCTTTTTCATATAACTATCAAACGACATGCACATATTACGCACTAATAACCTAGCTTGCGGAGCAATCATAATTGAGTCTTTGTTGTTAACCACTAAACCATCTTCAATGAAGGTTGATAACGCAGGCAAGTCGTTAAGAAAATAGTCATCAAAGTTAATATTATATTTCTGGTTAATCATTGTTTTATCAAGAAACAAATTACACATTAACTCACGTATTACGTCTCCTCTGATAATATCGTCTTGGGTGAGAGCAATTCCTTTTTCTAAAGCATATTGGTTTGTTTCAATTGCATGGTAATATGTTTTTAGGTCTTTTACGTTTTGGCTGTAAACATTACCAATATCACTTATTGATGAAACGCCTAAACCCAATAAATCGCAATTTCCTTTAGTTGTATAACCTTGAAAATTTCTATGAAGTTTCCCATCCTTTTGCGCGATAGATAGTTCATCGTCGGGCTTTGCAAAATGATCCATTCCAATGAATTCATAGCCATAGGCACATAGTTTCTCTATAGCTAGCCTCATTAATGCAAATTTTTGATTAATGCTAGGTAACCATTCGTCACGTAATTTACGTTGTGATGCGAAACGCGTAGGGATGTGGGCATAGCTAAAAAGTGAGATACGATCTACGTCCATTTCCTTGGCTTTGTCTAGGGTACGAGTAAATGTTTCAATTGTTTGATGTGGTAAACCGTAAATAAGATCAATGTTAATAGATTTGAAACCAACAGATTTTGCATGTGCGATAAATTGTTCTATAAATTCTGTGGATTGCACTCGATTGATGGCCTCTTGCACCTTTTTATCAATGTCTTGTACACCAATACTCAATCGATTAAAGCCTAAACTGTATAAGTGTTCTGCTAAGTTTAATTCTATTTCTCTAGGATCAACTTCTATACTCATGTCTACTTTTTCTGCAAAGGTGAATTGTTGTTTGAGTAAGTTAACTAATCTTGTTATTTGTTCATGAGTTAAAAAGCTGGGTGTGCCTCCGCCCCAATGTAATTGTTTTACGGTGTAGCCTTGGAAGAGTTTTGCTCGTGAGTTTATTTCTTTAGCCAAATATTCTAAATATGTGTCGGCTTTACTTCTATGGCGAGTAACAACCTTATTACAACCACAGTAATAACAGAGGCTATGACAAAAGGGGATATGAATATAGAGGGATAGTTCTTTATTAGGTGAGTTTTCAATGGCTTTAATAAAGTCATTCTCTGAAAATTCATCATGAAATTCTAATGCTGTTGGATAAGAGGTATACCTAGGACCCGCTGTATTATATTTATTGAGTAACTTTTCATTAAAAAACTGGTCAACTTGCATAAACTCACACCTAAATCTTCGACAATATTTGTTAGGTGTAAGTGTATCAATTGATAAAGTAACAAGGGTTGATCTGACTCAAGTTTTCTGATGCTATTTTCATCTAATAGCATCATGAATATTCACATTAACAGGTAAAACTAAGCAGAAATAACACTAAGTCGTTCAGTCGCGTATTGGTGCAATTGTCCAACATCTTGCTGAATTTTAGATTTAAGATCTGCTTCTAGTTTCATGCGTTCAAAATCAAGTTTCATGCGCTCGGGCTTGGTAAGCTTTTTACGTTCTTCCAATATAGGCATATGTTTTATACCATCATACAAGGCATATACTGAAGGAAATAAGGTATTAAGTTCACTGCTAAGTTTAAGTGAGTCTAATAGTACCGACAATCGCCAACAACCTTCAGATAACTCGCACTGTTCTTCTTTCATTGCTCTAACAATAATCACAACACTATTAAGTACTTTAGTGTCATGTTTTTTTAGCGCAGCTTGCTTTTCTTGCTCAGCAATCGCTTGGTTAGCGGTTTGCTTTTTTAATTGTGAAAGCAGCATGCCGGCATATATAGCAAGCGGAATAATAATGAATAAAGCAATAACAGCGTAAAGCCAGTAACCTTCAAGCATATGGGTCCTTATTAGTATTTAGACAGATCGGTTGTATCTAACGAATCCCATAAGTCTTCTTCGCTCGACTTACTTTGATTATTATCTTCGTCGTCTTCAGACTCTTCATCATCCCAACCAAGTAGTTCACGTAATTCTTGATGACGTTCCATTTTCTCATTGAAATAGTCAATTTGCTCTTCACTAAGGGTTTTATCTTCTTCTTGAAGGGCTAATATGCTTTGCAATTGTTGATCATCTTCGATGGCATATAACTCATCTTCTAACGCGCTTGTTGGTGTAACTTCAGGTTCAACTATACGAATAGCAGCAATAGGTGATTGCTTTTCTTTTTTAGGCTTATTGGTATTCGTTGTAACTTTCGGTGCAGCTTTTGGTGTTAAATCAATAGGTACTTTGCTACCTAGGCGTGGATCTTTAGGCACATTGCTTTTTTGATTTTGAGTTTTATTTTCAAAAGCTTCTTTTTGGCGGTTACCTGGCTCTTTACCTACTTTCTTTTTAGCTCTTTTCGGCGTAGGTACGATCAGCTTTTTATCAGCTTCACTAAGAGCTTCTCTTTTTCCTACACCTGGTTTTCTTGATTTTTTAACGCGTGACATGTTTGTACTTCAATTTATAGTCTTAATGGTTCTATTTTACTCGATTAATTGATAAACAGCGATAGTCATCACCATTCATTCGTCATTTAGCTAGAAAATTTAAGGTTTTCAATGTGAATCGTTAGATTAAAATCCTTCACATTGAATTATTTACCTTAAGATAGCCTTTATTTACTGAGTTGCTTTAATACAACGAAGGCTAAGCGTAATGATTCTGCTTAGTTCACAGCTCTATAATATTGCGCCATTTATTACTTAATTTGGCATCCGATTCTGTGATTTCAATAGCTGAAGTAGGAGAATCGATAAAGCGAATCGATTGTTCAAGCAATTGGTCGTCTCTAAAGTAATGACATTTCACCGATGTATTTTGAGCTAAATGCTCCGCTATATTTTGTAATGATTTTTCTGTTGCTTGCATGTTATCTACGGCGATTATGATGTCATTTACCGCTAAGCCAGCGTTTGCAGCAGGACTGTCTTCTACCACCTGAGTGACTTTTAGCCCTGATGGTGTCGCAGTGTAAAGAGCACCAATATAGGGTACATATTCATCTGTTGTGCGGGTTTCTACACTATTCAATTTACAGAATTTACTGGCGGCGAAATCAATACCTACTTTTTTAAGTAAAGCTGATAAATTTACACGCTCAGCATTGTGTAACATGGCTGTAAACTCGTCACGTATATCGGTATTACATAATATATTGGCTATATTGATAAAGTCGTCTTCACTTGTGCCTATATTCGTTCGGCCAAAGTGGATCCATAACTCTTTCATTAGGTTGTCTAAACTGTATTGCCCATTTGATTTATCTCGAATAGTTAAGTCTAACCAAAGAGCAATTAAAGAGCCTTTAGTGTAGTAACTGACAATATTGTTGACGGCGTCAGGTCCTTGTTTATAAAACTTGGTCCAAGTATCAAAGCTAGAGTCAGCCACGCTTTGTTTTAATTCACCTTTGCCTCGGTATACACGAGTCGCCGTTTTAGACAAAATTTTCAAATAATCTTCAAACGAGATAAGCCCAGTGCGATATAGTGAGAAATCGTCATAATAAGACGTTATACCCTCATAAGCCCAAAGCTGAGTGGTGTGAGTTTCTTCTTGTAAATTATAAGGAATAAACTCTTTTGGTTTGATGCGACATACATTCCACGCATGAAAATATTCATGTGAACATAAGCTTAAAAAGGTACGGTAATTTTCTGTAAGTTCATCTGGTTTATTTGGATTAGGCAAATCAAAACGACTGGCTTGTAATATGGTTGAATTTTTGTGTTCTAAGCCACCAAAACCGTTGGCAAGTAAATGTGTAATAAACCAATATTCTTTGAAAGGGGCTTCGCCAAACATCGATATATGGTGCTGACAAAGTTTAGTTAAGTCTTTGGTTAAACGTGTTAAATCACCGTAATGTTCGCTGGTAAATACAACATGATGAGTTACGCCTTCAACATCAAATTCTTTGTAGCTAAAGTTACCCATAGCAACGGGTCCGTCTATCAATTCTTGATAGTTTTCTGCACTGTATTGACCGAATGCGTATTTCTCTGTGTTATGTCGTGTAAGACCTGTCGCTACTTTCCAATCCTTTATTGCGTCGGTAGGTTCAATGTTTAATAGACAAGCTTGGTTGGCTAGTTCTTCTACCTGTAAAAATACCGAACTACCGTTGAAGAAGGCACGTTGACTGTCTAAATACGCAGTTCTTACTGATAAGTCGAAGGCAAATACTGAGTAATTAATGGTAACACTTGTCTCATTGTTTGAAGTGAGTGTCCAAGTTTGTTTATCGTTTTTAATCAATATTGGTGAGCTGTTATCTTCTGCCGTTGCATTAATTTCAATAATGTTTTTAGCAAAGTCGCGGATCATGTAGCTGCCTGGAAGCCAGCTTGGTAAAGAAAGGGTATAAGGTTTATTTGCAGTTACGTTAAAGGTTAAAGAAACTGAAAATAAATGACTGTTAATATTTAACGGAGAAATTGAATAATTGATCATGGAAAAGTCACGCTACATTGAAAATAAAATATGCTTCAATGTAGCAGAAACTTTAGCGCTTAACATCTCGCTAGCAAGGATATTAGCTATTTTTTAAGAGGATTAAGAAAGAATTACTGTTTTGTCGCCGTTTAAACAAACGCGTTGTTCAGCATGTTCTTTTACAGCTTTACAAATAGCTGTAGCTTCTAAGTCATGACCTAAATGTACCATTTGTTCTATGGTAAATGTGTGGTTAATTGGCTTAACTTCTTGCGCAATAATAGGGCCTTCATCTAAGTCTGCTGTTACGTAATGAGCTGTAGCACCAATAACTTTAACGCCACGAGAATGCGCTTGATGATAAGGTTTTGCGCCTTTAAAGCTAGGTAAGAATGAATGATGAATATTAATCGCATTGCCTCGTAACTTAACACACATGTCGTCTGACAATATTTGCATGTATCTCGCTAAAATTAAAAGTTCTGATTCTGTTTCGCTAATAATATTTAAGATCTGAGCTTCTTGTTCCGCTTTAGTTTCTTTCGTTACTGGCAAGTAATGATATGGAATACCATGCCATTCAACTAATGATTGGCAATCAAGGTGATTTGACACAACCGCTGCTACTTCAATAGGTAAAACACCCGCTTTAGACTTAGTGAGTAATGACACTAAACAATGATCATATTGTGATACCGCAATAACTACTTTTGGTAAGCAATCTTTATTTCTTAATACATATTCCATATTTAATGGTTTAGCTAACTCATTAATACCATGAGTAAATTCATCAATAGGTACCGTTAAGTTACGGTCATCAAAAGCTATGCGTGAGAAGAATGTATTTGTATATGGATCACTGTATTGCGATGTTTCTGTGATGAAGGCACCGTGTTCAAATAAGTTTTGAGATACTTTTGCTAATACGCCAGAAGTATCAGGACATTGCCAAGTTAAAGTGTAATGGTTGGTTTTACTCATTTTATATTTACAGTGATTAAAGTTGATTGATTGGTTATATTTTTACATTTTTTTTAATGAAACAACAGGTTTTAGTGACGGGTAACAACCTGACCACTTTTTTAGATTGATCTAATATAAAGGGCTATATGACGAATAATATTAATTTTTTTAATATTATTCAGGAAAGCTTGCCTTGTTTTTAATGTAAAGTTCTTCTACTTTTTCTCGCGCCCAAGGGGTTTTTCTTAAAAAAGTTAAACTTGATTTGATGCTTGGATTGTCGGTAAAACATTTGATTTTTATTTCTTGACCAAGTGCCTCAAAGCCAATGTGTTCAACAAGCTGTTCTACAATAGTTTTAAGGGTAATACCGTGTAGTGGATTGTATGGTTGATTGTCCAAAGGATTTCTCTGTTTAAGTAATACCAATTTGATTAATGAAGTGATCTACTTTTTCATGAGGAAAAATGGATAATTACAAGGCATAAAATTTAGTAAGTAGTTATTCTACTTATAAATTTTATAACGCCGTCATTATTAATTTTAACCGTTAAAAATGAGCAGTTAATTAATCAACTTGGTATTATAGGTTTAAGTTCTAGATAATAAAAAAGCAGAACTATATCGCTCTGCTTTTAGATAAAAGATTCGTTATTCCAAAATAGTTAATTATTTTTGAAAGTGTTCTTCTAACTTGTCACTTCCGCCAATAAGCTCACCATTAATAAATACTTGTGGTACAGCAGTCGCATTAGTAATTGCTTTAAGTGCTGTTAGGCTTAAATCTTTACCTAATTCTAATTCTTCAAACTGGTAACCTTTTTCTACTAATAAGGCTTTGGCTTTTGAACAGAAAGGACAGCCAGGCTTTGTAATTACAGCTACTTCAGCAGTAGAAACGGCTTCAGGGTTAATGTATTTAAGCATCGTTGTTGCATCAGAAACTTCAAACGGGTCGCCAGGTACTTCAGGCTCGATAAACATTTTATCGATAATTCCGTCTTTAACTAACATAGCGTATCTCCAGCTACGTTTGCCAAATCCAATGTCTGATTTGTCAACTAATAAGCCCATTGCCTCAGTGAAGTCGCCGTTACCATCTGGAATAAAACTGATGTTTTTTGTATTTTGATCTGCAGACCAAGAATTCATAACGAACGTATCGTTAACTGACATACAAATAATTTCATCAACGCCGTTTTCGAAGAATTTAGGCGCTAGTTCGTCGTAGCCAGGTAAATGAGTTGATGAACATGTTGGTGTGAAGGCACCTGGTAGTGAAAAAACTACAACAGTTCTGTTTTTGAAAATTTCATTTGTTGAACGTTCAGCCCATTCGTCATTAGCTCTTAATTTAAACGTTACGTTAGGTACAGCTTGTGTTTCTTTGTTGATGAACATGGTTATCTCCGAAATGAATGTATAAGTTATAATAGCGCTTTTGTATGTTATTTACATACTAGATAAGTAACTAAATGCGACTATTTTTTTATTATTCAAGGTCACTGCGATTTTCTTTTAATTGTCGATAAGCATTATTGAGTTTGTTGGTAATAACTTCTTGTGGGCAAGGCTTCGACATATAGTCGTCAAAACCTGCAGAAATACAATGTTCAACGGCATCATCTAAGGCATCAGCGGTTATTGCAATAAGCCATATAGGTTTTTCATGTTCTTGTTTGGATATAATGGAGGCTAGCTCAAAACCATCTAAATTTGGCATGTGGCAATCTGAAATAATAATGTCGTAAGCAAGCTCATTATGCATGTCCAAAGCTTGTTTTCCGTCTTGTGCAATATGTGGCGAAATATTCAAACGCTCTAATTGGGCTGTTAATACTTTAAGATTAACAATATTATCTTCAGCAATTAATACTCTTAACCCCTTAAATCTATTATCGTTTGGTGGGTTAATAACACGTTTGTTCTTTCGTCTATCTTCAGTATCACTTTCAACACCTGACTGGATCAACGATAGGTCAAAATAGAAATTACTACCTTCGCCTTCTACTGATTCTAATTGTATCTGGCTATTCATGGCGGTAGCTATTTCTTGACAAATACTTAGGCCTAAACCTGTTCCGCCATATTTTCGTGTAATAGCGTCGTCAGCTTGTTTAAAAGGTGTAAATAATGATGTTTGGTGTTTAAGTGGGATACCTATGCCAGTGTCTTTGATCGAGACTCTAATTGTATCTATTGTTTGTTCATCTTTAATATTAGACTCTAGCAAATCTATTGTAAGAGTTACTGCCCCCTTCTCTGTAAATTTAATCGCATTACTTAATAAGTTATTTAATACCTGAGACATACGCGTTGGGTCGGTTAGGTAATTATGAGTAATGCTGTCAGCAACATGATAGCTAAGATTAAGTTCATGAGGAGTTAATTGCTTAAAGCTATTGGTAATATTACGGCTTAATTGATGTAAGTTAACCGGTACGCTTTCTAAAGTAAGTTTACCTGCATCCATTTTTGAAAAATCGAGTACATCGTTTAATAAAGCGAGCAAATTACCCGCAGAACTTTTTAAGGTGCCAAGTAATTCTTGTTGGTGATTGTTTAGTTCTGTGTAAGTTAGTGCTTCTGCCATACCTAAAACACCATTCATAGGTGTTCTTATTTCATGGCTCATACGGGCTAAGAACGTTAATTTTTCTTGAGCTGACTCTTCTGCATGCTGTCTAGCTTCTTCTGCGACCTTTAATTCTTTTTCTATTGCTTTTCGTAACGCTTCTTTTGCTTGAATTTTACGGTAGTAAATAAACATAACTAAGATCACAAAAATACAAATTGTAGCGATAACGTAAAGCGCTTGTTTATAAACATTACGTATTTGCTTTTGTGTATCTAGATGGAGGACCGATAAGGCATTAGCTGATTGTTCATCCAACGTTTGTCCGTTTGTTAACTGAATCACTTGAGGGAATTCAATCAGATTATTTTTTGCTTGAACTTGTTGGATATGAAACAAAACACTTGTAACTAAGATGAAAGCAAAAAAAGCTTTAGAGTCTAGCAAAGAGGATAATCCTTTATTCCAATTGTTAATCATATTTCAATATCTCGTAGCAAACTTATTAAATATTTGTTTTAAATCATAGTACACCATCAACAATTTATGTCTATTAAATGAAGGAAATAACCGAGATGATTAAAAATATTGAGTGAATTTATTGATTGATCTAGGGGCTAGGTGATAAATTAAATACAACTTGTATATACAATCTTGTGGTTAACACATTCTTACACGAAAAAATCAGGATCAAAAATAGATTATGGCTTGTTATTCATTATTAAAAGGTTCCACACCTCTACTTATTAGTATGCCGCATATTGGTCAAATAATTCCTCAATCTATAGCAAGTTTAATGACTGATGAGGCTTTGCTAATCAAAGATACTGATTGGTATATTGATAGGTTATATGATTTTGCTCACGAGATAGGAGCAACTATTATTAAGCCGCACGCCAGCCGTTATGTTATCGATTTGAATAGGGGAGTTGATGGGGTAAATTTATACCCAGGGGCTGATAGTACTGAGTTGTGCCCTAGCTCGACCTTTAACCGCACACCTATTTATCTAGATAAAAGTATAGTGCCCACTGAAGAAGTAGATAAGCGTGTAACGGAATACTGGCAGCCTTATCATGATGAAGTTAAAAATACATTAGCCCAAATAAAAGCCAAATTTGGTTTTGCAATTATTTTGGATGCACATTCAATATTGTCAGAAGTGCCACGCTTTTTTGATGGAAAATTACCAGACTTTAACTGGGGTACAGCTAACGGAAGAAGTTGTTCAGAAGAGATTATTAATAGCATAAAAGCTTTAGATTTTAGTCCTTATACCCTTGTATGGAATGAGCGCTTTAAAGGCGGTTATATAACACGAGAATATGGTGATCCTGAAAATAACATCCATGCTATTCAGCTTGAATTATCTCAGCGAACTTATATGAATGAAGACGAATTCACCTTTAACGATAGCTTAGCTAAGCAAGTACAACCGATATTAAAAGCCATAGTCGAAGCCTTACTCAGCTGTAAACCTAATTTAGTAACAAAGGAGCTTAGTTAATTATGTTGTTATACGTTGAAAAGGTACTTTTAAGTCATGGTTGGCAACAGAAGAAAACCCTTCGTATAGAAAATGGCATTATCATTGATATTATTGATGACTATGTTGATGGTGCAGAAGCTGTAGGTGTTGTTATTCCCGGAATGGTGAACTGTCACTCTCATGCTTTTCAACGTGCTT
The DNA here is from genome assembly GCF_030551755.1 of Pseudocolwellia sp. AS88. Taxonomy (GTDB): domain Bacteria; phylum Pseudomonadota; class Gammaproteobacteria; order Enterobacterales; family Alteromonadaceae; genus Pseudocolwellia. The sequence continues at coordinate 224,349 of NZ_JAUPEC010000003.1, forward strand.
TTGCGGGGTTTAGTGAAATTAAGCGTTCGGGCGACGATAGTTTTTGGTCATGGCGTGAAGTTATGTACAGCTTTTTAAAAACCCTGACCATTGAAGACGTAGGTATTATTGCTCGCCAACTTTATATTGAAATGCTAAAAAGTGGCTATACTCGCGTGGCTGAATTCCATTATTTACATTTTGATAAAAATAATGGTGTTGAAGATGTTAAACATTCGGCGCCTAAAATGGCTAAGGTAATATTTGAGTCAGCGCAAAAAGCAGGTATAGGTTTAACCTTTTTACCTGTTTTATATCAATACGGTGGTTTTGGAGAAAAACCACCTTCTATTAATCAAGCTCGGTTTATTCATGGTGTTAATGAATTTAATCAATTAGTCAGTCAGTGTTTTGAATATACCAAAATATTTAGTAACACCAACTTGGGTATAGCGCCTCATTCACTCAGAGCCGTAGATAAAACTTCTTTACTAAGCGCTGTTGCTCATGTGAGATCTTTAGATAAGAATGCACCGATTCATATTCATATTGCTGAGCAACAACAAGAAGTAGATGACTGTCTTTATTTTTATGGAAAGCGACCGATGCAATGGCTTGTTGATAATGTAGAGCTAGATAAACATTGGTGTTTAATTCACGCTACTCATATTAATGAAGCCGAACGAAAAGCCATTATTGGGCAAGAAGCAGTTGTCGGTATTTGCCCTACAACTGAAGCTAACCTAGGCGACGGTATTTTTCCGACCCTTGAATTTGTTACAGAAGGTGGAAGTTTTGCTATTGGATCAGATAGCCATATATCTGTAAATCCTGTCGAAGAGTTACGTTGGCTTGAATACGCTCAACGTCTTACCAAGCAAAAGCGAGCATTATTGGCATCAACTGAACAGCCTTCTATCGGTAATTATATATGGGACAAAGCGTTAACTGGCGGAATGAATTCTACGAGTAGTAATGTTGGCGAATTAGCCATAGGTAAACAAGCAGATTTACTCGTGTTAGATAAAGAACGATTGGCAACTTTTGCTAACGATGAGCAATTTATTTTAGATAGTTTACTTTTTGCCAGTCAAACAAATATGATCAACGATGTTATGGTTAAGGGTAAATGGGTGGTTAGAAAGGGAGTACATAGTGATGAAAAACAGAGTATGCAAGATTTTTCAGCGTTATTAGCTGAAATTCAACATACTGCTCACTAATCCAAAGTTATTAGGAAAAAGAGAGCAGTAAGCGGTTAAATAGGTATCCCTCTTAGCTAAAAGTTAAAAATAACTTCTATATCTGCCTATAACTTTACAAACCATTTTTTGATTAGCTGTTTGAAAATTATAATCAGGTTTTGGTTTATCACAATGTTCTTTATAAAACGTGATAACTTTATCTCGTTCAGAGGTTAACTCTGTGGCATAGGTTATTTCTTCAGGGGTAAAGTGATCAAACTTTTGCTCTAAATCGCTATAAACTTTTTTAACACTCAATTTTACTTTAGTGTCAGTTGCATTATTAAACCCTGTAAGTATCGATTCTTTTTGTTCTTGATACCAAGTTTCTAACTCTGGTTGAGGGTAAAAATGCAAAAATACTGCAGCTGCGACGATCAATATCAATAAATTTTTCATATCTTGGCGTATAATGGTGTGGTTTTGATAGGATAATCAATTTTTCGTCAACAATATATTATCTTTGTCACTTTTCCTGTTTGATTTTTAATGAACGGTTTTGCTAAGTAAGGACTTTTTTGTGAATGAGCAAGAGTTAAAAAATAAATCCGCAGTTCAAATTCCTGTAAAAAATATCGTAATTCATAAAACTAAAGGGGTAGAAACTTATCAGCCCAGTGATCAGATTTATGTGCGTAAAGTGTCGGGCTTTTTTCAAAAGCTGAGGCAACGAATGAACTTGGTTTATTTTGCTTTTTTTGCTTTATTACCATGGATTCAATTTAATGGTCATCAAGCCGTATTATTTGATATTGAATCACAAAGATTTACTATTTTTGGTTTAACTTTGTGGCCTCAAGATCTTACTTTATTAGCTTGGTTATTTATTTTAGGTGCTTTTCTTCTCTTTTTTGTTACTGCATTTTTGGGGCGTGTTTGGTGTGGTTATATGTGCCCACAAACTGTTTGGACTTTTATTTTTATTTGGTTTGAAGAAAAAATAGAAGGTACTGCTAATAAGCGTAAAAAGCTTGATAGCCAAAAGATGGATTTTAATAAATTTTGGCGGAAAACTTTAAAACATACTTCTTGGGTACTGTTTTCATTATTTACCGCTATGACCTTTGTTGGTTATTTTGCACCTATGCGAGAGGTATTTATTGATGTATTTACACTTAACACATCAATAACACTAGCGTGTGTCATCTTGTTTTTCACTTTCGCTACATACGGAAATGCTGGTTGGATGCGTGAGACTATGTGTTTGCATATGTGTCCTTATGCACGTTTTCAATCGGCTATGTTTGATCAAGATACCTTAACCGTATCTTACGATGCCAAACGTGGTGAAAATAGAGGCCCAAGAGGTCGAAAGAAAGATCCTAAAGACTTAGGTTTAGGTGATTGCATTGATTGTAATTTGTGTGTTCAGGTTTGCCCAACAGGTATAGATATTCGAAACGGTTTGCAGTATGAATGCATAAACTGTGGGGCTTGTGTTGATGCTTGTGATGGCGTTATGGACAAGATGGATTACGAAAGAGGTTTGATCCGATATGCAACCGAAAATGAATTAAAAGGTAAAAAGGTAAAGTTTTTCCGTGGAAAACTAATAGGTTATGCAGTTATTTTATTGGTGATGACAACTTTACTAGTATTAGAAATTGTTAATCGTGTACCTGTATCTCTAGATATTATTCGTGATCGAAATGAATTATCGAAAGAGAATTTTAATGGTGATATTGAAAATGTTTATACCTTAAAAATTCTGAATATGTCACAAACTGATAATACCTATAAATTATCTGTGCGAGGTATAGAGCATACAACATGGCATGGCGACCAAGTAATTAAGGTGCCAGCTGCAGAGGTTTTCACTTTGCCAATTAGTATTTCAGTCGATCCTTACGAGCTAGAATCGTATATGAACGATATTACTTTTGTTATTGAACAAGTAGAGCCTGTAAGTGATGTTAAGCTTGAACATGAAAGTAGGTTTTTTAACAAAAGGTAATAGGTTTAAATAACCCAAGCTTGACTCAAATAATAAATAGCTGAGCTTAATATCAAACGGCAGTAAAAGGTTTTAATCTTTACTGCCGTTTTTTGTTGTTATTGAAAACTTATAATCTCTAGTATGTTACAGCGCTAACGTTTACTATTGGTGCAATTAGTTTTATTGAGAAAAACATGTCAGTTTTTGATTTTACTTCACTTTCCCCTGATCTGATTTTAGACGGATTAGAAAGCGTAGGTTTTAATGTAGACAGCGGTTTACTGGCTTTAAATAGTTATGAAAATCGCGTGTATCAATTTCATGATGAAAACCTTGTGAAATACGTCACTAAGTTTTATCGTCCAGAGCGTTGGACTGAAAAACAGATAAGAGAAGAGCTAAACTTTGCTTTAGAGCTTGAAGAGCAAGAATTACCACTAGTAGCGCCTTTATCTGTAAATGGTGAAAGCTTATTTAATTACAAAGGTTATTATTTTACCGTATCACCTTGTCGAGGCGGTCGAACCTTTGAAGTGGATAATTTAGACCAACTGGAGTGGATGGGACGCTTTATTGCTCGTATTCATGCAGTAGCTTCGAAAAAGCCTTTCGAAACACGTATAGCTTTAACAACGGATGATATGCTAATTAACTCAATGCAAATCATTAAAGCGTCTGGCTTTGTACCTAAATCACTAAATACTGCTTTTTTTACTATTTTAGAGCAAGTTATAGAGGTTGCTTCAGGTCAGTATAAACCTAAAAAACAAATTAGATTACATGGTGACTGTCATGCTGGAAATATATTCTGGACTGATAAAGGCCCGCACTTTGTTGATCTAGATGATTGTAAAATGGGACCTGCTATACAAGACTTATGGATGATGCTTTCAGGTGATCGAAATGAGCAACTGTTACAACTCGATACACTTTTAACAGGCTATGAAGAGTTTTTTACATTTGATAGTAGTGAGCTTGTTTTGATAGAATCCTTGAGGACTATGCGAGTTGTACATTATATGGCATGGTTATGTAAGCGATGGAACGACCCAGCTTTCCCTCGAAATTTTCCATGGTTTGATAGTGAAAAGTACTGGGAACAACAAATTTTAATGCTGAAAGAGCAAATGTCTGCTTTGCAGCAACCGCCTTTAAGTTTAATTCCAATGTAGCCAATATTGGCAAAACACATTTATTAGGATGTTTATAATGAAGAAAATTTTAAGTCTTATCGTTATGTTATGTATGCCATTAATGGCGTGTTCAGCAGAATATAAAGCAGGTGAACACTACACAGTAGTTGACGATAAAGTATCTAAAAAATTAGAAGTTCGTGAGTACTTTTCATTTTATTGCCCACATTGTTTCAACTTCGAACCAATTATGCAGAATGTTAAAAAAGACTTACCTGCAGGTGCAACATTTGAAATGAATCATGTTGATTTTTTACGTGCAGCTTCTCCTAAAGTTCAAGGCTTATTAAGTAAAGCGATAGTTGTTGCTAAGAAAATGGATATGGAGAAAAAAATGGTTGGTGCCATTTTTAATTACCTTCAAGTTCAACGTGCTTTCATTACATCTGAAAAAGACATTCGTAATATCTTTGTACTAAACGGTGCTGATGGCGAGCAATTTGATAAGTTAATGTCTAGTTTTTCAATTAACAGCCAAGCTAAGTTAATGAAGAAAAACCAAGAATACTTCTCAAAGAAAACTGGACCTGATGGTAAGCCTTATTTAAATGCGGTTCCTACTGTTATTGTTAATGGTAAATACAGAATTAATCCAGGTGCGCTAGACAAAGGTGATTTCGAAGGCGATTACAAGAAACTTGTAAATCACTTATTGACGTTGAAATAACAGCTAATCATTACTGAATAAATACTAAGTTCAGATTAAATATTAAAGAGCGCTTGTCGCTCTTTTTTTATGTTTGTTTTACGTGAACTAGAGGACACCCAATATGATTATTGAAAGCATAGTAATGTTCTTTTCTAATAATAAGTGCTTAATAAATTGCTACGTCCACTACAAGGTAATACCACTACTTGGGAAGTGAAAAAATATTGGTGAGGGCTTAATTGAGTAATTAGTTAACTTGAGTTCGGCTTAATATATTCTTCGCTAACAGCTATGTTTACTTGCTTCATCGTTAAATTTACTTGCAATAGGTTAGCTATTGACGCGAAATTTGCCTTGAAGAAAGAAAAACTATCAAGCTAGAGTATAAGTTAAATTTTGTTAGTAATAATTTCAATGAATTAAGAACATCTTACACCGAGTTCAGGTTAGTTAAGCTCAGATTTTCGGGCTTTATACAGGTAATAGCCAATTAATGTTGCTATTAGAAAGAGTACTACTGCAACACTAATATGTGTAGAGTCAGCCAATTTAACACCCGATCCAGCCAATGAAAATATAGCCATTTGAGGTATAAAACCAAGGCAACTACCGGCAATATAAGGCAATAGTGGAATATTAGCTATCCCAGCGAGTATGTTGGTTAAAAAGTTTGAGCCAACCGGAAGTAATCTAATAACTAAAGCTTTTAAAAATGTATCAACAGATAAAAAGTTATTAAGTTTTGTTAGCTGGTTTTTGTATTTATTGGCGATATAGCTTTGTTGAAATAAAGACGCTATTTGGTAGGTAATAGCAGCGGCAATAGTAACGGTTAGGGTTGCATAAACTAAACCTAAAGCGATGCCAAAGAAATATCCGCAAGTAAAAGCGACAACTTGTCTTGGCATGCCTATGCAGGATAGCCCTAACAAGATACTAAGCAATGTTATTATAGATTGGAGACTGTTGGGGGAAATTGATAATAAGTACTCTTGAAATGAATCCTGAGTAAAAACAGTAATTGAGATCAAACCATAAAGTACAACAAATGCACTGATTGCTATCAGCCATAATGTGCTTTTATTAAAGAGTAATTTTTTAAGCCAAAGCATTTAACGTTTTGCTTAATCTGAAGTGGATGTTGATAAGCTCTCTAATAAATTAGCTTTGGCTAAAGCAAATTCTTCTTCTGTTAAATAACCTTGCTCTTTGAGTGAAACAAGTTTGTTTAAAGCTTCAATCAACTTGGTATCTACTTTGGCCTTGGGTTTAGTCGCTGAGCTTAGAGTAACTTCTTCATTTTTTTCTGATGCAAGGGGGTCTGGTTTAGTTTTTACTTCTGCTTTTTTCTCTACTACTTGCTGCGTTTTTGAAGGAGTTACAGCTTTAGGCGCTTCGTGTTTTATTTCTGGCGCTTTTACTGGTCTTTGTGGAGTTTCACTGGCGTTAACATAAGATGAAAAATACCAGCTCCAATCAACAATTTTATCAATAACGTCATGATACTTTTCTTTCGTTAACCTTTGATTGCCTTCTCTGAGGTAAGCACAAATGTGATATTGATTTGATCTGCTTGTGATAAGTTTTACTGATATTTGTCTAACTTTATCATCAACCATTTTATCGCGATGTTCTTGTTCAAAACTAAGCTTAAGGGCATTTTCTTTTGTTAGATCAAAACCACTGCCACTTTCATGACTGATAACATTCAATAAGGTGTCATTTAGCCATATTTCACTAGAAACGATATCCGAAGTGGATAAATTAGTGTTTACTTCGGTCTCATGGCGTTTGAATAAACTAACTTCATGCGTTTTTATATCAAATTCAAAGCGGGCGAAGTTAGCCCTTAAAAATGATTTATTTCTAATGATATTTTGTCCATATTGTTTCTTTATAAATACAAACATAATGACAACGAGTACCAACATAAAAATTATGTAGAGTAATGTGTTAGAACTGCTTTCTTCTTCTAATTCATCTTCAAGCGCAGACTCTTTGTTTGTTAATAGTTGAGGCAAAACTTTATAAATAATAGCTTGTGAGCGGTCCCAAAGAAGCAATTCATTTTCACGAGGTATATATAATGAAAGCTGATTAGCACTATTGATTTGTTTTGGATCTAAATTGAGTACAGATGTTGGTGTTAATTCAGTTTCAGTTTGATTAACAATGTTTGTAGCACTTAATTGCCATTGATTATTCACTTTCTCAATGAAAAGTATTTTGTTCCATAGAGCACTTAACTCTCTACTTCTGTAATACACAGTTGATAATAAGCTGTCTTCATCTTTACGCTTATAAATAATGTTATAAGGTTCAGTTAGTAAGTAGTTACTTCCTACTGGTGTAATTGATATTGTTTGTTCTTCATTAAAATTGTGAGTTAATACTAGCTGATTTCTGGTTTTTTTAGACCAAGTAAAGTGTTGTATGTTTTGAGCGCCTAATACTACGATTTCGTCTTCTACATTAGGATCTTTTATAAAAGGGTTATTACGTGGGATAGTATAATTTTTTAGACCAAATTTATTTGGGTTTATACGTAAAATACTACCAGAGTATAAACTTGTTTTCTTGAGTGTCTCATCATCTTTAAATGCTATATAAAGAAAACCAAAATCGTCGCTCCATGATTTTAAGTAAGGATTAAAAGATAATTGGTTGATATTAACATCCGCAGAGGTAGTGGCAATGCGGAGAACTTCTCGTTGATGAATAGCATTAACTTTATTGTTATTGACATTACTTAGTTGCCATTCGATTACTACTGCATCATAGCTGTGTTTTTTCTCTATTTCCGTGTTATCTAATCGGTTCTTCTTGATAGAAGGATCAAATGATTCAATGTGCGCAGTATAAATAACATGAGAGCCTTCTTGATCGGGTAAATGAAAGCTAGGGTGAAGTGTGAATGCGGTGAATAATATATTTTCTTCTGGCTTTAAGTGTTCTGATAAGTCAATAACTGGAAGTGTTTCAATCTTCTGCCCTTTGGAACGATATATTTCACCATGGGTGTTAACAAAGAAAAGTTCGTCGTTTTTTGTAGTATTCGCAATAGGCGCTAGCCATACCGTTTCTTTAGTGTCTTGAATCGTAAAATCAATATAAGGCTCAACACTATATAAATCATTAGCTAACAGAGGTTTAGTTCCTAGCATAATAAATGATAAAAATAGATATTTAATGATTTTTAATGTAATTGAGCTGTTATTGTTATTCATTTGATCCATATTCTGCTTTGTGTGAATCGTGATTCAAATAATAGTATATTCCATTATTAACTTATTTTAACAATATCACTTGCTGACAATCAATTAATTGCGATTTATTTGAGTTATTTAAATAACTTAGTTTACCTTCAATCACTAATTGATCACCCATTTTTGCTTGATCGTTAATATAGCTGGCTTGCTTCCCCCATATATGGATTGGGCGCTTTATTTCAATATTTTTTAGCTCTTGCGTTACCGATGAGTGTACAAGAAAATTTATTGAAAGGGTTAACTCTGCCAGTTCTTTATTGTGTTCGGTAGTAACGAATTTGATAGGTGAATCTATTTGCCCGCTACAATGAATTTGGTTTAAAGATTTCGCATAACCTTTAGGATAAGTTTGTGCATATGTTGCATGTATTATTTCACGGCCGGTTTTTTTACTGTTAAGTAAATAACCACGTAATAAAATGATATCGCCTTTTTGTGCATGAATAAGCGAGCGTTCAACAACTTCACCTATCACTTTTACTACATGATATCGGGTCCATTCTTTATATTGATTACTACTTTTATCAAACCACTTACTATGTGTTGCTAGGGTAAATTCAGCAATGGCTAATACAGGATTAGCTTGGTATCTAATAATAGGCTTATCAACTAGATTACCTAATAAAACGGTATTACATAAATGGTTCTGAGGAAGAGCGTTACTGTGCATGAATTTTTAAACGATATTAAGCAAATAATACAATGTACGTAAACTTGTATTGATAGGCAACCTCTAGTGTTATTTTAGTCGCGCTAACTACTTAATCACTACAAATATCTGAATATGTAAGCTAAATCGTAATGTTACAGAATAAAAGTAGTTCAAGAAATTAAGCACACTGTTTACTTAGCAAAAAGAGAGAGGGATAAGTTACTAAGTCGGTTTAACCAGATTCAAGTTTTTATTTTGGTTGTAGACTAGAAATGAGATACGCTTTTGACTAGAATCGCAGCCTCTTAATGTGCTTTCGTGGTGAAGTGGATATCACGTGGACCTCCGGAGTCTAAGTCGCAGGTTCGATTCCTGCCGAGAGCGCCATTTCTTTGTTTAATTAAAACCAGTAAAAACCAATAACCCCATATTTAATAGTAACTGTCTGCCGTTTTTGTGCCATTAACGATTAATAATAATCAATGACAATTTAAACATTAAGTAGTACCGTATGTAGTACTGGAACGTAATTGTTTTATTGGTACTACATATATGGCTAAAGTAACCCCCTTAACAAACACAGAAGTTAAACAAGCAAAGCCAAAAGGCACAGCTTATAAGTTGTCCGATGGTGGCGGCTTACAGCTTAGAATTAGACCAAATGGCACAAAAACATGGTTATTAGATTATTTAAAACCATTCACAAAAAAGAGAACTAGCCTTAGTTTTGGCTCATATCCTGATATATCTTTAGCTGACGCAAGAAAAAAACGCCAAGAAGCAAAAGATTTACTTGCTGAAAATATTGATCCTAAGTCATATCGAGAAGAACAAGCTTTAGCCATAACTAATCAATTAAACAATACTTTAGAAAGTGTTGCTGCTAGCTGGCTCAAAATATACAAAACCAAAGTAAAAGCTAAAACGGCTGATAATTGCTGGAATTCACTAAATACTTACATATTCCCTAAGCTTGGTAAGCGAGCTATAACCTCTATTAGAGCTAAAGAAACCATAGATATAATTCAAGTGGTTGCTGATAAAGGGAGCTTAGAGCTAGTAAGTAAGTTATGCCAACGCTTAAACGCTATTATGACCTTTGCTTTAAATACTGGCTTAGCTGAAACAAACCCATTAGCAGGAATTAAAAAAGCTTTTGAAACGCCCACAGTAACCAATTTACCCACTATTCAACCTAATGAACTGCCTGAGCTATTAACTCGATTAAACAATTCAAACATGAAGCTCATAACGCGTCATTTGATTTACTGGCAACTACATACCATGGTTCGTTCAAGTGAAGCGGCTGGCGCTAAATGGGAAGAAATTGATTTTAAAAATAGCTTGTGGATTATTCCTGCTGAGCGCATGAAAATGAATCGCCAGCATACTGTACCGCTAACAACACAAGCATTAGCCATTTTAAGCGATATAAAGCCTCTAAGCGGTGATTCTGAATATATATTCCCTGCTGATCAACTATCACGTCAAATAAATAAAGAAGCCGCTAATAAAGCACTCAGAAAGCTTGGCTATAAAAATAAATTGGTTGCTCATGGTTTACGTTCGCTGGCGAGTACTACACTAAATGAACAAGGTTTTGATGCTGATGTAATCGAATCAGCATTAGCACATGTTGATAAAAACGAAGTAAGGCGAGCATATAACCGCGCTGAGTATTTAGAACGAAGACGTAAATTAATGTATTGGTGGTCTGAGTATATTGAACAGGCTCACATAGGAAAATCAAATAAATTTAATAAAGGCTTACAAGTTGTAAGTTAAATTTATTAGGATAGGTTAGATTTATTAGGATAGCTTGAAGCTGATCACTTTAAGTGAAATGTACTCACCTCAGTACTTTCCTAATTAATTTATTGAGGTCGTGAAAGAGGTTACACATGAGTAAATATATAAAAGGATTTACGCCTTTAGAGGCTGCGTTATTAGCCGTAGGCTTAGAAAAACATAAACAAATACCACAATTACAATACCCGCAATTCTTACCAGAAACAAAATCAGAACAATTTGTTCCACCAAAAACCAAAAAGCTAATGGAAGAGCACAATGAAGCAGTTACTGAAGCTGAAGAGATTTTAAAAGCTTTAGAAGATGAAACCATTTTAGCTTATCAGGCATTAAGAGGAGAAAAGAATAAAACAGAGTTAGTAATCTACGCTGAGTTTTACAATGATGAAACTCAAGAAAGTATTCTTTTAGAGAGAACCAAACTGACTAAAGAAAGTTTGGCGTTATGGTTTACTAATATTGGTGAAGTTGAGAAAGCAAATAAGTTCTCACAAACAATAAAAAAATCTTCTAAACCAATACATATTAATAAATTTAATAAAGGGTTTACAGCCGAACATTGTGCCTTATTAGCGACAGGTCTGGATAATTATAATGATTTAACTACTGCTATTAAAATGAGTAATGAACAATATGAAGCTTTAGATCAACAGGCGGCAGATGCCGCTATAGACTTTTGGTATGAAATTGATACGGATCCAAACTTAGAAAACGATATGGTATCAGTAGCAATAAAATTAAAAGAAGCTTTATGTGATGAAATCGAAATTGCTTTTGAATGCCAAGTGTATAATCAAACAGTTGTCGAGTATGCAGAAATAGGTATGACACAAACTCCACCGAACCAATTTACTGATATAGAAATATATAAGCTAAGTTTTCTTAATAATGACAGTAGCAAAGATATAGATCTTGAGAACACTAAAATCACCAAATCAAGTTTAGCTATCTGGCTTTGGGAAAATAGCCATGAAGATTTAGCCAAAAATGTACAAAGTAATATATCTGAGTGTATGGATGAAGCAGCAACACATAATAAGAATAATTACCAACAGAGTACCACTAACATCGAAAAGCTCTCAATGGTCGGTAAAGAAACTCAAAAAATTAGAACTCCGAATTCTAGTTTAATTGACTCATTAGGTATTATGGCATGGCTATTAAGCCAAAAAAGTAATACTTTTAAAATAGGCGACAAACCTAATTTTTCACAAATAAAAAAAGCAGTTGAAAGTTCAGTAGAATCTCTAGGTTTAGATGAGAATGAAGAAAATAAAGTCATGACTAGTAATTTAAATAGAGATATTAAAGTGGCTTTTGATCAACTTACAACCAAACTAGATTCTAAGTAAAATCTATGGCTAGCCAAAGTAAGCCAAACAACATCTTGGCTGGCCACCATTCCTATTAGGTTTATCTATATTCTTTAAAAACTCAAACAACATAGAGAGTTTTTATATGAATACATATCAATTTCAAAACCAACCAAGAATATTACGCAGACCAGAAGTACTAAAAATCACAGGATGGTCTAAAAGCACATTGTACAACCGTATAGACTCACATCATTTCATAACCCCTATCCCACTTGGTCAAAGATCGGTTGGGTTCGTATCAACTGAAGTTTACGCAATTGTGAACGCAATGATTAAATGTTACTCCCCTCAACAGATAAAAGAGCTTGTACAAGAGTTAACTAATCAACGTAACAATTCAGTTTAGGAGGGGATCATGAAAACATTACTAACTAATATTCAACAAACTGTTGATTCAAAAAATATTCCTTTATTAGGAAGCAAATCAAGGCCTGTATTTGATAAGTTGATTTGCGGTGTAAAACGAAAAGAACTTAGGCTTATTAATGAAAGCTTTCATGGTGCGCCTCTTGAAGATATAGAGGGTGATAAATATGGCCATTGGCTTATTGACCGCTATAAAGATTTAGATGGTGATAGTTGTCTTATTTTTAACGAACGTCACTTAGTTGGTAGTAGAGAACTTGATCTTGAAGCTAGACGTTTGAGGCGTAAAGAAAGGGCAGAGTTTTCACTTAAAAAAGCTAAGCAAGAAGAAAGGAGGATACCAAAGGCTATAGCTGAATTAAATAAGGCACAAATAGAGTATTTACTATCACTTGGTGATGCTGCTAATGAACCTAGCATAGAAAGTAAAACGCCTACAGAGTATTAACAAAGTAGGCATTGATTTTAACTGGCTAGACGGTGAAGTTTGACGGCCAAACCGCTAGCCAACAACTAGAGTATAACTGAGAAAACAACTTTTCAATAGTTAGTGTTCACATACCTGCTAAGTCTTTTTATATATGTGTTGATTGTTATTAACTTTTATTTATAGGTTCTTTACCCTCTAGATTTTAAAAGTTTGATGGTAAGGCTATACAAGTAATAGGCTGGGATAGGTAAGTGATAACTAACTTTGAACTAGGTATTTAATAATATCCTTTAGTGTATCTCTGTTATTTATATTATCTAATGGCGTACATAATTAAAGACAAAGCAATAACTGTAAACGATAAAACATGGTGGGTTAATTCTTCTGGTAGTGGGTTAATTAGTCATGGAATTAAAGCAATGATTAACCAAGTTGACGCAATATTAAGTCATCATAGTAAAATTCATATAATTCGCTTTGATTTAAGAGTTTATGAATATACCGAAAATAACGGAATTATGACGGTCTTAAATCGTAGATTACACAAATGGCTTAAAAGTAAATATGATTTAAAACGTATTGGTTTTGTTTGGTGTAGGGAGCTGGAAACCTCTAAGCAGCAGCATTATCACTATGCTCTTATGATTGACGGGCATAAAGTTAAATACCCTATAACGATTAATGAAAAAGTGAAAGAAATATGGCGGCAATTAGACGGATCAGAATTCTTTCCTAAGAACTGCTATTACAATATAAAAAGAGGTGATTTTAAAACGATACAGGCGGCTATTTGGCGTATATCTTATTTGGCTAAAGCTAGGGGAAAAGGATATAAACCAGCACAAACGAAGAATTATAGAACAAGTCTGATTAAACATCGTAGTGTATGACTGTTTTAGTTTTAATTTTAGCCTGATTAGTTTCAATCTTTAATTGTTCTCTTCCTGGGTTTTCTAAGTATGGAATAACAACAAGACCGCCATAAGCATATAGGTTTAATGTGCCATATTTTTTCCATAGATTTAAATTCCACCTCCCCATTGGAGTTGTTACGAGTTCAATGTTTTCTAGATTTTCTATTTTTAATTTATCAACTTTTCTAGTTAGAATACCACTTTCAACGGTGACATCTGTATCTGTTATATATGCTTGAATGCAGAAAGGTTCGGCTATTCTATACGAGTCTTTAAGAATATATAAAACAGGAAAAATTAATAGATTAAATAAGTCTTCACTTTGATAGGCTTTGTCGATAAGTAATAGGCCATAGCTATTGATTAGTCGGTTTAGGCCGTCATCTCTAAATAATATTATAAGTATCCCATTCAATAAAATATAAGTGATAGCTACGCCTAAGATTTTAAAAAGAATCTCGAATAAAGCTTCAAAACTTCGAGCTAATCTAACTATTGATAAAGGATGTTTGTGTCGCATTTATTGGATATGTCAGGTTGAAAATTTATTTTAAATAATACAATAATCATAAATATAAAGCTTAAATTTCTCTTACAGACTAAATCTTATGAGAAAAGGGAGAAGTTATTCTCAGGTTAATTTCGTTAGGGCTTTTTAAAAGGCATAAGTAGTTATTTATAATAAAATACACAAAATAAAAATAAGGATATAAAGTTGATTGGCTATTTAAAAAAGTTTACATATACAAATGAAGAACTTATCTCACAAATAAGAAGAGGTGATAAAAGTATTCTATCTGTAATTGCTCACCTTGATATGAACAAAAAATATGAAATTAAAAATGAAAGGCCAACGACTCTATTATTTTATAGTGTCACAGGGATGTTTGATTCTGGAGGGTATAGTAATCAAATCGTTGAAAAAATGATTTCATGTGGAGCTAACTTAAATAGGATGGAAAATTATAACAAACAACAAAAAGAACAAACTGGAGTCTTTTATTACGGTACACCATTACAAGCAGCGATAAAAAGCTTTAGGCCTGATCTAGCGGTAACACTGTTGGAGCATGGGAGTATTCCATCACAATGTTTCTATAATTTTATTAAATCAATTAACTTTAAAATGGACACAAATGATATATATAGATGTGCGGAACTCATGCTCTTAAGAGGCGCTGAACCAAACGAGTTTTCAAAAGATGAAATTCACAATTTTGGTGAAACGGCATTAGACATCTTATTATTTAGATCAACATGTAAAGTCGATCAATTTAATTCTGAAGCATTGATTAATTGTTATAGAGAGTTGATAAAATTGCTTAAAAGCCATAAGGCTCAAGTAGGTAACGGATATATATCAAGTGTGAAGGCCTTAGAGCATGATAAATATGAGGTTACTTTTAAGAGGAGCTATTCTGATTCATATACAATGGTTATGAAATGTATAAATTGATGTGTGACTTGTTGGCAAGGTAAACACAGTATCATGATTGGAATCTATTTCTACTTATAAAGCTCTTGAGTTAAAACCTGTTTTTCGTACTAGATAAAATGCTATAATGTAAACTTATCTTTACGAATTAGGTTTGTATTATGGAAAAACCAATCAGCAGTAAATACATGAGTGGTGATATCAGACACTTAATTAATGATGCTATTCAAAGTGAGTTAGCAAACTTACCAAGTACTCTAGCTGAAATTAAAGATCCCGTTCAACGATTAAACTTCTTAACTAAGCTTATGCCATTTGTTTGCGCTCCAATTAAACAAGTTGGTATTATGACAGCTCGCAGGGAAACAGGTGAAGATCTGATAACTTAATCAGAGTTTTTGGAGTATATCTGATGCCTAAAGGTCAACATTTTGGGAGAAAACAAACTAGAGCTTATACAGGTGAATATCATCGGATTAATGCTCGTATATTTAAGCCTCTACTCACAAATCCGCTAGGGAATTATTCTCTTGATTCTGAATACTTAGATAATGAACACTCCAAGCTAAAGTTATCAGAAAACAAAAATGGCATTCGCTATTTAACATTTACTATAAATCATAAACCCCATCATATTGCGTTAAAACTTGATAATCGAAGTGCGAGCAATAAACTTTATATAACTTGTCCTTATTGCCAAGGACAGCGCCAACACCTTTACGCAATTAAATATGCTTATGGTTGCCGTAAATGTATTGGCTTACATTACGCTACGCAAAGCGAACGACCACAAGAAAGACTTATGAGGCGAATCAGAAAGCTAAGAAAAGATTTATGGGGATATGATTGGCCTGATGTTAATAATATGTTTGAACGCGTCATATATTGGCCTAAACCTAAGTGGATGCGTTGGAAAACATTTGAACAAAGACGCAATAAAATAATTGAGTTAGAAAAAACATATTGGGCTTTAGCCGCTCAGCAATTGAAAAATACATTTGGTAACTATCTATCAAACAGTGAACTTCCTATTAAGTAGTACCCTGTGTAGTACTGCGCGTGGTCTATTTGATGTTTTTTAATGTATATAAAGGCTTGTGGGTATTAATCGATTCCTGCCGAGAGCGCCAATTCTTGCTTTAATTATCACTCTAAAACAAATCCTTTTGTATTCGATACATATACATAGAAAAAGTCGTACTTTAACGTTAACATGCTATTAGTTTTTAAAGAGTGCTAACGTGATTAATCTCTTTATTCAGAAGCACATAGGATGAATAGTAATGAATTCAATTGGTTTTTTAGGCTTTGCATTTGCAAGCTTTTCATATGTTATTTTTACATTACTTATCCTTGCAGCACGAAATAATACCTTATTGGCTCGATGTATAATTATTTGTGCATTATCTACATTGGCGGCCAACCTAGTAGCGGCGCTTCAAATCAAATGGGGTTTTAGTTTACAGCTTGTTATGGTTGCCGATGGCTTCAAAATAGCTTGTTGGTCTATTTTAATCCTTATATGTAATACAGAAGAGCCAACCTTTCGGCGTTTACTTTCTAATGTTTATATAAAAAAATATTGCCTAATATGGCTTGGTTTAATGCTGAGTTGTTGGGGACTTACCTATAGTCTTAATTTTTCTTATGAGTATTTGTTTTTATTATTTATAGTTTTAAATTTATGGACATTAGTTCTACTTGAACAACTCTATCGCAGTGCAGATTCTCAAGTTAGATGGGCGATCTGGCCACTTGTTATTGCTATTGCGAGTATCTCTTTATTTGACTTCGTTTTGTATGCACAAGCGATGATGGTGCAAAGCTTAGACTTCGATTTTTGGTTTAGCCGAGGCTTTATCGCTATTGTTGTTGTACCACTTTTATTGATCAGTACACGTAGAATAAAAAATGGCTCCGTAAGAATTTTCGTTTCAAGAAATGTTGTTTTTTATAGTTCTATGCTTATGATTGCAGGACTATATTTAGTTGTTATGGCTATTGTTGGTTATGTATTAAGTTACCTAGGTGGCAAATGGGGATCTGTATTTAGTATTGGCTTTCTTGTTTTAGGTGGCGTTGTTCTTATTGTTTTATTAGCGACAGAAACTTTACGAAGAAATGTGAAGGTATTTATTGCTAAGAACTTCTTTGCAAATAAATATGAATACAGAGATGAATGGCTTAACCTCATAGGTAAAATTGAAACGAGTAATGCTGAAAATAACTATCAAATGGCAACTCATATCATGATGGACAAAACAGATGCGCAATATGGTGCTATTGTTAAGCAAGTATCTAATACGCAATTTGAAACTAAATATTCATCTGGTTTAGAGTTTGAGGAAATGTTTCTGCCGCAATTAATTCACCTTTGTCATTTTTGTAAGCGCCAAGGTTGGATTGTTGATTTCAAAGAATACTCAAAAGGGCCTAGTATTTATCCGGATTTGTCCCTTAATTTATTACAGTGGCAAGAGAAAAATATATCGGTTGTAGTGCCAATTTTTATTGGAAAAGATTTTTATGGCTTATTTATTTTAGCCACAGAGAAAAAATTAGATAAGTTAAATTGGGAAGATCGCGATTTACTTTTTGCAATATCGCAACAGTTAGGTAATGTTTTATCGTTATACGAAGCGAACGATAAGCTTGCGGAATCAAGACAATTTGATGCTTTTAATCGCATGTCGGCTTTCCTCGTTCATGACTTGAAAAATATACAAGCGCAACTAGGACTTATAACAACAAATGCACAAAAGCATAGAAATAACCCTGAGTTTATTGATGATGTGTTTGAAACAGTTGAGTCTGCTACTGAACGTTTAGACAAGGTGCTTTCCCAATTACGTAATAAGCAAGTCGCACAATCTAAGAGTAATACGTTTACTATTAGTGGTGTATTAGAAAAAGTAGTAGAACAGAGAAATGTTAAAAAACCTTTAGTTACCTTTAGTGTAGATGCAGAAGCTACCGTTATTGCAGATAAAGAGGTGTTGTTTTCTGTATTAAATCATCTTATTCAAAACGCTCAAGAAGCAACACAACCTGATGGCTGGGTAAAAGTATCATTAAATAATATGTCAAATGAGGCGGTTATTATCATTGAAGATAATGGTAGTGGTATGTCAAAAACATTTATTGAAAAAAGATTGTTTAAACCTTTTGATACAACAAAAGGTAATGCTGGGATGGGTATTGGTGTTTATGAAGCCAAACAGTTCATTGAAAGCATTTCAGGAGTTATTAAAGTAGAAAGTGAGGAAGGAGTCGGTAGTAAGTTTACTGTTACCATTCCAGCAACTTCACCATTAATATAAATGAAAGATTAAAAGAGAAGGATTCTTTCTAAATGGAAAAATTATTAATCATTGATGACGATAAAGGTATTCAAAAGCAGCTTAAATGGAGCTTATCTGATTACGATGTAGTTTTAGCTGGCGATAGAGAAAGTGCTATTGCAGCGGTTAGACGTTTTGAACCAAAAGTAGTGACATTAGATTTAGGTTTACCACCAGATGAAGCAAATGCTTCAGAAGGTTTAGCTGCACTACAAGAAATTCTTACTATAGCGCCACACACTAAAGTGATTGTTATCACGGGTAATGATGATAGAACCAATGCTTTAAAAGCGATTGCTGCCGGTGCATACGACTTTTACCAGAAGCCTGTAGAGTCTGAAGTTATTAATGTGATCGTTTCTCGCGCTTTCAGCGTTGCTGCAATTGAAGAAGAAAACAGATTAATGCGTTCAGTTGCTGGTAGCGATATTGGCATCATAGGTAATAGTGCAACCATAGACAGACTGCGTACTATGGTTAAACGTATTGCTCCTACTCAGATCACAGCATTACTATTAGGTGAAAGTGGTACAGGTAAAGAAGTGACAGCTAATGCTGTTCATTTAGCAAGTGATAGAAAAGACAAACCATTCATTGCTATCAACTGTGCTTCTATTCCTGAAACTTTATTAGAAAGTGAGTTATTTGGTTTTGAAAAAGGGGCTTTTACAGGAGCTCATAAAACCACTAAAGGTAAAATAGAGTGTGCTGAAGGCGGTACTTTATTTTTAGATGAAATAGGCGATATGCCTTTTAATCTTCAAGCTAAATTATTACGTTTTTTACAAGAAAAACAAATAGAGCGATTAGGTGGCAGACAAGAAATTTCTGTTGACGTAAGAGTGGTTTGTGCAACAAATCAAAATCTTGAAGAAATGGTAAAAGAGAAAACATTCAGAGAAGATCTATTTTACCGTGTGAGTGAAATTACTTTGAATATCCCACCACTTAGAGACAGAGATGAAGATGTTATCATTTTAGCGCAATACTTCTTACAACGTTATGCTCTTGAATATAAAAGTAATGTAAAGAGCTTTTCAGATGATGGTTTTGCTGCTATTAAAGCACACAGATGGCCCGGTAATATTCGTGAGTTACAGAATAAAGTTAAAAGCTCAGTAATTATGTGTACAGGTACACAAGTTACAGCGATGGACTTAGGTTTCTTTGATCATGAAAATACATCTTTCGAGCTGTCCCTGAATTTGCGTACTGTGCGTGAACAAGCTGAGTCGATTGCAATCAAGAAAGCTTATTCACTTTCAGATGCTAATATGTCAAAAACAGCTGAGTTACTAGGTGTAACAAGGCCTACCTTATATTCACTTATTGAAAAGTATAATTTGAATGTGGGTGAGTAAACCTATTTAACCTAAATACAGGCATTTATTGCGTTAGAATTGTTCAGCTATTCATAATTTGTAACAAATGCCTAGCCATTGTCACAAAGGAGCTTTTCAGTTTTAGCGCTTTTTCACTTATATTAAGAACATAACCGAAACAGAGAACATTCCTATGGGTCAAGAAACTCCAAAAATTTTAGTGGTTGATGATGATATGCGTTTACGCGCATTACTTGAGCGTTATCTTGTTGAGCAAGGTTATGTTGTAAGAAGTGCTGCTAACTCAGAACAAATGGATCGTTTATTAGAACGTGAAAATTTCCATTTATTAGTATTAGATCTGATGCTTCCAGGTGAAGATGGTTTATCTATTTGTCGTCGTTTACGTCAAAACTCTAACGATATTCCAATTGTTATGCTGACAGCTAAGGGTGATGAAGTAGATCGAATTATTGGTTTAGAATTAGGCGCCGATGATTATATGCCTAAACCATTTAATCCAAGAGAATTGTTAGCACGTATTAAAGCTGTGTTAAGACGTAAGGTTCTTGAAGCGCCAGGTGCTCCAAGTTTAGAAGAGAACATAATTTCATTCGGCGAATACCAACTAAACCTAGCAACACGAGAAATGTTGAAAGGTGATGTAAGCATGCCATTAACGAGTGGTGAGTTTGCTGTTTTAAAAGCATTAATTAGTCATCCTAGAGAACCTCTTTCTCGAGATAAACTAATGAATTTAGCTCGAGGCAGAGATTATTCTGCACTTGAAAGAAGTATCGATGTTCAAGTTTCTCGATTAAGACGTATGCTTGAAGAAGATCCTGCAAAACCTCGTTATATTCAAACGGTATGGGGCTTAGGTTACGTATTTGTTCCTGAAGGTAAAGAAACTGCTTAAGTTTTTTAACAGCTTAACATCATTTTTATAAGGCAGAATATCTGCTAGAACTCATTGAGAAAGAACACTTCATTTTTAATAATGAAGTGTTTACTCAGAATTCTTTATTCGAAAGTTAACATCCACTCCCAAGTTCAAATTGTTATTATATGGCACATCAAAAGCTTAGGTATTTAGGTAAAAAGTTATTATGAAAGTATTACCACAAAGCGCATTTGGGCAAACGGTATTATTAATTGGTGTTTTACTCTTAGTTAACCAAGTTGTTTCTTACATTTCGATTGCTATCTATATCCTTCAACCCAACGCCCAACAAGTTAACCAACTACTCGCAAAACAAGTAAAAGCTGTATTTATTGATATTGATGATCCTGTTCTTAGGCCTGCAATGGCTGAGGCATTTCATAAAGAAACTGGAATTGGTGTATATCGTGAGAATGTTGCTATGCAACTAGGTTTACAGCACGCCATTCATTATCCATTTCGTTCTGAAGAAATGTCATTCTTGCTTGGCGGACCTGCAGAAGTTCGCATTTCACAAGGTGATGAATATTTATTCTGGATAAGGCCGCCTCAATCTCCTAATTGGTGGGTCAAAATACCGTTAACTGGGCTAGAAGAAGAAAATCTTTATCCATTACTTGTTATTTTAGCCATTTTAGGTGTGGTTAGTGTAGCTGGTGGTTGGCTGTTTGTACGACAACTGAATAGGCCATTAACTGCATTACAGAATGCCGCAGAAGAGGTGGGAAGAGGTAACTTCCCTGAGCCACTAGAAGAACATGGTACGACTGAAGTTGTTTCGGTGACTCAGGCCTTTAATCATATGTCTAAAGGTATTCTACAGTTAGAGGATGATAGAAACTTATTGATGGCCGGTATCTCTCATGATTTACGTACACCGCTTACACGTATTCGTTTAGCTTCAGAAATGATATCTGTAGAAGATGAGTTTCTAAAAGAAGGTATTGAGGGTGATATTGATGATATGAATAAGATCATCGATCAATTTATTGATTATATTCGCCATGATACTAAAGATACTATTGAAAGCAGTGACTTAAATGAGCTGTTAAAAGAAGTTATACAAGCCGAAAAGACCCAAGACCGTGTTATTGATTATGAAGAGAATAAAATCTCATTAGTGCCTATTCGCTATATCGCAATAAAAAGAGTTATGGCTAATCTGATTCAAAATGCATTACGTTATAGCGATGGTAAAATAACGGTTGAGTTAAGTGAGAAAGTAAAAAGTAATCAAGTGATCATTACGGTCGTAGATGAAGGTCCTGGAATACCGGAAGATGAAATATCTCGTTTATTTCAGCCTTTTACCCAAGGTGATATTGCACGGGGTGGTGAAGGTAGTGGCTTAGGTTTAGCTATTATTAAACGTATTGTCGATTCTCATGGTGGAAGTGTTAAGTTGACTAATGTTACAGAAGGTGGTCTCAAAGCTACTGTAACTTTACCTTTTAAGCTAAATTAAGTTTACTTAAACTTAGCGGAGTCTATATTGTTTAATAGCTTCGTGGCTGTTGGGTGAGTGTGTAATACAGAAAAGCAGTATAAGTGAAAACTTATACTGCTTTTTTAATGTTGAATATAGAATTTAGATACTTTTAAAGCTGTGGCCCCGCAGGCACAAGCGACTTACCATTCTCGGTGTCAGTAAATTTTTCAAAGTTATTCACAAATCGAGTTGCCAGTGCATGAGCTTTATCTTCCCATTCACCTGCGGCGTCGTAAGTATTTCTTGGGTCTAATATTTGTGTATTCACACCTTTTAAAGTGTTTGGCACTTCGAGGTTAAATAAAGGCACAACAGATGTTTCAGTATCATCAATAGAGCCATCTAAAATTGCATCGATTATTGCACGTGTATCTTTTATTGAAATACGTTTACCTGTGCCATTCCAACCTGTATTCACTAAGTAAGCTTCAGCACCAACTGCTTCCATACGATTTTTTAATACTTCAGCGTATTGCGTTGGGTGTAAACTTAAAAAAGCAGATCCAAAGCAACTTGAGAATGTTGGTGTTGGTTCAGTAATTCCTCTTTCCGTTCCAGCTAATTTTGCTGTAAAGCCAGATAAGAAATAATACTGTGCTTGGTCAGCTGTTAGCTTAGCGACAGGAGGTAAAACTCCGAAGGCATCGGCTGTTAAAAAGATAACTTTTTTAGCGTGACCTGCTCTTGAAACCGGCTTAACAATGTTTTCAATATGATGAATAGGGTATGAAACACGTGTATTTTCAGTAACGGAACCATCATCAAAATCTATTTTTCCGTTTGCGTCAACGGTGACATTTTCTAATAATGCATCGCGTCTGATTGCATCATAAATTTCCGGTTCGTTTTCTCTGCTAAGATTAATTGTTTTTGCATAACAGCCACCTTCAAAATTGAAAACACCGTTGTCATCCCAACCATGTTCATCATCACCAATCAGTTGACGTTTAGGGTCTGTTGAGAGTGTTGTTTTACCTGTGCCTGAAAGTCCAAAGAATATAGCAACATCACCATCTTCACCAACGTTAGCGCTACAGTGCATTGAAGCGATACCTTTAAGAGGTAATAGGTAGTTCATCATGGAGAACATACCTTTTTTCATCTCTCCACCATACCAAGTACCGCCAATTAGCTGAATTCTTTCGGTTAGGTTAAAGGCAACGAAGTTCTCCGAATTTAAACCTTGTTCTTTCCATGAAGGGTTAACTGTTTTAGCACCGTTCATAACAATAAAGTCTGGTTCGTAAGTTTTTAATTCTTCATCCGTGGGGCGTATGAACATGTTTTTAACAAAATGAGCTTGCCATGCTACTTCAGTGATAAAACGAACCTTTAAACGAGTGTCATTATTGGCACCACAATATGTGTCTACAACAAATAATCTTTTACCTGTAAGTTGAGTTGTCACTAAGCCTTTCAAATGAGCCCATGTTTCTGGTGACATTGGCTTATTATCATTTTTACCTTGATCTGACCACCATACCGTGTCGCGAGATACATCGTCTCTAACAATATATTTATCTTTTGGAGATCTACCTGTAAAAATACCTGTATTAACGTTTACCGCACCTAGCTCTGTTTCTACGCCTTTATCAAAGCCTGTTAACGTACTTTTGGTTTCTTCAGTAAATAGCATTTCATAAGATGGATTGTAAACAATTTCAGTAACATTCGTTATGCCGTATTGTGTTAGATCGATTGTATTTCCCAAAGTAGTCATCTGATGTATCTCCAGCGGTAAAGTTTTAAATAGAATTAAGCTTGTAATCATTCTAGTTGACTTTCATGTAAAGCGAAAGGTTTAAATCTTTCGTTGTGAAAGTTTTTGATATAACTTTCACAACTATATTATAAGTAAAATTAATCTTTTTAGGGTTTTGTTTTTCTATCTTGTTGTTTATAAATGGTTATTTGTTTTATTTGGAATTGGGAGAGATTTCTGGATAACATTGTTTTTAGTTATTCAGAAATCTATTTTTAGAAAGGTTTATGTTATGTTTTGGAGTTTTTTATGTAAGTTGTTAGTTGTTGTTACATTTTTGTTAAAATATTCCATCGATACTAGAGTTATCGCCTTCGTTTAAGTTATATGTATCATTTTTAGGGATAGATTCTGTTGGAATCGTTCCTTTCTTGAAATACTCAAAATCACTTGAACGGTCAGTTTTATGACTTAGTTTACCTGTAGCTTTATCTATACGTGCAGATACCACATCATTAGGTTGCGTAAAAGCTTCATAAGGGAAATAAGGCAAAGCTTCTTTCATGTAAAGGTTCCACGCAGGTTGAGCAGAGTTAGCCCCAGCCTCAGAACCAGTGATTTGATTCTTTGGTAGATTATTATTATATGAAGTCCGCCCTAAATCTTTCGACGGGTCATCAAACCCTATCCAAGTAGAAGTCACTAGGCGTCTTGAAAATCCTGAGAACCAAGCATCTTTCGATTGGTTGGTTGTTCCTGTTTTACCAGATAAGTCTTTTCTTTTTAAAGCACGCGATCGCCAACCCGTACCTTGCCAGTATGGCTTCTTATTCCAGTCTGCACCCCAAATGACTGAATTCATTGCGTTAGTGATTAAAAAAGCGTTTTGAGGGTTTAAAACTCTTTCAGCTATATTTAATTCTATTAGGTTGTTATCTGTAGTGATTGATTTGTTGGTCGTTTTTGACTCAATACCCGAATCATCAGAAGCCTGAGCACTAGTAGTTAGTTCGCTATTAATTAGCTCTGTTTCTGTTAATTCTGGGTCATCACTGATTTCATCATTATTCGAGATAAATTCAACGACAACATCTTGAGCATTGCTTTCTGTATTTACTGGTTCTAGTGATTCTGCTAATTTTTGTTGTATACAGATTTCATCACAGGCAATTTTTGGGTTTGCTTTAAATACTACATTACCATTAGAGTCTTCAATTCTGTCTATAAAGTAAGGTTCAATTAAGAAGCCTCCGTTTGCAAAAACTGCATATCCCGTTGCAATTTCTAGTGGTGTAAAAGAGGCAGAACCTAACGCTAAAGTTTCGTTTCTTGGTATTTCGTCTCTTTTAAAGCCAAAAGATTGTAAATGGTTAATAACATTTGTTTTACCTACCTGTCGAAATAAACGAACGGCAACAACGTTTTTAGATTGAGCTAATGCGAGTCTAACTCTTATCGGGCCATCGTATTTAGCGGGTGAGTTTTTTGGACGCCAAACACTGCCACTACTTTCATCCCATTGATTGATAGGGGCATCATTTACTAGCGATGCTAAAGTAAAGCCATGTTCAAGTGCTGCAGAATAAAGAAAAGGCTTAATATTCGAACCTACTTGACGCTTGGCTTGAGTAACACGGTTAAATTGGCTTTGCTGAAAACTATAACCACCTACTATGGCTTCAATCGCTCCATCATCAGGTGATAATGATATTAATGCTGAACTAGCTAAAGGCAGTTGACTTAATCGATATAAGTCATCTTTTTTGTCGATTAAGATAACATCGCCATAGGTTAGAATTTGGTAAGCATAATCTGGAGCTGTTCCTTGTCTGCTATCAGTAATATATTTACGCGCCCAAGATAGTCCGTCCCAATCTATAGTTACAATGCTATTATCTTCTAAACGCACTTTTATTGAATTATCTAAAACCTCAATCACTACAGCAGCTAGTAATGATTGGTAAGTTGTTATTTGTTCAAAGGCTTGTGTTATCTCTGATTCTGTCAATAACTCTGTATTAGTGATGATTGGGTTTTCATCTTGAAAGTTTTCTTTTAACTGAGGACGTAAACTTAATAATGGACCTCTGTATCCGTGGCGTTGATCGTAAGCATGCAAATTAGTTATAACGGCTTGTTGAGCAGCGATTTGTAAATGACTTTGAACTGTTGTGTATATTTTGTAACCTTCAGAATACGCAGCTTCTTTGCCAAAAATATCTAAAACTTCTTGGTGAGCCATTTCAGCAAGGTAAGGTGCACTAAGTTGTATTTCTGTTCCGTGCTTTTCACCAGTAATTGGTTCTCGCATTGCCTCTGCGTACTCTTCATTTGTAATGTAATTTGTGTCTAGCATACGTCTTAATACAACGCTTCGTCTTGCTTTGGCTTTACTTGGTGAGCGAATCGGGTTAATTGCTGAAGGTGCTTTAGGTAAGCCTGCTAAAACAGCGATTTGCGCTAAGCTCAAATCGTTGAGTTCTTTGCCATAATAAACTTGTGCAGCTGCAGCAAATCCAAATGAACGATGTCCAAGAGGAATTTTATTTAGGTAAAGGGTCAATATTTCATCTTTGGTTAATAAGCTTTCTATATGAAAAGCGAGAAAAATTTCGCGAATTTTCCGGGTGTAAGTAATTTCTGAACTTAAGAAAAAGTTACGAGCAACCTGCATGGTTATTGTACTAGCTCCACCCTTATTTTGGCCTGTTAATTGACCTAAAATAGCTCGGCTCATTCCAATCGGATCAACACCAAAATGATAATAAAATCGATCATCTTCTGTGGCGAGAAGTGCATTGATTAAATGCTGAGGAACTTCATCTAAAGTTACGGGTATGCGCTTTTTTTCTCCAAATTGAGAAATAAGTTTACCGTCAGCACTAAATATTTGCATTGGCGTTTGCCATTGAATTTCTTTAAGAATATTGACACTTGGTAACTCTGAACGCATTGAAAAATATAGTGCTGCAAGAGATATCGAACCAAGAATAAATAATATAAAAAATACTTTTAATAGATTTTTAAATGTAAACACAATAAAAAATACTCAATAAAATTAATAAAATCGTTTAATATTACTAGTATATCCTGTAAAACAGTGTAATAAATGTATTTATGTTTATTATTTTGAATAACAAAAATAACTTAGTAGGATGTTATGTTAAGCAGTCTATGGAAAAAGAAAGTATCACTCATTGTTGGGATTGATATTGGTTCACATAGCGTTAAAGCTGTGTTGCTCAATCAAGGGAATGATGGCTACATACTTGAGGCTTTGTTGGAAGAAACAATGCCAAGAGGTGCAGTGATTGATCGTGAAATTCAAGATATTGAAGCCGTTGGTAATGTTATTGCTAAGATAAGAAAAAAGATAACTTCTTCGGTTACCCACGCTGCTGCTGCGGTATCTGGGCAAACAGTAATCACCAAGATCATCTATATGGATGTAAACCTTAGTGAACAAGAATTAGCGAGTCAGATAGAAATTGAAGCTGATAGTTTAATACCTTACCCACTCGATGAAGTTAGTTTGGATTTTGAATCATTAGATGTAAATGAATCGGATCCTAGCAAAATTAATGTTTTATTAAGTGCGGCTCGTACTGAATCTGTTGAAGCTCGTGTTTCAGCACTTGAAAGTGGAGGGTTCCAAACCAAAGTTATTGATGTTGAATCATACGCTATCAGTCGACCTTATGATTTAATCTTATCGCAATTGCCTGACGATGCCGAAAATAAGATTGTTGCCATGGTAGATATTGGTTCCGTGATGACTTTATTTTCAGTCACAGAAGCTGGTCAGCATATATATAGTCGAGACCAAATATTTGGTGGCGAACAATATACCCGTTCAATTGTATCTTATTATAATAAAACTTTTGAAGAAGCCGAGTTTGCGAAAGTTAGTAATGATTTACCACCAAATTATACTTTTGAAGTATTAGCTCCTTTTCATACCGTTTTAGTTCAACAGATACGTCGTGCTATTCAAATGTTTTTAACATCAAGTGGTAAAGATAAAGTTGATTACCTTGTTATTTCTGGTGGTACAGCTTCAGTAGAAGGCGTTGAAAATCTTCTTACTGAAGAATTAGGAATACATACGGTTATTGCTAATCCTTTTAAAGAAATGAAAAAATCTGACAACATTGATATGGATAAGTTAGAAAGTATTGCACCTAAATTTATGGTTGCTGCTGGGTTAGCGTTAAGGAGCTTTAGTTCATGGCATATATAAATCTACTTCCATGGCGCGAAGAAGCCGAAAAAGCTAAACAAAAAGAGTACTTTTCTATACTTGCGCTTGTGGCAATTGTTGCTTTTGCTATTGTTTTTGCAATTAGCCAATATTTTCAAGCTAAAATAGACGGTCAGAACACACGCAATGAATATTTAAAGAATGAAATTAAAATATTAGATATTCGCATTGCCGAAATCAAAACTTTAGATGAAAAGAAAAAAGAATTAGAGCAACGTATGAGCGTAGTTGAGCAATTACAACGAAGCCGTAATGTTGGTACTCAAGTTTTGAATGAAATTGCTAAGACAATTCCTAATGGTATTTATTTGACTCATTTGAAGAAAGTAAATAACACCCTTGAATTACAAGGGAAAAGTGAATCAAATAACCATTTAGCAAATATGATTAGAGAGATAGAAAGATCTGATCTGTTTATTGATGCTGTACTTGAATCAATAACATCGAAAGATGCTGAGAGTAAGCTATTGAGTGACTTTAAAATGAGAGTCACAATTAAGGGCTTAATGTCAGATGAACAAACGAAATCAGCTCAAGGAGGAAGATAAATATGCAATTAGATTTTTCTCAGTTTGATGGACTAGAATTAGATAATATTGGCGAATGGCCTGTTTTACCTAAAATAGTACTTACCATTTTTATTGGTATTGTCGTACTCGTTTTAGGTTATATCGGTTTAGTAAGTGACAAAATAGATAGATTGAAGAATGTACAATCTCAAGAGTTAACGTTACGTGAAGAATATCGTGCTAAATATCATGTTGCTGCTAATTTAGAACTTTTTCAAGAACAAATGAAAGAAGCAGAAAATTTATTCGCTAAGCAACTTAAAAGCCTACCAGAGAGTCATGAAACTCCAGGTTTATTGGATGATATAACTTTTGTTGGGACTACAAGTGGATTAGATTTTGCTAAACTTAATTGGCAGCCAGAAATTACTAAAGAAATCTATATTGAGCTTCCAATCGATATTGAAGTACAAGGTTTCTACCACGAGTTTGGTAATTTTGTAAGTAAAATAGCAGGCTTACCTCGAATCGTCACATTACATGACTTTGATATAGAGTTTCCACCTGCTCCTTTTAAAGCGACTGACTTTCTTGTATTAAAGCTGCAAGCGAAGACTTATCGTTATAGGGAGGCTGAAGAATGAAAAGATTAGCTTTGCTATTTCCATTGTTATTATCAGGTTGTTTTGATGATACTGATGAAATCAGAACCTATATTGCAGAAGTTCAAGCGAATACGACAAGTCGTATCGAGCCAATGCCAGAGGTACCTGTTTTTAATCATTATGATTACGAAGCTCAGAATATGCGTAGCCCGTTTGATTTACCTCAAGCAGAAGCCATTCAAGAAAAACTACAGCAAACCTCTGGATGTTTAAGTCCTGATCCTCGTCGAAGAAAACAACCGCTTGAAAAGTTTGCTATAAGTGATCTAACTATGCGCGGTACTTTAGGTGAGCTGGGTATTACGTGGGGTCTTGTTGAAGCATCTGATTCTACATTGCATCGTGTTGCAATAGGTGGATACGTAGGTTTGTATAATGGAAAAATTACTGCAGTAAATCAGAAGTCGGTTGCTGTTACAGAATTAATTCCTGATGGTGCAGGTTGTTGGGTTGAAAGAGAAACGGTTATTACAATGTCAGAATCGGATTCAAAGGGGCAAAGGAAGTAATGTTGCTATTAAATAAAATGAATAAATATAATTCTTATAAAATGTTAAACATTAAGTACCTTATTTCTGGGTTGATGTGTTTATTTTCTACATTTGCAATGTCTTCTAGTTTAACAGGCGTTAAATACAATACGATGCAAAATGAAGAAATAAAACTAACGTTTATACTTTCAGAAGATCTAAAGATCCAGCCGAAAGTAAAAACTTCTATGAGCCCCGCAAATATATCGCTTACCTTCGAGGCTGACAGTTTTGATCTGCAACTTCAAGAAACCATAGTTGAACATGCGGGTGTTAATAATATAACCGTACAAAAACGTTCAGGTAAGGTTGTCGCTACTATTCATATGGATCAATTATCTGTATTTGATGTGTCTCAAATAGACAATGAGTTTTCATTGGTACTGAATAAAGGCCTAAAAAATACATCTGTTGGACAATTACCTGATATTGGTAAAGACTTTATTAACAATGTTTTATCTTTAGATTTTAGAAAAGGACAAAATAACGAAGCTCAGGTTTTAGTTAACCTAGAAGATAGCATGGTTGCTGTTGATGTAAGTGACAAACTGGGTAAGTTATATGTTGAATTTCATAATACTGAAATTTCGGAAGACTTATTATATCAATTAGATGTGACTGATTTTGGTACTCTAGTTACAAATATTGAAACCTTTAAAGAAGGTCGTAATGCACGTTTAGTCATAGATATAAATGGTGATTTCACTTTTAAGCATCAACAACTTAATAACCTATTTTCTTTAACTGTAGCTGAGAAGATTAAAGTACCTGGTTATTTAGGTGAAAGTGATGACTTTTCAGGTAAAGCGATATCACTTAACTTTCAAGATATTCCAGTAAGAACCGTTTTACAAATCATCGCAGATTATAATGGCTTTAACCTTGTTACCAGTGACACAGTTGCTGGTAGCATAACTTTACGACTTGATGGTGTTCCTTGGGATCAAGCTTTAGATATTATCCTTAAAGTTAAAGGTCTTGATAAGCGTATGGAAGG
This sequence comes from Pseudocolwellia sp. AS88, assembly GCF_030551755.1. Taxonomy (GTDB): domain Bacteria; phylum Pseudomonadota; class Gammaproteobacteria; order Enterobacterales; family Alteromonadaceae; genus Pseudocolwellia. The sequence goes on from NZ_JAUPEC010000003.1 coordinate 255,360, forward strand.
CAATATCTTAATGGTAGCGCCAAGTGATGAATTAGCTGCACGTGAAGCTCGTGACTTACAAGCATTACAACAAGTTGAAGAACTAGCTCCGTTATACTCTGAATATGTTCAAGTGAATTACGCTAAAGCAAGTGAATTAGCTGATCTCGTTAAAACTGAAGATAACAGTATTTTATCAGAACGTGGTAGTGTTAGCGTTGATGAAAGAACGAATACACTTCTAATTCGTGATACGGCAAAAAGTATTGAAGACATTAAAAGAATGGTTACGGTTCTTGATATACCTATTCGCCAAGTAATTATTGAAGCCCGCATGGTTACGGTTGTTGATAGTGTAGATGAAGAGTTGGGCATACGCTGGGGCATTACCAATACTGATGGCGAATATGGAAGTGCAGCTACTATAGATGCTCTTGATGACGCGAATGGGTTGACTCAAACTCCAGTGGGCACAGGTGCAATTCCTGATTTAGCTGACAGATTAAATGTAAATCTACCAGCAAGTAGTGGTGCAGCAAGTCTTGCATTTCAGGTTGCTAGATTAGCAAATGGTACTATTTTAGATTTAGAATTAAGTGCCCTTGAGCAAGAGAACAAAGGTGAAGTAATAGCGAGCCCGCGCATCACAACATCAAATCAGAAAGAAGCTTATATTGAGCAAGGTGTTGAAATACCTTACCAAGAAGCGGCTTCAAGTGGTGCAACTTCTGTTTCATTTAAGAAGGCAGTACTAAGCTTAACGGTAACCCCTCATATTACACCTGACGATCGTATTATTCTTGATTTAATTGTATCTCAAGATACAAGAGGTGAAGAAACTGTTTCTGGTCCTTCAATAAATACGCAGAGAATTGGTACACAAGTATTAGTAAATAATGCTGAAACAATTGTTTTAGGTGGCATTTATGAACAATCATTGATTACTAGTGTTTCAAAAGTTCCAGTTCTTGGCGATGTGCCATATTTTGGTTGGTTATTTAGAAATACCAGCAATGTTAGTGAGAAAAAAGAGCTATTAATCTTTGTTACACCCCGCATAGTAACAGAGCGTTTATAACTATTTTGCAGTAAGTGAGGACTTTTGTCCTCACTTACTTGCATTTTACATAGAAGAATTGCGATAATTGCGCCCTTGAGTTTTCGTTGGGGGTTTCCAGATATACCCTATTTTACATAATTGTTATTTAATGAGTTAAAGTTAGTCTAATGGCAGAGAAACGTAATATTTTCCTTGTGGGCCCTATGGGCGCCGGTAAAAGTACCATTGGTAGAGAGTTAGCAGATAGGTTGCATCTAGATTTTTTTGATTCAGATCAAGAGATTGAACGTCGTACAGGCGCTGATATTGCTTGGGTGTTTGACCTAGAAGGCGAAGAAGGTTTCCGTTTAAGGGAAGAGTCTGTAATTGAAGATTTAACCGAAAAGCAGGGTATTGTTCTCGCTACAGGTGGTGGATCAGTTATTAGTGCGCAAGTACGAAACCGTCTATCAGCACGCGGTATTGTTGTTTATTTAGAAACAACAATAGATAAACAAGTCGCTCGTACTCAAAGAGACAGAAAACGTCCATTACTTCAAACTGAAGAAGAGCCTCGTACAGTACTAGAAAATCTAGCTATTGAGCGTAACCCTTTATATGAAGAAATAGCTGATGTGATCGTACAGACAGATGACCAAAGTGCCAAAGTTGTTGCTCATAAAATAATGGAGCGCTTAGATTTCTAAGTTGTATTTAAGTCATGACAACTCTTCACGTTGAGTTAGATACACGCAGTTACCCGATATATATAGATCAAGGATTACTAGAAACTAGTGATCTTATTTCTAAACATATCCGTGGTACTCGCGTGTGTATTGTATCTAATACTGTTGTTCAGCCTTTGTATTTATCAGCATTAAAAAATACGTTAAAAGATTTTGATGTTGATGAAGTGATTCTTCCTGATGGAGAATCAGAAAAAAGCCTTTCAAATTTTGATGTAATAATGTCACATCTCCTTTCTAGTGCGCATGGTAGAGATTCAACTCTAATTGCATTAGGCGGTGGCGTCATTGGCGATATTACTGGCTTTGCTGCAGCATGTTATCAACGTGGTATAGATTTCATCCAAATTCCAACAACGCTACTTTCTCAAGTAGACTCGTCTGTTGGTGGTAAAACAGCGGTTAATCATCCTTTAGGTAAAAACATGATTGGTGCTTTTTACCAACCTAAAGCTGTATTTATAGATATCAATTCATTGACAACTTTACCGAAGCGTGAATTTAATGCTGGTATGGCCGAAGTTATTAAATATGGTATTTTAGGTGATTACGATTTTTTTGTGTGGTTAGAAAATAACATAGATGCAATTAATTCAGGTGAGCCAGCTACATTAAGCAAAATGATAGAAACATGCTGTCAGTTAAAAGCTGATATTGTATCTGCCGATGAAAAAGAAGGCGGGATCAGAGCTTTACTTAATTTAGGTCATACCTTTGGTCATGCTATTGAAGCCGATCAAGGTTACGGTAAATGGTTACATGGTGAAGCTGTTGCTACTGGTATGGTACTTGCTGCTAAATTAGCTGTTAAGCTAAATTTGCTTGAAACGTCAGATTTACGTCGTATCGAAGCTTTAATTAAAGCATTTGATTTACCGCTAGATGCACCAAGTAATATGGGCTTTGAAGAATTTATCTGTCATATGAAGCGCGATAAGAAAAACCTAGCAGGTAAATTAAGATTTATAATACCAACAGCAATTGGTAAATCAGAAATCCGTGACGATATTGCAGAGGACCTTTTAAAAGAGATACTGTAAAACTGCTCGCGTACTAGCGAACATTTATTAAGAGAAAAGTATGTCTAAAATTGAGCACATAAATAAAACGCCAACCTTGCGTGAAAGTGTTACAACAATAAGTGCTAATGCACGTATAGACTACATATTAAGATTCTCTAAACATGCAGTATTAGTGATTGATGATGATCCTGAAGTTTATACCAATGTTGGTAATGAGTTTCTCGGGTCATTATCAAAAAATCATAATGCTGCCTTTGTATCAATTTCCTCAAAACTAAATGATATCCAAATCCGTTGTCGAATCATTGAACAATTATTTGGCAATACTTTATTCGATCCTGAGCAGCCCCTTTCTGTAAATGTAGTCAAGTTAGCTGAAGCTAAGAACGAAGCAATTACCATTGTTATCTCAAATGTAGAATACCTTTCATTACAGTTATCTCACGAATTATGTCAATTAGCTGAAATTGCTAAGAAGTTAAATAAAACCATTAATGTTTTACTATTAGGTAAGATACAAGCAGCGATAAATCTTTCTGAAAATAAACATTTATTTGATAATAAAATCTCTATTTTGTTAGCTGAAAATGGACAGCTTATTAGCTGGAATTCATCAATACTTAAAAATAAGAAAAGTGGTGCTTTAGTTAAAAATCTTCTTATAATTTTTGCGTTATTAATAGTATTGTGTGGCCTGGCATTTGTTTATATATCTGGTGGTTTCAGTAATACCAACTCAGTCAAGCAAGAAAGTACTATTCCTAAAGAAGAGTATAAAAAGGTTTTTGTGCAAGCCAATAAAACTGCACATACTAATTTGCAGGAAGATAAACAAATAGAAGTGCCGATTATTGCTACATCTGCAGAAGTATTTAAGTTTTTAATTGCAGAGGAAAATACAATTAAAAAAGAATTAACTGCTTCTATTGCGGATATTCGTAGTAATGAACCTGTAACTAAGGACAAAGTAGTAACAAAGTTAGAGAATGAAGTAAGCTTAAATAATAAAAATACAGGTTCTTTTGAATCTAAGCCGTTGCCTGTTTCAGAACTTGCCGGTATGCCTGATAAAATTGAAGTTGCAAAAGCACAAGAAGTAAAGGTGGTAGACGAGCAAACTATTTCTCCAGAAAGTGAACAGCTTGATATTAGCAATAATGCTGATTATTACCAAAGCTACATAGAAGGTTATGTTATACAGCTTGCCAGTTTTACTAAGGTAGAAGGGTATAAATCATTTTTAAATACACATAAAAATAATCCATTCCATGGTTATACAAGAGAGCTCAATGGTAAAGTAACGCATATAGTTACTTCACATGTGTATAAGTCAATTCCGCAAGCTAAACAGGCAATAAGTGTACTATCGCCAGAACTTCGAGACCGAGGTCCATGGATAAAGTCGGTTCAAGCAGTGAATAATGAAATCAACCTATATAATCAGTCTCAATAATTAGTTACAATCCAGCCTCTTAGAAAAGTGTTAACCATAAAAAAGTTAGATGAAAATTAAACATAGAGCGTTTCTCAAATGGGCAGGTGGAAAATATACACTGTCTGACACCATCAACAAATTATTACCCGATGGTAAACGCTTAATTGAGCCGTTTATTGGCGCAGGTTCAATTTTCTTAAATACAGATTATGATGAGTATGTTCTTAACGATATTAATGCTGATTTAATTAACTTATATAAAATCGTCCAGCAAACTCCTATCAAGTTTATTGAAGATGCAGCGCGCTTATTTGATCAAAAAAATAATGATCCAGAAGTGTATTATCATCTGCGTAAAGAGTTCAACAACACCACAGATAAATATTATCGCTCGCTTTTGTTTTTGTATATGAATAGACACGGTTACAATGGCTTATGTCGCTATAACAAGTCAGGTGGTTACAATGTCCCTTTTGGTAAATACAAAAAGCCTTATTTCCCTCGTGAAGAGCTAGAATACTTTTCTGAAAAGTCAGAGAAGGCTACTTTTGTGTGTCAGGGATATCGAAGTGTTATAGATAATGCACAAGATGGCGATGTTATATATTGTGACCCACCATACGTGCCATTAAGTGCTACAGCCAGCTTTACTAGTTATTCTGGTAATGGGTTTGGTTTAGATGAGCAAGCTGATTTAGCCAATGCGGCTGAAGAGATCATTAATAAGGTTAAAACCAGTGTTTTAATTAGTAATCACGATACTATTTGGACAAGAAAAATTTACGAGCACGCGAATAAAATTAAATCTATTCAAGTTGCACGAACTATAAGCCAAAAAGGTGGCGGACGTAAAAAAGCCGCAGAATTATTAGCTCTGTATCATTTACCTAAAACTAAATAGCTTTAAGTCTGAAAGTTTAAGGTAGTACAACCGATACAATAACCAATAACATCGTTATAAACAGCACTACGCCAATAAGCCCAGCTATAACAAAGTGACTAAACTTTCCTTTGGAAAAGTCTCGCTTTCTATTAGCTTCACTTTGCACGCCAATAAAGGCAGCTCCAACACTCTTTGCTGTTTCTTTAAAGCTGTTTTCATCATTTTTATCACTCATAAGTACATCCGTTGTTTATTGATACACCAGAGTAAGGGAAAGATAGGCGAAAAAAAAGCCTAAATTTAAAACCGATTTAAGCTTTTTGCAGAGTTATTGATAACACATCTTACTTTAATGGCTAGCTCTATCACCCCAAATTTCATTTAAACGTTTGTCACGACCACAGTTCCAACGATAAGCGTTATAACGTATAGGGTTATTTTTATAGAAATCTTGATGATAACTTTCCTTACCTTTTATTGGGTAAAATGTACTACTGTTTAATATAGGAGTCACAACAGTTTGATCAGGGAACTCTTTTATAACTAATGCTTTAGATTTTTCTGCAAGAATTCTTTCTTCTTCATTGGCAACAAAAATGGCACTTAAGTAGCTAGAACCTTTATCACAAAATTGACCTCGGGCATCAAAAGGATCGATGTTAATCCAATAATGATCAAGTATATCCTGATAACTTAATTTTTCTGGATTATAGGTTATTTCTACAGCTTCATAGTGACCAGTATGATCACCTTGATAAGTTGGGTTCTTTACTTTACCACCTGTAAAACCTGAAACTACCTTAGTTACACCAGGCAATTTTTCGAAGTCAGATTCCATACACCAAAAACAACCACCAGCTAAAACAGCTTTATCTGCGCTAGCTAAAGATGAGTACAAAAGCATTGATGTTGATAAAACTAAGCCAAGTATTTTTTTCATAAAAACCTCTATCCAGGAAATAAATCAATATTTATATAGTAAAGATAAGACCAGTGATGAAGATGTTTTATTTCAATCAATAATATATTAAACAAAACTGAAATGGTTTTTACTTGAGGAATTAAATCTTTAACGTAATAGGTAAGTTCATTAGAGGTTTTATAAGATATAAAAATGAACCGGTCTGATGGAGGCAATGTCATCACAATAAAAAGTAGTGATTAGATTCTTTATGTATTTTAAAGGCTATTTTCAAGAGTATATTTATTGATACTTTAGATAAAAAGCCCAAAAAAAAGGCCTAAATGAATATTTAGGCCTTTTGGAAATCAGTTAGATTTGATTATAAATCAATATCTACAGAGTAAGAAAGATATACGCTTGTGTTTGTGTTTTCGTGCTTGTTAACACCAAAAGTAAAATTGTTTTTAGACAGAGTTACACCTAAATCGTAACCATCATATACATTACCTTCATCATATGAAGATTCAGTATCGTAATAACCAGCATGAAAACCAACTTCTAGACCTTCAACATCAAGCGCATAATCAGCTGTGTAATAAATGTCATCAGCAAAATCTTGATCCCACTCAGCGTGAGCTAAAACAGATACACCAAATGAAAATGCGTCAATTCCTACAGAAGCATAAATCTCACCGAAATCAGCATCACCAGTAGATGCTATTGAGCTATCGTAACCGTAAAAGATATAGCCAAAATCATAGCTTATTCCATCTACTTCAAAGCCGTAACCAGCATATAGATCAACTTCAGCAGCACCACCTCCTAGGCTTGAAGCCCAAGTACCTACATAGAATCCAGAATCCGCTGCATAATCAATACCACCTGATATTGCTGCTTCATCACCAGTTTGACTAATACCACGCCAAATGTAGTTTGATGAAGCTGCTACGTTTGCAGATAAACCTTCAACTGCTGAAGCTTGAGTAGAAACAAGTGCTGAAGTCGCTAAAGTAGCGCTTAATGCGATAGATATAATTGATTTTTTCATGTTTAGTTCTCTCTATTATTTTATTAAATGTTTCCTTGATATAAAGCAATTTGGTTGCCAAAAATTAAAAATATTTATTTATTATTGTTATCATTGACTTATGTCATTTTTTTAACATGTTGTTAACTCTTGTTTTTATATTTGTGCGGTTTTGGTGCGAATCCAATCTGACTTGTGCACCATATGTGTGCAAGGTAAATAAATATTCCATTAAAGAGAATAAAAATTCTAAATAGGTAGTGAACTATGCATTTTTCACATATTTAACTGAATTAATCGATTGTTTTCTGTGCTTTAAAATGAGTAAAAACCTCAAGCATAGACATAAAATGAATATGAGGAACGTTTTTTATTAAACTTTGAGTGATCATAGCTAATATATTCAACTATCAGAGGGATAAGTTGATAATAATGCCTTCTATAATGGAAAAAAATTGAGCTTTGTTATAAAGTAGCGCAGATTTTATTTGAAGGATTACCTATGTCTTTTTTAATTGCACCCTCTATTTTATCTGCCGACTTTGCTCGTTTGGGCGATGATGTTCAAGCTGTTTTAGATGCTGGAGCCGATGTTATTCATTTTGATGTAATGGATAATCATTTTGTCCCTAACTTAACTTTCGGTCCAATGATTTGTGAATCATTGAGGGCTTTTGGTATCAAGGCTCCTATTGATGTTCATTTAATGATCAAGCCGGTGGATACTTTAATTCCTTCTTTTGCGAAAGCTGGAGCAGACATAATAACATTTCATCCAGAAGCAACCGATCATGTTGATAGAACATTACAGCTAATTAAAGATCAAGGCTGTAAAGCGGGCGTTGTTTTGAACCCTGCAACATCGTTAAGTTGTTTAGATTATATTATGGATAAAGTAGACGTTATTTTATTAATGTCGGTAAATCCAGGTTTTGGTGGGCAAAGCTTTATTCCGACCACAATCGAAAAAATTAAACATGTTAAAGCCAAAATCACAGCAAGCGGAAGAGACATAAGGCTTGAAGTGGATGGTGGTGTTAACAGTAAAAATATTGCAGAAATTGCAGCCGCAGGCGCTGATATGTTTGTTGCTGGAAGTGCTATATTTTCGCAACCTGATTATAAAGTCGCTATTGATGAACTAAGAAAAGAATTATCTAGTGTTAGCAAAAGCTAACTTAAGCTGTATCCAACATATAAACAAAGTTCAAAACTAATTAAAGAACTATTAAAGGAAAATCATGAGTAAACCTATTGTATTAAGTGGCTGCCAACCGTCAGGTGAATTAACTATTGGTAATTATTTAGGAGCTTTAAAACAGTGGGTTAATATGCAAGACAGCCACGAATGTTTTTATATGCTTGTTGATCAACATGCCATTACCGTTCGTCCTGATCCTGAAGCATTACGCAAAGCGACACTTGATGGCTTAGCTTTGTATCTGGCTTGTGGCGTAGACCCTGATAAAAGCACTATTTTTATTCAATCTCACGTACCAGAGCATGCTCAATTAAGTTGGGTACTAAATTGTTACACCCAAATGGGTGAGTTGAATCGAATGACTCAATATAAAGACAAATCTCAAAAGTCTGAAGCCCATATGAACTCTGGTTTATTTACCTACCCAGTGCTAATGGCTGCCGATATTTTATTATATAAAGCAGATACAGTGCCCGTTGGAGACGATCAGAAACAACATTTAGAGCTTGCTCGTGATATAGCGACACGTTTTAACAACATTCATGGCGAAGTGTTCACTGTTCCAGATCCATACATTCCTGAGTTTGGTGCGCGTGTAATGAGTTTACAAGAACCAACTAAGAAGATGTCGAAGTCAGATAATAATCCAAGTAACTTTATTGGTTTGCTTGAAGACCCAAAGAAAATTGCCAAGAAAATCAAACGTGCAATGACAGATTCGGATGAACAAGCGAACATTTACTTCGATATCGCTGAAAAGCCAGGTGTGTCTAACTTATTGTCATTGTTATCTTGTTGTACTGGTAAAACTGTTGAGTCATTAGTGCCTGAATATACCGACAAAATGTATGGTCATCTTAAAGGCGATGTAGCAGAAGCTGTTGTAGCCCTGTTAGAGCCAATTCAAGAGAAGTATCATCAATACCGTAACGACCAAGCCTTTTTAGATTCTGTTATGCGTCAAGGTGCAGAGAAAGCTTCAGCTCATGCGCAAACAGTACTTAAGTCTGTATATGAAGCGATTGGTTTTATTCCTCGCCCATAATTAAAATTGGTTATTTAACCTGAACTCGGTTTAAGATGTTTTTAATTCATTGAAATAATTACTCATAAAATTTAACTTATACTCTAGCTTGATAGTTTTTCTTTCTTCAAGGCAAATTTCGCGTCAATAGCTAGCCTATTGCAAGTAAATTTAACGATGAAGCAAGTAAAAGTAGCTGTTAGATAAGAATATATTAAGTCGAGCTCAGGTTATTTATTCTGATATCAGAATAAGTAAACGCAATAAACAAAACGCCCCCTAAATATAAATTTAGAGGGCGTTTTAGTTTTTTAAGGTAATCGAATAGCTTAACTTATATTATTCTGATTATTCCTCATCTATTTCTTTTCTCGCATTTTCAAATAACTCAGCGCTGTCTTCAAGGAACTCATCAACACTGGTGCTAGGCGTTATGCTAAACATTGGTGTCATTAAGGTTGCATCGTATTTCGGGCGTGTACTAAATTCAGGTTTTTTACTTAACTCAATCAGTGCATTACCACCAAATAACAAGCCAGTTAACACAGCAGAAATAATTAAACGACGACGTTCTGAAGTATGAAAACCAATACTCAAGTTAAACCAGAACAAACAAAAAGCTAGGGCGATAGGGATTGCAGACACTAGCCACATCAATGGCCATTGGCTAGATACATTAAATTGCACAAAACGTTGAATAACATCACTCACCCACATCAAGTTAAAAAACACAAAACTTATGCCTAGTTGGCTGGTTATCCGGGCATCATGTTTTGTTAGATGCGATATGATTGAGATCACTGCAGGCCATAATGCGAACATCAACATCATGCTTATAGTAGGAACAAACAGCTGAGTAAATGAAACTTCGGTCCCATGATTTAGATAGAATAAGAATCCAGTAATAACTGCAAACAAGGCAATATTAAACACCAACGAAATTGGGTGGCGTGCAATATCAATTAAGTTTTCGAAAGGACTGAAGGTAGTACTCGCTTCAACAGGATGATCAGGGAAGAAAACCCGAATTTGGCTTTTACCTAACGAAATGATATCGCCAGACTTTACAATGTGCTGTTTTATAACAGATTTACTATTTTCTATAAAACTACCATTAATGGTATCTGCATCAGATACCAGCCAATGCTCACCATCGTAAGCAAAGTTTAAATGCTCGGCGCAAACATGTGGATCAGAAATAATGATATCGCTTTGATATCCTCTTCCAATAGTTATCGATGTTTTAGAAAACTTATGTCTGCCTAAAAGCTTATGACCCTTGCTGATTTCTTCAATAATTATTTCCATGTTACAGACTCCATAAACTTCTTAGAAAATGCCATGGCAGAATTTTGAGTCACACCAGCAACGGTGAAGTGACTTAACAGCGCTTGATCGTTTTTATCAATAGAAGCAGCTAGGTATAAAATATCAAATAACCCAGGAAAGTCTTTATAGGCTCGGGTACAAAATACCGCTTTGTTTTTCATTCCCTGATGAGCTGGCATTACTATGTCGTGCTGACATTGGTATTCAGTTACGTCTTCTTTATTGGCTTCGTTAGCTGGACCCGCTCTTTTAATACGTTGCTCATATAAGGTATAAAACTTAGTATCACTTAGCTCTTTCGCTTGCATATACCTAAATTCCATTTCAAGAATACCAGTAAAAAAGTGTGACGAAAGATAGGTGTTTTCTTCTAAAGTACAATGGGCAACAGCAGCTAAAATAAGTGCGTCAGCTTTGTCAGCGTTAGAGTCACCCCAACATCTAATAAAAGGTACATCTACTGTTGGAATTAAACTCTCGCCTAACTGCTTTAATTGCCATTCATTAGCTAAAATAGTCGACATGAGTTTTTCTTGGTTTTTAGTTAGCTGATCTAACATTTGCTGTTCAATACTTATCTTTTCATCGACTTTATAAGCAGCAAAAAGTGATAATAATTTGTCGTGTGGAACTAAGAAACCTATTTGATTTCCAGATGTTGCAACGTTAATTCCGACTACTTGTGTTTGAGCATTTACAACAGGCCCACCACTCATACCCGAGTTAACTGAACCAGTAAAATGAATACGGTCGTTAAAAGATTCTTTTTTCAAACCATTGTAGGTGCCAGGTACCACAATCATTCCTAAATCATGGGGATTACCTAAAGAGAATAATTCTTCACCTTTGGTTGGTGTGGTATCTGAAATTTCGAAAAACGGCATTTCTCGAGTAACTTCACGTTTTACTAAGGCTAAATCGTTAATTACTTCTACACTTTTAAGTTCGAGAGCGCCTTTATTACCTTTGTTATCTAAGTATTCAATCTTGTATTTACTTGGATGGCGAGCATAGCCAGAGATTACATGGTAATTGGTTGCGATAAGTCCATCGCTAGTGATCTGGAAGCCTGAACCAATCGATGATTTTTCACCACTGGCTTTATCGATAAGTCTAATTTGGTACAGAGAGGGCGCGAGTTGTTTAAAAATTGCTTCTGCTTGTTCTGTTGCATTACAAATACTGCTTGTTGCTATAAGTAGTAAGGCGATAATACCTTTCATTGAGAATCCTTATCGTTAAATACTTTTCTATTGTGCCACTGTTAATTGAATTGTCATTAAATATCACTGGGCTTGTTGAACTATGCGAGCTAAATCATGTTTAATAAAAATTATAGCTATCAAAATATGCCTAGTTGAACATTTCTATATATCCGAAAAAAATTTCGAGATAATGATAGACCTTAAATAATATCGCTGATTCAATTAATAATATGAATACTAGAATAACAATAATACTGAGAGTTATTATGCAAGGTTTAGCTTTAATGTAAACAAGCACTTATAAAATCTTACAAAAACACTTTAATAACAAAAAACTTCTAAGATAAAACTGAAAACGGCTTAACAACTCAGGATAATTCTCCATTGTTGCAAATTGATACATTCATTTTGGTATCTATGCGTTAATTATATTGTCGGATACCCACAGATTTAGTATTATCAAATGATAACAATTATCATTCATTTGTGGCTTTTATGACTTTATCCGAATTATCACCCAATCAACAAGCGCGTATTTGTTTTTTACCTGATAACTTTAATTTAAGTGCTCAGCTTATTGAGCAGGGTTTTGCCTTAAAAACACAAATATCTTTAGCACATAAAGCGCCTTTTAAAGGGCCTCTTGCTTTCCATTTACATGGAACAAAAATGTGTTTACCTAATAATATTGCCAACCAAATAAAAATTGAGTTAATAAACGAATGACACAGCAAAATTTTGTATTAGCGGGTTTTGCTAATTCAGGAAAAAGTACATTATTTAATGCCTTAAGTGACGGAAAACAAAAAACAGGTAATTGGACAGGTGTAACGGTTTCTGCCAAACAGAAGCAGTGTGAGATTAACAACACACCTACATTGTTAACCGACTTACCGGGTATTAGCTCGTTAGCTCAACGTGATCAGCAAGGTAAAGACTTATCCATAACCCAAGACTTTATTAAAAATAAGCCGATTGATTGCTTAATTAATGTAATCGATGTTACACAGCTTAAGCGTCAACTGTATTTAACAACTCAATTGTTAGAGCTTGGGTTACCTATGATCGTTGTGCTTAACAAACACGATCGTAAAGAAGCTGAAAATATAGATATCAGCAAGTTGTCTAAACAGCTTGGATGCCCTGTTGTTACTGAAAATAGTATCGGCAAAAATGCCGGAAAAAACCTAAAAGACATATTAAAAACACTCCCTAAGGTTAGCGAAAAAAAGCACTTATTAACATTGCCAATTGAATTAGCTGATTTTGAAGGCATACCTTTATCATTAGAGCGTCAAGCATGTTCGGGCTCTTGTCAATCAAACGACAAGCAAGCTCTTGCAGTTATGCAAGCAAGATATAGCTTTATTGAACAAGTGATTGCAGACGTTACCGTTATGCCTCCTGAAAAAAATACCTTTAGCGATAAGCTCGATCATTGGATGTTGCATCCTGTATTAGGCGTGCCAATTTTCTTGGTAATGATGTATTTATTATTCATGTTTGCGATTAATGTCGGTAGTGCCTTCATCGATTTTTTCGATATTCTAGCAGGCGCAATATTTGTAGATTACCCTCTGCATTTTTTAAGTAGTTTTGGTTTGCCTGATTGGTTAACAACAATTATTGGTGGTATTGGTCTAGGTATTCAAACAGTTGCGACTTTCATTCCTATTATTGCCTGTTTATTTATTGGCTTATCGTTGCTAGAAAGTAGTGGTTATTTAGCTAGAGCCGCTTTTGTTGTTGATAGTGCAATGCAAAAAATTGGCTTACCAGGTAAAGCCTTTGTACCGTTAATTGTTGGCTTCGGCTGTACGGTACCAGCGGTAATGTCAGCACGAATTTTAGATAATGAACGTGAACGCATAACCACAGTTATGATGTCACCATTTATGTCGTGTGGTGCTCGATTGCCTGTTTATGCCCTTTTCGCCGCAGCTTTTTTCCCTGATTCAGGTCAAAACATTGTATTTTTATTGTATTTGATTGGTATCGCAGCAGCGTTGTTTACAGGCTTAATGCTTAAGAAAACTATTTTAATGGGGAGTAACTCCATTAATATTATGGAACTTCCTTTATATGAATGGCCTAAATTATCTTACTTATTTAAACGAGTGTGGCAAAGAACTCGATCTTTTGTTCTCGGCGCAGGTAAAACGATTATTGTTGTCGTTTGTGTACTTAACTTTTTCAACTCTTTAGGTACTGACGGCGAGTTTGGTCATCACGATACACAAGATTCATTATTAAGTCGAAGTGCTCAAGTCGTTACTCCGTTATTAGCACCTATGGGTGTGAAAGAAGATAACTGGCAGGCGAGTGTAGGTATTATTACGGGCTTATTCGCCAAAGAAGCACTTGTTGCAACATTTAACAGTTTGTACTCACCTAAATCAGAAGAAGCTAGTGAGCCAGAATCTTTTGGTGTGATATGGGATGAAGCAATCTTTAGCATTAAAGATAATCTGCAAGGAATAGAAGCAGATGACCCGCTAGGTACAGATATTGGTGACGTTTCTACAGTACAAGCGGCTGCACAAGCTCAAGAGGTTGAGGAAAGTACCATAACTATAATGCAGGCGGCATTTGCTGGTAAAATAGGCGCATTTAGTTACTTACTTTTCATTTTACTTTATACGCCTTGTGCTGCAGCAATGGGCGCAATTAAAAATGAAGTTGGTACACGTTGGGCCGTTTTTGCAGCCTCATGGAGTTTCACTTTAGCTTATTTGTCAGCTGTAGCTAGTTACCAAGTTGCAACTTTTGCTACAACACCTTTGCATTCATTTAGCATATTGACTGTTGTTAGTTTAGTATTCTTTGGTATATATATGACTTTAAAGCGTTTTGGCAAAAATATACTTACTATTCCAACACTGGTGAGCTACCGCTAAATAGTTTTAATCTTGTTATTATTATGAAATCAAATGATATGACTTTACGTAATGTAAAGTCATATCATTTAAACCTGCAAACTAAGTATATTCATAGTCATCAATTCAATAACTTTTCTGCCTAACAGAATTGATTTGATATTTTATATACTCATATAACCCTTACTACAGATAAAACCTACAAAACAAAAATATTGTTCGCAGTTTACTGACATGATCTGTAAAGCATAATCTTATAAATTATATTCTTAAAGCTTGTTAAATTTTAAAGCTGTGGCAATGTGACTATATAAAAAATATATCATATGTATATCTATCGATAAGTTACTTCTTTATGAAATCAATAGTACTTTTGTAGGATTTCTGAATGTAATTACTTTATTGGTTAACAATAACAAATAAATAGGGGAGTTATAATGCTAGGACAAATGATGGAGATGCCACTAACTATTGGTAGCCTCATTGCTCATGCGGAACGTTACCACACCAACACTGAAATCATCTCAGTAGAAACCACAGGCGAACGAATCACGAGTAACTGGGGAGAAGTCGGGCGTAATTCTCGCAAACTTGCTTCCGCTCTTAGTAAGCTTGGCATTGCGAGTGGAGAGCGTTGTGCAACTATTGCTTGGAATAACCGTCGCCATCTAGAAAGTTATTTTGGTATTTCTGGCGGTGGCATGGTGTGTCATACGATCAATCCACGTTTTTCTCCAGAACAACTTTCCTTTGTGGTTAATGATGCAGAAGACCAAGTCTTACTTTTTGAGCAATCTTTTTTACCTTTAGTTGAAAAAATTTATCCTTTACTGAAAACCGTTAAACACTTTGTTGTGATGGGTCCTCGAGACGAAAATCTTGCTCAAACGATTGAAGGGTTGTTATTTTATGATGAACTTCTTGCTATCGGTGATGCTGATGCGCCTTGGCCAGAAGTAGATGAACGTTCGGCTTCAAGTTTATGTTATACCTCAGGAACTACTGGTAATCCAAAAGGTGTGCTTTATTCGCATCGTTCAACGTTAATGCACACATTGGTGGGTAATCAGCCTGATGGTCTTGCACTCTCTGCACAAGACACTGTTTTACCTGTTGTACCTATGTTTCATGTAAATGCATGGGGAGTTCCTTACATCGCGGCGGCTAACGGCTGTAAGCTTGTGTTACCAGGTCCTAACTTAGATGGAAAAAGTATTCTCAACCTAATTGATGATACTGAAACAACTATAGCACTTGGCGTTCCTACCATTTGGATGAACTTATTAGCGGCACTTGAAGCTTCAGATTCTACATTAGCAAGTTTAACCCGCACAGTGGTAGGTGGGGCACCATTGCCGCCATCTATGATCCCAGTTTTCACCTCTTACGGTGTTGAGTTATTGCATGCATGGGGTATGACCGAAACCTCTCCAGTAGCAACCATTAATCAGTTTCTACAGCGTCATAGTGCATTATCTGAAACAGAGAAAATCACATTGCGCACAGGGCAAGGCAGACCATTATTTGGTGTCGATTTACGCTTGCTTGATGAAAACGGCGAAATACTCCCTCATGATGGAAAAACGCAAGGCGACCTTCAGGTTCGCGGGCATTGGGTTGCTAAACGTTATTTTGGACAAGATAAAGATGCACTGACCGATGATGGTTGGTTTGATACCGGTGATGTTTCTACAATTGATGAAGATGGATTTATGATTATTCGTGATCGCTCCAAAGATATTATTAAGTCAGGAGGAGAATGGATTTCTACCGTTGAATTAGAAAATATAGCTATTGCACACCCTGAAGTTGCTAATGCTGCAGTGGTTGCTGCCCGACATGAAAAGTGGGATGAACGCCCAATTGTTATCGCCGTTAAAGCTCCAAACATGAATCCTACTGAAGCAGACGTTTTAGCTTTCTACAAAGACAAAATTTTATCATGGCAAATACCTGATGCAGTTATTTTTGTTGATAACTTACCATTGGGAGCTACGGGTAAAGTACAAAAAGCAGAATTACGTAAGCAGTTTGGTGAACACTTAATTGATAAGTGAAAATATAATGACTAATAACACAGAACAAAGCATTTCCATTGATAAAACTGCTCTGGATCAAGATCTCAGTGATCTTACTGCCGAGAAAGATGAATGGTCTCAAACAAGTATTGCTAAACGTATTTCAGTATTGCTTGAAATTAAAGACTGTCTTTTACCTGTTTCAGAAAAATGGGCTAAAACAGCAGGCCATAAAAAAGGTATACCAGAAGATTCCGCTTTAGTCGGTGAAGAGTGGATTTCAGGTCCGTATTCCGTGATGTCTGCCTGTAATGCTTTACTGCAAACACTCACGAAGATGGAAGGTAAAACTTTTCTTAATTCACTGAAAAAACGTAAAACGCAATCAGGTCAACTCGCTGTAAAAGTATTACCGCATTCTATATGGGATCATTTATTGTTATCTGGTGTTTCTGCAGAAGTGTGGATGGAA
The DNA here is from genome assembly GCF_030551755.1 of Pseudocolwellia sp. AS88. Lineage (GTDB taxonomy): Bacteria > Pseudomonadota > Gammaproteobacteria > Enterobacterales > Alteromonadaceae > Pseudocolwellia. Next base: position 272,520 of record NZ_JAUPEC010000003.1, read on the forward strand.
GATAAAGTTACAGAAAGTAATCTTGCACAGCATACGGCAGGCAGTTACGACATTCCTCCAAAACAACGTAAAGGTAAACTCGCTTTAGTTTTAGGTGCAGGTAATATTGCATCAATAGCGCCATTAGATGTTTTTCATAAAGTCTTTAATGAACATCAAGTGGTCATCTTGAAAATGAACCCTGTTAATGAATATCTAACAGAATTTTTAAATGAAGCGTTGAAGCCTCTGATTGATTTGAATGTTCTACGTATAGTCAAAGGTGGTGCTGATGTAGGTGGTTATTTGTGTGAACATTCGGATGTGAATGAAATACATATTACCGGCTCTGGTGCCTCACACGACATTATTGTTTGGGGACCAGGTGAAGAAGGCTTTCGTAACAAAGCCGCAGACACTCCTAAGCTGACTAAAACAATCACATCTGAATTAGGTGCTGTTTGCCCTACTATAGTTGTTCCTGGTTCTTGGTCAGCAGCAGACTTAAAGTTTCAGGCTGAGAACATAGCAACACAAAAAATGCATAACTCGGGCTTTAACTGTGTTGCTTGCCAAATGCTTATTTTACCAAAAGGTTGGGATAAGAAAGAAACGCTACTGAAAACGATTGAAGAAACCATAGGTAACCTCGATCCTCGCCAACCTTATTATCCTGGTGCTGAAGCACGCTTGTCCGAATTCGAGCAAAGCGCGAACAATGTTGTTAAATTTGATCGTGGAACCGTTACACCTTTATTGGTTAGCTCTGAAACCGATTCAACTAACGATAAGTATCGTATAACTGAAGTTTTTGCTCCAGCACTTGCGACACATGAAATTTCAGAGCTAGATCCTGAAACCTATTTACGTGCCGCGGTTAAATTTGCTAATGACGAACTTTATGGCACATTGGGCGCTAATATTGTTATTCACCCTAAAACTATTAAGCAGATAGGGAAAGAGCGCTTTGAAGAGATAATTGCTGAATTACGTTATGGAACTATCGCTATCAATACGTGGAGTGGTCTTGGCTTTTTAACTCCTGCTTGTCCTTGGGGGGCATTTCCGGGTCATACCTTACAAGATGTACAAAGTGGTATTGGCTTCGCACATAATACGTTTATGTTCGACAAACCTGAACGTGTAATTGTACGTTCTCCATGGCGACCGTTCCCACGTAACCTATTATCAGGTGAGCTAACGTTATTGCCTAAACCACCATGGTTTGTTACTAACAAGAAGCAGGATAAGATTGGGCAGTTACTTACACAGTTTCAACATTCGCCAAGCTTTCTCAAATTACCTCGCATCTTTTTTAATGCTTTGTGTGGTTAAATTATCGGAGCGTTTAAAAGTGCTTTCTAAATAAGCGGCTTATATTTAGGTAATGAATATGAAGTGTATCTGGAATGTTATGATATGCTTTTGTTTCATTATCTTTATTAAAGTCACTTATGAACAAAGAACAGGTACAAGATTACTTATTGAGTAAACCCGAAGCCTTTGTAAATTATCCTTTTGGTGATGGCGTAGAGGTTTATCGCGTTAAACATAAAATGTTTGGATTTTTATCTTTAGGTAAAGAGACTGAAAAGTCAGATAGCAAAATGTCAGGGCATTACTACATCAATTTAAAATGCGAACCTGACGAAGCCTTAATGCTACGCGACATATTCCCTTCTGTGATCCCTGGTTACCATATGAACAAACGTCACTGGAATACCGTTATTCTAGATGGCTCTATTCCACAAGGTGAAATAGAGCGTATGATAGACAACTCATTTAAGTTGGTAGTGAGTAACATGAGTAAGAAAGATCAGCAGTCGCTTCTTATTAAAATGTAGTTAAGTTTAAATTAACTATACAACTTTCACTCCTTATTATAGTTAGTGATATAATGGCTTGATAAACACCAACAACGTTCCGTTTAATTTTTAATCTTCTTCTCGTCTTTATAGTTACGTTTTAAATGCTCCAACTATCTAAAAATCATATTTAGGAAACCCATGTCGTTATTATTCGCAATGTTCTCATTCTCTTTAGCTATGTCAATTTCACCAGGGCCAGTAAATATGGTGGTTGTGTCTTCAGGTGCTAATTATGGAATACGTAAAACATTTGGATTCGTTTCAGGCGGAGCAATTGGCTTCACATTATTGCTGTTATTTGTTGGTTTAGGTTTTTCTAAAGTTATTGATTTGTATCCGCACTTTCTTGATGTGCTAGCGGTTGTTGGCTCATTATTTATTGTTTATATGGGTTATAAAATAGCAACATCAAAGCCTAAAGTTGATATAGAAACTCGTGCTCAACCTACATTTAGTCAAGGTTTCTTGTTGCAGTGGTTAAATCCTAAAGCTTGGGTTGCAAGTATGGTGGGTATTTCTTTATTCTCTGTGCCAAACAGTAACCTGGAGTTTTTAACCTTCGCTTTTATCTATTTCGTTGTATGTTACGGCTCCCTTTTTATCTGGTCAGTAGTCGGTAAGAAAGCGGCAATACTGTTAAATAATGCCTTTAAGTTAAAGTGCTTTAATTACCTCATGGGCGGGTTATTAATCATAACAGCGTGCTTTTTACTTTATACCCAGTTTAAGTAAATTCTAACTTAGGAGTTCAGGTTCCAAGCCGGAGCTAAACAATGTAATCGCTATTCTATTTACCAAGAAACTCACAAATCTGAGACGCTATATAGCTGCTACGCTTGGTTTCGAAGGATTGTCTATTGTGGCAAAGGTATAATGATTCGCCAACTGAATGTTCAAGTTGATGAATACGAATAGCTGATTGTTTATGAAATGCATTAACTGCGTGTAAAGGTAAAATAGTAAAACCTATACCACGGCTGACTGGCTCTAAAATCAAACTAATTTGATTAGAAAAACCTTTACGCTCGAACTGTTCTATATGTTCAAAGGCTGTGAAGTTTTTACTTAACAATAACTGGGCGTGATGGGCTGCATCTGGATGAAATACAAAACCTAATTCAAGTAATTGTTGCCAGTTTACTGATTCAATATCACTTGATGTTACTAATACTAAAGGTTCTACTGCTATTTTCTTACAAACAACATGTTTGGCTTTGCTCCGTTCGGTTAATAAACCAATATCAATTTTACGTTCAATAATCTTCTCTTCAATATCACGATTTGGCGCAAAACTGTAATCAACTACTAAGCTTTTATGTTGTTCTTGTATGTCTAATAAATACGGATATAGCTTTAAGCCAACACTGCCTGGAGAGGCTATTTTAACGCTGCCAGTAAATGGCTCGTCTAACTTAATGGAAGCTTCTAATTCCGTTAAGTTGTTCAACAAATACTTACCTTGTTGATAAAGCTTTACACCTGGCGAAGTTAATGAAAAAGATTTCCCATCACGTATCAATAATGGGGTATCGAGTTGCTGTTCTAGTTTTTTGATGTGCTGACTAACGCCCGACTGAGTCATAAAAAGCAGTTCAGCGGTTTTAGTGAAGTGTTCGGTATCAACAAGGGTGCAGAACGTTTTAAGCCAATTAGGATTTATCATTACAAACTGTACTCATTATTATTAAAAATGATAATTTTTTATACTTTATCATTCGGCGTACACTTTGCCCATCAAATGAGTTAAGTAAGTCTTTAAGGAAACACTATGAGCAAAGCATACCCAAGAACATTTTCACACATAGGTATTTCAGTACCTAGTGTAGAAAAAGCAGTGAAATTTTATACCGAAGTGCTTGGTTGGTATTTAATTATGGAACCAACAGAAATTATAGAAGATGACAGCCCAATCGGTGAAATGTGTACCGATGTATTTGGTGCTAACTGGGGCAAGTTTAAAATAGCTCATATGTCGACAGGCGATCGTATCGGCGTTGAGTTATTTGAATTTAAAAACCAAGAAAATCCTGAAAACAACTTTGAATATTGGAAAACCGGTGTTTTTCACTTCTGTGTACAAGATCCAAACTTAGAAGAGTTAGTTGAGAAGATTGTTGCTGCAGGCGGTAAAAAGAGAATGGCAGAGCCACGCTATTACTATCCTAATGAAAAACCATACCGTATGATTTATATGGAAGACCCATTTGGAAATATTCTTGAAATCTACAGCCATAGCTACGAATTAACTTATGCTGCTGGCGCTTATTAATTAACCTCAGCTCGGGTTAAGCTATTTTACTCAATAATGCTATTTAAGCGCCTATCTGCGTTGTTTTTACGCTCAATAGCCAGCTATTGGTTTATAACAATGCCTTGATAATCACATAAATTTCATCATTGAGAGAGAATTGAGGCCTTTTATGTTCTTAATGACCCGTCCTAAATAAGGTTGACACTTTTCTTTAAGTAAATTGGAGAGTGTTATGAAATCAACAACTAAGCGTAC
>NZ_JAUPEC010000030.1 GCF_030551755.1 Pseudocolwellia sp. AS88
AATATAAAACGCCCAATGAAGTACATCAGGCGTTTTAATTAAATGACTGTCAACCTATATTAGGACGGGTCATTTGTAAACTAAACTTTCCAAAACCTTATTCACTATGAATAATTCGTTTAGCAATAAGATTATCAACAACAGTAGGGTCGGCTAATGTTGACGTATCACCTAATGTATCAATATCATTCTCGGCAATTTTTCGGAGTATTCTTCTCATGATTTTACCTGAACGTGTTTTAGGTAGACCCGGTGCGTATTGAATATAATCAGGTTTTGCAAAGCGGCCTAACTCTTTTGCTACGAACTCAGTAAGCTCCTTGATAAGCTCATCAGTTTCTACAGCACCTTGCATTAAAGAAACATAAGCATAAACGCCCTGCCCTTTGATCTCATGCGGATAACCCACAACAGCAGCTTCAGCAACAGCAGGATGAAGTACTAATGCACTTTCAATCTCAGCTGTACCTAAACGATGCCCTGAAACATTAAGTACATCATCTACACGACCTGTTATCCAATAAAAACCATCTTCATCACGTTTAGCACCATCACCTGTAAAGTAATTTCCAGGATATTGCCCTAAATAGGTATCATAAAAACGTTTGTGATCGCCATAAACACTTCTTAATTGTCCTGGCCAGCTTGCCGTCATTACAAGTAAACCATTATTTTCACCTTCAAGAGTATTACCATCTTTATCAAATAATGCAGGTTGAACACCAAAAAATGGTTTACCTGCAGCACCAGGCTTCATGTCAACCGCGCCCGGTAAAGAAGTGATCAGAATACCACCTGTTTCAGTTTGCCACCAAGTATCAACAATAGGACATCGAGATTGACCAACCACTTCATAATACCAATGCCAAGCTTCAGGATTAATTGGCTCACCTACTGTACCTAATAAACGTAGTGATGATAGATCAGCTTGCTCAACTAATTCATTACCCACACTCATTAAAGCTCTTATTGCCGTTGGCGCTGTATAAAAAATATTAACTTTATGCTTTTCACATACTTGCCAAAAACGACCCGCATCAGGATAAGTTGGTATGCCTTCAAACACTAAAGTAGTTGCGCCGTTAGCTAATGGTCCGTAAAAAATATAAGAATGGCCAGTAATCCAACCTGCATCAGCAGTACACCAATAAGTTTCACCCTCTTTATAATCGAAAACATATTTATGAGTCATTGCCGCATATAATAAATAACCACCACAAGTATGAAGAACACCTTTTGGCGTACCTGTAGAGCCTGAGGTATATAAAATAAATAAAGGATCTTCAGCATCCATCTCTTCAGGTTCACATACCGCAGGATATTTACTGACTTCTTCTGCGTAATCTAAATCAACTTTATCATTCCAATTGATTTCACCACCAGTACGCTTAACCACTACAACAGTATTCACATTAGGGCAATCCGCTATCGCAGCATCTACATTTGATTTTAATGGAATAGCCTTACCACCGCGTAAACTTTGATCCGCAGTAAGTACAACTTTACAATCAGCATCTACAATACGTGCTCTAATTGATTCTGTTGAAAAGCCACCAAATACCACTGAGTGAACAGCACCTATACGAGCACACGCCAACATTGCATAACCCACTTCAGGGATCATCGGCATATAAATACAAACACGATCGCCTTTTTTAACACCTCTTGCTTTTAAAAGGTTAGCAAAACGGCATACATGATCATGTAACTGTTGATAGCTAATACGATCATCTTCATCTGGGTTATCTCCCTCAAAAATAATCGCGGTATCATTTGCTTTAGTCGCTAAATGGCGATCGATACAATTGTATGATGCATTTAATTTACCACCAGAAAACCATTTAATATCCGCCGTTTTAAGGTCAACATCAGAAACGCTATCCCAAGGTTTATACCAATCTAAAAACTTATCTGCTTGTTCCGCCCAAAATAGATCAGGTTGCTCAATTGATTTTTTGTACATAGCATCGTATGTTGCACTATCAATATGAGTATGCTGTTTAGCACTTTCTAAAACAGGGTAAAGGGTCTTTAAATCTTGCATGGGCCTTCCTTTATTTTGTGAAACTTAAACGCTGGTCATTTAATGAAAACACATTAAATCATAACTACGTTGAATAAAATTAATTAAACCAATCATATATTAACTAAGCTAGTTGGCATACTCGACTAAAGTCGAAACTTTAGAGATTTATAACAATGTATTGAAGAAATAATAACAATTCAAGAGAAGTAAAATGACAATACGCATACTTTGCCCACAATCATGCTTATTTTCACTGATAAACTTTTTATTTGAGCTAATAAAATGAATAGCTGTTTCTGGGAGAGATGATAGATTTCGAAGATATGTACTTTATTTGAAAGGATTTTTATTTAATGTATTTATTAAAACAAAAAAACCTGTGTTGTTTCCAACACAGGTTTTTTCAAGCTAATCAGTAAATTTCTTAAATGTAAGAAATTACTTTTTACCCAACTTCTCTTTGATACGTGCAGAGCGACCTGAACGTTCACGAAGATAGTAAAGTTTAGCTTGACGAACATCACCGCGACGTTTGACTTCAATAGAGTCAACGATAGGGCTATGTGTCTGGAATACACGTTCTACGCCAACACCGTTAGATATTTTACGAACAGTGAATGCAGAATTGATGCCACGGTTTTTTATAGCAATAACTACGCCTTCAAATGCTTGTAGACGAGATTTATCACCTTCTGTAACTTTTACTTGTACAACAACAGTATCACCTGGTGAATATGCTGGTACATCTTTTTTCATTTGCTCAGCTTCAAGCTGTTTAATAATATTACTCATAATACCTTCTTCCTAGGTTTCACAGTCATCAACAATCTTTTCACCATTCTTAATTAAGAGTAGCTGTTTTTCTTGTTCCGCTGTCAGAGCTAGGTTAGTTAATAGTTCTGGTCTTCTAGTCCATGTTCTTTCCAAAGACTTAAATTGACGCCACTGTTCTATACGTTTGTGATCACCACTTAGCAACACTTTAGGTACTGATTTTTCTTCCGAAGAAGAAGTAGTCAATACTTCTGGCCTTGTGTAATGCGGACAATCTAATAAACCTTCAGAAAATGAATCCTGTTCGGCTGATTGTTCGTGTCCTAATACACCAGGAACAAAGCGTGCTATAGCATCGATTACGTTCATGGCAGGTAATTCCCCACCACTTAGTACATAATCACCAACAGACCATTCTTCGTCGATATCCGACTCAATTAGTCTCTCGTCTATGCCTTCATAACGTCCTGCTATAAATATCAGTCGGTCATGTTGTGATAATTCGCGTACGCCAGCTTGATCTAATTTACGGCCTTGCGGAGATAAATAAATAACCTTAGCCTTCTTTTTATCAGAAGTACCATCAACATCTGCTGCAGCACGTGCAGCAATAATGGCATCTCGTAGTGGTTGAACCATCATCAGCATTCCTGGACCACCGCCATAAGGTCGGTCATCAACAGTGCGATGTTTATCATGAGTAAAATCACGAGGATTCCACTTATGAAAGTCAATCAAACCATTACGAATTGCTCGGCCAGTTACCCCATACTCAGTGATTGCATCAAACATTTCTGGAAAAAGGCTTATCACCCCTATCCATAATTTGCAGTTACTCACGAGTTAAAAACCTGGATCCCAGTCAACACAAATTTGTTTAGTTTCTAAACTAACTGACTCTACAACTTGCTCAAATAAGTAAGGGATTAACCTTTCTTTTTTGCCAAATCCATCATTTAGATTAGCTTTTACAACCAGTACATCATTAGCGCCAGTTTCCATAACATCAGAAACACTACCAAGGTTATAACCTTGAGTAGTAACAACGGACATGCCTATTAAGTCACGCCAATAGAATTCACCTTCAGGCAGTTCCGGTAGCGATTTTTCATTTACAATAATTTCAGAACCTACATATGCTTGCGCAATATCTCGGTCGTCAACATTTGCAATTTTGACAATAAGTGAGCTGTTGTGTCGACGCCAATCAGTAACTTCTACTGATTGCGTTTTATTTCCTAATTTTAAAGACCAAGGAAAATAGTCTAAAATGGCTTCTTGGTCGTCAGTAAACGAATGGATCTTTAACCAACCTTTGATGCCATAGACTGCGCCTACTTTACCTAAAGTGATTTCTTTACCTAATTCTTCCACAATGACTCCTAAAACCTTCTAAGCATAATTAAGCTGCTACTTGAGCATCTTTAACTAACTTAGCTACACGATCAGATAAACCAGCACCTTGACCAACCCAATGGTTGATACGGTCTAGGTCTAAGCGTAATTTCTCAGCTTGACCTTGTGCTGTTGGGTTGAAGAAACCAACTTTCTCGATGAAACGACCATCGCGAGAGTTACGGCTATCTGCAACTACAACCTGATAAAATGGACGCTTTTTAGCGCCACCACGAGCTAAACGAATGGTAACCATATCGCCCTCTATTATATTAAGTGTTAAAACGGATTTTCCAGACACTTCCGTCACCATAGTGACAGAAAAGCTCGCGTATTCTACGCTTTTACATAGAAAATGCAAATGATATCTGGATGTGAAGTGAAAACTTGCTAATAAATAAACTGTGAACGATTTATTTATCAGCAAATATGGTGAACTAGCCTTTTTTAGGTGCTAATTCTTTTGTATTGACGATATTCTGGATTCCAAAAATTACGATCAATTTTTGCCAGTAACATTTCGTCATTAATTTCTAATGCTAAACCTTGCTTGTAAGCAACTTTAGCTACAGCAAAGGCTATTTTCTTACTAAGTTGTGCAATAGATGTTAGAGGCGGTAATAACTCCCCTTTGCCTGTATTAGCTAAAGGTGATTCACTTGCAAGCATTTCACTCGCTACCATTAACATTTCATCGGTTACACGACTAATATTTGCAGCAACAACCCCTAAACCTAAACCTGGAAATATATAACTGTTATTACATTGAGGTATTGGATAGGTTTTACCTTGAAAGTGAACAGGAGTAAATGGACTCCCCGTAGCAATAATTACTTCACCATCGCACCATTCAATTACATCAATAGGCTTTGCTTCAACTTGCTTTATAGGGTTACTCAACGGGAATATAATAGGCAAGTTACAATGAGATTTCATTGTTCTGATTAATTCTTCAGTGAATAATCCTGAAACACCAGAAACACCAATTAAAATATCAGGATGAACGTTATTAACAACTTCTAATAATGTAGGTGAAGAGTCACTTGTATTCCAGGCTGCTATATTAGATAAGGACTGACATAACTTGCTTTGAAAATCTCTTAAACCTTCCATACCTTCTATAAGCAAACCTGAACGGTCTATCATATAAATTTGGCTTCTTGCTTGTTCAGGTGAAATCCCTTCACTGATCATTTGTGTAATAATTTGCTCTGCAATACCACAACCTGCTGAACCAGAACCTACAAAAACAACTTTTTGTTCAGAAAGCTTAGCACCTTTGGCTCTACATGCTGCTAATAATGAACCTACAGTTACGCAAGCTGTTCCTTGTATATCATCATTAAAACAACAAATTTCATCACGATATTTAGTCAGTAATGGAGTTGCGTTAGGCTGCGCAAAATCTTCAAATTGCAATAAAACACGTGGCCAACGACGTTTGACTGCAGTAATAAACATATCAACAAATTCGTTATATTCTTCCTGTCCAATACGCTTATGACGACGTCCCATGTACATAGGATCAGCTAATAGCTTTTCATTATTTGTTCCTACATCAAGCATTACAGGTAATGTATAAGCTGGGCTAATACCACCACAAGCGGTATATAATGAAAGCTTACCAATAGGTATACCCATACCGCCAATACCTTGATCGCCTAAACCTAAAATTCGCTCACCATCGGTAACAACAATAACTTTAACTTTATTTTTTGTCGCATTGCGTAGAATGTCGTCCATGCTATGACGTTCTTCATAAGAGATAAATAAACCTCTTGAGCTTCTATATATATCTGAAAACTGCTCACAAGCATCACCAACCGTTGGTGTATATATGATAGGCATCATCTCAGCTAAATGAGCTTGTACCAGCTTATAAAATAAAGTTTCGTTATTATCGTGAATCGCCCTTAAATAAATATGCTTATTTAAATCTTCATCAAAACTTTTGTATTGCATGTAAGCGCGTTCAACTTGCTCATCAATCGTTTCATAACGAGGAGGTAAAAGACCTGTTAAATTGAAATTTGCTCGCTCTTCAGAACTAAAAGCACTGCCTTTATTTAATAAAGGAGTTTCTAATAATGAAGGACCTGAAAACGGTATATATAACGGATGTTTTTTATTGTTGGTCATAGTAATTTGAGTGACTTTCTCTTGTTGAATTTTTTATAATTGGTATGCGAAGAACAAAGCTCCACACTATTGTAAATAGGCTAACATAAATTCTTATTAATGCTTAATGAAAAAGCCAAGTTATAACGCTAAATGTCATTTAAAATTAACACAAATCAATCTACTTCTGATAACCAAGCAAGTTGAATTGCTTCAAGCACCCTTTCACCGCAATGTTCAGGATCATCATCAAAATTTTCTAATGCTAAAACCCACTTATTTAATTGTGTAAAATTAAGTTTCATTGGGTCAGCATCAGGATGTTCTTCCATAAGATCTAATGCAATGTCTAACGAGTCTGTCCAACGATATCCCATAACGTTTTCCTTTTTATTTAATTAATAAGTGAAACCACATTGCATCTACAATTAACATTAAAACTAACCATAAGAAAATTAAACGCGCTTTCTTACAATATTTGCATTGTGTATGCCACCAAGATTTTTTCATTATTTTCAGATTTAAATATTCTAATAAGGATCATTATAGCACTGACCTATAAGTTAAAGCTTAGGTTTATCATATTGATTATTGAATTATCCTCACAAGATAAGACCTCGTCAGCCTAAAGATTATTTCACTATAAACAGATATCAATTCTCATGATTAAAATCGTATTACATTATTAAAACTTTTTTATATGCATCAACTTTTCACTGAATGAATTTATGCGCTAATAATAAAGATATTAACGATAAAACACCTTCAATAGCTGATGACGGATCAACAGCTTTTAGTTTTGCTGATAGCGCAATGCAACCATTGTCTTGCTATAGCCACCATCCCCTTAGGTACAATCACATAAATAACAACAACTTACACAACCTAAACTCTGGGTAAGCAATTACGTCTAATATTTTTATTTCCCCCTCTAACGTCGTTATTTTTATTGCTAATAGCCAGCTATTAGTCAAGAAAAATGCCTTGTTAAAGAATTAAATTCCAACATTATGAGGCCAATGAATCATTTAAGTCAGTTTTAATATATATTATTTTCACTAAACCAAATTAAATCAATTTTTTACAAAATCCATTATCCAAAGTTCAGGTTATATAGTAAGTAATACGCGTAGTGCTGGTTTCAAAACGATAGATTTCATTCTAAAAAATGAAACAGATGGCGAACCTGAAGAAGCTATTCTTGAGATTAAGATAGATACAAATGAAACCGAATCACGCACTTATTTCAGTCAAACAATTACGATGGAATAAATAAGTTAAAAACCTTTTTAGGTAGAATAACTAATGATAAATATAAAAATGGCGAATATTTCTATTCGCCATTTTTATTTAATACCTTTGTTAAAAGTATGCCGCTAGTGCTGGATCACTGAGTCAAATAATTGCACTGTAACCAATTCATTAGCTGATATATTGCCTTGTTCTGCAGGCAGTACTATATAACAATTAGCTTTAGCTAAACTCGTCAATACTCCTGAGCCTTGATTTCCAGTACTTGATACCAACATTTCACTTTGCTCGTTTGTACTTAAAATACCGCGTTGAAAATCCATTCTTCCTGGTGACTTTCTAATATTCGTTGCAGTTTTAACTCTTAATTTAACAGGAGCTGCGTTAATACAATTCTGCATTTTAGTAAGTGCAGGCACGGCTAACATATGAGCCGTAACGGTTGCAGAAACAGGATTGCCTGGTAATCCAAAAAACACGCTATTAGGAAGTTTACCAAAAGCAAAAGGCTTACCTGGTTTCATGGCTATTTTCCAAAAGCTAATATCACCCAATTCATCTAATACTTCTTTGGTATAATCGGCTTCTCCAACAGATACACCACCAGAACTAAAAATCGCATCAGCTTCTTTATCTGCTTTAATAAAGGCATCTGTAATGGCTTGTTTATCGTCTTTTATTACACCTAACTTTAAAACATTAATATTCAATTTCTCCAGCATCGCAGCTAAAGTAAAACTGTTACTTTCGAATATATCGCCTTCTGTTAAGCTTTCGCCAGGTAATTTAAGCTCATCACCCGTAGAAATTAATGCGACAGTGAGTTTTCTATATACAGCAACGGTAGGAACACCTAATGAAGCTAAAACACCTACGTCTATTGCCGATAACTTTCTACCTTGCTCAAACACGACTTGGTTTTCTTTAATGTCTTCTCCTGCATATCTCACATTATCGCCCTGCTCTTTAGGCTCTAAAAAAGTAATATGAGATAAACCATCAGCTTGATTATTAACAACTTCACAATTCTCTTGCATCTCAACAGTATCACAACCTTTTGGTAATTTAGCGCCAGTCATAATGCGAACACATTGTCCTGCCAAACATTCACCTTGAAAAGGTTCGCCAGCCATAGAACGACCAATAAGCGTTAAGGTATTAGCTGAGTTTTGATCGGTGAAGCTTTCTTTTGCAAAAGCATAACCATCCATTGCTGAATTATTATGTGGAGGAACATTTAAAGGGCTTTTGGTTACATTCGCTAACACTCTATTTAATGCTTCGCTTATTGATACCTCTTCCGTTTCAGTGACCGACGGAACTTGATTAAGTATGTTTGATAAGGCTTGTTCGAATGGCAATAAATTTGGTGCTGAGTAGCAGTCAACCATGGTTTTTAACTCTCTCGTTTGATTCAATTGGGGATTTTATAAAATACACTGGAATTAATTTCATAAAAAGTGTGTCTTATTACCAAGCTATAATAAATATGTTGATAATAAAAATATACTTTATGAACTTCATAGCATTTAAAATTATATTACTATGGTAAACCAAAATTAAGGTATAGTAATACTCAAATTATTCGCCGAGCTTCTCTAGCTACCCCAATTATCACGACTTGAATATGGTCATGTTTGGAATGTTAGTTTAGCCGTGGTTTTAATACAAAACCGCCAGGGTTTGCATGGAAACGTGTAAGCCTCCCCACATTTGGAAAGGTGAGATGTTAACAGACAACTTTGGTCGTAAGTTTTATTACTTACGCCTATCTATTACTGACGTATGCAACTTTAGTTGTACTTACTGTTTGCCTGATGGTTATCAGTGTGATCAGCCGCGTGACTTTCTCTCTTTACCTGAGATAAGGCGTATTGCTAATGGCTTTTCGCAATTAGGTACAGAGAAGATCCGTATTACTGGCGGTGAACCCTCTTTACGTAAAGATCTACCTGAGATCATTGCAGCCTGCAAAGAAACTCAAGGTATCAAACGCGTCGCGATAACAACCAATGCTTTTAAACTTCCTGAACATTTACCTAGTTGGTTAGATGCAGGTATTGATGCGATTAATATTAGTATCGATAGTTTAGATCCGAGGCAGTTTCATAGTATTACAGGTCACAATAAGTTACCCCATATTTTAAAAGGCATTGATATGGCATTGGCTCACGGTCAAACCACAGTAAAAGTAAATACTGTGTTGATGCGCGAATATAATGCTTACGACATGCAAACTTTCTTAGATTGGCTAAAAGACACTCCTGTAACTTTACGTTTTATTGAATTAATGCAAACGGGTGAAAACCAAGAGTTCTTTGATGCACAACATGTTCAAGGTTCTCGTATTAAACAGAATTTAATTCTAGATGGTTGGTTACCTGCTATTAGGGATAAGTCAGCAGGACCTGCTCAAGAGTTTTATCACCCTGATTATGCAGGTCGTATTGGTTTGATCATGCCTTACAGTAACGACTTTTGCTCAACCTGTAATCGTTTAAGGGTAAGTTCTCTGGGTAAGCTTCATTTATGTTTATTTACTGAAGAAGGCTTATCTCTTAAAGATTATTTACAGCAAGATGATGTTGAACCTTTGAAGCAACATATTATAAATATGATGGGTAACAAAAAAGCGACGCATTTTTTACATGAAAAGCTAACAGGTGCCACAACTAACTTAGCGATGTTAGGCGGTTAATCAATGATCCGTTTAGCTAATAATACTCCCTTAAACAATCCTACTATTGTGCAGCACAGTACATGTTTAGGTGTTGTACTTGCTGGCGGTTTATCTTCACGAATGGGGATAGATAAAGCCAGCTTACAACGAAATAAGGTCGATATGCTAAGTTACAGTAAGCAATTACTTACGGGCTCAGGTATAAATAATATAGTAATAAGCGGCCAACCTAGCTGCTCTTCTCAGCAAGACGTTCTCGTAGCAGACAAATACAAAGAAGCAGGTCCTATAGGTGGAATTGCCAGTGTGATTGAAAAATATAAACCAGTAGCCTTATTAATTCTACCTGTCGATCTTCCGTTGATGACAATGGAAGCATTACAAAAACTAAAGCAAGTAGGTGAACTAAGCCAACAAGCATGTTTTTATAACGACAATTACTTGCCTCTTTATTTACCTGTAAACGCTCATACAGAAAACTTTTTAAAAACGGCATTTATTCATCAAGCTAAGCAAAATGACGGTAATGAAAAGGTGGATAACAAGAGTTTTGCTCATAGCAATATGGCTAAGAGTAAAAGCGGACCTTCGATGCGGGCTTTACTTAATCAAATACCTCATAAAGCTATTTCGATTAATACCCCAGCAAGCTTATTTAATGCTAATACTCCTGAAGATTGGGCTTTAGCTCAAAAACGCTTTTAGGAATAAATATTGAAGTAAAAAATTCTACATATTATATCAAACGGATTAATTTAAATATCAAAAAACAACTTATAAATTTTAGGAAAGCACATGTCTAATCAAGTGTCTAAGCAAGAAAAAAAAGCCTTTATCCCATTATCTATTGCTGTATTAACCGTATCTGATACACGAACAGAATCTACAGATACATCTGGGCAAGCATTGGTTGAGCGTTTAACTTCATCCGGACATAAACTTGCAGCAAAACAAATAGTAAAAGATGATGTTTACCAATTACGCTCTGTTGTTTCACAATGGATAGCAGACGATAACATTCACGCTATTATTACAACTGGCGGTACAGGTTTTACCGAACGTGACAATACACCAGAAGCGTTATTACCTTTATTTGACAAAAATGTAGAAGGATTTGGCGAAGTATTCCGTGCTATTTCTCTAACAGAAATAGGTACAGCAACGGTTCAATCTAGAGCCTTTGGTGGCATGGCAAATAAAACCGTTATTTTATGTGTACCTGGTTCAACCAATGCTTGTAAAACTGCATGGGATAAACTAATCGCTGAGCAATTAGATGCAGGTCATCGCCCATGTAATTTTGTAACCCATTTAAATGTTTCGGCTGAACAGTGTGAGACTCGAAGCTAATGGCAGATAATGATTCACAAAGTATCGCGTTAAGCCATATTAACAAGAAAGGTGAAGCGAACATGGTTGATGTTACTGAAAAAGCAGTAACCTCTCGTACCGCTACCGCGGAAGGTAGAATAAGCATGTCGCCAGCAACGCTCACTTTGATCACTCAAGGCGGAAACAAAAAAGGCGATGTATTTTCAGTTGCCCGTATTGCTGGTATTCAAGCGGCTAAAAAATGTAGCGACTTGATCCCTTTATGTCATCCGCTTATGTTGACTAAAGTGAAAGTTGAGTTTGAAATTGATGAAAAAAACAACCAAGTTATCGTCAACAGCTTATGTCGCTTATCAGGGCAAACAGGTGTTGAGATGGAAGCTCTTACTGCTGTATCAGTGGCTTGTTTAACCTTATTTGATATGTGTAAAGCTGCAGATCCTTTTATGGAGATTCATGGCATCAAGGTACTTTCAAAAGAAGGTGGTAAGTCAGGTAGTTGGGCTGCTAAGCAAAATAATACTCACAACACTATTTAGGAAGAAAAATGATCAAGGTAAACTTTTTTGCAGCACTAAGAGAAGCCCTGAACTGCAACGAAACTCAATTAGAGGTTAATGAGCCAGTCACAGTAGAGCAAGCGAGATTATTACTTATAGAATCAAACCCTAGTTGGGCAAAAAGCTTAACCAATAACTCGTTACTTACAGCAGTTAACCAAGAACTCGTTCAAGATGACTTTATCGTAAATCCAAACGACGAATTAGCTTTTTTCCCTCCAGTGACCGGTGGTTAATTTCGATGTCGACTAATATTCCAAACGACCGTATTGTTATTCAAACAGCTGACTTTGATCACGGTGACGAAGTTAACTTACTAGAAAGCGACAATAACGAAGATGGCGCTGTTGTTACTTTTTGTGGCCGTGTTAGAAATAATAATTTAGGTTTAGATGTTAAAGGTTTAACCCTTGAACACTATCCTGGAATGACAGAAAAGTCGTTGCAAAACATAGTAAATACCGCTCGCGAGAAATGGTCATTAGGTCGAGTAACAGTTATTCACCGTGTGGGTAAACTTTTAATTGGTGAACAAATTGTATTTGTAGGTGTTACTTGTAAGCATAGAGGTGATGCATTCGCTGCCAATGAATTTATTATGGACTTTCTAAAAGTAAAAGCACCATTTTGGAAGAAAGAGTTAACCAATCAAGGCGAAAAGTGGTTAGATGCTAAATCTTCAGATACAAATAAAGCGCAAGAGTGGAAAAGTGAATAAAATACTCCGTGCCTTAACCTTTCCTATAATCACTTTTTTAAGCTTATTATTAATAAGCCCATCAAGCTTAGCCAATAAATCAAACAACAAACCTCTGCGTATTGCTGTTTCAGCAAACTTCTCACCGGTTTTAACTAAGCTAATACCTATATTTTTAGGTGAATCAGGCATTCACAGCGAAGTTATCAGCGGCTCTTCAGGCACTTTATATCAACAAATATTACATGGTGCGCCCTATGACATTTTTTTATCTGCTGATGATATTCACCCTCAACGATTAGCTGATGCAGATTTGATTGTTGCAGGTAGTTTACAGACTTACGCAATTGGTCAGCTTGCTTTTTGGTCCGCCAATAAAAACTTCTCGTCTGAGCAAAACCTTTCAACGATATTATTAAGCTATTCAAATAGTACGAGTAATTCAGCAAGAATTGCTATGGCGAATCCTAAAACGGCACCTTATGGTCAACGTGCTTTTGAAACTCTTGAATCATTAAATTTGTGGAATAACTTCAAAAATAAATTAATCATTGGCATTAATGTAAGCCAAACGTTTCAACAAGTTAGAAGTCATGCCGTGGACGCTGGGTTTGTTGCCTTAAGTCAATTAGAAATCAATAACTTAAAAGGTTTAGCCGTACCAGAAACGCTATATAAACCTATAAAACAACAATTAGTTATATTGAAAAGCAGTAAGAAGAATGCAGAAGCTCAACAGTTATCTGATTTTCTACTAAACGCTAAAACACAAGAAAGTATTTCTCAATATGGTTATAAAAAAATAGAAATAAGTACCTCAGTTGAAATCACATCGACTCCCCTTTCTCAAACAGTAGACAATTCACTGGAGAATAATTTATGAGTGAGAGTTCGTTATTGGCCAGCAGCGATATGATCGCTTTATTTACTACATTAAAAATGGCGTTAGTCACTACCATCATTCTCATGATTATTGGTACTCCTTTGGCGTGGTATTTAGCCAAAATGAAAAGTCGTTATAAAATAGCGATAGAGGCTTTTGTTGCCTTACCTATCGTTTTACCACCAACCGTATTGGGCTTTTATTTACTTATCGCTTTTTCACCTCAACATCTTCCTGGGCAAGTTTGGCAAAGCGTTACAGGCCAACAACTCGCGTTTAGCTTTAGTGCCATCGTTATTGGCTCCGTGTTTTACTCGCTTCCCTTTGTAGTTCAGCCTTTACAAAAAGCGTTTGAACAACTGGGTGACGATATTCTTGAAGCTGGAGCCATGCTTGGTGCCAATGCTGTTGATCGCTTTTTCACAATTGTATTACCTATTACCAAAGCCAGCTTTATAACGGCAGCCAGCTTAGGTTTTGCTCATACCGTGGGTGAATTTGCTATTGTACTTATGATAGGTGGCAATATATCAGGAGAAACAAAAGTATTGTCTATCGCTCTTTTTGAGCATGTCGAAGCTTTTAATTATGAAAAAGCACATATTCTTGCAGCTAGCTTATTAGTGGGATCTTTTATTGTTCTTGGATTAATCTACTTATTAAATTATAAAAAGCCAACATCCGTTAAATCGAACAAAAGTGTAAGCATGCTATGAGTCGAAATATAACAAACACAGTCGATAAAAATTTGCATGAGTTAGACTCGAATGTATTAAGTTTAAAGTTCAGCACTCAATTTGATGACTTTACCTTGAGCGTAAATCAATGTCTTTCGGCTCAGGGTATTACAGGTGTTTTTGGTCATTCAGGTTCAGGTAAGTCTACCCTACTGCGTTTAATTTCTGGGTTAGAAAGTTCATCTACAGGACAGCTTATACTTAATGGTAAAACTTTATTTGATTCGGCTAAAAACATAAATATCAAATCTGAAAAAAGACGCATTGGATTGGTTTTTCAAGACTCGCGTTTGTTTCCTCACCTGAATGTTTTACAAA
Organism: Pseudocolwellia sp. AS88; assembly: GCF_030551755.1. Lineage (GTDB taxonomy): Bacteria > Pseudomonadota > Gammaproteobacteria > Enterobacterales > Alteromonadaceae > Pseudocolwellia. Next base: position 14,772 of record NZ_JAUPEC010000030.1, read on the forward strand.
ATTTAGAATATGCTCATAAACGTTGTGTTAATAAACAGCTAAAAGTTGAAGATATTATTCAGCTCACTCAGCTACAGCCGCTATTACACAAAAAAACCACTCTATTATCAGGTGGTGAAAAACAAAGAGTTGCCATCGCCAGAGCTATATTATCTGAGCCAGAGTTATTGCTTTTAGACGAACCTTTAAGTGCTTTAGACAATCAAAATAGAGCATTAATGATCACGCTTTTGCTTAATGTTCAACGCACATTAAATATACCTATGCTTTATGTAAGTCATAGTTTGGCTGAAATCCAGCAATTAGCAGATAATTTACTCGTGATGAATCAAGGTAAGATTGAATATTCTGGGGCTATTCATCAAATTATTCATACATTAAATAACAGCCAAACAACCTTGCAGCAAACTAGTTTAGCGTTAAAAGTAAATGAGTATTTACCTCAATACGGATTAACATCGTTACAGTTAACGCCTGATATCAATATCTACCTACCTTTTCAGAAAAGTACACTTAACGATGAAGAGGTAAACACTCAAACAGTACGTTGTTACATAGCTGCTAGCGATATTAGTATCAGTAAAAGTGAAGTGTTTGATTCATCAATTGTGAATCACTTTCAAGCTAAAATAGTAAGTATTAAAAAACAAAGCAATACACTGTTACTCACATTAACCTGCTCAGACCAAGTGTTTTATTCAACCGTTAGCTTATGGTCGGCTGAGCGTTTATCGTTAAATATTGATGATCTCGTTTACATTCAATTTAAAGCGAGCGCGGTACATTGTTTAGCAAATATTAGAGAGGGATAAGTGCTAACTTCAAAAGAACAACTTAGATACAGTCGACAAATCATGTTGAAACAGATTGGTGAAGAGGGACAATTATCTCTTCAAAATGCCAAAGTAATGATAGTCGGAATGGGCGGACTTGGTAATCCTGTATCTCTTTATTTAGCAACAGCAGGTGTAGGTAATTTATTTATTGCTGATGGCGATAGTGTTGATATAACAAACCTGCAAAGACAAATACTTTTCACCGAAAGCGATATAGACAAAAACAAAGCAGATACTGCAGCTGAAAAGCTACAAGAGCATAATAGTGATATAAGCATTGAAGTGATTGACGAAATGCTCGATGGAGAGTTATGCGATTACTACTTCCCTACCATGGATTTGGTTATAGACTGTAGCGACAACATTCAAACACGATATTTAGTAAATAAGCACTGTGTTGAACATAAAGTCCCTTTAATTGTTGGCGCTGCTACAGGCTTTGACGGACAGCAGCTTGTTGTAGATCCAAGAAACGCTGAAAGTGCTTGTTATCATTGTTTATTTCCAGAAAGTAAAAAGCCACCTGAAAATAACTGCCAAACAGTAGGTATTGTTGGGCCTGTGTTATCTATTGTAGCGGGTATGCAATCGTTACAAGCAATTAAGTTACTAACAGGGAATATGATACACATTAATCAACTTAACTTGTTTGATGGTTTATCTAATAAATGGCAGCAATTTAAAATGAAGAAACAAGAAAGCTGTAAAGTTTGTGGTCACAGTGCCTAAATAAAAAAGCCCTCAACTCACTTTTGGTTCAGGGCTCAAATCATCGTTATGTTAAAGTAAATATACTGATACTTTCACAGTAAAAGATATCAGTTATTGAAGCGGTACAACTTAGATCTTAATCTAATTAATATTACTTAAATAAGCCCGTATTCCTATCTTCAACAGCTTCACGCCATCCACCTAACCACTCCGACTTTGCATTAATACTCTGATAAGGGCATTTCTCCTTTGATTTACCATTCATACCTGCTTGATAGCCATTAGAATGTGCTCTTCCTAAACGATCCCTTTTTTGTCTTCTCATGAACTTTTTCCTCTTAACCATTTGATAATTAATTAAAGATTGTAACTTCATCGACATTGAGTCTCATTGAATTAATCAATTCAATGAGACTCAATTTAAGACTAAATAGATTGGCTTTGCAACAGGATAAAATGGAAATAACGGCGTAAAAAATGCTTAATATGACAACGTAAATAATAACAAAAGGACGAAAAAATGACTTTTTTATTACAAAACAGTTTCTTAATAAAAATGTAATATTCCAATAAGAAATAACTACAATATTAATATAAAAATTTGGTTTATGAAAAGTTGTTTTGACTGTTCAATACCAAGTTAAAAAGTTACAAATCAACATTAGTAACAATTCTTTCGAGAAAGAATTTAGTCTCTCAGTAAAGGCTGTAACATCTTTTCTAAACCATTAAGCTTAACTTCGTACATAAGCGCCAACTGCTCACCTAATTTCCCTTCAGGAAAACCTTTACTGTGGAACCATACCAAATAAGGTTCTGGTAACTGGAGGAGCTTTCTACCTGCGTATTTTCCGAATGGCATCACTTGATTTACGGCTTCTAATAATTTTTGTTGGTCTGACACTTTATACTTCTCTTATCTAATAATTAATAACTTTATGACTAAGTGCAACTGACTCATTAAAATTGTAACGCTCAAGGTAAATCAAAGCTCAGTCAAGATATAAACCACTCACCCAAACAGAGGTTAATAAAAATAGCTTATATTATACCAAACGGATTAATTTATTGAGCTCCCGAAGGGCGAGAATTTAATCCGTATGGTATTACATATTTTATTACACCTGTCGCTTTCTATATAGCAGTAATTTACTTATAATTTATCTATTAAATATGACCTACGGATAAAGATTTACATGGCAACTACATTTGAAAAAACAACATTAGCAGGTGGCTGCTTCTGGTGTATAGAATCGGCCTTCAATAGCGTTAAAGGTATTGAAAGTGCTGTGTCGGGTTATATGGGTGGTGAAACTGACGATCCGACTTATGAGAAAGTTTGTTCTGGCACTACAGGTCATGCTGAAGTCGTTCAGCTTTCATTTGATCCTGCGGTGATTAGTTTTCGTGAAATATTAGAAATATTCTTCGCATTACATAATCCAACACAAATCAACCGACAAGGTAATGACATTGGAACACAATACCGTTCTGGCGTGTTTTTCCATACTGAAGAGCAAAAACAAGCAGCATTAGCAATTATTGATGAAATTACTCAAGATGAAATATGGCCAGATCCTGTTGTTACAGAAGTAACAGCTATGTCAGAATTTCATTTAGGTGAAGATCTTCATCAAGGTTACTTTAATCGTAATCCTGAAAATCAATATTGCCAAGCAGTTGTATCACCTAAGTTAGCTAAATTTAAAAAGACTTTTGCTGCGAAACTTAAGTAATTTTCTGTATAAGTATTGGTAAACAATAATACAAAAGGTCACCATAAAGTGACCTTTTTAAAAATTAATTATTGATGATAACTTCACCGTTTGTAGAATCATAAACTACCGTCAAAGATGTGTTACGATTATAGGTATAAGTACACTTGTTAGAGCCATTATATTCAGCTTGAATATCACTCGTAGCATCATCCTGAACATCTGCATCAGTAGAGTCTAAAACAGCTCTCCAAACATCTAAACAATCATATACACTATTCAATGTTAAACTTACTCCTCGAGTATCGGCAGGATACCCCGCTGAATTAACACTAAGATCGCCACCAGCAAGAGGATCGGAAATAGAAATAAAATCTTGAACAGCTTGACCATTACCTCTTACTAACCAAGCTATGTGAACTTGGTCTACACCGGTTTTAAATGCTGTACCAGTAGCTAAAAATACAGTTTCTTCTGCATCTTCAGAGATATTAATAAACTTAGGAAGCGCAGTTGCAGATAATATACCCAATATAACGATAACAACAACTAACTCAATGAGCGTAAAACCGTTACTTCTATTCATTTATTAACCTTCAAAAAAATATGATGATAGATAACATCTAGATAAAATAATTTACCATGATTATCCTAAGTGTAACAAGTTCACTATCTGAACTAGTAACTAAACTTAATTCATATTTTGAAGACTCCTACATACTAACTTGTATTTAATACATTAAAGTATAAAGTTTTCTTCTGTATTTAGTCGCTAATGAATCACCTTCTGGTAGAACTTTTAATACGTCTAACATTAGCTCTTTGCTATTTGTGTTTGATAAGTCTTTTTGCACTAATCTAAACAATAACTCTAACGCTTCTTCATTACGGTTTACTTGTGAATATTGCACAGCTAATTGATGTTTTAAATCATCGTTATCAGGTTCACTTTCAAGTTGTGCTTCTAGTGCTTTAATTTCTGGAGATTCTGCAGCTTGATTAGCTAGTTCTAATTTAGCTATAACAGCCTGATAAGCGCCATCTTGGTCAACCATTAAAATAGTTTCAAGTAGTACTTCAGCCTCTGCAGTTTTGCCTAATTGAATAGCAGCATCCGCTAATACAATTTTAATATCAGCTCTTTCATTATCTATTTGATAAGCTTTTGAAGCAGCAGAATAAGCAGTGTTAATATCATTTTCAACTAGAGCTAATTTGGCTTCATTTAATAAACCATCTTCCATTTTAGGTAAGTGGTTATCTAAGAAAGTTTGCACCTGCTCTTCTGTTTGGGGTCCTGATAAACCATCAATTGGTTGGCCATCTTTAACTAATACTGCAGTAGGCAAACCTTGAATACCAAACTGTTGAGCTATTTGCGCATGAGTTTGGCAGTCTACAGTTGCTAATATCATGTGCTCTGGAAACGCAGACACTTTAGCTGTAAGTGAGTCACGTAATTGAACACTTTCGGGCACTTGGTCAGCCCAAAAGCTAACAAGAATAAGCTTTGATTTTGATTCTTCGATAACAACTTGTTGGAAGTTTTCTAAAGTAATAACAACAATATTTGAACTCATAGGCTTTCCTATTAAATAATCTTTTCTAATATTTTGGGGCGAACCTTAAAGATACAAGGTTCAACGAATAACTATCTTGAATGTTAATTAAATGCCTGTAACAAAAAACGCGCTAATAGCGCGCTTTTCTTTCTAATTCTGATTAGTTTTTTAACCTAATACGAACCATAACAAACCAAAACCTAATACTAAGCGATAAATAACAAATGGCATCATGCCTATCTTATCCAACAGTATTAAGAAGAAATGGATACAGGTATAAGCACTAACAAAAGCTAATACACTTCCTAAACTAATAGCATGCCAGTCAACAGCATCAGCTGAAGTTATAAGTTTTAAGGTTAAGTAACTTCCCGCCATTGCAATTGCAGGGATAGATAATAAGAATGAAAACCTAGCAGCATTTTCTCTACTTAGCCCTAACATTAAACCTACCGTCATCGTAATACCTGAACGCGATGTTCCAGGGATTAATGCGATAGCTTGTGCGAGACCAATTAACATAGCTCCTTTAAAGCCCATCTTTTCAATACTTACGTTTTGCTTTGCTTTGATGTCTGCAAATCCAAGTAGAACACCAAAAATGATGGTTGTACCGGCAATCACCAGTGCCGAACGTAAATACTCTTCAATAATGTCTTTACCTAACAAACCAAACAAACCAGCTGGAATAGTCGCAAACAATATCCACCACGCTAGCGTGCCATCAAAATTGCTTTCTTGGCTCTCTTTATTACGGTTAGTAATCGTTGAAACCCAAGCGACGGCCATATTGCCCACTTCTTTTCTAAAATAAATAACAACAGCAAGTAAAGTACCTACGTGTACAGCTACGTCAAAAGCTAAGCCTTGATCTTGCCAACCTAAAACAGCTGAAGGAAGTATTAAATGAGCAGAACTACTGATAGGTAAAAACTCAGTTAAGCCTTGAATAACAGCTAATAAAAATATTTCTAAAGTACTCATGTCTTTTGATTATCCATAATGTGTGACCATGAAAATGGTATTTGGGTTATCGATTGGCTAGCTTTGTTAAAGTTACTCCAAAGCTGACCATAGGACTGGTTAATAATGGGATGCTTTAAGGATTCAGCTATTTCAGCGAGAGGCCATAAAACAAAGGCATTTTTTGTAATTTCATCTCTTGGGATTTGTGCAGGTTTAGTTAAAACAAGTTCATCAAATAACAGCAAATCTAAATCTAATGTTCGTGGACTAAACTTTTTAGCGTTTTGCTCTCGTCCATATTCAAATTCTATATTACGCAATAAGTCAGCAACTTCTTCTATTGTATAAGATGTTTCTGCACCAATAACCATGTTATAAAAGTCTGAACCATCAAAACCAACGGCTCTACTTTCATACAATGAAGAAAGGGTAAGTGCGCCAAAAGTTTTTGTTAGCTCAGTTAAGCCATGTTTAACATGATATTCTCTATTTATATTGCTGCCTAAAGAAATATAAATATAAGACATTAGCCGAATACGCCTCTTTCAATTTCAACACCAACAGTTCGAGTATTATGAACAGCGCCTGGCTTACCTACTTTAAGTTTTAACCAAGGTATTTGATAAGTGGTCATTAAATATTGTGCTAAGCGTTCAGCTAATGTTTCAATTAAATCAACAGGATTAGCATTCGCAAACACTTCTACATCTTCAGAAATCTTTGCATAGTCTAAAGTTTTATCTAACTCATCATTTAATGCAGCTTTAGAAATGTCCCAACCTAAGGTTAAATCTAGAATCAATGTTTGTTTGATTTGCTTTTCCCATTCATAAAAACCAATAGTGGTTTGAATGCTTAAGCCTTCGATGCACACTTTATCCATGTTTCAGAACTCTTTTTTATTTCACAGGCATTATTTCAAATAAAAATAAAATGTATAACGCCAGTAATTATTTATTGGGTGCGAGTTTACCTTTCTCGACCATTAAAAACCAGTAGTGCTTTAGAATATATAGCTGTTATTACTCACTATATTTTTGCCAGAAAACAAGATGTGTTATCTTAGCTCTTACCTTAAAATGCAATGCTAACCCGCTTACTTAATATAGATAAAAGAACTTAAGGCATAGTTAAGTAGCTTTTATATCGTAACAATGATTGATTTTATTGCGCTGATAGATTTTAATTCCCTCTAATTCAGAATCAAACTTTAAGAGAATTGTTATTACACATTATTTTTTAATACTAGGAATGATCATACTTGCTTATTTAGCAGGCTCGATTTCTAGTGCCATAATAATATGTAAAATAAAAAAATTACCAGATCCAAGAGAAGTAGGTTCAAATAATCCTGGTGCAACTAATGTACTACGTAATACAAATAAGCTTACTGCCGCTATCGTACTTTTTTTTGATATTCTTAAAGGGGTTATTCCTGTTTGGGGCGCTTACTTTTTAGGCATAGAACCAATAGCTATTGGATTTATTGGCGTTTCTGCTTGCTTAGGGCATATGTACCCTATATTTTTTGGTTTTAAAGGTGGTAAAGCAGTAGCTACAGCTTTTGGTGTTTTATTACCTATTGGTTTTACTTTAGGCGGGTTACTTATTGTCACTTGGATTTTTGTAGCCAAATTGACTCGATATTCAAGTTTAGCGGCAATTGTAACGGTAAGCTTAGCCCCTTTATACACATGGATGATAAAACCAAGTTATGTGTATCCAGTATTTATGTTAAGTGCGCTGATTGTCTTTAGGCATAAAGATAATATTCAACGCTTACTCAATGGGACTGAAAGCAAAATATCTATAAAGAAATAATTTGCTTTCGTGAATATGTTTAAACCGGAGGTAAAGTATCTAAAGGCCAACGTGGTGTCGCTTTAAATGTTAATTCTTGCTCTCCACCAGATTTTAAACGTTGTAAACCCGCATAAGCTATCATCGCCCCATTATCGGTACAAAACTCAGGACGAGGATAAAACACTTCGCCACCTAAATTCTTAGTAATAACAGCAAGTTTTTCACGTAAAGCTGTATTAGCACTTACTCCACCAGCAATGACCAATCTTTTTAAATCACAGGCTTTAAGTGCTCTTTTGCACTTGATAGCTATAGTGTCAATAACAGCATCTTGGAATGCATAGGCAATATCGGCGTGAGCTTGTTCATCCATTGTGCCTTTAGCTTGTTCTTCACGGATAGCCGTACCTGTTGCGGTCTTTAAACCACTAAAACTAAAATCTAACCCAGGTTTATTTGTCATAGGTCGAGGGAAAATAAAGCGTCCATGAACACCTTTTTCAGCCATTTTAGCTAAAACAGGGCCACCGGGATAATCCAAACCAAGTAATTTAGCAGTTTTATCAAAGGCTTCACCCGCAGCATCATCAACAGATTCACCTAGTAATTCATATTGCCCAATACCATCAACACGAACTAACATGGTATGTCCGCCTGAAACCAATAAGGCAACAAAAGGAAATTCAGGTACATTATCTTCTAACATAGGAGCCAATAAGTGACCTTCCATATGATGAACAGGCACAGCAGGTAATCCCCAGCCATACGCTAAACTACGTCCAATAGAACAGCCAACGAGTAGCGCACCAACTAAACCAGGTCCTGCAGTATAAGCAACACCATCTAAATCTTTAGGCGTTAAATTAGCTTCGGCTAAGACTTCTTTGATCAGTGGAATTGTTTTACGTACATGGTCACGCGAAGCTAATTCTGGCACTACCCCACCATAATCGGCATGAACAGCAACTTGGCTATATAAACGATGAGCCATAATGCCTTGCTCGTCATCATAAATAGCAATCCCTGTTTCATCACATGATGTTTCAATACCTAAAATACGCATATAAATACAACCCTCAAAAGTTAAGCACGCAATTTTACCTGCGATAAAAGTAATTCTCCACTATTATTACTTTACTTTACAGGTCGGTTAGCTTTAGAATACGGCACCAATTTTTGATAGAGCGGGTGATTTCGAGGCAATTATGCTGAGAAGGTTACCAATTTTATAGATTTAATAGACACAAAGGTTAACAAAAAAAATGCCAGTAATTAAAGTAAGAGAGAACGAACCGTTTGACGTAGCACTTCGTCGTTTTAAACGTTCATGTGAGAAAGCAGGTATCCTTTCAGAAGTTCGTCGTCGCGAATGTTATGAAAAGCCAACTTGGGAACGTAAACGTAAGAAAGCCGCTGCTGTAAAACGTGCTGCTAAAAAAGTTTCTCGTGAGAACGCTCGTCGCGTTCGTATGTACTAAGAAAGTTTAGTACTTACTTAAGTCAACTGAGTCAACCTATGAGTCTACTTAGTCAACTAAAAGATGAAATGAAAGTTGCTATGCGAGCTAAAGACAAATTACGTCTTGGTGTTATTCGTATGGCAATCTCAGCGATTAAACAAGCTGAAATAGATCACGGTACAGAAGCAACAGATGAAAACGTATTAGCCGTTTTAACTAAAATGGTAAAGCAACGTAAAGAATCTATTAAAATGTTTACTGACGGTGGTCGTGATGAATTAGCTGCAAAAGAAGCTGCTGAAGTAGAAGCGTTAGAAACGTTTTTACCTCAACCTTTTAATGCAGATGAGATCAAAGAATTAATTAGTAAAGCAATAACAGAAACTGGTGCAGCTTCAATGGCTGACATGGGTAAAGTGATGGCAATATTAAAACCTATTATGCAAGGTAAAGCTGATTTGGGCGCAGTAAGTGGCCAAGTGAGAAGCATGCTAAATAGTTAATTGCTTATCCCTATAAGGGGATCTCAAAGAAACCGCGATTGCTTATGCCTCGCGGTTTTTTATTCTCTAAAATTTAAAAGTAAATACTAATACCAAGTTGATTAATTAAGCACTTAGCGAGAATTAAAAGGTTTATAGGCAAGGCATTGATTGAAGAGAATGGTTACTCCCTTGTCAAAATCAATAACGAAGCAAATAAACCTTTTAAACTCGCCCTTGGGAGCTCATTAGCAAACTGATAACTGCACAAAATTACCGATAAGTAGAATAACTATGTATAAGTAATTGTGTTTGTTCTAAGTCTGCTAATGTAGCTCTAAGTTGATTAATTTATTAATCAACTTAGTATAATACCCATTCAACGAATTTATTGTGTAAAATAAAGAAACGTAGATCCCTATTCTCAACATTCGAGTGTTCTAATTATATGGCAGGTATGATCCCCAAACAGTTCATCGATGACTTATTAGCAAGAGCTGATATTGTAGAGCTTATTGATAGCCGAGTGCCATTAAAAAAGGCTGGGAAAAACTACCAAGCTTGCTGCCCTTTTCATACAGAGAAATCACCTTCATTTAGTGTTAGCCAAGACAAACAGTTTTATCATTGCTTTGGTTGTGGTGAACATGGCAATGCTATTTCGTTCTTAATGGAGTTTGATAGATTAGAATTTCCTGATGCCATTGAAGAATTAGCTTCTCATTACGGTATGACGGTCCCTCGAGAAGATATTAAACAAACACCTGCTCAGCAAAAACAACAACAGCAAGTTTACGCGCAAAAACAAGATGACTACGCACTAATGGAACAAATTAGTCGTTTTTATCAAAAACAATTACGTGTAGCTTCCGACAAAGATACCGCTATAGATTACTTAAAAGGTCGCGGATTAAGTGGTGAGATAGTTAAACAGTTTGGTATTGGTTATATCAGCGATACTTGGGATGGCATGATGAAAGTTTTTGCCAAGAGTCCCGCTATTACCAAACAACTTGTTGATTTAGGTATGGCGATACAAGGTGATAAAAATAAACCTTATGACCGCTTTAGAGGTCGGATCCAGTTTCCGATTAGAGATAAACGAGGTCGTGTTATAGGATTTGGCGGCCGAGTACTCGCTGATGCAACACCTAAATACCTAAACTCGCCTGAAACTCGTATTTACCATAAAGGCCATGAACTTTATGGGTTATATGAAGCAAAATTAGCCAACAAACAACTCTCTCGACTTGTTGTTGTTGAAGGCTATATGGATGTTGTTGCACTAGCTCAACATGGAGTTAACTACGCTGTGGCTTCATTAGGAACCGCGACTACTCCCGAACAATTACAAACACTTTTTAGAACCGTTCGAGAAGTTATTTGTTGTTACGATGGTGACCGAGCTGGTCGTGATGCTGCGTGGCGAGCAATGGATAATGCCCTGCCCTTAATTCAAGACGGTTATACCTTAAAGTTTGTATTTTTGCCTGATGGAGAAGATCCAGATTCACTCATTCGTGAACAAGGACAAGAAGCTTTTGAGAAGATTCTAGATAACGCTATGCCCTTATCAGAGTTTTTATTGTCAAACCTCTCAGAGCAAACTGACTTAAATACCAATGAAGGTTCATCAAAACTCGTTGAGTTATTTCAACCCTATTTAAATAAACTGCCTGATAGCTTTCTAAAACAAAGTATTATTTCATCTATCGCTAATACCTTTGCACGCGGAAGTGAAAAAAGGCTCGAAGAGTTACGTAGGCACCATCAACAAAAAGAAAAAGCCACAATCAAGCAAACAAAAATAACTCCTGTTAGATTAGCTATTGCATTATTACTTGAGCATCCCCATATCGTTAATGCTTTACCTGATATTTCAATATTAGCGCATTTAAACATTCCAGGAATACCGCTCTTAAATGAGTTACTGGTACTGTGTAAGCAAAACCCTAATATTAAAAGTGCACAAATAATTGAAAAATATAGAGATAGTGTTGAAGGAAAACAACTAACAAAACTAATGTGCCTACAACATCATATTGAACCTGAAAATGCAGAATCTACATTTTTAGATATAATTGAACGTTTTTTAAATATTTTTATCGAACAACGAACAGAAGCTCTTTTATCAAAAGAGCAAATAACAGGTTTAACAAAAGTTGAAAAACAAGAATTACATAGTTTATTGAGCGCTTAACAGGCATTTTAAACTGTATACAATTAACAATTGGTTGACAAATCTCAGTTTACGTCTGGTAATTTAGCGAGTGAATTGCTATAATTAAAGGCTTACTGTTTTGTATTTTATACCCATAAATAGGTGGACACTCGTCAATGGATCAAGCCCCACAATCTAGACTTAAAGAGCTAATAACCAAAGGTAAAGAGCAAGGTTATTTAACATTCGCTCAAGTTAACGATCATCTTCCTCAAGAGATAATAGACTCTGATCAAGTTGAAGACATCGTTAGAATGATCAACGACATGGGTATACAGGTGTTTGAAAACGCACCTGACAACGACACGTTAATGATGAGTGAAGCGAATACCGATGAAGACGCTGCCGAAGCTGCTGCACAAGCACTTGCCTCAGTAGAAAGTGAAATTGGTCGTACAACAGATCCCGTACGTATGTACATGCGAGAAATGGGAACTGTTGAACTATTAACCCGTAAAGGTGAAATAGTTATCGCTAAGCGTATTGAAGAAGGGATCAAAGAAGTACAAAGATCTGTTTCTGAATACCCACCTGCAATTAACTATTTATTAGAGCAATGGGATAACTTTGAAGCTGAAGAAGTTCGCTTAAGCGACATAATCGTTGGCTTTTTGGACCCGGATGCTGAAGAAGAAGAAATCCCTGCTGCTGCCACTCATATTGGTTCTGAATTATCTAAAGAAGAATTAGCTGATGAAGACAAAAGCACAGATGACGATGAAGACGAAGAAGAAGAAGACACAGGACCAGATCCTGAGTTAGCCAAAGAAAAGTTTGGTTTACTTCGTGATGCTTATGAAGCAGCTAACAAAGTTATCGAAAGCAAAGGTAGAGGTCATGCAGATGCACAAGCCGCTATTGACGCTTTAGCAGAAGTATTTAAAGAATTTAGAATCGTACCTAAAGTTTTTGATCGTTTAGTGAAAAACATGCGCAGCGTAATGGACCGTTTACGTGTTCAAGAACGTTTGATCATGAAGCACTGTGTTGTTGGCGCTGGTATGCCAAAAACAACGTTCATCAAAATATTTCCGGGTAACGAAACATCAAAAGATTGGTTTGACGAACAGAAAAATGCAGGTTTACCTCACTCAGCTCGATTAGCTGATATCGAGTTAGACGTAGAGCGCTGTATCTACAAACTAAATATGATTGAAGAAGAGACCTACCTAAACGTACATGGCATAAAAGACATTAACCGTCGTATGTCAATTGGTGAAGCTAAAGCTCGCCGTGCGAAAAAAGAAATGGTAGAAGCTAACTTACGTCTTGTAATTTCAATCGCTAAAAAATACACCAACCGTGGTTTACAGTTCTTAGATTTAATCCAAGAAGGTAACATCGGCTTAATGAAAGCTGTTGATAAATTTGAATACCGTCGTGGTTACAAATTCTCAACGTATGCTACTTGGTGGATTCGTCAAGCAATTACCCGTTCTATTGCTGACCAAGCACGTACAATCCGTATTCCTGTGCATATGATTGAAACGATTAATAAACTTAACCGTATCTCTCGTCAAATGTTACAAGAAATGGGTCGTGAGCCAACTCCTGAAGAGTTAGCTGAGCGCATGGTAATGCCTGAAGATAAAATTCGTAAGGTATTAAAAATAGCAAAAGAGCCAATTTCAATGGAAACTCCTATCGGTGATGACGAAGATTCACACTTAGGTGACTTTATTGAAGATGGCAGTGGTGAATTACCTGTTGATTCTGCAACTTCAGAAAACTTAAAAGATGCAACTCACGAAGTTCTTGCTGGTTTAACAGCACGTGAAGCTAAAGTTTTAAGAATGCGTTTTGGTATTGATATGAATACTGACCATACTTTAGAAGAAGTTGGCAAACAGTTTGATGTAACACGTGAACGTATTCGTCAAATTGAAGCAAAAGCATTACGTAAATTACGTCACCCTTCTCGTTCTGAGCAACTTAAAAGTTTCTTAGACGGCGAATAAAAAGCTTTAGCTTTATCTTTAAAAATCCAGCCAAGTGCTGGATTTTTTGTTTTTAGTATAAGAAAAAATCAATACCTTACCGATTTTGTTTAACAATTAAGCTAACAGTCGTTTTTTATAAATTATTTCAGTTTATAGTGGTGACAACAAAATAAAAAATGCTTATACTTCACGCCGCTTTGAGATGTAATGTTTCAGGCAGGTATAAGTTTTCAGACTATGTCATGAAAATGGGCCCTTAGCTCAGTTGGTTAGAGCATCCGACTCATAATCGGCAGGTCCCCCGTTCAAGTCGGGGAGGGCCCACCATTTTCATAACTAAGTTCATCATAGATCATCTCTAAATATTACATTCCTTTTATTAACAAACATCTTAAAGTTTTAAATCTCAATATTTATTCATCTATAAAAATAATGAATAGCTTACTAACTCCCCCTTTTAAGAAATGATGTTCAGAATAGTTACCTCATAAACGAATCAAATTCTTTTCCCCGAACAAAAGACAAAATTAAAACATGAAAATACATATATTTTTGATCTTGGCTTCAATCAGTCAAGTATCATTTGCAAGCAATCAAACAATTACCTCTTTCAGTAAAGCTAAAAAAACATTACAGACACAGGTTTATAATGAACACCGTCAAACCCTATACTGCAACGCGAGCTTCAATGAAGCAAAACAAGTAAACTTTCCAAGTGGTTTTACTTCAAATAAATATAAAAAGCGTGCTAAAAAAATAGAATGGGAACATGTGGTTCCTGCAGAGAATTTTGGTAGAACATTTGCTGAATGGCGAGATGGCGATACACAATGTGTCGACAGGAAAGGTAAGCGCTATAAAGGCCGTAAATGCGCGAATAAAGTGAGTTCAGAGTATCGCTACATGCAAGCCGATATGTTTAACCTTTATCCTGCCATTGGCTCTGTGAATGCACTGAGAAGTAATTATAATTTTACCATGCTACCTGCAGAAGAAAGCAGTTTTGGCAGCTGTGCAATGAAAATTAACAATAATAAAGCTGAACCACCTATAGAAGCTAGAGGAAGAATTTCAAGAACCTATTTATATATGGAGCAAACCTATACTCGTTATAACATGAGTAGCCAACAACAAAAGCTTATGAATGCTTGGGATAAAATGTATCCTGTAGATAAGTGGGAATGCGACAGAGCAAAGAAAATATCGGTATTACAAGGTAACAAAAACCTTGTGGTTGAGTCTAGATGCGCCAGCAAGAACCTTTGGTAAAGTAAAACGAACTTATATCAATATGTAGGCATCTTTTTAACTTATCTTTTGAGCTTACCGTTATTTTTTCAACAGAAAATGAGTAAACGGTCTTGAATCAATCTTGTATCAATTCAAAGACCGTTTAAAGAGCCTTTATTTTTAAATCAGACTATTGCATAAAGTTTTTTACAAGCTAGAGCCGTACTATTAAAAAGTAATACTGGCTTTCTCATTCTGATGAACTTCAGGCTCTCCTTTGAGAGCTAGGTTAGGCATATTTTTCTGTTTACGTTTAAGTTTTTTAATAAGCGTTACTCGCGCACGAGACAAAGCTACATTAACCGCGGAACTAACTGAAGACTGATTATCAGTAACAACAATATCAGGCATACCTCTTACAAAAAGTACGACTTTACAGAGTTTGTCCTTTCCTCCTTTAGGACCATTAATATCATTTATCGTGATAGTAACTTTTTGAATATTGCCACACACCTTATTAAACACTTTACGTGTTTTCTCTCGAATCAAAGACATGTTTTCGCTGTTAATATCGACATTTAAATCAGTAATTGTTAATTCCATAAAACACCTATTTTAAAGTTAACGTGATATACATTTTGTGGCTTTATTCACAAGGGAAGTTACTCATTAAGCTTTCCGATAATAAAACTTTTAGCGGCTTATCTTCCAAACCCGCAATATCTAATGATTTAGCTACTGTTGACGCGACTAACTTTCGATCATACTCAAGCGGTATACAAAACTGATAACTTGCCTCTATCGCTAAGCTTGTAGGTAGATTTAATACACGAGTTCTATAGGCTCGCTGTAAAAATTCACTTTGATGTGTTGCATCTTTTTCTATCATAGCTTTAGGTTTAATAACCGCATTTTCTGAAAGTAGTGACGAATCAATAAATCCATCAATATAAAGCTTACAAGCATTTATCTCGCTTTTATCCTTACCTTGCTGGTAGTTAGTGCATGACTCAATGATATCCGACTTAAAATCAGCAAGTGCGATCCCCGGTATAAATACCAAAGTTATAGTAAATAATTTACCTAAGTTACTCTGAAAAATGTTCATTCTTATCTCCTAAACGTACGTTATAGTTAATGTTGAATTCTTATAATTTTTGACTGTTAGCTAATTTATTAGATGACTTTCGGATCAACCAAGTACCAGCAAAAGCTGAAATCAATGAGCCGACTAATACCCCTACCTTCACTTGTGTTTGATAAGCTAAACCTTGCTCTTCGAAAGCTAAAGAACCGATAAATAAGCTCATAGTAAAACCGACACCACACAATAAACATACACCATATAACTGGCTCCAAGTTGCATCTTTAGGCAATCTACACAGTCGTAATTTAACGGCAATAAAACAGGCAGCAAAAATACCTAATTGTTTACCGATAAAAAGACCGCCAATAATACCTATTGAAATAGGAGTGAATAACTCGTCCATAGATACATTTGTCAATCCCACACCAGCATTGGCAAAGGCAAACAGAGGTAACACGAAAAAAGCTATCCAAGGGTGTAATCCATGCTCTATTTGATATGACATCGATTTACTGTGATCACGCGCAATAGGGATAAACCAGGCAACAATAAATCCAGCTAAAGTTGCATGCACGCCAGACTTCAATACAGCGGCCCAAACAATAACCGAAACTAAAATATAAGGTGTTTTATTTTCTAATTTTAAACGATTGAAAATAAATAAAACTGCGACAGCAATACTCGCTATAACTAAAGAATTAGTCGCTAAATCTTGAGAGTAAAAAATGGCAATAATAATAACGGCACCAATATCATCAATGATGGCTACCGATAATAAAAATAGCTTTAAACTTGGCGGTAAGTGCTTACCAAATAGAATAAATATACCTAAAGCGAAAGCAATGTCTGTTGCTGAAGGTATCGCCCATCCATTCATTGCAATGGCATCTTGGTAATTAAATGCTACGTAAATTAATGCAGGAAAAATAATACCCGCTACTGCCGCTAGAAAAGGTAAAACAATTTGATCAGGCTTAGATAGTTGTCCGTAAAATAGCTCTCGTTTAATCTCCAATCCAACAACAAAAAAGAATACAGCCATCAGACCATCATTTACCCATAGTACTAATGGTTTACTGATAGCAAAACTACCTAGTGTAATACTAACGGGAAACTCTAAAAAATCATTATAGTTAGCACTAAATAGGCTGTTGGCCATTATTAATGCAAGCGCTGCAGAGAAAACTAAAATAATACCTGAGCTGGCATCAGTTTTAATAAATTGTTTCCATTGTAATATCAGTTTGTTTTCCGACATATTCCCTCCTTTATGACTTGATAACTTAAGTTATAGTCAAATAATTCACACAAAAAAAGTCGTATAAATTTGCGATATCATCAACAAAAAGTTGATAAGGAATGCTATTATTAAAAGTAAATATGTATATGTTTTATTCAGGAAGAAGTAATGTCTCGACTTAATTATCATCATTTACAATACTTTCAAGCTATTGCGATGCACGGCAGTATTGCTAAAGCATCAAGAGTCATACATATCACTCCTCAAACATTAAGTGCACAGCTAAGTCTTCTTGAAGAGCAGTTGGGTTATGAGTTATTCGATAGAAATGGTAAACGACTGATTTTAAATGATATGGGTCGAATTACGCTAAGTTATGCACAAGAAATCTTTAGTTTGGGTGATGAACTATTACACTCATTAAAAAATCATTCAACAGACTTCACTTATCGATTCTCGATTGGAGTTACCGATGTTATCGCTAAGGTATTCTCTTTTAATTTTTTAAAAGCCGTTTACACCATGGACGATTCTATAAAGCTAGTATGTAAAGAAACCAATTTAGAGGTGCTACTCGGAGAACTAGCAATTAACAAATTAGATGCCGTACTAACGGATACTGCACTACCTACAGGTTCGCCTTTAAAGGCTTATAGTCATTTAGTAGGTAAATGTGGGTTTAGCTTTTTTGCCCATAAGGATATAGCTGATAAGTTGAAAGTAGATTTTCCACAATCATTAGATAACACACCATTTTTCACTGCTGGTGAAGGTTCTAGTCAACGATTGAGTGTTTTATCTTGGTTTGATCAACTCAACATATCACCTGTGATCATAGGTGAATTTGATGACTCTGTATTAGCTAAGTATTTTGGTAAGGCGGGTTATGGAGCATTTTGTGCCCCGAGTATTATTGATGAACATGTTATTGAACAGTTCGAAGTTGAGCTAATAGGTAGAACAACTGAAATATCAGAGCAATACTATTTAATATCTCCTGAACGAAAAGTAAAACACCCTGCTGTACAGCATATTCTTAAAGAAGGGAAAAAACTCTTCGATCAATCAATCAGCTAATCCGGTTGTATTTTTTATCATAAAGGTCACTTTATAAAATTAACTTCATAAAGTTATATTTTATAGCCTTAGGCTCATAAAAAAGCCCCATAAAATAAGCTATGAGGCCAGGTTGGAAACAGTAATATTTAAATAAAACTAAAACACAAAGTTCAACATTAATGTATAAAGTTTAGCTTCGGGATCTAGTGGTGATGGCGTTTCAACAAATGAACCTCTTTGACCACCAAAACTTTTAAAACTTTGCCATTCAAAATTAAGGGATACGTTGTAAAGTAAATCATAACGCATACCTACAACTAAACTACTACCCGATTTATCGGCAAATGTTGAAACACTGGTTTGCTTTGCTCTGTTTTCGCCATATTGCACATAAGGAACAAATTTATCTATTTTGTAAGCTGCGCTCGCATACCAAGTTGAACGTAAGTTGGCTATCTGTCTTTCCGCAGTTAATAATAAAGCATCAAATTCATATTCTGCTCCTAAAGAAAATAATTCGATATGATCATTAGGAAATGATAATTCAAAATACGAAGTGCCTCGTCTCGCATTTGTAAATTTGAATGTCTGATCGAAATCTGCAGAAAAATAAGATAAGTTCCAACGATAGTATTCACCAGAAAGTGCCAAATTTATACCCGACATTTTATCTATGTCTAGCTCTATATCTAATGTCTGAGTCGCATCTATTGTGTTAGTTTCTGATAATGAAATAAAAGGCGTAATAGATAATTGATATTCATCAAATAAAACAGTGTTCCAAACAAGATTAACACCATTGTATGCTGTTATACCTAATATAGAATTATATAGTTCTACAGGAGGTCTAGCATAGTTATAAGCATGCCCAACATAATAATATTCAGACGCTAAAAATACAGGTAGCCTTAAACGCCCCGCTCTTATCTCTAACTCACCTATATTATAACCAAGGTAAGCCCATTCCAATTCAGGCTCGCTCCATTGGTCTTGAGGGCGCTTAACTAGTTGAGCTGATGCTTTAAAAGCATCATTATAATAATCGAGCTGAATACCAAATGTTGTATCACAATCCCAGCAAGTTTCATCGGTAATTTTGCGGTTAATAATTAATGGGGTCGAGTTATCAGATTGGGTTAATGACGTAGAGCCAAAACCACTTAATGACAGCTGTTCTGTTAACTCAATCGTTGCCGCTGAATAAAAACTGGCACTTGATAGGAGTAATACAATGAGTTTTTTAAGCATCATAGATCCTCCTTTTGTACAATATAAAGCACATTAGCATCTTTAGGTATAACGCTAACAGGAGCATAGCCAATACGAAAACGCTTAGCTGATAACCAAAGGAGTAGAGCTTCCATTGAGTCTTGATTTATTTCTTTTGGAGGCCTAGCTTTTCCTGAAAAGGAGAGGCTTGCCCAATATGCATTCATTTGAGCTAAATCTTTTCCCAGTAGCTCCTGATAAAATTCATTTCGTACACTATTACTCTGTGGCCAGTCAGACAATTCCACTTTCTTTCCTTGTAAATATTTTAATTTCCCACGAAATAACATTCGCACCTTACTTTTAGATAATTTATTAAAATCTTCCGTTAATGTAAATACAGCCAATGCCTCGCTAGCCTGTGCTTGAGAGGTAATGATAAAACTAAACGGGATGCATATAAGGCAAAAAATAAATAATGTATTAACAATACCTTTATTTTTTATTAAATTTGAATGAGGTGACTGATGCGCCCTTGCTACCATTTTAACCATCTTACAGTTTGATGAATTAGTTATTATGATTATAGCCTAGATTATAGATAAAAATACTCAAGTAAACATTACATTAGAATTATTATTTATCGATTAAAAGGATAAAAATTGGTATGACATAGTAATAATTGAATTAGTGTCCTAAAATAAAATAATCAAATTAGGAACAGTTATCTTTTTAGTGATGCTTTAAAGTAATACGTCGTTTATTAAAACGTCTTTAAGTTTAACAAAGCACATATTTGAAAAGTCGATTATAACCTAGTAAATCCTCGTAAATTAAGGAATGGAAACCTAAATGTTTTTTCGCCGTTTAAGAAACAATTTAAGTATAAGAAAAAAAGTATGGGGGCTAGTACTGTTACCTGCCATCGTTATTATTGGGATTTCTGGCCGACAGGTTTTAGAAGTTAACGACCAATTAACGAGCTTAGAAAAAGCAACTCATCTAGTTGATGTTATCAGCCAACTAAAAAATCTTAATAATGCGGCACATGAATTACATTTTTCAGATAACAATTCGTCTAATAAATTTACACTTCAACAAAAAGAGTTATCTAAATTAGCGATAATTACAGAGCAAAATACTGAAATATTTTCTGAGTATGAAGTACAGCAATTCCAAAAACTTATCGAACAATATAAAGAAACTATCCACGCAATAGAAAATGCCGAAGATAAAGAAAGTAAACACGATGCAATTCAATGGCAAATAAGTATATATAAAGAACTTTTATTAACCATAGAAAAAACCCATTTCAAAGCTCCTATGGAAGTTGTGGATAGTAATTTAAAAGCTTTACTCCAGCTAGAATGGTTATCTTTTTGGGTACAAGACGAAATTTGGCAAAGTGAAATAATTCTTGGGCATGAACATAAAGACTTAACAGAATTAGTAAGAGACGAAATACGTGCCTTAATTCAAAATCAGCAACTCTTTGTCGATAGATTTTTGGCAATAAATGCCGATAAATCTCAAACTAAATTATTACTTAGTGTATTTTCTAATATAGCTTTCGAACAAAGTAATACTTTTCGAGAGCAGCTTCTTGATAATAATTTAATCACTCAAATAACACCTCAAGCACTTGAGCAAGGCACAAAAGCATTTTCTCAACGACTATCTCTTTTCCAAAATGTAGCTAAGGCAATAAACGAACAACTACAACAAAACATCCAAACATCAGTAAGTACGTTTGAGCAATATCGTATTATATTTTTCAGTATTACTGCCGTATCCATTTTAGTATTACTGTTATTCGGAGCCAAATTAGCCCAACGTATTACTTCAAATCTAAATACCGTATTAGATTTCTTAGATCATAAAGGCGATCACGAACGCGAACTAAAACTGCATATTGAAGGTAATGACGAACTCAGTAAGTTTGCTGTTGAAGTTGAACGACTCGCGATAGAACATCAACAAAACCAAAGAGATTTAATTGCTAGTAAAAATGATGCTGTAGAAGCAAAAGAAATAGCGATTAAAGCCAGTAAAGCCAAAAGTAGCTTTCTTGCAAATATGTCTCATGAAATTCGTACGCCACTTAACGGTGTTATTGGTATTTCGGAAATACTTGCTAGCACCAACCTGAGTGCAACTCAAAAAGATTATGTGGATACAATAGAAATATCTTCTCAGCTTTTACTCAGTTTAATTAACGACATATTGGATTTCTCTAAAATTGAATCAGGCAAACTTCCGATTAGCGCATACTCTACTTGTTTGCGTGAAAGTGTTTATGATATTGCCGCTATTGTTACGCCTAAAATTAAAGAAAAAGCAATCTCACTGCAAATAAACATAGATCAAAACTTACCTTTAAGAGTAATGGCGGATGATCACCGTATAAGACAAGTATTAATGAATTTAATGTCTAACGCCGTTAAATTTACCGAAAAGGGTTGCATAACTATAGGCATAACATGTGAGAAAAAAGGCGATGACACCTCATGCTTATTTGAAGTAACCGATACAGGTATCGGTATCGATGAAGCGCAGAGAAAGAACATATTCGAACCATTTTCTCAAGAAGATAACTCAACAACCAGACAGTTTGGCGGAACGGGTTTAGGCTTAGCCATTAGCACTCAACTTATTGAGCTTATGGGTGGCAAGCTTGCGTTAGATTCCGAAAAAGGTAAAGGCAGCCGTTTCTACTTTTCTCTACCCTTAGATGTTCCACAACAGAATATAGAAAAATATACCTTACTCGATGAAACTCAAATTATTCTTGTATGTGATGATTCAGTAATCACTAAAACCATGATGCAACAACTTGAATTTTTGGGCTTAACCATCACAGATTACAAGTTATCACTTGAGAGTGCACCTAACCAAAGTGAAAGCACTTCACAAATCATTGTTTATGCGATTACTCCAAAACAATATGAATATCTTGATTTAGCCAAGCTACAAATTTATAACCGAGGCAATAGCGCAGTATGTTTAGTTAGTCCGCTGAATGTTAAACCACTTGATTTTCAACAAAGTATTAGCGCCCTACTGACTTTCCCATTATTAGGAAACCGACTCAAGAAAGCACTAGAGCGGAGCCATAAAAGGGTTATATCTCAACATAGTGAAGAGTCAAACACAGAACAAGACACATCAATGGATCATAGGATCCTATTAGTTGACGACAATAAAATAAATCAGAAAATAGCCTCTTTACACATCAAAGCTTTAGGCTATAAGTTCGATATAGCTAACGATGGTGAAGAAGCTGTAGAAATGTTTAAGTCTGGTGAATACGATCTTGTACTAATGGATTGCATGATGCCGATAAAAGACGGGTTTACAGCCACTAAAGAGATTCGAGAATTCGAAACTACAGAGGATAAAACTCGATCTATTATTATTGCTTTAACGGCTAGTGTTATTGAAGGTGATATTAAAAATTGCTTCTTAGCGGGTATGGATGATTACCTACCAAAACCATTTAAACCAGAAATGCTTAAGAGTCGTATTATTAACGCCCTCTCAGTGAAAAATAAAAAAGAGAAAAAATCAATTCAAGTAGAAGACAATAAAGAAAGCGAAGCACCAACTTCTGCAATAAAAGTATTAATTGTTGAAGATAATAGGATTAATCAAAAGGTTGCCTCTTTAATTCTCAAACAAAAAAATTATCAGTTTATGCTTGCCAATGATGGACAAGAAGCTATCGATATTTACACTCAAGATCAGAGTTTTGATATTATTCTGATGGATTTAATGATGCCAATAAAAGATGGTTTTGAAGCGAGTGAAGAAATAAGAAGTTATGAAAAATCTCATAACTTACCTGCTACCCCAATTATTGCGGTCACGGCTAGTGTAGTGAATGACGATATTGATCAGTGTTTTAAAATAGGAATGAATGCTTTTATTCCCAAACCTATCCAATCAGAAAAACTATATAATGAGATTAATAACTGTTTAAATTTAAAAAGTTAATAACATATATACTTTATTACTTAACGTTTAATGATGATGGTGACTTTAGGATTATCAGATATTAAATAAATGATTTATAACTAGACTTACTAAGTAGAACTCGGGATAAGCGATTATGCCTAACATTATTATTCAATCGCCTACCCTAGCTACATGCAGGTAGGTATTAACTCACTTCACATTATCGCCCTGACAATACCAACAAATTTCGAATGATGCATCGTTAGATTCAGCACATTGCTTACACTTCCAGTCTTGCCCTTTATTGATAACCTGAGAGTTTGTAGCTATTTGTGACGCTTGCTCAAAGTCTGAATCTTCAAATACCCAAACTTCTGGCCATGAGTCAAATGAAGATATTTCACCAACGGCTCCTTGAGCAAATTCATTTTTAAGAAACGTTTTTATATCTTGTGCTTCAATAAGGTTTCTTACATTAGTCACAAGGAAATGATTTTCGTTGGTATATACCATTTTCATAATTAAATTCTCTCAGTGCTCACATAGATCCCCATTAATAGATAAGAAATATTTTCTGGTTCATTACCTAACGGTTAGCTTCTTATTTATAGATCAGCGTTAAAGTCGATTCTTATACACTTTAAACCATAGCCCTTCTCTGTGCTAAAGAAGACCTTATTCTTTTGTCTTTCATTTCAAATATCTGGTTAAACAAAAACAGTTAGCTTTTAGCTACCTGTTTCATTTGCTCTTGATTATTAAAATACTACAAACTTACTTCACTACAACATCTTCAGGTGCTGAAATATAGCCTTGGTAGCCGTTTGCTTTTAAGCGAGTAAAATGAGTAAGTTGCTCTTGGTCTTCAACTCCGGTAATAATCACTTCAATATTTAAGCCTTTCGCAACATTCATCAAGGCACGACATAACTCATTACTTTGATTTAGCTTGTCATAAAAAGTAAAGGACTGATCAAGCTTAATATAGTCAGGCTGTAACTTTTGTAAATAATCAAGAGAGCCTATCTGGCGTCCGCAATGATCTATACCTATTTTAGCTCCTGCAGCTTTAATCACTTGTGCAATATTATTACATTGTTCAAATGAGCTTAATAATGTTGACTCAGGTATTTCAAACAACATACGCTCAACATGTGAAGCTTTTCGCAAGAACTGAGCTAACCAAATAGAGAAGTTAACATCAATTAAACTATCATGACTTAAATTTATAGCAATCGGCTGTGGCTCTATAGCTAAAATATGTTGCTGCTCAATCGTTTCTAATAAACATTTATCAAGCTGGCTACCTAAAGAAAGTAGTTCAATAAACGGCATAAATTCAGCAGCCGTAACGATACTTTCATCAATACTTAAACGACAATATATTTCTCGATGAATAACTTCTTTGGTGTTCATGTTTAACACAGGTTGCCACTGAAAAATAAAGTGGTAGTTTGATATCGAATCTTCTAGTTTACTGCGCCATTGAGCTCTACTGTACTTCTGTGGCTGCTCTGCATCAATCCAATGACTTATTTTGTTTTCTCGATATGCTTGTTGCAATGCATTATCGGTTTGCGACATAAGATCTGATGGTTGCATATTGTCGAAGCGCTGACTTACCCCTAAGTAAAACTTATCATTAGCTAAGCAACCTGCTTTAGTAATCTCTTGGTTAATAATACGAATAAGTGTTTGTAAGTATTTTTCAATTTGATGATGTTCAGCTTTTGTTATTAAAAAGGCAAATTCGGTATTCGCAATACGTGCAATAATGCTATCAGCAATCTCAGGCAACTCTTCCTTCATTCTGCTAGAAAGTGCCTTTATAATTTCATCTCGCCCTTGATAACCATATTTACTGTAAACCTCTTCCAACCAATCAAATTTAGCTAGGATAAGTCCACCATATCCCGGTTCGTTCAACCAGTTATTCATTTGAGCAGATAAGTACTGCCTGTTAGGTAGGTGAGAAACTTGATCAATAAGTTTGTTTTCTTTTAACTCACTAACTTCATCTTCTAATGTAGTAAAAACATTTTTCAATTGTCCTGACATTGAATTGATTGCCGTTACTAACTCTTGTAACTCAGTAGTTTTAGGCATTTCAATATCATCGCCAAATTTACGTTGTGCAATTTCTTTCGCTTGCACTGCCATCTTGTTCAATGGCTTCAAAATTCTGTTTAATCTAAGTCTTAGTGCAAAAATAGATAGAATAAATAAGAAAGATAAGATCATTACCGTATCATTCATTATTCGCCATAATTCTTGATAACCTAAAGCAGGATGACCTTCAATTTCAAGTGTTGCTAATTGCATCCAGCCTGAAGTGATGGTGCTTTGCTTTTTTTGCACTTCGAATAAATCTAAATCGACCAGCCACTGGGGAACACCTTCGATAACAACAGGGTTTTCCCATACTTGTTCTTTACCATCAACAAGCCAAGTTAAGGTTACTTTACGGTAAAATCCACCTTCGAAAATTACATTAACTAAAGTTTCAGCTGATGCAATATCTCCTGTTTCTATATGGGGTTGTAACATTAAACCTAGTGAAGTCATCGTATTGTTTAGATCAGATTCCATTTGTTTACTCATGAAATCTTTCGCTTGGCTAAACTGGAAGTAAACCAAACTGGTCATTACTAACAGGAACAGTCCGAATAATAACGAATTTATTTGTCGAAATAAGGTCATTGCTTTAAAACTCCAGCTTTAGCTTGGGTTGTTTAAGTGTGGCTGTATTTATACGTTGACGTAAATCACGCCAAGACTTTAAACGAGAAGATTTACCGCTAAGCACCCCACGCCCTTTATCTTTATTTAGCCATAATTGGCTACCATTAAAACTATATACAGGTATAAGATCGTTACGTTTTGTGGCAGGTTTTATGACGCCATCAATATTATCTAAAATAAGAGGAATAGAGCCTGGAGTGTCATAATAAGCTAATACCATATGATACTGATTAAGATGTACAGCTTTTACCATGGTAATACGCATTTTCTCATCAGGTATTCCCAGCTCCAGTAGTGTAAAATATTTAGCAATAGAATAATCTTCACAGTCACCACCATTTACACCAATAAATTCTACTGGAGTTGCCCAGTAATTATTTACTCCCCATAATTTACTATCATCAATAAAACGAAACATGTTGAAGAAACGGTTAACCTTTTTTAAGGTATCTTGTTCAGTATCAACCGTTGCTGGCTTCATTAATTTGAACCAAGCTTTACCTCTTTTTTCAGCTCGGGAGCCATAATTATTTTTTAATGACTTAACAATTTTGGCTTCATCTAATTGAGAGTTTTCAGAAGCTGAATGCACAGATAGAAGAGTAAAACTAAAGAGTAATACTTGAATTGGCTTTGATAACATCGCTGTTAAAAAGCGTTTTTTATTCATATTACTCTCTATTCATTACAGTTCTTGATCAACGCTATAAATTGTCCATTCCATCTCATCAAGATGTTCTGTATGCGTTAACTCCGCCATAATACGACGATTAGCAGCATGAGCTTCTTCAGTTTGTCTTTCATCTTCTAATCGTTGAAAGCCATAACCTATATAATCAAGACGCTCAGCAGGTATTTTAAAGTCATGTATTAACACTAAAACAACAGCTTTAGCTCTCTGTTCAGATAAGGTTTGATTATGGTTAACTTTACCCACTTTACTGGTATGGCCTTCTATAACTACTTTTATCTCTTGGTTTTCTTTTAGGAAATCCGCTAAAACTCTGATCTTATCGTAAGCATTATCAGGTATAGCAAAAGAATCATTAGCAAAATTAATCTTTATTTTGAATGGTTCCATTTTCGTGATTTGGTTTCCACAGCCATAGTTATCAATAGAAGCGCCAAGAACTGTATTATCACATTTTTCACGAGCTTTAATTACACCATCACTGTCATAGTCATTTAAGTCTTGTAATTGCTCAACAGGTGCATCGTTATTTACAATTCTATTACCAGCACAAGCACTTATTAATATGGTTGTTAAGATTGCAACAGAAATATTGGTTACAGAAACACTAAAAAATTTATTACTCATTGCTAGCTCCTTGCTCATAATCATGCTCTCCTTCCCATGCTCTAGAACGTGTCACACGTAATGAATCAAGCAATTGTCCTGTTACATTAAGTAATCTATAGCGAGCACTTAATTCACTATATTTAGCATCTAAATAATCTTGTCTAGCTTGAAAAAGCTCATTTTCAGTATCAAGTAAATCTAATAAGTTTCTTTGCCCTAAACTAAATTGTTCTTTGTAAGCTAGTTGAGTTTCTTTAGAAGTAATAATGTGTTGTTTAATATAACCTTTTTGTAAGCTAAGCATTTCAAATGCACTCCATGCATAATCATAACTTTCAGTTACTTGGCGATGAGCGCTGTAGTTAATTTCTCTAGCTTCATTCACTTTATAAGCAGCGCTTCGCTCTTGTGCCACATCTCTGCCGCCAGAAAACAAATTATATTTCAAACGTATCATGGCTGTTACATCATTTCGATGTCCACCAACGTTATCACCAAAGCGATTAAGACCACTTTCACCAGCAAGATCATTATCAGCATTGGCATCTAATTCAAAAGTAATGGTTGGGTAATAACTAGACTTTACTGATTTTCTAAAAGAATGCGCAGCTTCAATATCTTGACCTGCTGATTTAATAACAGGATGATTTTGAATCGCAACTTCTAAACCATGCTCTCGGCTTTTAGGCAACATATCAGCGTCAGGTACAGGCACCACTAAATCCTTTGGCGGTGTATTTGTTAAATGCATAAATAAAGTTCTGGCATCTAAAGCGTTATTTCGTGCAGCAATCAAGTTTGATTGAGCACGAGCTAAACGCCCTGTTACTTGTGATAAATCAGCTACGCTACCTAAACCAGAGTCAGTTCGTTCTTTAATTTGTTCGTAGATTTCTTGATGTGAACTTACATTTTTTTCTGATAATGTAATAATTTCTTCAGTTTTAATATAGTTTAAGTACGCTTGGCTGACTTCTAATGCCAAATCTTCTGCAGTAGCAATAAGAGTCCACTTTTCGGCGCTTGCTTCATAAGTTGTTCTATCAACTTCACTACTTGTTAGCATGCCATCAAAAATAACTTGTTTTAAACTTAAACCAAATTCACCACGTTTTAACTCTGTTTCTCCATCTGAGAAACCAAGTGAACTTCTACGATTACCTGGAGTATCTGTATACTCGTATCCATAGCCTGCAGTTAAATCTAAAGTAGGTAAATAACCAGCAGATGCTCGATTTACATCTTCTTCTTTTGATTTAAAGCGTGCGAAAGCTTGTTTTATATCAGGGTGTGTATCTAAAGCTTGAGCCACAGCCATTTCTAAACTTTGGGCGTTAAGTATTGGTGAACATAACGCAGATAAACCAAGTAGGCTGTATATACCTAACCGGTTTATACCAAACATTTTCATTCTCATTTTAATTTCCATATTTTATTGTTTACACTAAAATTATTTGCTTTATCTTTCTCTTAAGGCTGCTTCGTTAGCACGTAAAATTGGGTTTAATATGTATTCTAATATTGTCCGCTTACCCGTAATTACATCCACATTACTTAGCATCCCAGGAATAATAGGCATTTCTTCGTTGTTTTTATTTCTAATACTTGATGCTTCTGTTTTAACACGTATTACATAAAAACTATTTCCTTCTTTGTCTTGTGTTGTGTCAGCACTAATATGCACAACCTTTCCTTTTAAACCACCGTATCTTGCAAAGTCATACGCGGTAATTTTAACAACAGCAGGTAACCCTGGATAAATAAAGCCTATATCTCTAGGTGTTACTTTTGCTTCAACCATTAACATATCTTCTGTAGGTACAATTTCTACAATTGTTTCCCCTGGCTTTACAACGCCACCTAAAGTATTAATATGTATAGTTTTAATTGTACCTACAACAGGTGATACAATTTGTGCCTTGGTTACTTTATCTTGAGCCCCAACTTGTGCTTCGTTTATTCTAGAAAGCTTATTTTGTAGCTCATTTAACTTTGCTCTAGCTTCAGCTCGATAAGCTAAAGCGGTTTCTCGTCGATTAAGTATAGATTCTTGTAGCGCAGACCTTAATTTCGGTGATAGCAACTGTATACCACCTAACTCACCTTTCAATTCGTTAACACTGCGTTCCAGCTTATATAGTTCTATTTTTGAGACTATATTTTTTTCTGCTAGAGGCCGAGTCAAATCAAGTTCTTTACTGGCTAGGCCATAGCTGACCTTTAATGTAGCTATTTTAGATTCAAGCTCAGCGATTTCTTGTTCACGTTGCTGTATTTGTTGATACTGAATAGCTAGTTGGTTAATTAAGTTATCTAAACGCCCTGAATATTCATCTTGCTGACGTTCAACCATCAGACTAGCATTTTCATTAAGATCTTCAGGATAAATAGGCACTTGTTTATTTATCTGTATTTGTAATTTCCAATCTTCATTTACGCCAACTAAAATACTAGAGAGCTCGGCTCTTAAACGAATAATATTTGCTCTTAAGCTATCAACCTCTTGCTTTTGTTCAGCAAAATCTGAGCGGAAACGTGTATCATCAATTCTTGCAATAGGCTGCCCTTTAGTTACTTGCATACCTTCTTGAACAAATAGCTTTTCGAGTACGCCACCATCTAAACTTTGAATAATTTGTACTTGTGATGAAGGAATAACTTTACCTGAACCAGAAGTTACTTGCTCTAATGATGAGAAACTTGCCCATAGAATAAAGCTAAAGAGCAATCCAGCCATCGCCCATATAGTTAGGCGATGTAAGCTAGGCACTTCTGTTAGCATTGCGCCATAAACATCATCAGCCATTTCCAGATCTTTTTGGCTTACTTTCAAAGTGAAACCTCCTGATCTGACTTATCGCCTTTAAGCTGTTTCAAGACCTCATCTTTTGGACCATCAATAACTAACTTTCCATTCTCGATAACAATAATACGGTCAACTAAGCGTAATAGCTCAGTTTTATGAGTGATTAATAATAAAGTGCGATCGTTTGCTGTTGCAGAAAGTGACTTTATAAATTGTTTTTCTGCTCTAGCATCTAAACTGGCTGTGGGCTCATCTAATAATAAGATTTGTGGTGCATTCAAAATAGCTCTGGCTAAAGCAATTGACTGACGTTGACCTCGTGATAAAGCGTTACCACTTTCACCCACTTGACGATCAAGACCTTGTGTCTCATGATCGGTAAACGAACTTACACCTGAAAGCTGAACTGCTCTTATTAACTGATATTCAGTAACTTGACGCGTACCAAATAAAATATTATCTCGAATAGTTCCGTGAAATAGTGTGATGTCTTGCGGCAAATAACCAACGTTCCGACGTAAATCACTTGGATGTATTTGTTGATGATTTAAGCCATCAAAACGAATACTGCCACTTGTTGTTTGATATAACCCAAGCAACAGCTTTGCTAAAGTTGTTTTACCTGATCCATTTCGTCCAATAATGGCAATTTTTTCACCTTGTTTGATATTAATTGACATTTTATGCAAGGTTTCGACATCAGTTTCGGGATAAGTAAAGCTGATGTTATCTGCAGAAATATTACCTGATAGCTTAGGGCGGCTAGCCAAGTGCCCTTTATCTTCAAACTCCCCTTTTTCTTTCATCAAGCCATCAAGCTGTCTTAAAGCACTTATCGTTTGATTAGAACGTGTCATTAAACCAGCCAATTTGGCAATAGGAGATATAGCCCTGCTTGTTAACATAACTGCAGCTATTATTCCGCCCATCGATATCAGATTTTCTGAAACACGATAAACACCTAGTACAATAACGGCAACAACAGATACTTGTAAAATAAAGCTAGCAAAGTTAACAACTGAGTTGGTTATGATCTTTGATTTAAGTAACCAAGTAGAAGTATGACCAACCATTTGCTGCCATGCATTTTGCACAACGCCTTCAGCTCCATTAGCTTTAATTGATTCTACTGCACCTAAACACTCAATGAGATGACCATGACGTAAGCCTGAGAACTTATTACTTTCTTCAATTGCAGCTCTAAGTTTCGGTTGTTTTAAGATTGTATAACCAATGATTAATAAGGAGGAAATAATAGGAAATAAAACTAAATCTCCTGCCACCAACCAAATACAAAACATAAATAGGAATGAAAAAGGTAGGTCAACTAATGCAGTGATTGTTGCCGAGGAAAAAAATTCTCTAACATTATCAAATTCACTTATTTGTTTAGCCATACCACCAATACTTGGCGCTCTTTTTTCTAGCGGAATACCGATAACTTTAGCAAACAGCTTAGATGACACTTCAATATCTATTTTTTTACCCGCAACATCGATAAGATAACCACGTAATTGACGCAATATAAAATCAAATATATAAGCAATTCCTGCGCCTATCGCTAACACCCAAAGTGACTCAAAAGCCAAGTTAGGCACTACTTTATCGTAAATATTCATGATAAAAAGTGGCGATACTAAGGCAAAAATATTCACCATAATTGATGCTATAATTACATCTCGATATATTGGCGCAGCAGCCCTAAGATGTTTTAAAATCCAATGTTCTGCAGAATCATTTACATGAACATCAAATTCTCTATCACCACGATATTGTTGTTTTATAAGAAATAAGTAACCAACGTAATTAGACTCTAATTCTTCTATAGTTAAACGTTCTTCACCACCTGTTTCAGGTAAGGTAACAATCGCCTTATTTTCTTCTATATTAAGTTCTTGTAGAACACATGCCTTTTTGTCTTTCAACATTAAAATACATGGCAATAACATTGAAGGCAGTTCATTTAAACCTTTACGCACAAGTTTAGCACTAAGTCCTGCTCTAGAAGCAGCTTGTGGTAGTAGTTCTGGTGACATGTAATTACTGCTAATAGGTAACCCAGCAGTTAATGCTTCGGCTGAACATGGGTTCCCGAAGTGCTCAGTAAGAAGTACTAAGCTATCAAGCAATGGATCAGAATTTAAACGCTGTGAAGCATTTATCCTCCATTGTGATGATTGTTCTACTGTGGATTGCACTGAATGTGAATTCCTATAAAAGCGCTAAAAAGTAACACAGCAGAAACTGTGTTACCTATTTGACATGTTAATATATTGTTAACTTAACACAAAGTCTAATTATAATATATCCGATGAGTCTATTTCAGCTAGTGCTGGAGCAGATGGTGCTGCTGAGTCACCCACTATAGTCGCACCATCAGTTAACAAACCATTAGTAACATGCTGGCTTGTATCATCACCTTCAATGGTAATTAGTTCGACTGTTTGGGCATCTACAGCATCAACCTCACCTGTAATTAAGTCATCACTTAGTGTGCTATTTTGTTCTACATCATCAAAAGCCAAATATTCATCAAGAGAATTATCTGAATCGTCACTTAGTAAATCACTCAAGTCAGGTTGTTCTTCATTATCATTAGTAAAGTTCAATTCACTAATGCTTGAACGACTACTGCTTTGTATTAGTGATGTATCTATAGTGCTTGTATCAAAACTTTCATTATCTCCAAAAAGACTTAATGGGGATACAGTTGCAGGCTCAGTAATTGTTAAGGTAGATGTATCAAAATCCCCTCTTTCATCTTCAACTGTATATACAATATCAGGTACTGTTCCATCATATTCATCACTAGGCTCAAAAATATAGCTACCATCACTATTTAAAGTAAAATTACCTTCATCTAATTCAGCAGTTTCACCAGCACTATATCTACGATTCCCAATTTGAAATCTCGTTATTGCCAAGCTAAGTTCAACGCTAACGTTATCAGCATTAAGATCATGACTTGAGCCATTGTCGAGAACATTTCCAGAGAATGAAGCAAGTGTTTCGTCATCATCAACAAGTCCAGGAACTAAGAAAACAGTTAGATCTGCGGTATCTGTTTCTGGATTAACTTCATCACCATCTTTAATGGTGTATGTGAAAACGTCGGTTACACCTGTTTCAGGTATTTCAAGCCCTTCAGTACTTCGATAAGAATATCTGCCATTAGCATTGATTGTTAAAGTACCGTACTCACCTTGAATAGTAATAGGTTGACCATTTTCAACAACATAGACAACATTATTATGAGCAACCGACACTAACTCGATAGTACCATCTTCTGATGAATCTCTAACATCACCAGAGCTACCTCTTAAAATTATACTTCCTCCAACTCTCATTGACGTTGAATGACCATCAGCATCTGAATTTTGAGTAAGAAGAATGTAGTTATTATCGTCATTAGCCACTGGTGCACTATCAAGAACATCTATAGTTACTGTAGCTTGCGCCGTGTCGGTTCCATCACTAACTGTATAGGTAAAACTTGGCGATGTAGAACCCAAAATAAAACCACTATTATCGTAATTGAAATCACCTTGGGCATTGATATATAAAATACCATCAGCAACTTCAACTTCAGCATACCCATTAGTTCCAAATTCAAGATCAAGACCATTTACCTGAGTTACAAATAAAGTAGCACCATCTCCGCCATCGTTATCAACAATGCCATCACCATCATCACGACTTATTACATTGCCACTAACAGTTTCACCTTCATTAACGCTAAAACTATCATCAGAAGCCACAGGAGGAATGTTATCTATTGAAGGGGTTACAATGATAGTTAACGTTGATGTAAGTTCATCACCGGCTGCATCTTGAATGTTGTAGCTGATCACTGGTACATCACCGTTGTAATCATCTGCAGGCACAAAGGTATAAGTCCCATCTGCATTTAAGATGAAATCACCTTCCGCTAACTGAGCGGTTTCACCAGCAAGGTAGGTGTCGTTACCGATCACAAAGCTAACAACCGTTACTGGACCATCGCCGTCAGCTGTCGATGCATTATCTAATACACTGCCGCTAGCTGTTTCATCTTCATTTATCGTGATGCTTTCGTTAGCATCCGTTAGATCTGATGTTGGCGTAATATCAATGGTTAATGTTGACGTAAGTTCATCACCCGC
>NZ_JAUPEC010000031.1 GCF_030551755.1 Pseudocolwellia sp. AS88
GTAAGCAACAGAAGCATATTCCACCTATTAATGAGTGAGGTAAACTGATTAATTAATGGAACGGAGCAACTATAAGGGTATTTAAACGGAACTAAAACAGTGGGTTACGTTTCGCTTCGCTACACATTATAACCCACTATTTTAGTCCGCTTAATGCGGCGTTATGTGACTAAATATGAATCCAGACTATCAATCGTACACTGAAGCAGAATTGCTCGATGTTTATGAAAACATAGATAAAGAAGCATGGCCTGAACGATATAACGAAGTAAAAAAGCATTTACAAAAGTTTTCTGATGAAGCTAAAGAAAATGCAAAAAATGGCACTGATAAAAATGAAGCTTCTGAAGAGTCTTGGTGGCGTAAAATTGATTTTAATAAGCCTCAAGAAAAAGTAATTACAATAGCCTTAACTCTTTGGACTTTTTATATATCATTTACTGGTAAAATCTCAGCTAAAAATAGCGAAATTACATTTGATGAATCTCCAAAGATGTATTTGTTTTTTATAGCTTTTACGGGGATAATTTTATTTTGGCGTATATACCGGCATGTAACGTCACATAACAAGTGACTATGCCTTAAAACCTTAATAATCAATCCATTTTAGCAACGAAATAAAGACTATTTTTCATCAGTTAACTTAGTGTCACAATAACTCTTGTTAATGTCTGATTTAGGCCAAAGCAGACGAGTATTCATTATCTAATTTGTATGGTTCCGTTCTCAATTTTTATGTGTTTTAGCATTTATTCTATATCAGATTTTATTGCCTCTACTTTTAACGCCTCATGAATTAATACGGAAGGGCCGCTATGATATTTTTTGAAGTACTGGAAGCCGTTAAGTTATTTAAAATAGGAAGCTCTTAAAATAGAGGATCTTTAAAGTATGGTGAAGCTACTTCAAACTCTTCATCTGTTAGGTAATGTGAATATTGAGCACTTGCTGTACTTAGTGATAAAAATAACAATCTAACAATTAGAGGTAAGTTTATTGTTAGTAATACTTAGTGCTTTAATAAGGTTAGGGGGATAATAATTAAGTATTATTTAAAAGCGTATTTCTTGAAAAATTCCATCGAAGCACTAAAAACTTCAGATGCTTTTTTGGGACGTGTTGAGCTTAGACTGTGTTTTCCGCCTTCAACTTCTATATATTCAAATGTGTGATCAAGTTTCTTTAATTCAAGTACAAAGTCTCGTGTCATTTCTACGGGGACAACTTCATCAGCACTTCCATGAGCTAGAAAGAATGGAGGATCGTTTTTATCTAAATAAGTTACTGGCGATATTGCCGATAAGGCTTTATTCTTATCAGGCTCGTTAAGGCTAATAAAACGTTTAACTAATCTGAAATTTTGATATTCGGGGTTGGTGAAATCAGCAAGACTGCCTGAGTAGGAAATAACAGCTGTTACCGTTGAGTCAAAATCAGTATACATACCATGTTTGGAAAAACCATCAGCATTACCTGTAACACCTACCATAGTTGCTAAATAAGCACCTGCAGAAACACCTAAAATAACAATACGGTCAGGATTCAGGTTTAATTCTTTAGAGTGAGCTTTTAAAAAACGTATTGCGGATTCAATATCTTCAATAGCCGCAGGAAAACGATGTTCAGGTGCAAAGCGGTACATAACACTCGCAGCTATAACTCCACGTTTAGCCATTTTAGTGAGTTGTTTATTAAATTTATTTTTATCACCTTTAGTTAAACCACCACCATGAATATATACAAGTGCTGGTTGAGGCATTTGGGTGCTTTTTTCTGGTAGGGCGATATTTATAGTTAATGAGAGTCCATCTACTTCACCAACTAGGATGTCTTTTTGTAGCCCTGTAGTAAACTTTTGGAAGCTTTGCGCAATAGCTATTGGCGTTATGAGCATTAATAAGATTATAAGTAAGCGCATAAACCCTCATAAAACATAATCATCATTAAATCGAATATTAAGTCTTGTTTATTCTTCGTTTTCTAATGCTTCACTTTTAGGTGCTGCGTTTTCTAATGCTTCACTTTCAGGTGCTGCGTTTTTTAATGCTTCACTTTCAGTTGCTGCGTTTTCTAATGCTTCTCTTTCTAATTTTTTATTTTTTAGTTGGTCAATCAATTCTAACCAGAGGCTTTTATCGTCGGTAATTTGTAGCATAGTGGTTTCATTATAAATAATACCTAATGCTGTGTTTGTTGTTTCTTTATTACTTGTAAATTGAATATCCCAAAGAGAGGTGGAGTAGTTATCTTCATGAAAAGATCTTAATCTTTTACTGCCATCGCCGCCTGCAAATATCTCTCCTTTGAAAGATTCATCACAAAAATTTGAACATAAACTTCGATCTTTTACATGTAGAGAGGAGACGGGGGTTTTATCTACAGATTTGATATATTTAGGATATTCTTTGAATTCGGCATTAAGAATGTAGTCGGAAGGTATGTTTAACTGCGTGTTATTGAATTGAATACAGGTATCAATACTGCAAACTTCTTCAGCTTGTAAGGTATTGTACATACCAGAAAGTAATGCAGATCCGATAATTAGGCTCATTTTCGTGGTAATATTCATATTGCTTCCTTGCCATTCATTAGGAAAGTTCGAACATGACTTTCATAAGCTCATAGCGAATTCTTTTACATTTAAACCAATATAACGAACAACACCTTAATACTCAATCTCTTACTTTTGTGGATTTTTATCAAGAAAGTATTCGGCTAGGGTATCGATGAATTTTCTTTTGGCGTTACTTAAGTGCTTTCTGCTTGGATATACAATAGATATGGGAACAGGTTCAGGTGTATATTCGGTTAAAATTGGTACTAATTTCCCGCTGGCTATTTGCTCTTTTACAATAAAAAGAGGGATGTAAGAAATACCCAAACCTGCAGTTGAAAAACCTTGCTGCATTGCATCGTTATTCGCTTCTATACTACCTTTCACTTTTATTTGAATTTTATTTTTACCTTCAACAAATTTCCAACGATAGGGAGTTCTCATTATGGTGTTAATAATACAATTATGTTGGCTTAGATCTTTGGGGTGAAGTGGTGCACCATGTTCTTTTATATAATTTGGACTCGCGACTACAACAAAAGGAAAGCTGTATATCTGTCGTGAAATCATGCTTGAATCTTCTAAACCTCCAACCCTTAAGGCTAAGTCGTAGCCTTCTTCAACTAGGTTTACATCTCGGTTCACTAAGTTAAGGGTTAACGAAACCCCTGGGTATTTTAGTGAAAACTCATTGATTGGTTCTAAAAGAATATGTTCCCCTAAAGCTGGAGAAGCAGTGAAGTTGATATGATCTTTTATGACTTTTTCGTCGCTAGTTAAGCTAACTAATTCACCGACATTTTGGGTGATAACTTCCATTTTTTGAAGGTAACGTCTGCCATCAGTAGTTAAGCTGATTGAGCGTGTAGTTCTGTTAAGTAAACGTATGTTGAGGTGTTTTTCTAATTCGTTTATTTGCCTACTTACAGCTGAAGGTACTAGATTTAAATGATTAGCTGCTTTACTAAAGCTTTTGTATTTACATACCACTTGGAATACTTCGATAGATTTGAGTAAATTCATTGTTCTTTAAATGTGATAAGTGAATTCATTTTTATAGTATTTATCATTTAATGTGAATTGTCTATCATGCTTATCTTTTTCGCTATATTTCCAATTTTTATTTAGCTTCGTTCTCTTTTTATGAATTTCTTATCGTATGATGAGCTGTTTATTTAAAAATGAGTGATCTTAGATAAAATCAAAATTTTTCATGTTGTACTATTAAATACCGAGGTTTAATTGCTTAATCAATACCAAAAACAAACACTTCCATTTAAAGAATTTATTGGCCTAATGGCTATGATGATGTCGTTAGTGGCATTGTCTATAGATTCTATATTACCTGCGCTTGAATCTATTGGCACTTCGATGGGAAATACCAACAGCAACGACAATCAGTTGATGATTGCGTTTTTCATGGTGGGCTTAGCTTGTGGCCAACTGGTGTTTGGTCCTTGGTCTGATTCTGTGGGTAGACGTAAAGCTATGCTTGTTGGTTTGTCTATCTTCTTTACTGGAAGTGTACTGGCAATTTATTCCACTGACTATAACACCATTTTGTTCAGCCGTTTTTTACAAGGTATAGGTGTGTCGGCTCCAAGAGTTTTATCAATGACAATTATTAGAGACCTTTTTCAAGGTCGACCTATGGCCAAGGTGATGTCTTTTGTGTCGATGATTTTTGTATTTGTTCCTATGCTTGCGCCTATGATGGGGCAGGCGGTATTAACCCTGTTTAACTGGCGCGCTATTTTTATATTTATTGGTTTATTTGGACTTGTTTTATTGAGTTGGTATTTGATAAGACAAGCTGAAACACTTGATCCTAACGATAGAACTGACTTTACTTGGCAAAGAGTAAAGCAAGGTTTAAATGCAGTGTTCAAAAACCCTGTTGTTATCGGCTATACATTGGCGTCGGGCTTTATATTTGGCCCTTTTTTATTCTTTTTAAGTTCATCGCCTCAGCTATTTCAAGTGCAGTACGAACTCGCTGAAAACTTTCCTTATTACTTTGCCGGTATTTCGTCAGTATTAGGCGGTGCGGCTTTATTTAATGGTAAAAAAGTGATGAAACACGGTATGCGTAAAATGGCATCTCGCGCATTAATGGTATTAGCGTCTGCATCATGTTTATTTGCCTGTATCACTTTCTACTTTAATGGCTTGCCTCCGCTCTGGTTACTTACCGTTTATATGGTTATTTTATTTGTTTGTATTGGGCTTACTAGCGGAAATTTAACCTCATTGTCTATGCAACCATTAGGTAAAATGGCAGGTATTGGTGCTGCGATAATAGGTTTTCTTTCCACTTTTATATCTGTAATCATCGCCGTTGTTATTGGTCGTTTTTATAACGAAACCACTTATCCGTTAACTTTAGGATTTATGGTTGCGGCTATTTTGTCTTTATTATTATTTAAATGGATTGCTGCAAAAGAGCTAAAAACAAGCGAAGTATAAATAACCTGAATCCACTTTGATTTTCTTTTTGAGATGACTTAACGAGTGAATAATTACACTCGTTAAGCCGTTTTTATTCATTCTGATTTTCCTTTAATTTTACCTATCTACCACCCCTTATTTTTAATTAAGATCCTCTCGGTTAAGCATCTAATTTTTCACTTTTTTACTTCGCCATTTTTATATTCAATTTAACTTAAGTTTTTCTTTTAAAATTGTCTTATGTTAGCCATGATGCTGTAGGATAATTAAACAATAAATTGAGCAATATATTTATAATTATTATTTTATGGCTGATTTTATGATTTTTTAACGAAATCACAATATTTATTTATATCTGAAAAATTGGTTTTAAATTCTATAAATCAATGGGTTATGGTTTGTTTTTTTAGGCGTAAAAATAATTTTTTAAATAGGGATAAAATTTTCTTGCTAAATCTGATTTTAGCACTAAAATTCACCAACTTTTTTTGGAGTATGCAACTTTTGTAATCTATTTTTTAGGATATATACAAAGGTAATTTTGATAATTGTGAGACATAAAATTGACGACTTCTAACCAATCATCTTGTGAACAAACTACAGACAAAGAAAACACTTCTTGGTCTGTAGCAGACAGCGCAAACTACTACGGCGTTAAAAACTGGTGTTCAGGATATTTCGATATTTCTGACAAAGGTAATGCTGTTGTTAATGTACAAAATGATGCAGGTAAAAAAGTAAGCGTAGAGCTTATTGATATTATTGCGGGTATGAAAGATAGAGGCCTTGAAATGCCAAGCATTTTAAGGATTGATAACTTATTAGATGATCGTATTGAATCATTAAATACAGCATTTGCTCGCGCAATTAAAGAATACAATTATCAGAACCATTATCGTGGCGTATTCCCTATTAAGGTGAATCAGCAATGCCATGTAATTGAAGAGATTGCCAACTTTGGTCAAGACTTTAATCATGGTTTTGAAGCCGGTAGTAAAGCTGAATTATTGATTGCTTTGTCTAAACAAAAAGACAATAACAGCCTTATTATTTGTAATGGCTACAAAGATTCAGAATTTATTGAGTTAGGTTTATACGCAAAAGAGATGGGCATACCTTGCTTTTTTGTTTTAGAAACGCCGACTGAATTACCGACTATTTTAGAACGTAGTGCGGCGCTAGGTATTGAGCCTTTGTTAGGTGTGCGTATTAAACCTAGCGTTGTTGTGGATGGGCATTGGAATGAAGACAGCGGTGATCGCTCTATTTTTGGTTTATCTACAGCTTCATTAGTTGAAGTATTAAACCAATTAAAAGAAGCTAACATGATCCACTGTTTGCAGTTATTACATTGTCATTTAGGATCGCAAATTCCTAATATTCGTAATATCCGTAGTGGTGTGCTTGAAGCTTGTCGTTTTTACACAGGCTTGATCAATGAAGGTGCCCCAATGGGTTACTTAGATTTAGGCGGCGGTTTAGCGGTAGATTATGAAGGTGCGCGTACTAATAACACTCATAGTAAAAACTACCAGTTAGATGAATATTGCTTAAACATAGTAGAAACTATTTGCGAATGTTTAGACCCACTTGATGTAAGTCATCCCGTAATTGTAACTGAGTCGGGCAGAGCAACTGTTTCATATTCATCTATGCTGTTATTTAACGTGCTTGATGTTCGTGATCATAGACCATCACCATTACCTCAAGAACTACCTGAAAGTCGTCACGAGTTAGTACATAACTTGTGGGCGGTAAATAAAGCGGTAACGGCTGATAACTTTCAAGAATGTTACAACGATGCTATGTACTATCGTGACGAAATTAGAGAATTATTTCGCCGTGGACAAGCAAACTTAAGTGATCGTGCTTTGGCTGACAATTTAACCTTATCGGTACTTGATAAAGTTGCGACTATTATCAAAAGTCTTGATCGTTGTCCGCCAGAATTAGAAAACTTACCTGAGCTTTTAGCTGACGTTTATTACGGCAACTTTAGCTTATTTCAGTCACTACCTGATATTTGGGCGATTGATCAAGTTTTCCCTATTATGCCGATTCATCGTTTAGATGAAGAGCCTAATAGACAAGCTATTATTGCTGATATTACCTGTGATTGTGACGGTAAAATTGACAATTTTGTAACCAATGAAGGTATTAAACCAACATTAAGGTTACATCCTTTAAAAGAAAACGAAGAATACTATTTAGGTGTTTTTCTTGTTGGTGCTTACCAAGAAACATTAGGTGAT
Organism: Pseudocolwellia sp. AS88; assembly: GCF_030551755.1. Classification (GTDB taxonomy): domain Bacteria; phylum Pseudomonadota; class Gammaproteobacteria; order Enterobacterales; family Alteromonadaceae; genus Pseudocolwellia. The sequence continues at coordinate 7,255 of NZ_JAUPEC010000031.1, forward strand.
TTACATAACCTATTTGGTGATACTAACGTGGTTAGCGTACACATTAATGACGATGGTACGTATGATTTTATTAGAGAATTTCACGGTGACAGTATCGCCGATGTGTTGTCTTATGTTGAATACAACACAGATTTTCTAACTGAACAATTTAGAACACGTTCAGAAAAAGCGGTACGCAGCGGTAAAATTACTGCATTAAAACGTACAGAAATGATGAAGGCTTTTAAAGCGAGTCTTAATGGTTACACCTATTTTGAGAAAGAGGAACACTCATGACTAAAGTTGTGATAATTGGCGCCGGTGGTGTTGGTAATGTAGTTGCACAAAAATGTGCTCAACAAAAAAACGTATTTACTGAAATTGTATTAGCAAGTAGAACAGAAGCTAAATGTAAAGCTATTGCTGATAGCGTTAAAGAAAAAACGGGTGTAACTATTAGTACCGCCCAAGTTGATGCTGATAACGTTCCTGAGCTAGTTGCTCTTCTTAAAAAAGAACAACCGTTTATGGTAATTAACGTAGCTTTACCGTATCAAGATTTAACTATAATGGACGCTTGTTTAGAAGCTGGCGTACATTACATGGATACAGCAAACTACGAGCCGTTAGACACAGCTAAGTTTGAATATAAGTGGCAGTGGGCTTACCAAGACAAATTTAAAAAGGCAGGTTTAACTGCGCTTTTAGGTAGTGGTTTTGATCCAGGTGCAACCAATATGTTTACTGCTTATGTAGCTAAACATTACTTTGACGAAATTCATTACCTAGACATTATTGATGTTAATGGTGGCGATCATGGTTACCCATTTGCTACGAACTTTAATCCAGAGATTAACATTCGTGAAGTTACGGCTGAATGTCGTCACTTTGAAGATGGTGAGTTTGTAACGACACCAGCAATGAGCAAAAAAGCTAAATTTACTTGCCCTGATGGCGTAGGTGATTTTGATATTTACCGTATGTATCACGAAGAATTAGAGTCGTTATCGGTTCATTTCCCAACGTTGAAACGTGCACAGTTCTGGATGAGTTTTTCAGACAACTACCTAAAACACCTAGAAGTATTAGGTAATGTAGGCATGACAGGTATCGAGCCAATTGAATATGAGGGTCAGCAAATTGTACCTATTCAATTATTAGCTAAATTATTACCTGATCCGTCTAGCTTAGGTCCAAGAACAAAAGGTAAAACCTGTATTGGTACTGTTGTTCGCGGCATAAAAGACGGCAAAGAAAAAATCGTTTACTGTTACCAAATTTGTGACCATGAAGCGTGTTATAAAGAAGTGGCTTCTCAAGCTATTTCATACACCACAGGTGTTCCAGCAATGATTGGCGCAAAAATGATGGTAGAGAAAAACTGGTTAGAACCGGGCGTATTCAACATTGAGCAATTCGATCCAGACTTGTTTATGGCAGATATGAACGAATGTGGCTTACCTTGGAAAGTAATTGAACTTGATCAATTCGACCTTGATAAGTAATAACAATTAACAAACTTTATAAGTGCTAAGAAAATAATACGATGCAATTTACAGATTTTACACAGCTTGATTTAGCTCGCTTACCGTCACCATGTTTTGTGGTAGATGAAATTGCTATTGAACGTAATTTAAAAATATTAAATAACGTACAACAGCAAAGTGGGGCGAAAGTACTTCACGCGTTAAAAGCTTTTTCTATGTGGTCGTTGGCACCCTTAACAAACAAGTACCTTAGTGGTACTTGTTCAAGTGGTTTACACGAAGCCAAATTAGCAAAAGAATTTTACACGGGTGAAATACATGTGTACTCAGCCGCTTTTTGCGAAGCGGATGTACGCGAGCTAGTAACGTTTGCGCATCATATTGTTTTTAACAGCCCAAGCCAGTTACTACGTTTTGAAGAGATATGCCGCGAAGCATTAGCAAAACGTAGCGACTTATCTTTTGGTTTGCGTGTTAATCCACAGCATTCTGAAGGCGATGTTGAACTTTACGACCCATGTGCAAAAGGTTCTCGTTTAGGCACTCCAGCGTCAGAGTTAGAAAAGTATCTTGCTCAGGCTGATTTTCAGCGTGCGTTTACTTTGATATCAGGTTTGCATTTTCATACTTTATGCGAACAAGGCTTTTTACCGTTACAACGTACTTTAGCCAGTGTTGAAGCGCAGTTTTCACATTTATTTGGGCAACTGAAATGGATCAACTTTGGTGGTGGTCATCATATTACTGCTCCAGGTTACGACACTGATGGTTTAGTTAATTGTATCGCACAGTTTATGAGTAAATACTCGCTACAGGTTTATATCGAACCGGGCGAAGCTGTTGCTATTGGTAGTGGCATATTAAGTTGCGAAGTCCTTGATGTTATTCATAACGACTTTCCGCAACTGATTTTAGACACTTCAGCAACTTGTCATATGCCAGATACCTTAGAAATGCCGTATCGAGCAGATATTACAAGTGCTGGTGAAGCTAACGAAAAAGCCTATACCTATCGTTTAGGTGGCTTAACGTGTTTAGCTGGCGATGTAATTAACGACTACAGTTTTGATGCTGAAGTCGTAGTAGGGCAACGCTTAGTTTTTGAAGATATGGCTCATTACACTATGGTAAAAACCAGTACGTTTAATGGCACTAAGTTACCATCAATCGCTATTTGGAATTCAGAAACAGGTGCGTTAAAGGTTGTTAAATCTTTTGCTTATGAAGACTTTAAACAACGTTTATCTTAAGGCTATAAACCTAACACCCGTTAACAACGTATGATTTTAAGATCATCCATTAATTAGATAATACTATGACAAATAAATACCCTATTTTTCTTGCTTCAGAAATAGAACAAGCGCCTATTGAACAATCAGCGTTTTCGGTTTTACCTGTGCCTTATGAAAAAACAGTTTCTTACAGTGGCGGCACGGCAAAAGGACCATTAACTATATTAGAAGCGTCTGAACAGCTTGAAACTTGGGATGGAAAATCTAATCCATCTGCTTTAGGTATTCATACTTGCGACGTGGTTGATTGTACTGTTGAACCTGATCAAGTCATTGAAAATATAGCGAATGCAGTAACCAAAATACTTAAAGCTGGCAGTATGCCTGTTGTTTTAGGTGGCGAGCACACAGTAACTTATGGTGTTATTAAAGGTTATTTAGATGCAGGTATTACAGACTTTGGTGTTGTTCAAATAGATGCACATGCTGACTTACGAGACGCTTACGAAGGCGACAAACTAAGCCATGCCTCAGTAATGAAGCGTTTGGTTGATTTAGACATTCCGTTATATCAATTAGGGATTCGTGCTTTTTGTGAAGAAGAAATCGCAACACGCGAAAAACATGGTGTTTACTTTCAAGATGCAGACGAGTTAGTACCTAACAATATTCAAAGTATTACGTTACCTGAAAGCTTCCCTAAAAATGTATTTTTTACGGTTGATATTGATGGTATCGATCCTTCGGTATTTCCATCAACAGGTACGCCTGTACCAGGTGGTTTATCTTGGTATCAAACTCTTAATTTATTTGAGTCGGTAGCTAAGCAACGTAATATTATTGGCTTTGATATTATGGAATATGCACCTATTGAAGGTTTTCATGCTTATGACTTTTCGGCAGCATTATTAACCTACAAGTTGATGGGCATAGTTGAAAGAAATAACTTAAAAACTTAACTTGAAAACTTAACTTGAAAATCAATTAATCAAAATGAAATTTAGCTCCCTGACTTTAACTTAGGCAAATAGCTTTATTCATTATTGATAACCTAGTGGTAAACAATTCATGTCACTAGCGACAACTAGCCAAGATTAAAAGGAACTGTTTAATAACCGTTCCTTTTTATTTTATGAGCACTTAAAAGTTGTTATCCCAAATGTTATTTAAAGCTTAGTTTAGAGCTAGTCTGATTTTAACTGATGTAAAATACCACAATCTTCAACTTGATGATTTTTACACGAAGAGGCTAGGGAAGACAAAGACTGTTCAAGTAAAGCAAGTTCTCTCTGGCTTTGTTGAATGCGAGCTAACTGATCAGCAATAATTTTATCTACTGAAGAGCACGATCCTTTTGGATCTTGTTGTACCTCAATAAGTAGCTTTATATCACTAATGGCAATGTTTAATTCTCGGCAACGTCTAATGAAAATTAACGTATCAACATTTTCTTTTTGGTAATGCCTATAGCCATTGTCTTCTCTGCGTGCAGGAGTTAACAAACCTATATTTTCATAATAGCGAACCGTCTTTGCAGATACCTGAGCTTTACTTGCTAATTCACCTATTTTCACCTTGACCTTCCAGTAGCTGTAACCTTTAAAATGGAGCTTATCATTTATTCAAATATCTTGTAAGAAATGCCTTCTATGTTTAATTTCAAATCTCCAGCAATGTTTATTTTTACCTTTAGTATTATTCCATTTAGTTATGCCAATGAACTTAACTTTGAGAATGCTAGTGCCGATAAGTCGTCAAATAGTGCTTATCAAACGCAAGAAAATACTCAAAAGAAACAGCATCAAGAAACTGATCAGCATCATGATGAACATGAAGCTGATGAGCATCATGAAGATGGCGATGAACATGAGGATGAACATTCACATGAACACGAAGAAAAAACAGAAAGAATTATTGTCCAAGCTACCCGTTCAGGACGAGTTGCTAACGATCAACCTATACGTGTAGAGCTGATTAACCGAGAAGAAATTGAAGAAAAAGCTGCTATGCGACCAGGTAATATTTCTATGCTTGTAGCTGAAACTGGCGGAGTGCGTATGCAAACCACATCACCAGCTTTGGGCAGTGCAAATATTCGCTTGCAAGGTTTGTATGGTCGCTACACACAATTGCTAGCAGACGGTTTACCTCTTTACGGTAACCAAGCCTCATCTATCGGTTTAATGCAAATACCACCTACAGATTTAGGACGTGTTGAAATCATTAAAGGTTCAGCTTCATCTCTTTACGGAGGTTCAGCACTTGGTGGAGTAATAAATCTTGTATCGAGAACACCCGATGATGAGCTAAACGGTGAGGTGCTAATTAATGCAACCACACGCAACGGACAAGATATTACATCGTATATTGAAACGCCACTGACTGATTCTCTTAAAGGATCATTAACGGCTGGCGCTCATTACCAAAAAGAACAAGACATTGATAATGATGGCTGGATAGATCTCGCTGATTATGAAAGGTATACCGCTCGACCTCGACTTTTTTGGGAGGGCGAAGAAGGTGAAACCCTTTATGCAACGCTCGGTTTTATGACTGAACAACGTGTTGGCGGAAATACACAAAATGGTACAGTCGCCGATGGGTCTTTCTTTAAGCAATCGCAAGAATCACAACGTATCGATAGTGGTCTTGTATTTAATATGCCAGTGTTAGACAGCCTAACTTTAAATGCACGAGCCTCAGCTATGGTACAAGATCATACTCATGGTTACGGTGTTGTTATTGAAGAAGACCAACACGAAAGCTACCTTCTGGAAACGAGTATTGCAGGTTATGGCGAAAAAAGTGACTGGGTAGCTGGTATCGCTTATCAATCAGAAATCTACGCTTCTGAAACCTTCTCACAATTTGATTATTCTTATGAAGTTCCTGGAATATTTGCGCAATTAGATTACGAGCTTACTGACGAAGTAACCACTTCTTACAGTGCACGTGTTGATGAACATAGTGAATACGGAACACAATTTAGTCCAAGAGTATCGCTACTTTATCGTCCATCAAATTTAACGATCAGAGGTTCTTACGGACAAGGTTTTTTTGCCACCACTCCTTTTGTAGAAGAAATTGAATCAGTTGGTCTATCAAGACTTGAGACACTTGAAAACTTGCAAGAAGAACAAGCAGAAACCGCTTCTCTCGATTTTACTTATATTTTTGAAAATATTGAAACTAGCCTAACTTTGTTTGGTTCGAATGTTGATAACGTGACACGAGTTGAAGCTTTTTCTTCTAACAACGATGCGACTTTTGACCGAATTAAATTAGTGAATACCGAAGGCGAAACTAAGATTCGTGGCTCGGAAGTTTTACTACGTTACCGCTGGCAAGATGTAAAACTTACGGCAAGCTACTTGTACTTAGATGCAACGGAAGAATCACCAACAGGAAATAGTAGAAGACAGATCGCATTAACACCCAAACACTCAGCTGGCTTTGTTGCCATGTGGGAACAACACGGTAATTTCAGAGCCGGTTTTGAAGCGTATTATACGGGCACACAACGAGTTAATGATAACCCTTACATTAATGAATCGAACCCATATTGGCACTTAGGATTAATGGGCGAGATGACCTTTGGTAGATTCAGTTGGTTTATTAATTTGGAAAACTTATTAGACGTACAACAAACTGACGAACATCCTTTACTATTGCCTGCTAGGGCATCAAGTGGACAATGGACAACAGATATTTGGTCTCGCAACGACGGATTTATAGCTAACGCTGGCGTTAGAATTAAGTTTGGTGGTTAAGTTTAGTGACCAAGATAAGTTAATATTTAACCTGAACTCGGTTTAAGGTGTTTTTAATTCATTGAAATGATGACTAATAAAATTTAACTTGTACTCTAGCTTGATAGCTTTTCTTTCTTCAAGGCAAATTTCGCGTCAATAGCTAGCCTATTGCAAGTAAATTTAACGATGAAGCAAGTAAAAGTAGCTGTTAGAGAAGAATATATTAAGCCGAGTTCAGGTTATTTAATGTCAGCTTCTGAATAAAGCTGACATTAATTTTATACAAATCATCATAAAACCCGCCTAATTGAACCTAAAAGCCCATTAAACACCTTAATATCTGCATTAGTCTGCTATTGCCCTATAAAGCCAAGCTATAACAGCGTAGGATCAAGCTAATTCAGATATAACCTAGGTTTGCACATCAAGTGCATTAACACCATAAATATGCAACTAACGGCAAAACCATCATTGACCAACGCTTTACTTATTTCTATATGCACACCTGACTTTAAAGGTGAAGAGGCGGCCGAGTCACTTAAAGAGCTTGCACGCTTAGTCACAACTTTAGGTTTTAAAGTTGTAGGCTCACAATCTCAGAAGCAAAGTTCGACTAAAAAAGTAAATGTACTCGGTGAAGGAAAGCTGGCTGAAATAGCTCATTTAACAGGTAACAAAGGTTTAGTTGAAGAGGCAGAAATTGATGAAGAATTACCAGAAGAAATAGCTGAGCAAGCAGGATCTTTTGATATTCAGTCAGAAAACTTACCGTTTGCTTGTGCAGATGTTGTTGTATTTGATTGTGATTTAAGTCCATCTCAACTGCGCAATGTAGAGAATCAATTAGGTGTAGAAGTATTTGATCGTACCGGCATTATTATTGAAATATTTAGCCGTCATGCCCGTACGAAAACTGCAAAGTTACAAGTGGAAATTGCTCGGCTTAATTATGTCGCACCGCGCCTTCGTGAGACATCGTCTGGCGATAGAGATCGTCAAATGGGTAAAGGTGCAGGCGAAACGAACCTAGAGCTAAACCGTCGAGCTGTTCGTGATCAACTTGCAAACCTTAAGCGCGAATTAGTTAGCGTTCAACATGAAATGAAAGGCCGACGTACACAACGTTCTGAGCTTTTTTGTGTTGCCTTAGTGGGTTATACCAATGCCGGTAAATCATCTATGATGCGAGCTATTACAGGCAGTGATGTTGAAGGTGAAAACAAATTGTTTGCGACACTCGATACCACAGTTCGCGCCTTATATCCTGCTACTCAACCAAGAATACTGGTGTCAGATACCGTAGGTTTTATTAAAAAGTTACCGCATGATTTGGTTGCTTCATTTCATTCAACCTTGGCAGAAGCTAAAGATGCTTCATTGTTGTTATATGTTGTAGATGCCTCTGATCCTTCTTTTCGTGCGCAACTCGATGTGGTACATCAAGTACTGGGAGAAGTGGGTGTTGAAGATAGTAAAAAGTTATTGGTACTGAATAAGTCCGATCAACTTGATCCAGAGCAACAACAAGCACTGATGCAAGAGTTTCCTGATGCAATGATGACATCAACCCGTAATCCGCTGGATGTAAGTAAATTACATCAATATATTATTTCTGTTGCGCAAGATGAGATGATTGAAGACGAGATCATTGTTCCTTATACCGCTAAAGGCATAATAGGTGAAATTCGATCGAGCATGAGTGTCACTAAAGAAGATTACGAAGCGACTCATATTAAGCTTACTGTTCGTTCAAACGCGATTGATTTAGCAAGACTAAAAAAGAAGATGTTGAGTTTATAACTAACCTGAACTCTGGATAAGCAGTTATGCCTAATATTGTTATTTAACCCTCTAACGTCGTTATTTTTATTGCTAATAGCCAGCTATTAGTCAAGAAAAATGCCTTGTTATAGAATTAAATTCCAACATTAGGAGAGTAATAAATCATTTAAACAAATGGTGTTGCAATAATTTACTTATAAAGTATTGAAAATCAATGCATTACAAAACCCATCATCCAGAGTTCAGGTTAAATAGCAATTTGTACTTATGACTGTGACTGGTTTATAAGAAGATAAAATGGTCTTATTCTTAGACCATTTCTCATCTGAACTTAGGTTGACTAGCGAGTATAAGTGGATAATTTATTTTCGAACAAAGCTATGCTTAAAGTGTTCATCCACACTATCTAACCGCTAAAGTGTTAGATATGTCCGCATTAAATCCTTAACACCCATCTCAGCTTAGTATTATAAAGCACTCTTAATATGAGTTTGATGGGATACCTGTTATAATTTAGCGATAATATTATTTAAAATTACTAGGCTATTTCATGTCTGAACACTCTACTTTCGACATTTGTGTTGAACCCATAGAACTTTTTAAGTTACTTAAAATATCAAATCTGGCTGACAGTGCCGGCGAAGCAAAAACTATGATCAGTGAAGGTCAGGTTTTAGTAAATAAAAAAGTTACTGTTCAAAAGCGTAAAAAAATTCGCCGCGGAGATGTGATTGAGCATAACGGTAAAATTATTGAAATCACTTTTAATCCTACGCAAAAATCAGCAAAGATTATTAGCACAATAGTTTCAGCAAATGTAAGCGCAAAAAAGAAGAGAATAGCTAAAGGTAAAGCGCGTATTATCGCCTCAGAAACAGCTGTTGAATCACCAACTGAAAGAAAGAAGACAAAGTCGTAAATTCTATTCCTCTCAAGATAGCTTTGTATATTAGTAGAACAAGTCACAAACCTAAAGTGAAATGTTCTACTAACTAATTGTAATAAAAAGATATTGTAATTACAGATCTATCTGAGCGAGTACAATTGAACAAATGTATTTCTGTAATTTTCGTTTTAAGCTACCGTCTGTTATTTATCTTTTCACTTTAACTGAGTGTTAATCCTGAACTATCAATTTCTATAGTTGCACTTGCCTTGCGAGAATTTAGTTCGCTATATTCACTTGATAGAATATTATCGACAAAATGCCACTCGGCTTGTGTTTCCGTTGGAGTGAAGGTTACCGTGAGAAACCCTCGATCTGTTAAATTAGCGTACTTTAGTCCTTCAATTAAATAAACAAGTCCGGCTTCGGTACTTGCCGCTGTTTCATCAGTTAAACCTAAATAATACTCAAGCCCTGGCGATGTTACCGATGATGTTGCTAATTCATAGCCAACGATTGTGCCTTCATTATTAGATAATTCACTTGCCCATGCGTTGTGTGTATCTCCTGCTAGAACAACCAGATTTTTAGATGCTGAATTAAAAATATCTAAAATTTTATCTCTTTCTCCAGCATAACCATCCCAAGCGTCTAAGTTATATGGTAAGTAAGGAAGAGATAACTGTGCAATCACTTCACTGGTTAGCTTATTTGAATTAGCAATAACGTAGTCTATTTCATCAGATGTTAAGCTGGTGTCGCCATTTGCATAACGAGTTGCTAATGCAGCAAGAGCACCAAGTTCAGCATAATCAGTTGTACTCATCACACCTAATGCAACTGCACCAGGGAGCTTCATTTCACCCATTAGCACTTGCTGGCCTAAAACCTGCCAACGACTGTCACTCGCTGTTACTTTGTCTTCAAGCCATTGCAACTGTTCAACACCTAGCATGGTGCGATCACTATGATATAAATCGTTATTATAATCAGACTCATTAAACTCGTTTGTTGCTGAATCGAAATATCCGGTGAATGACATTTGTTCATCGCGAGCTAATACGCGTGTATCTAGCATATGTAAATCCACCAGATCACCAAAAGAAAAACTACGATATATTTCCTCATAATTACCTTCGCTCCAAGGGCGTATTGGTAACCATTCGAAATAAGCTTGTAGAGCAGCTAACTTTCTCTCTTCAAAACTGCCTTCGTCATCAGTATGATTTTCTGCGCCATTACGCCAAGTATCGTTAGCTACTTCATGATCATCCCAAACTGTAATAAAAGGGACAAGCATATGCAGTAATTGTAAATTTTCATCTGTTCTATATTGTGCATAACGAGTTCGATAATCGCTCAAACTGAATAACTCTGTTGCTGGTAATACTTGACGATTTAGTTGCTCTGCATTGTCACTACCATATTCAGTTCTAGCATATTCATAAATATAATCACCCAAGTGTACGACTGCATCTAAATCATTTTGCTGAGCTGCTAAATGATAAACATTAAAATGTCCTGTTGGATAATTACTACAAGACATAACTGCAAGCTTAACTGAACTAGGTGAACCACTAACTAAGGTTTTTGTTTTGCCAACAACAGAGACTATGTCATTACAAATAAATCGATAATAATACGTTGTACCAGCAGCTAAGCCTATAGCATCTACCTTAACGGTATAGTCACTTTCTGCACTTGTCGTTGTATTTCCAGTTGTAATTAATGTTGAAAAGGCTTCGTCAGTCGCTATCTCCCAAGATACTGTAAAAATACCTTCAGATTGAGGAGTGATTCGTGTCCAGATAATTACTGCATCGGCAAGAGGATCACCACTTGCAACACCATGAACAAAGTTAACACCAATATTAGCGGCACTATTATTACTACTACCACACCCCATAAGTCCGTGAGAGATTACGGCAGCACCGACACCTTTTGCTGATAGGACAAGAAAATCTCTTCGTGTAATGGAACGCACCATTATTACTCCTTTGTATGCTTCTACATATATTTTTAGCGGATAAAAAACTTAAGGTCTGTTGATCTTTCAGGGTTAAATGAACCCAAAGGGCAGTATGTGTTTGGTATACCTAACTTTGGACAGACAGGGCGTTATTGTCTGTCCGAGTAGCCTGCTACACGTCACATACTCTGCCTTGTCTAAATATCAAATACCTTGCTGTAAAACCAACCTCAAAAGTTCAACAGACCCTAGTGTATTTATGTAAGATGACAGTTTGATTATGGTGAGATGATGGTTTTTTTGGTGTTAATAAATAAATTATCGTTTAAAAATATTTATTGCTTAAAACCTTCAAACATAAAAAAGCCTGTGTTATCACAGGCTTTCTAATTCAATTTTAAATCAAGCTCAAAACTTTACGTTTTAGGAATAAACTTAATTTTATACAACACTGTAAATAACACAGGTACAACAATTAAGGTGAGGATGGTTGCGAAGCCTAAACCAAACATGATCGTTACTGCCATCGATTCAAAAAACACATCAAACAATAACGGTATCATACCTAAAATAGTTGTAATTGCTGCCATAGCAACAGGTCGTACGCGACTAACTGCTGAGTCAAATACGGCATTGTAAGGTTCTTTACCTTCAGATAGCTCTAAATTGATTTGGTCAACGAGTACAATACCATTTTTAATTAACATACCTGACAAGCTTAACAAGCCTAATAAAGCCATAAAGCTAAATGGTGCGCCCATCACTAATAAACCTGTAGATACACCAATTAATGCCAACGGTACAGTTGCCCAAATAACCAGCGGGGCTTTAATTGAGTTAAACAATAATACGGTAATCGCAAACATCACTAAGTAACCTAAAGGTAGCCCACCAAATAATGCAGCTTGAGCATTTTTAGATGACTCATATTCTCCACCCCATTCAAAAGAATAACCTTGAGGTAATGATATGTCTTCGATAGGCGCTTTAACTCGGCTAAATAAACTCGCTGCGGTTTCATCACCCAGTACATCGTGATCTGCCATTACTGTGATAGTGCGTTTTCTATCACGTCGCATGATCAGCGAATCTTCCCAGTCGGTTTCAAAACCATTTATGACTTGGGTAATAGGTACATGTTTACCCGATGAAGCGCTATAAACTTGCAGTTCAGGCAGGGTATCTATGTTTAAACGTTCTTCTTTTGGTGCACGAGCCACAATAGGCAATAACTTAGTACCTTCACGATACAAGCCTACTTGTTGCCCTGAGAAGTTAGTAAGTAAAAGCTCATCAATATCATGCTTAGTTACACCAACTCTACGACCCATGGCTTCGTTAAATTGCGGACGAATAACTTTGGTACGTTCGCGCCAATCATGTCGAATATTAAAGGCTTTTCCGTCAGTTTTTAATACCTCAGAGGCTTGCATAGCTAAGTTTCTTAGCACATCAGGATCTGGGCCTGAGAATCGAGCTTCAATTTTAGCATCGGTGGTTGGGCCTATTTCCATCGCCTTAACTTTAAACTGAGCTTGCGGATAATTATTGCTAACATAAGTGCGAATATTCACCATAACTTCAGGTAAGGCTTCCCTGTTTTCAACTCTAATAATAAGCTGACCAAAAGCTGCATAGGACTTTTCTGGCGCGTAAGTTAGCATAAAGCGAGGTGCACCTCGGCCAACGGTAGAGGTTATTTGAGTCACGTTATCTTGCTTCAACAAATACGCTTGTATCGACTCAATATCTTTTTGTGTTTCTCTAATATCTGAACCTTGAAAGCGCCAGTAATCTAAATAAAACATTGGGGTATTCGATTTAGGGAAGAACGACTGTTTTACCTGCCCAAAGCCAATAACCGATACAACAAATAAAGCTAACATCATTAATAAGGTGATTGCTCTGTGTTTCATTGAAAGGGTTAATATTGCTTTGTATCCAGTAAATATAGCACCTTTGTATGGGTCTTCATTCGACTGATTTTGTTCAGATGAGCCATCAGCATTGTTATCTTTTTGCACCGTTTCTTTAAACATAATGTTGGCAAAGAAAGGGGTTAGTGTAATAGCAGTAACCCAGCTTAATAACAACGAAATAAGTAGCACCCAAAATAGACTACCGGCAAATTCACCTGTCGCGTCAGACGATAAACCAATTGGTGCAAAAGCAGCAATCGCAATAACGGTAGCACCTAAAAGCGGTAAGTTGGTTTGTGATGTAATGCTTAACGAGGCCTGAAGTTTGGTTTGACCTTTTTTCATACCGATGAGAATACCTTCGGTGACAACAATGGCGTTATCCACCAGCATCCCTAGCGCAATTATAAGAGCACCTAATGATATACGTTGTAAATCGATACTAAACAGGTTCATGAAGATGAAAGTGCCGAGTACTGTTAACAATAATATGATGCCAATGAGTATGCCGGTTTTTACACCCATAAATATTAGCAACACTGCAATAACAATAGTGATAGCTTCTACTAAACTTACCATGAAGTTTTGCATAGAATTATCAACTTCAGCAGGTTGGTTATAAACGTTAGCTACCTCTAAACCAATGGGGCGAAAGCTTTCTAGTTCTTTAATTCTTTCTTCAATATGTTTACCTATATCAACAACATTAACACCAGAAGCAAAAGATACTCCTAGCAGTAAGGCTTGCTTATTGTTGTAGTTGGTAATGTTGAATGGAACTTCGGCATAGTCTCGACTAATGGTTGCCACATCACCCAAATAAACTAGCTCAGAAGCGCCAGGGTTAGATATGATCAAACCTTCTAATTCTTTTACCGTTTGAAATTCGCCAGTAGGGTGCAAGCGAATGTATTCAGTTCCAATTTTAACTCGCCCTGAATTAGATACTTGGTTTTGAGTTTGTAATAATTGGTATATTCGGCTTGATGAAATACCTAAAGCTGCAAGTTTATTGCGCGTAATTTCAACAACGATTTGTTCTTGTTGTTCGCCCGCAACACTCACTTTACCTACGCCTTTCATTAATACTAGTTCACGGCGTAAATAGTCTGAGTAATCTTTTAGTTCTTCGTAACTATAACCATCTCCACTGATTGCAAGTAATACACCAAACACATCACCAAAGTCGTCAATAACAGTAGGCGTATTTACACCGGGTGGGAGCTGAGGTTTTAGATCGTTAATTTTTCGTCTTAACTCATCCCAAATCTGTTTCAAATCATCTTTGCGATAGTTAGGTTTCATCTCTACAACAATTTGAGAAAAGCCAGCGCTTGAAATAGAGGTAACAAATTTTACATAGGGCAGTTGCTGAATTGCATTTTCGATAGGATAGCTAACTTCTTCTTCGACCTGGCTAGGCGAAGCTCCGGGATAGCTAGTGGTTACCATAGCCATTTTTAAGGTGAATTCAGGATCTTCTAATCGGCCCAAACCGTTGTAAGCGACAATTCCGCCAAAAAGCAGAATAAGCGCAAACATCCAACTGGTTACGCTATTGTTGATAGAGTACTCTGTAAGTTTCATTTATAAGCCCTTTTCACGATTCCAAGGGCGAACTTCCATGCCTTCAGTTAAAAAATGACTGCCTGCAGATACGATTTTATCGCCTGAGGTAATACCTGAAAGTACTTGAATACCATTACTTTTTAATTCGCCTACTTCAACTTCTACACGCGTTACTTTGTTGGTATTTGGGTCTAACTTCCAAACAAACTTTTTATGACTTTCTAATGTTTTATCTTCTGGAGAAAACACAGAGCTTACCGGAACAATAAATTGCTTAACGTTGTATTTTATAATTTGAGAAAGATCGATACGTATATTGGCCGACATCCCCGGTAATACATTAAAGCTTTCTGGGGTAGGTAACGAGAAAACAACTTTATAAGTAAGCGTTGAAGGATCTGCTTGGGTATCAAACTCTTTAATGGTGGCTAAAAACTCTTCGTCAGGATGAGAGTCAAAGATTACAGTCGGATTATGAGTCGCATCTTTATCAATACGAGAGAAAATATTCTCAGGTATTTGAATTGAAATATCGACTAAATCACGTGTTTGTAAATGCACGATAGATTGCTTTGCTTGAATATGATCAAACTTTTCAATAAATACTTTTGATATATTGCCTGAAAAGGGAGCTCGTAGATTTGTATATTCTAAATCGCTTTTAGCTACTTTTAATGAAGAAAGGGCAACACCTAAGTTCGCTTTAGCTTCATCGTATCCAGCTTGAGAGCCTAGTTTACGATCTAACAACAACTTAGCTTGGTCAAACTTCGACTTAGCAAGGTCGTATCGAGCTTGTTTATCATCAATTTGTAGCTCGAAATCTTTAGGATCTAAACGCGCGATAATATCGCCTTTTTTAACTGTGGTACCTGGCTTAACTTTAAAATCGATTACTTGCCCACTGACCCTGAAGGCTAATTTTGAATCGGCATTGGCCTCTACTTCACCAGGGAAATTACGAATAGCTTGTGTTGAAGGATCTGCAACGGTAAATATTTTAGCGGGACGTATAAGATCCGCTGACTTTTCGTCAGACACTGCACTATCACATCCAGCTAGTAGCGTAATAGCCATTGTTAACATTATAAAGGGTGATTTATGAACAGTAAAAAACATAGTTACCTCAAGGGTTAAGCGAGTATAAAGTTTTTCTCGATGGTTAAATTATAGCTGCTGTAAGTAAATAAAAATATTTATATAAATTAATTAAGATCTTCAATTAAATTGATATAGTTTGGTCGGTTAATGTTAAAGTTAACATTGAAACTATGATCGCAATCAATTGTTAAGTTAATGAGTCAATTAAATAAAAAGTTATGTTAGAAGTTAAGCACTAAAACAAAGATTTAGGTAGAAATAATGACATTAGATCAAATTAAAACTTTATGCTGCATCGTTGAATGCGGCACATTAAAAAAAGCTGCCGAGCAATTGCATAAAACTCAGCCTGCATTATCTATGTCGTTAAAAAAGTTAGAGGATGAATATGGCTTTCAATTACTCACCCGTGATAACTATAGATTAACACTTACCGAGGCAGGAAAGTCTTTTTATTACAAAGCGAAAGAGTTAATGCAATCTGCGTCACAATTAAATTCATTAGGTGAACATTTAGGTAAAGGTAATGAAGCTAAAATTCGCATAGGTTACGATGTTACTTGTCCAATATCACATATATTAAGGGTATTAAAACAATGCCAAGAGCAATTTCCATATACAGAAATTGAATTAATTGGTGGTACGCGATTTGGCGCTTTAGAATTACTAAAAAAAGAAGAAATTGATTTAGCGATTAACCCTTGGTGGCCAACTCTATATGGTTTAGGTGATTTAGAGTCATTACCCATTTCAAATTTTAATATTATTTTAGTCGCCACGCCAGAGTTATTTCCTAACTATAAAAGCATAAACATTAGCGATTTGAAAAAAGAAGTGCATCTTAATATTAAAGAGAGTGATTTAAGTATTGATACACATGATTTAATGCTGCTTAAAGGTAGCAGACAGTGGCGAACTAAAGACGGTTACACACTTAAGAATATGTTAGTGGAAGGTTTAGGCTGGGGTTATATACCCGAATTTTTTATAGCGGATGAGCTAAAATCAGGTAAGTTAATTAGGCTAAAACCGGACGGACTTGAATATGCTATCAGTGGTGAAATTCGTATCATCAAAAGAAAGCAGTACACTTTAGGTCCGGTTTCTAGCACTATTTGGAACGAGTTTTTATAAAATTGAGCTAACTAATCAGCTATTAGCTCAATTCTATTTATTCATCGTCAACCATTATCGAACTATCAATTTCTACATCATCTACTTCGACTTCTTCTTCCTCTTCTTCCATCACAAGTTCGGCAGTGGCTATTTTTGTACTACCGTTCAAACTATGGAAAGGACGATAAGTGGTAAACTTTTTGTACTTTTGCCACAGTAACTCAACTTGTGTTTCGCCTTTGGTTTGCTGCTGACACATATCAACAAAAGCTTGTTCTGTTTCGTTTTGTGGCTCGCTCTTACCTGATTCTAACGATGTTAATCGTCTTCCTACATTTGTAAGTAACTCTGATTCTGAAATATTGAAGTCGCCAGATTTCCTAAACCCACGTGGAAAATTAACGTCATCGTAAAATAAACCTTCCTGAATAAAACCGTGTATTAAAGTCATAATAACCTCTGTTGACAGTAGACATCTTTTCGCAGATTATGCGACTAACTAATTACCCTGTAAAATAAAAAATAATTATCGTATCGATAAGAGATATTGAATGGATATCGAGTTATTTAAAACCTTTTTAGAAGTTAAAAAGTGTCGCCATTTTGGTAAGGCGGCTGAAAATTTGTATCTTACGCAAGCTGCCGTCAGTACTAGGATCCGTCAGCTAGAAAGTTATTTTGGAACGCCTTTATTAGAGCGCACCAGAAATAATATCCAGCTAACATTAGCAGGCGAGAAATTAGTTCCTCATGCTGAAATGCTTATTAATACTATGCGTGTTGCTAAGCAAGAAGTGTCGTTATCTTCTGAACAAATAGCGCAAATCTCTATCGCAGGTACGCCCAATACTTGGGATGTGTATGTACATGATGTCATTTCAAAAATTTATAATAATCAACCTCATATCAGTTTAGTAGCTGAAATATTATCGCGAGAGCAATTAACACGTCAGCTACTTGAGCGAACCTTAGATGTCGCTATTTTATTTGATCCGCCAAAAGTTAAAGAATTAAAAGTACATCCTTTACATATGTTTACCTTAATTCCTGTCACTACATTTAAAGGTAAAGTTGAAACTCCAGCCGATGTTAAACGTTATATGATGATTGATTGGGGCACGAGCTTTATTCATTGGCATGCTAAAGAACTTAAAGGTATTTCAATTCCAGCAATGAGAACAAGTACTGCACGGATAGCGTTAGACTTAATGCTTGAGTGTGGAGGAACAGCGTATTTACCCGATATGTTGATTAAGCCTTTTGTTGCAAAAGGCAAGTTACATATAATTCAAAACTTACCCGTATTTGAACGAGAGATATTTAGTGCTATTCATCACGATAATGAAAATGAAGAAAGAATTTTAGAAATTAAAAAACTCTTTAAAAAATATGGAGCTAAAAATAAATCATAAGTTAAAGGGATATAAACTTAGCTTTTAACCAACAGATAATGTGTCGTTTTAATCGTTTATATTAATAAGTAAACTATTGAAAAAATTATAATATTTTTTCATTTATAAAGATTCTTTACTTTTGCACGTTTAGTGCACATTCATAAGTTACTATAATCTTATCAATGTTGTTCATTCGTCTATAGAAAGTACAACGCTCTTAATTCGCAGAGACAAACTGCAAGGTTCAGCTCAGAGATTAACTAACCTGAACTTGGTTTAAGATGTTTTTAATTCATTGAAATTATTACTAATAAAATTTAACTTATACTCTGACTTGATAGTTTTTCTTTCTTCAAGGCAAATTTCGCGTCAATAGCTAGTCTATTGCAAGTAAATTTAACGATGAAGCAAGTAAAAGTAGTTGTTAGAGAAGAATATATTAAGTCGAGATCAGGTTAACTATGAAGATCCAACAAAAATTCTTTCTAATACAGTGCTGCTTTAGCTTAGTGCTGTTAACAACTTTGGTTTTACTAATACAGTGGAGTATTCGTAATGGCATGGTTGATTATGTAAATAGTAAAGAAATAGAAAGCTTATCGCCCGTAATAACCGAGCTATCAAAAGAGTATAAAGAGTCTGGCGATTGGTCAGCTTTAAAAGGTAAACAAGGTAAGTTTATTCGACTTATCCAAAAACAGCTTAATGGTGATGATTCTGATTTTCGCCCATCAGGACAAGAAAGAAGACGGTTAGATCAAGATAGAAATAATCCACCTCGTCGTCCACATAGACCGCCACCATCAGATCACTTTGAACCCAGGTTTGGACCAGAAGACGACTTTCTCTCTAATTCACGTCCGCCTATTGGTGCACCTGAAGTTTATTACGCATTATTTGATCGTGACCAAGACTTTCTTGTTGGTAAATATTTAGATGACTTAACTTACAGCAAAGTACCTGTATTAGTTAACAAAGAGATAGTAGGTTATTTTTCCGTTTCAAAACGTAGTCGATTAACGGAAGGTTATGAGCTTGACTACATTGAAAAACAACAAGAATATTTATGGGTGATTGCACTCGTTATGATGCTTTTTGTTATTCTTATTACCTTACCTTTAACTCGCCATGTAGTTGAGCCAATTAAATTAATTGCGCATGGGATGAACCGATTAACACAAGGTGATTATAAGCAAACCATTGATTCGCGTCGTGACGACGAGTTTGGTGAGTTAAGCCGCGATTATAATGAGCTTGCTCTTACCTTGGCTGAAAACGAAAGTGCACGCAAACGCTGGTTAGCCAATATTTCTCATGAACTCCGAACTCCTGTTGCTATTTTAGGTTTAGAGCTTGAAGCTATGCTTGATGGTATTAGGCCATTAACAAAAGAAAATATCACCTCAGCGAGTGATGAACTTAAGCATTTAGCTAAACTGATTGATGACTTACATCAACTTACCGTAGCTGATGTTGGCGGTATGCAATACAGTAAACAAAATGAGAATTTAACCTTATTACTTATTAGCGAGCAAAATAAATATCAAAGTTATTTAGCAGATGCAGGTATAAATCTAACGTTAGATTTAATTAGTGAACCAATTAATATTTATGGTGACAAAACAAGGTTATTACAACTTTTTGAAAACATACTCAATAATACCGTTAAATATTCTGAAGCCTCTATGGTTAAAATGTCTTCTCGTTTAATAAAAAATGAAGATAAACCAACAGTAGAACTAATCATTGAAGATAATGGTGTCGGTGTTGATGATGAACATCTAGAGCGTTTGTTTGAATACCTGTATCGAACAGATGAGTCGCGAAACCGAAAAACAGGTGGTGCAGGTTTAGGTTTATCAATTTGTTATAACATTGTATTAGCTCATCAAGGTGAGATCAGCGCCATGCAATCAGATTTAGGTGGCTTAGCTATTCACATCAAGCTGCCTTTAGCTTAATTAACCAATATTAAAGATAAGAGATAGTATATGCCTCACTCAATATTAATTGTAGAAGATGAAGTTAAACTTGCGACGCTATTAGTCGATTATTTTAAAGCCTCTGACTATGATCCTCATCAAATTAATCATGGTGATGAGGTTATTGCATGGGTTAAAGAACATCAGCCAAAAGCTATTCTGCTAGATATTATGCTACCCGGTAAAAATGGTATTGAGCTTTGCAAAGAGATACGCCAATTTTCTAATGTACCTATTTTAATGATAACCGCAAAAGTAGATGAGATTGATAGAGTGCTTGGGCTAGAGTTAGGTGCTGATGATTATATTTGTAAACCCTTTAGTGCTAGAGAAGTTGTCGCTAGAGTAGGTGCAGTATTAAGACGAACACAAACAGTAACTAATGTAAGCCATGCACTTGTTCTTGACGAACACAGAATTACAGTGAGCTTTCAGCAGCAAAACACTGTGTTAACTTCGGTTGAATTTCAGCTATTGAAAATGCTGGCAGATAAGCCTGATCGTATTTTCTCTCGTGATCAATTAATGCAAAACATGTACAGCGACAGCCGTATTGTTAATCACAGAACCATCGATAGCCATATTAAAAAGTTACGTAAAAAACTTGCTGAAATTAGTGAAGGTAAAGATTGGATCGAATCTGTTTACGGCGTTGGTTATAGGCTAGTTAACTAAGTTGAACTGATCTGGCTTGAACCAGATCTAAAATATTGAACTGCGCATTTTTAATCTAAATCTAATTAACCTGAACTCGGGATAATGAATGTAACAACACTCAATAAAAATTAAAAAATAGCTTATTGAGTAGCTTTGCTTATCCCTAGATAAAGCGTAAGTATTTTTACTCTTAAAGTATTTATTTCTTATTATCTCCGCCATCTTTTTTACTATTTCTTCAAACTTTCTTTTTTCTTGCACATTGTTTGCATTTTCCGTTGTTAATCTTTGTTTAACTTAAGTGATATTCACTTATTAGGCACCTTTAATAACTCTAGGAATTTAGCTATGAGATTTTTACCGCATAAAATTATTATCGCAACTTTACTTCTTACTTCTATTGGCCAAGTTTACGCTAAAGGCGATCAAGAAAGAGGTGAAAGACCTCAGCGTCCAACATTTGCTTCAATTGATACAAATGAAGATGGTGAAATAAGTTTCGATGAGTTTTCACAACATGAAATTCCAATGGGCGATCATGAAACCATCTTTGCAGAAATGGATAGCGACGGTAACGACGTTATTGATGAAGATGAATTTGATAGCCATAAACCTCCTCGCAGAAGATAAACATTAAGGAAATATTATGATTAGTGGTGTAAGTTCAGGCATACAAATGAGTATGCCTCGTAGCGATTCTCGAACAGAGCAAGCGTTAACAGAAGAAAACCAACAACTTATTTCAGATACTTTATCTCAGTTTGATCCTGATAATTTAACTGAAGCTGATGCATTAACAATTGTTGAAACCTTATCAGAAGCAGGTATCCAACCAGGACAAGGCCTTGAAGCAGCATTGTCTGAGTTAGGCTTTGATGCGAAAAGTATTGGTGATTTAGCTGGTGTTAGTCAATCTGAAGGTAGTCGTCCACCGCCTCCACCACCACAACAAAGCACTGAAGAGATTAGCGAGTTAGTTGATTTTGTTACCACATTACTTGAAGAAAAGTTGGCAGAAAGTGCTGATGAGTCTTTAACAGATGAAGACAGAGAATCTATATACGCACAAATTAATGAAAAATTTGGTTTTGATAACGACGATTCGATTATCAACTTAAAAGCTTAATATTTCTCTATAGTACTTCAGTTTTTATCAGCTAAATAGACAACTTGTAGTAGATAGTTTATAGAAACTGATTTATAAAAAAATCAAAGCAGTATCGATAATCTCGATACTTCTTTTTTATTTAAAGCTAAGCAAAATCACCTCGAAATTCAACAGCGAATAAGTTGATATTTAGATTGGATATCGACTCAAAATAACTCACAAAAAAGCTATGACTGTGCGTTTTTTATTTCAAAGGTATAACAAGTTTTTATTTTATGTAGTGGTGGGGCGCAGAAGTATTGGTGCAGTATATTAAGCTCATCTTTATGCCTATTAAACTCTTTAGGACAATAAATAGCGTTAAGCAATGGCATCATTTTTACAAGGAAAACATGGCACTTTTCACGCCAATTAAGTGGGATAAAAGTATCGCACATGGTATTAAGTAAAGTGTTATAAATTCTTAAATGTACACTCTTAGTATCTTCTATGTTATTCATCGCTTTTGCACGATCAAGTCCGGCTACGATGTAAAAGTTAATAATATTTGATTGGTATGGGCTATTACCGCTTCTTACTGCTGTTTCCATGGCAGCAAAAGTTGAACAATACATAAAACACCTCAAATCTAAATGGTAACTATTATCATTTATATTGGTTGTATTTTTAACTTTGGTCAAGTCTTTATGCAAATTAATTTTGTATTAGGGCTTTTAAAAAATAGATCTTCTATCAAGGTTCAATCCTTTTTACTATAAACCTATGTTATCCAGACTTTTATTATTATATTTTGGCTAAAATAAATATTAGAAATTAATTCATAAATATGATTTACTTATAAAAAATTTCATAATAAAAATAAGTTTTATATGAAACATAAAAATTCAGGTTTTACTCTTATAGAGCTAGTTGTAGTTATTGTTATTCTTGGTATTTTAGCTGCAACAGCCGCCCCTAAGTTTCTCGACTTTTCTTCTGACGCTCGTGCATCAACAGTCAATGCTTTAGCTGGAACTATTAAATCTGGTGCTCAAATGATTAACGCTAAAGCGATTATTTTAGGTGTTACCGATGAGCGAAATTATGGCTTAGATTTAGATAATGATGGTAGTGAAGATGTTGAGTTGCATTCCGGTTACCCAGGAGTGTTTAGTAGCTGTAATAGATTGACTAGAGGTTTAACTAGTTGGTTAGATCTAGAAATTAATACCAGCTGTTCAGCGAATGAAGATGCCGATTGGTACGGCTTAGTTGACTGGAATACATTCTATTTTATGCCTTCAGACTTTGATTCAGAAAATGACCTTTGTTACGTAAGTTATCAAGAAGCTACGGGTGGATCTTCAGGTAGTAGTGTAGAACTTGATGCTATTACAGTGACTGTTGAAACAAGTGGCTGTTAACTTTAATTTTAATATCTGATGGTGCGCCCTTATAGCTCGTTTTTATTCTCCGCGAGCTATAGTTGAGTTAACAACTAAAACTCATATTCTATTGAAAACCTTAGGGTATGGTTTTTTCCCGAATGAGCAACTTCAGTAATAAATCCAGCTTCCCATTTTAATTGTTTTTGTCCATTAAAGCGTTTAACACCCATAAAGCCAGGACCAATACCTATAAAGTCTTCACCTGTATAAATCTCAATTGAAGGTTGTAGAGAAGGTAGGTAGCGATAACGATATTGCAATCTAAACTCAGCTTCCCATTCATTTTCTATATTATTTCCCCACTCTTTAATGACAAAAAGGTTTACGGTTAAGCTATTTTTATTAAACTCTTTTTCTACTATTAAGCCCGCTGATGCTTCGTATTGGCTGGTGTTTCTTCGTTTTTCAAATTCAAAAACAGCGCCCCAATCTGCCCAGTATTGGCCTTGCTCTGTTAGCATCCACCTTGCTTCAACTTCAGTTGCTTGTAATTTGAAGTCACCTGTTTCGTCTCTTTCGCCAATCACATAAAGCTCAATAGCAAAGTTTTCTAGTATTGATTGTCCATAACCTAAACGTTGGGCTAAAACATTGCTGTCAGGCGTTTGACTCGACATAAAGCGCCATTCAAATTCTTGCTCATTAGCGATTACATAGGGATGGTAAACTTTATCTACTACCATGCCATCGGCAAAAACGTTAATGCTACTCAACAGTAGAAAAACTGTGAGTACATGCTTTATTGTGATCATGGGGTTATTCATGATGATTTCTTCTCTGTAAAATAGTAATAAACATCTGAGCCAAAAAAGGCAAAGCAAAAGAAAAACTGTAGATAAAAATAAAGAGTTTTGAAGGGGATTCTTCAAAGCCAATAAGCGCTTTTAAAACATGCCCGTATTCTGATTGATCTTTAATATAAGCACTGAAGTCGATAACGGCAGGACCAATGTTAATTAAATCAACTTGTGATAAATAAATGGTTATTTGGCTCAGCTGGCCAGCTAAAAATAAAGCCCAACAAATGTTAATAATGATGGTTTTATTTGACTCTAAAAGCTCAGTTAAAATGAAAGTAAACAGGGTCGTAAAGCTGGCACATATACCTAAACCAATAATGCAGCCAATCAATATATTAATTGAGTTACCTTGTTGCTGAAAATAAACATCAAAAAATATTAAAAAGGCACTGACTTTAAAGATAATAAAACTGCTAGCAGCTACTAGAATTAAGCTTTTAATTTTGCCAGATATTAAGACACTTTTTGAGGTAGTTGAGTTGATTAAAAACAAGCAACTGTATGTAATAACTAATAAAGCAACATATGTTCTTTCAATTCCCGTTCCTTCGTAATATTCGCTGATGTGTGGAACAATCCAGAAAAATAATAAACTGCTTATTACTCCTAAAATAAGTGCTGGCGATAGATATGAAAAAGTTAACGTTTGCTGCTTTACAAATACATGTAAATAGCCAAAAAGTATAAATAGCGGTAATAAGTCACGAAGAAAGAGAATAATGGTATTAATTATCATGGCTTCATCTCCACTACAATAATCTTACCTCTAGCCGTATTAGGGTGGAATTCACCAAAATATTCGTAAGTACCCTCAGGAAGGGGGCCCACATAAATGGTAGATTTTCTGCCTGCAAAAATTACTTTTTCTCTGTTTAAATCAAAGCTCTCAAATTCTTCAGCAACATCGTCATGATTTTCAATAATTATTTTTACTTTCTCGTTTGCAGGGATCGTCAGAGTTGTTGGGGTAAAAATATGATGTTTAATGGATAGGTGATAGATTTTTTTATCGTCTTTCGCGTTGGCTAAACTTATCCAGACACTTGCAATAAATAAAAAAACATACATAAAAGCAGTTAGTGCGTTAGTTAACATGTTTTTTAATGCTGTAGATAAATTTTTAGGTTGAGAATACATCAAAAATTAACAGCCTGTGTTAAAGGAAATTTAACGCTAACACATAAACCACCTAGTGATGATCGCGAGCAGGTTATTTCGCCATTATGTAAAGTCGCAATATGCTTAACAATTGATAAACCTAAGCCAGAACCTTTAATACGTGATTGTTGAGGATCAACGCGATAAAAACGTTCATAAATTCTTGGTAATTCTTCATCACTTATTCCAGGCCCAGAATCTTCAACAGCTATTTCTAAGAATTCGCTAGCGGTTATCGATATTTTTATTTCAGCTTTAATTCCACTGTATTTTATTGCGTTTTTAAGTAAGTTTTCAAAAAGGGTATATAGCGCAAAATAATCACCTTGTAGTGTATTTTCAGCTGCGGGCTCTAAAGAAATATTTTGTTGATTAGCTAACAGATTGTCGAAGTTATTACTGATCACATCTTGTAGTACGGTTTCTAAATTAACTAATTGGGTTGTTTGATTAAAGTTTTCAGGAGTAAAACGGTAAAGGGCAATAATTTGCTCAATAACATGAGCCATACGATCAACATTTTGTTGAAGCTCTTTAAACTCAATAGTTGTTAGGTTGTTATTTTCGAAAGACTTTTGAATATTATGGGCATTAAGTTTTAATACACTAATCGGTGTACGGAGTTCATGTGCTGTATTGGCGGTAAGTTGCTTTTCTCGGTCGAATGAGTCTGATAAACGGGCAAACAATTGATTAAGACGATTAACAACAGGCGCTAATTCAACTGTTTGTTTACTCAAGCTTATTTCTGATAAATCGTCAGTGTTCTTGTTTTTAATTTCGCGCGATAGTGTTACCAAAGGTTTTAAGCTTTTATTAATAATATAAAAGATGAGTAAACCAATAAAAGGTAAGGCAAAAAGTAGGGGAGTGGTAATAACAAATAAGATAGATTCTGCAGACTTTATTCTGTCTGACATAGGTTGTGCAACTAGTACTTCAATCGTGCTTTGTTCGCTCGTATCGAGTGTTACTTTTTCAACTAAATAGTGAGTGCGCCATCTTTTCCCATTAAAAAATATTTCGTTATTATATTGCGATGGTGCGGTAAATCTAGATGAAGGCATTTGCGCACTTTTACTGACGAGAACACCATTTTTAAATACCTGAAAAGCAAAAGTGTTATCAATGGTAGAAGGTAAGGTTTGGTTCGATTTACTCATTGCCAGAACGAAGGTGGCCACTGAATGTAATTCTTGATCGAATATAATATCGAGCTGCTTTGTTGTGCTTTTATAACCATAAAGCGCAGAAAAAAACGAAGCTAACACCACTGCCGAAATAATCAGAGTGATGAGTTGTTTTTTTATCGACATCTAATCCTTTCTCACAATGTAACCAACACCTCTTACTGTGCTAATAAATGTTTTAGGCAGCTTTTTACGAATGTTGTGAATGTGAACTTCTATGGTGTTGCTGCTCACTTCATCTCCCCATTCGTAAAGTTTATTTTCAAGCAAGGCTTTTGAGTTTATTCGACCTGCATTTTCCATCAAAGCTTTAACTATCATGTATTCTCTGCGAGAAAAATCGACACGCTTATCATCTATCGTAACTTGTTGAGCTTTGCTGTCTAATTTTATATTGTCGATAACAATAATATTATCTTGGCTAGTGCCTAAGCGTCTTTCTATTACTCTAAGCCTGGCGAGAAGTTCTGCAATATCAAATGGTTTGGCAAGGTAATCTTCAGCACCAAGATCTAAACCTTTTACTTTGTTTTCAACGCCATCTCTTGCCGTTAAAATAAGCACTGGAATATGTTTGTGCTTTTCTTTAATGTCGCGTAATACATCTAAACCATCAATATCAGGCAAACCTAAATCTAAAATAACTACATCAAACTCATTGCTAAGAATAGCGGTTAGTGCGTCTTTACCTTTATCAACCCAATCAATGGTATAGCTTTCATTATGTAAAGATTTTTTCAAACCTTGAGCAAGAGGAATGTCGTCCTCTACTAATAAAATTTTCATTTTAAGCCTTAAGCCTTAAGCCTTAAACCTTTGAGGTGCTGATGTTTTATATCTTATAGTATTTGCAAACAAGCCATCGTATTATTAGCAAACGTTGGCTTGTTTTATAACAAATAACCTAGTTAAAGCCGTTGTTAATAATACTTACTAAAACGAGTAGTTAACCTGAGCAATAATAGCATCTACACTCGGATATAAGTCGAGTTCATTCAGCACACCAGGTAATTCATCACCATTACTTTTAGATGATTGCTGGAAAAACTCTAATCTGAAAGATAGCTCAGTATTGTCTTTCATGGGTATTCCGTATTTCACACCTACAGTAATACCATCCATTTTTCCTACGCGATAATCGGCACTCATATATTCAGGTAGAGCGCTGCCACCTTTTTGAAACGGTTGATAAAAATTAGCGGCTTCTTGTGTGTAAAATCGAATATGTGGTTCAATATAGTGGTTACCCAATGGTAATCTATAGCGAGCATCAACTGTATGCGAAGTTATGTCCCAATCATCCCAAAAATAGCGATATGAAAAATCAATAATTGAATCCGACAAAAAGTGATACTTGGTTTGCCAATAAATACTGTTTTTCTCACGCGTATCTGGTCGGTTTTCATAAAGCTGCTGTTGAGCAATACCGTTATCGTCTACAACACTTACCACTTTGAATGGGTCGGTTTGATAACCATCAACCTGCGAGTATGAGTAATTAAATTGCATAATCGTTTGTCGACTAATAACTTGGGTTAAACCAAACAATAAATCGATTGTGGTTTTATCTTCATCACTGCCATCACGATTTAAACCGCCACCGATTTCGTCAACAGGAGGAAGCATTTGTTCGAACGCAATTGGAATTCCACCTTCAGGGCTAATTGTGTCGTTTGTATAAGCAAAACCAGCAGATAACGTTGTGTTTTTTAAATTGAAATCATGCGCAATATTGCCATTTAAGCCTAACGACAAATAATCGTACTCTTTTGATAAATGCACACCACCGCTTACTCTGTAATCTTTTGCAATAGGCTGAGTCCACTGTGCGTTCAGCTGAACACGGGTGTCGTGAAAGGTATCGTCTAATGGTGTTTCTTTGGCTGGTGTTTGGAATGAACCATTACCAGAAGGACGTGTAAATGTTTGTACTTCAGTTTGAGGTACAGCTCCGTTAGCCGAGGCTCCGGTTAATACATCAACCGTAACTTTTAGGTTGAGAATATGTTCATCTTCAAACTCTTTAGTTGCTGCTAGAATAAATTCAGAAGCAGTTACACGGTCTGTTTCACCGTAATACATTAATGCCGTATCAAATTCCCATGGCTTTTGTTCTTCAGCTTGAGCTGTTGTACCTAATAAAGTACAAGTTGCTACTGTTAGAAGTTGAGCAACGTTTACTTTATTTTTATTGGCTTTTTTGTTATCAATTAATTGCATCCGCAACCTCCACCAGCAAAACCTCTACCACCACTTGAAGACTCTTTACTAAAATAAATATGATCATCAAGCGAAGCATCGATAGGTGACGAATTAAGTGCCATTTCGTCTTTAGCTAATAAATCTCTTTCCCATGGCTGAACACCTAAACTGCTGCACGCAGAGGTTAATGCCACAAGGCTTATTAATATGACGGCTTGTTTATACTTTTTCATGTTAACCCCTAAGTTATTAATATTTATCAGCAGCTGATGACTTACTAGACGTGTTATTTATTTTGACCATGGCAACACTTTCAGTTGAATTGAGTAACTGACTAATTTCATCTTCATACATTGCGCTTTCTTCAGTAAAAAATCCCGTTTGATGACTCACTACTTTTCCTTGCTGGTTAGCTAGGTAACTGCTTGGCATACCTTTTACATGAAACTTCTTCGCAAGCTCGCCTTTAGGATCGTAAATAACAGGGAAACTAGCAGGTAAGGTAGTTAGAAACTTGTCGGCTAAGGATTTATCGCTATCAAGATTAATACTGATAACGGTAAATTTTTCTGGGGAATAGGTATTTTGGATTTTGTTCATCCAAGGAAATGACTTTCTGCACGGCACACACCATGACGCCCAAAAATCTAAGTAAATAACTTTACCTTTATGCTGTTCAAGCAAGGCTGTAAGTTCGTTGTACTTAGCTGAATCGTTTTCTTCACTGTATGCCATAGATGAAAAAACAATAGAACCCAAAAGTAACATCAGGCTAAATTTTGATACTGTAGTATTTGATAAGAAACTCATAATACCTTCCCATAATATTGTAATTAATGAGAAGTTTATGAGATGAAACTTAAAACAAACTTAAGAAACGGAAGATAATATAAAATAGTGATGAACTTTAAACAGAAGGTAAGGGCTAATTATTCTTGGGGTTTTGACCATAATCATTAGCGTCATGACTGTCTTGAATTAGAAAATACAACATAACGATAATACCAATAAAAGGCACTAAAAATAGTAATTGCCACCAACCCGAGCGAGTAGTGTCGTGTAAGCGTCTTGCTGTAATTGTTATAGAAGGGATTAACATAGCGAAGCTGAATAAATTAGCGATAACCTTAGTTCCTAAAGCGTAATCGATAACGCTCAAAATCACCATAATCAAAACATAAAACAAGAAATACATCCAATAAGCTTTACGGGTAGATCTACCGGTAAAATCAGCGTATTTTCTTAAAGCATCAATATAATATTCCATTCACTATTCTTTTGTTTTTTTTCATCAGAGTTATAACTGTGTAATTTACCCCAATAACATTTATAAACAAAGTGAGTTCTTATTGGAAGTTCTAATGAATTAATACAAGGTCTAGTTATTTATACAGAGCTGAACAGCTTATTCAATTGACTATCTTATATAGCAATATTAAGAATCTGTAAAATCACTTGTTACATCAGGCTGTTAATTCATTATAATCACGGTGTTAAACTGACAAAATATAAACGTAAATACTTAAAAGGACTTATTGTGAAAAAAATATTTTTTATAGCCTGTGTACTTCTATCATCTAAAAGTTTTGCTTTAGAACTAGCCAAATACCCAATAGAACTCAGTTCGGGCGAGGGTGTTAATGTTGTTATCGCACCAACAACAGACAAAAAACAAGCCTTAGTAAAAGTAACCGGCATTAACCACGAAATTGATGGCATTACATTTCTAACTGATTACAAACCGCATGGCAGTAACAACGCTTATAAATATATATATGACGGTTCAGAGCGCAGCTTAGTAAGTGTTAGCGAAGGATATCGTTGTTGTACTTATACGCTTTATATACCAGAAACACGAGATGGCACTTATTTAGGAAATAAAGAAGAGTCTAACCCTGCATTAGTCGCTGAATTAAAAGCACAATACGAACAACAACTTAATGAAGGTGTTCAAGCCAAGTTAGCTAATTTTAATCGTGAAAAGCATTTAGCGTATCAACAGGAAAAAATCACTACCGCTAATAGCGATATAGATAAACAGTGTGGATTGAAAATAGAAACGACAGTCGACTGGAAAACCATTGATGATAAAACTTTACAAGCTTATGCCGTAGGTTCGTTTTGCTCACAGGTAGCTAACGAAATGATTTCTATGTGCAAAAAAGATGAAAACTTTAAAAGTGATATTGCTCATATTAATACGATTGAATGCCAATTTACTGATCAGTTAAAATTGCGTCAAAATAGCAAAACCCTAACATTTAAAACTGCACCTAAGGCACCTAATCAAAGCCAGTTTATTCAATCTTATTTATTAAATTTATAATACACATTTGAAACTAGAAAAGTGCCTTGGTGTTTTTCTAGTTATTAATATTAATCTTAAATTATTCTTTTGATATTACGATTTAATTACAAGTATTGAGATATATGATGACGAAGTCTTAAACTTAAAATTTATTTATATTTATACTGGTTGTATATTCAGTTAGGGGTGAATCCCTCTTTCTACAAGAAAGCGGGATTACATCCTCTTTTTACACATCAACCAGTTGAGTCTATATTTTTAAGTCATTGATCTAATGATAACAATCACGTAATGTCGATGTTAATTATTAATTAATGGGGATTTGTAGTCTTTGTAGAAAGGCGGATGGCATCCTCATAATAAACTGTTATATTTTCTCAAGCACTGGTGTAGGAATTCAAGATTGGAATTTGAAAAGGATAGTGAACAATCAATTGTTTTTATATTTGATTTCCCTACGATAACAACACTTAAAAGTAGCTTTACTAAACTACAGTGTAGCTTTGGTACGAATGAAACAGAAATACGGGAAAATAAAAATGGTACTTTTCAACTCCGTGTAACTCGTATAATTCCTTACAATGAACCTAGTATTAATAAGCATAAAAATGAACTCATTGAAGATCTAACATATTACAGTGGTAAGTTTAGAGAATTCAAAGTTCATAAAATTTCATTGGACGGGGTTATTACTAATAAGAGAATCAGTAACTATACAAAAGCATTAACATTTTTATCTAAAATAGGTGGCACTAAACCATACAAAAAGTATGATGTACCCTTGTTTTCGGTATTAGCTGTAATTTTTGTAATCATCTTTTTTAGTGTCCTGAAAATATAACAAGTTGCTTAAACGGACACAAACAGCTGGCTGTGCTCGTTCCTCGCTATTATAGCCAGCCATTTTTAGCCGCTTAGCAAAGCGTTATAAGGCGCGTGCACTTGAATCAGAATCGGTACAAAGCTTCTTTCTCTACACCCAATTCAACTAGCGAGTTTTTTGATTCTTCTACATGGATATTATATGGCTTTTGGGGAATGCTAGTCGTCTGTTTTTTTGCTCATGGTATTTTTTACTATCATCCTGATACAGGCTTCGCATATGAAGATGACTTAAAAATAATAGTTGTAAATACTATTGGTTTAGCTGTTTTATTTATTTTGAAATTATTTGCTCAAAACATTTATATTATCGGTAAGCTTATGGCAGCATTATGTTTAATTACATTTTTAACGATCATAGCTTTAACAATTTATATTACTTTGGTTGATCACTTCCCAGTTGCATATTTGGGGGGAGCATTGTACTTTGGTTTCGCAAGCTATCTATTAAATAAAGACTATGTAAAGTTGAAGTAAGCGCCATATAACAACACGCCCTGAGGTGGACCGCAAGTCCTAAAACTTACTTTCCACCGCATATTTCAATAAGGGAGAACCCTTA
>NZ_JAUPEC010000032.1 GCF_030551755.1 Pseudocolwellia sp. AS88
ATTCGCTTCAGGTGTGAACGTATACGTACCGTTAGCATTAATCAATAAGCTACCAACACCTGAAATAGTGGCGGTATTACCCGCAACGTAAATCGTCGTATCACCTGTAACAACAAATTGAGTGACCGTAATAATGTCGCCATCAGGATCACTGTCGTTATCAAGAATATTACCGGTACTTGGCGTATCTTCTGTGACAGCAATAGAGCTATCATCAACAGCTAAAGGAGCCTCGTTTACATCTATGATATTGCTGAAACTTAATATAGCTATGTCTGAGCTGCCCTGCCCATCACTAATGGTATAAGTTGTATTCGGTACCGAGCCGCTATAATCGGGAGCAGGAGTGAAGGTATAAGTGCCATTAGTATTAATCACCAAGGTACCGATACCAGTAATAGTTGCTGTAGTACCAGCGCTGTAAATTGTGCTATCACCATCTACCAAAAATTGAGTAACCTCAAGGGTGTCGCCATCTGCATCACTATCATTTGCTAATACGGTACCACTTGTCGGTATATTTTCAGTTACTGAAATTGGGCCATCGTCAACCGCAATAGGGGCATCATTTATATTAACAATATCATTAAAACTTAAAATAGCATTACCAGTTCCACTGTTACCATCGCTTACTGTATAAGTACTGTTTGGAATAGAACCAGAATAATTTGCCACGGGAGTAAAAGTGTAACTACCATTAGCATTGATAACCAATGTACCAACACCTGAAATTGTTGCGGTACTCCCAGCACTATAAACCGTTGCAGACCCTGCAATCACAAACTCTGTGACGCTCAGGCTGTCACCATCAGGATCACTGTCATTAGTAAGAACATTGCCATTAACTGCAATATCTTCAGTAACCGTAATAGGTCCATCATCAACAGCCACAGGTGCATCATTGACAGCGGTAATATTATTAAAACGTAAAACAGCGGTGTCGGTACTATTGCCATCCGTTATGGTATAAGTTGTATTAGGTACTGACCCAGTGTAATTAGACGTAGGCGTAAAGATATAACTACCATCACTATTAATAGTTAAGGTACCTACACCTGATATGCTCGCAGTATCGCCAGCGTTATAATTTGTTCCATTGCCACTAACTACAAATTGAGTAACAGTAAGATTATCGCCATCTGCATCAGTGTCATTAGTAAGTACATTTCCACTACTAATAACATCTTCAGTTACATTAATAGGACCATCGTCAACAGCAATAGGCGCATCATCTACAGGGTTCACGTCAATCACTGCTTTTGCTACAAGAGAATTTGACTCACCATCGTTAACAGTTACTTCAATATTACGTGTTGTTGTTCCTGGATTATCTCCTGTATTTTCAAACTCAATGGTTTGAATGACTAACATGTAGTCTTCAGATGTTGCAGAGCCTGATAAAGTGACTATGGTATCTGTTCGAGTGTAAGTAATTCCGCTTGCTAAAGTGCCACTAGTTGCTGCACTTCCATTTACCAGTAATCTATCTTCTGTTTGCGGATTAGCCAATACAATAGAAGCCGATTCCATATTAGTATCATCTTCATCACTAATATCGATATCTGGCGACGAAATAGCAACTGGAGAACCATTTTCCGTGAAGGTATTATTAAAGTTATATTCTGTACTTCTTGTGAAAAGTTGGAAGTCATCAAAGATTACTCTTCCACCATCAGTATCATAGATATATATACGAAGTTGATAATCAGTGTTTTCGGTAATTTCGAATTTATCGATGTTAGAAAAAACACCATTATAATAAGCATTATCAGAATAATCGTGACTGCTCACTGTGGCTTGATAATCTTCAACTAACGTATTAGATGTAACAAAACCATTGGATGAAATATCTATCGATATTTTGTAACCCGTTGTCTCAACCCAATCAGCATTATATATAGCACTAA
The DNA here is from genome assembly GCF_030551755.1 of Pseudocolwellia sp. AS88. Lineage (GTDB taxonomy): Bacteria > Pseudomonadota > Gammaproteobacteria > Enterobacterales > Alteromonadaceae > Pseudocolwellia. The sequence continues at coordinate 1,908 of NZ_JAUPEC010000032.1, forward strand.
TATCAACAGGATTAGTAAATATTGCTGCCGTTGTAAAACCATACTGAACATAATCGTTATTATTTCTAGCTTCAGCTAAATCAGCACTATCTGCCCCACTAATGTCAACTCGAGTATTATCATAATAGCCATTAATGCCAGCACCAAAAACTTCATCTTCAGCACTAACAACACTACCACTATTAAAATTACCTCCTGATGGAGTATTTGCTGGTGAATTATGCTCCCATGCAACCGCTGTACTTAAGTTCCCTTCACCATTTAAATATACTTCAGGTACAGCATTACCTTCTAGGCTAAGTTTCACTCCACCATCAGATTCAGTTCCGCCACCATCAGCACCTAATGTAATATTGCTGCTTATCGCGGAAGCATGGATATATGAACCGCCGCCGCCGCCGCCGCCATTACCACCTGCAGCTCCACCACCTGAATAACCACCACCACCACCAGAAAATGATGGCGACGCGCCACCGCCACCAGTAAAGCCACGGCCACCATCAGATCCGCTTAAATCACCTGTACCACCATTAACTAAAGTAACACCATCACTTGGAGTAAGATCTGCTGCGCCGCCACCGACGCCTTGACCAGACTCGCCAGCTGAATTTATACCACCACCACCAGAGCCTGCTGCATTGGCTGTTCCACCCCCACCACTACCATTACTACCCGCAGTACCACCACCAACTCCAACACCTGCATCACCGGTTGTAGCATTATTACCACCAAGCCCAGGACTATTTGCTAAAAGCGAATCATCACCACCGCCACCAGCGCCAGCAACTAAGACTAAAATATCATCTATGAAAACACCTGTACTACCACCTCCACCCGCACTGGATGCAGTTGCACCTTCATCAACAGGGTTGCCAGCTTCACCTACAACAAATCGAACAATTTGCCCTGCTGTAACATTAAAGGTACCTGTTACCGTTGCACCTTCACCACCATCTGAACCACTGCCGTTACCACCATCGCCACCACGAATAGTGATAGTAAGTGGACCGTCTGCAGTTACAACATATTCACCTGTTTGAGCACCTATAGTATTAACAGGTGTTGTTGTAGCTAATGTGCCTGAATAATCATCCGCACTTATAGCTGCATGCGTAATTTCACCTTTATGAATTTCAAGGTCCCAATCACCGCCCTGACTTTCTGCACCTGTAATATCGTCTGATGCGGCAATATCAGCTTTTGTGATATTCGCCAGCGCATCTATAGCTTCACCCCCTGCCTCACCTTCAGCAAAGTTACAACCATAAATGAGCATATCGCCATCTTCAGACAGGCTTTGACCTATAAGTGTAAATAACGCCGCTTGTTCACCTTTAATCGAATCTGCAGTTACTTCAGTACCAGCAATAGATAAAGTACCTTGTTCACCATGACTAAGAATATGAATCGCATCAATATCAACTCTGTCAGCTAAGACATCAGCTATTTGTTCAATTCCGCCTTTTTCAGGATCAATAAATATCACTTCAATATTAGGATCTAATGCTGCCGCTAGTTGGTCTGCGTTGTCGATACCTAAATCTATAAAAGCGATTTCAACACGAGTATTGTCTGTAGAATCGTCATTTGAATTAACAACAATGTCATCATTGTTTACTGTCTCATTCCCCTCTTCATCAGCACGATTTGATGCTGCTGGTAATGGGGTGTCTACAACTCGACTTTCATCATCTGACAAGACAGTTTCACTGTTAGGGAAAGTTTGATCTTCGGAAAGAAATTTGTCAGAAATAAAGGCATTAACTTGTGCGTCGACAACTTGCTCGGTAGCAACATCAACGGCAGTTACAGCACCTGCTGCATCGAACATAAAACGAGGTTCAAGAGCAACAGAATGACCGTAGCGAGTCTTGTTTTCAGTTTTTTTATTTTCTGAAGTTTCAGTGTGTTTTTTAAATAGCTTGGAAATGAGATTCATAAGTTTACATATCCTTATATGTTCTAACAATTTGAGTATAGCTTTGATCTCTATTTAAGCTAGAAAATGGACAGGTTAAAGGTGAACCTATCAAAACAACCCATTAACACACTGTTTTATAAGTAAATAATTTATTTAAACAAATCAATTTAAATAGATTTAATGATTAATATTCATTCTATTTCTATCCTTCTATTTTATGACAATATAGATTCAACAAAGCAGATCAAAAAACAATATTTATATCTGCTTATAAGCAAAAATCAAATCGTAAATATTCAGTAAAACCTTCATATTTTACTTGTGTATTTAACGACTATCTTTTGAATAAAGTTGTGTGGAAATTAATCGAATAAATCATCATATTCAATTCATCTCCCTTTGTTTGTATTGTTATTCGTCTTACTCATCACATATCATTCATTAATTAAAAACAACAAACAATTGGCACAACCAGTTTATGTGAGCTTGTTTTATATACAAGAAATTCTCCTCCTTCAAAACAAACCAAGTTGCCAAAGGGCTTAATATTGACAGGCGTTTAATGCGCAGGTTACTATCGATACAATAATAATTTGAAAGCTTCAGCTTCGAGTGAATTATCTTTTTCTAATATAAGAAAGCATTTAATTCCCTACCTTTTAAACAAACTGACTTAGGCGCAAAATAAATGAATAAAAACAGCAGCATGAGCAACATGAAGACATTCTTCAAATCACTACTACCGGGGATATTTTTATTTGGTTTTACTGTAGGTACAGGTAGCGTTACAGCTATGGCAAAAGCCGGTGCAGATTACGGAATGTCTTTATTGTGGACAATATTTATATCTTGCGCGATAACCTATTTCCTCATTCACCTATTTGGTAAATTCACCCTAGTAACTGGCTTGACCGCATTACAATCTTTCAAAAAACATATTCATCCTGCTGTCAGTTTATTCTTTATTGTCTCCTTAACGACACAAGTATGTGGGAGTGTTATAGGTGTAATGGGGATTTTGGCTGACGTTTGTTATGAATGGTCGAAAAACTTTATTGATGGTGGTATATCCTCGCTCTATTTTGCGATATTTTTTATCACCTTTGTTTATGTGATTTTTTTAATAGGTAAAACTGAAGTTTTTGAAAAGGTATTAGCGATTTTTGTCGCTATTATGTCGGTCTGTTTTTTAATTAACTTTATTATTTTAATGCCGCCAGCGATGGAAATTTTAAACGGAATGGTACCTAATGTGCCAGACACAGGATCAGATAAAAACGCATTCCTTGTAATCGCTTCAATGGTTGGTACTACGGTATTTTCAGGATTATTTATATTACGTACCATCTTAGTTAAAGAAGCAGGCTGGACAATGGCTGACTTAAAAACACAAAATAGAGATGCCTTATTTTCCGCCTTTTTAATGTTTATTGTTAGTACGTCGATTATGGCTGCGGCCGCAGGTTCATTGTTTATTCAAGGAATTACACTCACTAACGTTACTCAAATGATTTATTTATTAGAACCTTTAGCGGGTGCAGCTGCTGTAGCAATATTTACTATTGGTTTAATTGCTGCGGGTGTGTCTTCACAATTTCCTAATGTTGCATTACTTCCTTGGCTTTTAGATGACTTTCATCAACGTAAACCTAATTTAAAAAGACCTAGCTACCGAATTATTGCTTTAGTTATATCTTCATTAGGTTTAATCGTACCAATTTTTAATGCAAAACCTATTGCAATAATGGTGAGTTCTCAAGCTTTTGGAGCTTTATTATTGCCTGCCACTGTTGCTTGTATTTCTTATATGGGCAATAAAAAGTCATTGATGGGTGAATACAAATTCTCAAATATAACTAATGTTATTTTGTCTCTAATATTCATCTTCTCTTTGGTGATGAGCTATATGAGCTACAATGGCATAATGTCTACACTACAAGCTCTTTAAAAATATTTAACCTGAAAACTGGAATCCTAACTATGAATCAAATAATCAAGTTCTCCGCTAATCGTGTTTGGCGAACCTATCAAGGCGGTAAGCTGCTCGATATGATTGAAGGGAAAGAAACACCTCAAGACTCAAGCTTCCCTGAGGACTGGATTGGCTCGACGGTAGAAGCACGTAATGTAGGTCGCGAACATATCACTGAAGGTTTAGCTATGGTGAAAGATGAAGACGGACAGTTAGTCCCTTTTCGTGATTTATTAGAGAAAAATCAAGATTATTTTTTAGGTGAAAATGTTGATGGTAAGCGTTCTATGGAAGATATCCCTTTAGTTAAATATTTAGACAGTTCAACACGCTTACATTTTCAAGCGCATCCAACACGTGAGTTTGCACAAGAGCGCTTAGGTTTGCCACGTGGTAAAACTGAAGCTTATGTGATTATTGAAACTCGTGAAGATATTAGCGATCCATATATTTATGCAGGATTTCAACGTTCTCCTGATCGTGAGCAACTTAAAGAATGGATTGAAACCCAAGATATAGCTTCTATTGAAAGTTGTTTTGATCGTATTCCTGTAAAAACAGGTGATGTATTTTTAATTCCAGGTGGTCGCCCTCACGCTTTAGGTGAAGGCATACTTATGCTTGAAATTATGGAGCCTTCAGATCTAGCCGTTAGGTTTGAATTTGAACGTTGTGGCTATGTTATTCCTGAGCAAGCACGCTTTATGGGTAAAGGTATTGAAACCGCATTAGATGTATTCAATTTTGATCCTGTCCCACCTGAAACTGTAGATGCTGAGTTCCGCTGTGCGCCTAAAGTTATTTCTACAGATGGTCAAGGTAACAATCTTGAAGAGTTAATAGGTTCAGACAAAACTTCTTGTTTCACTATTAAAAGAGCATCGGTAAAGGGTAGCTTCGCACGTGAAGAAGAAGCTTTCTTTTATGGTGTTGTTGTTGAAGGTGAAGGTACATTTACTGTTGGCGATGAAGTGGTTAATCTGAAGCGTTTTGACCGTTTTTTCTGCCCTGCTGGTGTTAAAGCTTTTGAATATCTATCAGAATCTGGCATGACGGTTCTAGAGTGTTACCCTGGTAATATTTAGATAATATTATTTCACTGAATATCAAAAAGGCTTTGTTTACAACAAAGCCTTTTTATTTGTCTGCACTACACCGAGTAATTTCAAAAAAATAACCTAAGCTCAGGCTATTTGTTCATAATTTATTTTTCAGGCGTTCTAGCTAAACCTGTAACTAAACGCGTAAAAGTTACTTGAGCATAATCGCCATTGGCTTTATCTGTCTCCCAATCACCTGTCCCTGCACAATTTGCATACCAGATACCAGGAGCATCTTTAGTACTACATTGGTTATATGCGCCAGCTTTAAAGAAGTGTAAATCGCCTGTATAGCCATGTGGGTGATCAAGCTCATCAACTTTACCATTTGCGTCTATATTATCAGCAAGGTTAATCTCAAATTTAGTTTCACCATGACGCTCATTGCTAAAAGTTAAATACATGGTATTTTCATATACATTCACTTCATAGCTGAAAGCTTCATTAAGCGCTATACCTTGTTCACCTGGCTCATCTCCAGAGATCCATGGTTTACCCCAAACAACATAGCTTATATCTTGTCTATTTGGGTTTTCTTTCTCTAAGTTACGTTCATAATTCCAAAATACAGAACCATATTCGTTACCCGGTAATTTTTTATAGTAAATTTTTAAAGGTTCGTTACCCCAACCATATCCTTCACCTTCAGCAACTAAAGCTTTACTTTTACCTGCATGAATTTGTCCTACAACTACCGAAAACGCTGGTGGTTTTTCAGGGTATTTAGCACGTTTAGCTACATGGTTAACTTTAAGAGTAGCCTGTAAGTTTCCACCTACTTGCGCGAACTCGTTAGTTTTTGTGTGTGCTTTTAAGGCAAAATTATTTGAGTAATCGTATGGTGCAACACCTTCTTTACCCAGTAATTGATGAAGTTCACTACGAGTATTACTTGAATTAGGTGTAGTAAAAGCTTTGTTTGGCACAGCAAACACCATATTGCCTTCATCATCTAAGAAGAAGTAATCAGGGTGTTGATAACTTTGAATGTCTTTTACGCTGATTTCATCTACTTTCCCATCGTTATTAATATCGGTAGGAATAGTAATTTTCCATTTACTCAGATCGAATTTATCAGCAGGCACCATGGCACGTTTTTCAGTAACATCATTTGTTGTGTTACATGCAGATAGCGCTAAAGCACCTAGTATTACTATGCCACAAGGCACTAGTTTAATTTTTAAGTTAGTCATTTAATCTCCATAATTATTGTTAGCTTCTATTAAATAGCCAATATCCTGTTATTGAAAAGAGGATTACCACGTAGTAGCAACCCTCTTTTTTATTGTAATAAACAGCGGGGACAGCCCCTTTTAGAACAAAGCCTAGTTAACCGCTAAGTGGTAAGCTCCAGTCCATTTATATACTTTACCGTTTACTTTCAATTTGTGCTTTTTAGACGTTGAAGCATTGGTATTCGCTAAAATAAATACACTTTCATTGCCTTTTAAGTCTTTAATAGAAACAGCTGTATATTTCTCATCGTCGTGTACAACTTTCAACTCAGAAATACTGCTATTTGAGTTTGCTGAGAATTCTGATACAGGGTCATAAGATCCATGAGGCTCAATTACTGATGCAAAAACAGTATCTTTACTATTGTCTCTGCGTAACATTATCGCCGCATCTCGACGAAGATTAAAGTTAGGATCGTTTGCACCTAATCGTGTTAACAATATTTCATCATTAGAGTCTGTTGCAGTTGTTAACGTGTAAAATCTGCCATCGCCTAACCATGAAAACTGAGTAGAATTAGCTGCAGCTTGGCCTTTACCTTCAAGATATAAATGCTGATAACCATCTGAAGTACCTAGAGGATTTAAGCTCTTAGGAGAATCATACTCAAAGTTAGCTTCAATCATTTGTCCCATGTAGTAAAAAGGGAAGTCGTATTGATTTTTAGTCTCAGAGTTAACTTTCATAATGTCTAAAACAAAAGGTTTTTCAAAAGCTTCAAGCTTGATCATCGCCATTGTTCTATGCATTTTTGTACCAGGGTACGCATTAGCTTCTGTAGCACTTACCACTTGAACATCATGATTTGAAGAATCAAAAACATAAAGGTCTGAATGGTATTTACTTCCTGTTTCATAATCACCATTGAAATGTGATTTTTCGTTGATAGTAAGCGTGTTATGCGCAACGGTTTGTTTTGCCCAAGTTTTGTTTTCTTTAAGGTAGTTACCACCACCTTTTTGACCAATATTTACAAAGCGCGATAAACCATAATCTTGAAGTACTTCATCGCCATTAGCGTATAAAGAATATGAAAGTTTATCGTAATGTCCATGACTTAAACCATGAGCAGCATATTTAAACACTAAAGTTAAATCTTCATTGCCGTATCTTAAAATACCTACGCCACCTTGTTTACCATCATGCCCATCAGAATAATTAACTGACTTTTTAACAAAAGGCTTACCCTTTCCATCACGAACACCGATAGCAGCCTCAAGACCTGCTTCATTTAATAAAACAGCGCCTTGTTTTTCAACAATACCCAATAACTTCGGATCTTGATTACCATAGTGGTATGCAATATCAACAGCTGTTACTAATGACGGCGTATAATAAGACATGCCTTTTTGACCATCATTCAATGGGAAAAACTCACCATCAGCATCTGATAAGTTAAGTAATGCATCCACACCTTTTAATAGTACGTTATCTTTATGTTGAAACACCTTCATATCCGGCTTTACGTTTTCCATACCAATACCAAAAATTAGGAATGGATACATTGCATAACGTTGATAATATGGACCTTCAGTGAAATAACCTTCAGGAGAGAAAGGGTCTTCAAGGTTAGCTAAGAAGCCTGCTTTTTGACCTTTAACTTTAATGAAACCACCATCGTTATCTTTTAAACCATAATCTAGGCCGTCATCTTCAATACCGTATAGCGCTCGTTTTAATAACTCTGCGTCATCCATAACAAGTGCAATCATACCTACTGCGGCATTACCCCATGTACTATGGTTATGAATTCGGTTATAAAACTGTGGATTTCCAATTGAGATATAGTCTGCAAATGGACGGAATAAGTTATCTTGTAATTGTTTATGCTCTGCTTCTGACAAGGTGTCATAAATAGCATCGTATGCTTGGCTCATGTAAACCAACCAATTACTGTCATTCAGACATTGCCAAAAAAGCTTACCGCGCGCATAAGAACGCTCTTGTGGGTGAGCTGGTAAACCTTGATACATCGCTTCGTACTGAAACAACATATCTTTAATGTATGTAGCGTATTTATCATCTTGCAATATTTGATATAAAGCACCGGCTTTTTGCGCAATGATAAAATTCTGTTTATGTCTTTGGTGCGTATAACCACCCGAGAAATCTTTTGGGATTGGCGTATCAATACCTAATGCAATTTCTGCATCAACTTGCTTTTGAACACTTTTTAACGTTGCATCGAATAAAGGCACTTTACCTAAGTTTTTTCTAATCTTCTCTACACCAGACTTAGTCATAATCAAGTTTGGGTGTTCGCCAGCTTGAGTAGTAAGTGGTATAGAAAGTGTTGTTACCATAAGTAACAGGGCTGTGATTTTAGTTTTTATCAACGCCATTTGCTCCAATTTATAATATTTACGATAGGTAATCTTCTAGCCTAGTTATGACCAGTTAATTCTAATGGGTAGAAACATCTAATTGATGACCATATTCATTATATTTAAATGCTAACCCCAGCATATAGCTGGGGTTAGTTTAGTACTACTGTTTAACTTCTATATGATTATATATTCATATTAGAAAGTATATGTTGCGCCAAACGTAACACGACGGTCAGTTATACCTTGAGCACATTGTAATGCGCCTTCGTTAACACAAGACTGAATAATATCAGACTTTGTTAAGTTAACAGCTTCAACACCAAGGTTTAACTGGTCATTAACGTCATAGCTAACACTCGCATTAAGTTGACCTCTGTCATGTGTAACAACAGGGAAACCTAAAGTAGAGTTAAGTGATGCACCCGCTGCAGTATCTTCAGTACGGAACGCTTCACGCCACGTGTAACGTAATCTTGCTGAAAGACCAAACTTCTCATAGTACAAAGTAAAGTTGTAAGCATTTTCAGAGAAATCAAGTAATCCTTGGTTTAACGTATATTCTACAAACTGTGAGTCATCATAAACGCCTTGAGAAGCATTTAATATATCGATACCACGTGGGTTAGCTACTGTATAAACAGTTGAGCCTCCTTTGAAGTCTTGAATGGTGTAGTTAGCTTGGATACCAAAACCAGAAGCCCAACCTAAATCATCTTCAAAGCTAGAAAGATCATATTGAAATGCCATCTCAAAACCAGTTTGAGTTAATGTAGCAGGGTCATTTACAATTGACTCTTTATCAACACATAAACCTACAGTGTTAGCATCACCTAATGAATTAGGGATAACAGCAGGATTATAAATACCACCATCAACACAACCTAAGTCAAAGAAACGATTACCGTTTGCATCAGTAGGAGCTGTATCTAAGATAGAACTAAAGATGTTTGTACGTTCTTTCTTAAAGTAACCAATACTTACAACTGCTGCTTCTGCAAAGTACCACTCTGCTGAAATATCTAATGATGTAATTTCTTCAGGTTCTAATTCTGGATTACCAATCTCAACTGATTGGTTTTCGTTAACACCATAAGATACAGATGTATTTAAGTTACCAAAATCAGGACGACGTATATCTTTACCCCACGCCATTCTTAAAACAACATCTTCATGAACATCAGCAACAATATTTATGCGAGGTAATACGTAGCTATAGTCACCTTTGTTAGTAACTTGAGAAACTACGCCATCAATTTCAGTATTACCAATTGAAGAAATGTCTGTTTCTATATAACGAGCACCAAAATTACCGCGAAGCCATTCATATTCGAAATTTGCTTGAGCATATAATGCTGTTGTATCTTCTTCAACTTTAAAAGCAGCTGTTGCACTTGGTTCTTGATTTAAATAATCAACACCATTACTGAAAGTAAAACCTTGTGCTTCCATGTCTGCACGGTGAGTATCCATAGCTGTATGAATAGTATCAATTACTTGTTGTGGATTGTTATAAGCTATATCAGGATTAATGATGATAAAGTCACGCATTGCTAATTCGCGACCATCTTGTTCACCAAAGTTATCTTGACCTAAAACTAATAAATCAGAAAATAATGCACCGCTTGGGCTATCAATCATTTTACTGAAGCCACCGATTCTGTCTGAAACAGTTACAGCTTCATGTTCAGTTTCGTTATAACGCAAACCAACATCAACAGATGTAATTACACTATTATCAAAAAAGTAAGTTCCATCTATACGGAATGATGTGTCACTGTTTTCTGTGCTGCTATCACTGAAGTCAACTTGATCTAATACAACATTGTTAGGGTCAGTTAATTGAGCTGTTGTGGGAGCATAAATAGAGTTTTCATTAATACCAAATGATAGTAGCTCGCCTGTTAAGTCGTAAGCAAACGGTACGGAGTTATCGTTACTAGTATTCGAAGTAATGTTACCACTACCATCAAGTCCATCTAATGGGGCATTTGGATTGATAAAGTTTAATTGTGTGTTTAACTTTGGTTTAGTTGTTTCTGAACTAGCATGTGAGAATTCAGTACTAACAAATAAGTTGCTAGTTGCTTGCCATTCACCACCAATTCTAATTAATTTACTTTTAGTTAAACGAGCTTCTGTATCACTGTTAAAACGTAAATTTGGATCATCATCATCCACTGACGGCATTGGTTCAATCACACCTGTTTGTGCTGCTTGAATACTACCAAAATCAACACCACTAAGTGAACCAAAGTTAACTGTTTCAAACGATGAAGGCACCGATTGATTAAGTACGGAGTTAATACCTGAAGCTTGCACACGAGAGCTTTCTTGACGAACTTCTTGATCTGTTAAAATTGCATCAACGAAAAATTTCATATCATCGTTAGGTGCGTATTCTATTGTACCCGCGAAGTTTTTAGTCTCATATTCAAAGTTTTCAATTTCTTGGTTTAAGAATTGAATACCTAGGAAGTCAAAATCTTGAGCAGCAGGACGACTAGTTGCTTGGTCTTCTAAAGAACCACTACGTACAACATCAGCATTAATATTTTCAACAAGGCTACCATCTCGGTCAACACGAGGTCTAAATGCTGTAGCTTCTTGTCTAGTGATACTACCACTCACAACAATACCGAATTTACCACCGTTATCTAATTCCCAGTTATCACCATAAGCACCTGATAATCTTGGTTGTACACCATCAGTGGTAAGACTGCTATCTTCACCTTGTATACGAACAGAACCTAAAGTTTCAGTCAATTCAAGAGGGCGAATAGTACGTAAATTTACAGTACCACCAACTGAACCTTCAGTTGTTTTCGCTTCACCTGCTTTAATTACTTCAACACCAGCAATAATACCTGCAGATAAATCTTCAAAGTTCATGCCGCTTCGGCCATCGCCTGTACCTACTGTCGATGCACCATTAATTTCAACGCGGTTATCATTACTACCACGGATTTGAACACCAGTACCGATACCAGCTGTACGAGTAATTTGGATACCAGTAACGTTCTCTAGTACTTCTGCTAAGTTTTGGTCAGGAAGTTTACCGATATCTACAGCTTCAATAACTTCGATTAGGTTGGTTGTATCACGTTTTTCTGCAAGTGCGCTAGTAAGAGAGCTACGAATACCCGTAACTTGAATAACTTCTACTGCTTCTTCGGCTTGGGCTTGTTCTGCAGCATTAACTGATGCGGTCATATTTAAAGCTGAAGCTGCAAATACAGCTAAGCTTATCTTAGATAGTTTGTATTTCATTTTGTATCCCCGGTTGTCGCGTCAAAAAAATGCCTTACTTTTTAACACCACATTGTTTAATTTATAATTATTGATCTTGTAACATCAAGATGACAGAAAACTGCCAACAACTTTCTTGTATTGTCATGACAAAATATTTCACGAAAAGCAATATTGGTCAACCTTTTTCATTAAAAAATAAATTGGCCAATCCAATATTGGTTAACTTTAAATACAATCCAATAGGATATTTAAATGGTTTTTTGGTATTACCAATATTGGAGTTTTATATATCCAAAAAATCTCAAGAATCTTGTGTTAACAGTTTACCTCCATATAGATCAATAGATTAACTCGATTAATATTTCTACAAATGTCAGAAACCAAATATCTTTCTGACTATATTTATATATAGCAATGAATCGTGGAATCGTCCAAAAAATAATTAAATCTATTTCATATACCGATCAGGCATAAAGTATTACTAAAATTAAGAAAAATGGTCTAAAGACTGCGCCCTAAAATAAATAGCAAAAGTGATTTAACATCACATTTTGCACTAAAAGCCAGCTATACATGAGCTTTGACTATTTAACAATTAGAATATTTTATGAACAAAAAGGATAAAAGGAAGTTAAATTATTGAAGTCTGGTCATTCTGCCCAAAATATAGAAAAAATATAACAGACGGAAAATGAAGATATTATGATGTATAAATTATTGTCTACACCGTCCCTTAAATTGTATGACCTATTTATATATATGTACTAATAATAATTTTAGATTGGTTATTACTTGAAACGACCTGAAGTCCTCTATAAACAGAATAGACCTAGCCAATATTATATTGATGGCAATGTGTACTCTTTTTAATTCAAGTAACTTAGAAGCTGAGATAGGAGGTGTTAGCAACCTAAACAAGGTTGCTAACTAAACTTAGTTTCTATTATGGTTAATTTTTAGGTTTTTGTGCAATATCTGTCGTCAATCGCATAAATGTTACTTGGGTATAATCACCATTAGCTTTATCTACTTCCCAATCACCTGTACCAGGACATGCAGGGTAACGGAAGCTAGGAGCGTCTGCTGTACTACATTGATTATATGCACCCGCTTTAAAGTGATTACCCTCACCTGTATAGCCTTTAGGATTATCTAACTCATCAACCTTGCCATAAGCATCTACATTGTTGGTTAAATCAATTTCAAACTTAGTTGTTCCATGGCGTGCATTGGTAAAACTTAAATACATGGTATTTTCATACACATTGACTTCATAGCTGAAAGCTTCATCTAACGCTATACCACCTTCATCAGGTTCATCCATATCTAACCAGCCTTTACCCCACACTGGGTAACTGATATCAATTCTATTTGGATCGTCTTTTTCTAGATTACGCTCATAATTCCAAAATACAGAACCATATTTATGATCTGGTAGCTTTTTATAATAAATCTTTAAAGGTTCGTTACCCCAACCATAGCCTTCTCCTTCATCTCTACGCTTTTTATCTTGAACAGCATGTACTTGACCAACAACAACTGAAAATGCAGTAGGTTTTTCTGCATATTTAGCACGTGTAGAAACATGATTAACTTTAAGTGTTGCTTGTAAGTTACCTCCAATTTGCGCAAATTGGTCAGCACGTCGGTTAGCCTTAAGAGCAAAGTTATTTTTGAAGTCTCTCTTCTTGCCTTTTATGCCACCTAACATATGATGTAACTCACTACGCGTATTTGTTGAGTTAACAGAAGTAATCGCTTTATTAGGCGCAGCAAACACCATATTGCCATCGGCATCTAAATAGAAATAATCTGGGTGCTGGTAAGTTTGAAAATCTTTAATACCAATAACATCAACAATGCCGTCTTTGTCTGTATCGGTAGGTGCATCAATTTGCCATTGTGTCAGATCAAACTTTTCTGCAGGGAACATAACACGCTGTTCACTTGTGGCTGAACCTGCTTCATTATTTGTATTAGCACTTTCACTATCTGTTATTACACAGCCTTGCAGAGTTAAAGTACCTAATGCTATTGCACTGAAAGGAAATAGTAATTTTCTTATATTCATCATTTTCACTCAGTTATCATCGCGCTGTATGGCGAATTATTGTTACAGGGAATAAAACAGTTAAAACCTTAAAGGAAATATATAAAACTGCTTATGTTATTTTTTGTAAAATCTCAGAAATCATCTCATCTAAAGAGTTAGTGATTGGCACCGTTATAGCTTCTTTAGGAATTTCTAAAGTCGCGAACTGGCTTTGTAATAATGTTTCAGGCATAAAGTGCGACTCTCGATTACGTAAACGTGACGATAAGACCTCTTGGCTACCTTCTAGATAAATAAATTTCACAACTTGGTTTGTCGTTGAGCTTAAAAGGTCTCGGTAACTTTGCTTTAAAGCAGAACACGCTAAAACAGCACCGCCATTCTTTTCCCATTCAACAATATTATTAGCGAGTAAGGTTAACCAAGGCTGACGATCTTCATCGTTCAACGGAGTGCCTTGCGACATTTTTTCGATACTTTCAGGAAAATGGAAATCGTCAGCATCGTAAAAAGGTACTGATAGTTTTTCAGATAAAAGGCTACCTACGGTGGATTTCCCACAACCGCTCACCCCCATTACTATATAAATCATAAAAACACTCTAATTAAGTTAAAAACCAAAAACTGATATAAATTTAATACAAGGCTAATACAGGCCAAAGAGTTTAGGCAGAAATTCACTAATCGCTGGTACATAAGTGACTAACATCAATATACAAAACATTGCGATGTAAAGAGGCATTAATGGACGAATAATTTTACCTATCGTGGTTTTTGCTACCGCACAACTAACAAATAATACGGCGCCAACAGGAGGTGAACAAAGGCCTATTGATAAGTTAAGTACAATCATAATACCAAAGTGTAATGGCGACATACCCAGCTCAAGTGCTACAGGTAAAAAGATTGGCGTAAAAATAAGTACAGCTGGAGTCATATCCATAAAGGCACCAACAGCAAGTAAAGTCAGGTTGATGATCAATAGAATTAATAGCGGGTTATCACTTAACATTAATAAGAAGTCGGTGATTGCTTGCGGGATATTTTCATAAGATAAAATCCACGACATGGCTGATGACGCGCCAATTAACAACATAACAATCGCAGTAGTTTCACCTGACTTTAATAAAATAGCAGGCAGTTGCGACACTTTAACTTCTTTATAAAAAACAACCGATAACAGTAAAGAGTAAAGAACCGCAATAGCGCCAGCTTCAGTTGGCGTAAATATGCCGCCAATAATACCGCCAATAATAATAAAAATAAGGAACAAGCTAGGTACAGCAGCAAGCACTTTTTTCGCCATTACTTTAACAGGCACGCGTGCTTCAGTTGGGTAACCATTTATTTTGGCATAACCTGAACAAACCAGCATTAGCGCTAAAGACACTAAAATACCAGGTAAGTAACCCGCAACAAAAAGTGCAGCAATAGAAACACCGCCACTAGCAATAGCGTAAATAATTAAAATACTACTTGGTGGAATTAACATACCCGTTGTAGCTGCAGCGCCCGTTACCGCGGCACTAAATTCTCGGCTATAGCCCTTTTTTTCCATTTCAGGGATCATAAAGCTACCAATAGCGCTGGTTGCTGCAACCGCTGAACCTGAAATAGCGCCAAAAAGTGTACACGACAATACATTTACCAAAGCAAGTCCACCTGGCAACATACCAATTAATGCCATAGCACATTCTATCAAACGTCGAGCGATACCGCCCTGCCCCATGATCAACCCTGATAACACAAAAAATGGAATAGCTAACAAAGCAAAACTATCTATACCACCCGCTAATCGTTGAGCAATAGTCGTAGCTGCAGGAATGAAATCTATACTGTAAAGCATGGTAACAAAGGTCGCTATACCAATACTGAATGAAATAGGGATATTCATAATTAACAATACAAGAAAAACTGACAATAAAATAAGTCCTGAGAATTCCATGATTATGCTCCCTTCTTATCGTTTAAAATTTGTGAAAATAACCCTGAAATCTTCATTAAAGCGATATAAACAATGATTACGCCAGAAATTGGCACCACGCTATAGATGTAACCCATTTTAATTTCTAATGCGGCTGAAATTTGAGGAGGATCAAAAGTTAACAACACCAGTGAGATACCACCAACAACCATAACAGCGATAGCGAAAGTCATAATGATTAAGTGAGCAATAATACTTACCCAAGCACGTGACAGCTGGTTAAGTTTATTTGTGGCTATATCTAACCCCAAATGTGCATTTGAATGATAGCCATAAGCACCACCTAATAAGCCAATCCAAATTAATAAGAAACGCGATAACTCTTCTGTAATTGAGCTAGGTGACTGTAATACAAAACGTGAAAACACTTGAATAGTGACAACAATAACAATAGCGGATGATAGAAAAATAACTAAGAACTTTAATACGCTAATAATCCATAAATATAGCTTATTCATTTGACTCTCCTTGTACGGCCATATCATTCACTCTTTCTAAATAGTCAGAAATAATGGTTCCTTCAAGGCTTTTATATAAAGGTTCTAACGCATCGATGAAAGGTTGTTTATCTGGGTAAATGATTTCAACACCCGCTTTTTCAACTTCTGTTAAGGACTTTTGTTCTAATGCCAGCCATAACTCTCTTTGCACTTTAACTGAGTCTTTTACTGCCATATTCAGCCAAGTTCTTTGTTGTTCGCTTAGCTTAGACATAATGTACTTACTGGCGATAATCACTTCTGGAATAGAGGTATGCTCATCAAGTACATAGTATTTAGAAATTTCATAATGATGTGATAAGTAAAACATTGGAGGATTGTTTTCTGCGCCATCTACAACACCTTGCTGCAGGGCAGCATAAAGCTCGCCCATTGAAATAGGAGCAGCAGCACCACCTAAAGATTGCACCATTTTCACCGAACTCTGACTCTGCATTACTCGGATTTTCCGACCCACTAAGTCTGCTGGAGACTCAACACGATCTTCCGTCATATAAAAGCTGCGACTGCCTGAATCGTAATAACCTAAGCCAACAAAATGTGCTTTTTCAGTGAGATCTAATAATTCTTGCCCTATATCACTTTCGAGTACCTTCCACTTATGCTCCCTGTTTCTAAACAGATAAGGCACAGCGTACAACTTCATTTCGGGAACAAAGCCTTCAATCGTTGCAGCAGACACTTGAGTCATAGCTAAACTACCCATTTGTAACTGCTCAAGTACTTCACGTTCTCCACCTA
Source organism: Pseudocolwellia sp. AS88 (assembly GCF_030551755.1). GTDB lineage: Bacteria > Pseudomonadota > Gammaproteobacteria > Enterobacterales > Alteromonadaceae > Pseudocolwellia. The sequence continues at coordinate 18,991 of NZ_JAUPEC010000032.1, forward strand.
ACTGACTATAAGGATAAATTTTTATCTCCATAGTGTTACCCGAATAAAACGCTAATCTTTCCGCCATATGCTGAATAGCTTTATGGGTGCTATGCTCAACATCGACAGTATGAGCAATTCGCAATACGGTAACATCGTCATTCTTACTACAGCCTACTAAGACTAAGCAAAGTATGATGCTCGCATATATTGATGGTAAATTTTTCACTGATAACTCCCCATAAAACTTATTGCGCTAATTACATTATTTTAATTGTTCTTCATACGGTCCAATATCTATTCTTTGTATTGCTTGCGTATGAGTTTTTTGTAATTTAACGTACTGTTTTCTTATACCAATTTGATTAATTAAGTGATCTACTTTTTCATGAGGAAAAATGGATAATTACAAGGCATAAAATTTAGTAAGTAGTTATTCTACTTATAAATTTTATAACGCCGTCATTATTAATTTTAACCGTTAAAAATGAGCAGTTAATTAATCAACTTGGTATTATATTCATGACGTATTCAATCATCATGTTTACAGTATTAAAAACGTTCTTATTTTAAAAACCGTTTTCTTCTGCCATTTTAACTACCCCAACAGTAAGGATAATATTAGCGAACCGACGTTGCTCACCTGTTTGAATAATTAATGTTGTTTCGCGTGCTCTGATTTGGTCATAAAAAGCCCAGCGTTCCATGGTGTCCCAAGATACATCACCTAATAATGTTTTATAGCAGTTATGTATTTCAGCATTTGCTTCTGCTGGTTTTTCCATAACAATTGCCCCTTGAATAGGACAAACTTCAAGTATACCTTCTAACACCGTTAACGCGTCTAACATCCCTGGACGAAAGTTAAGATGCACCAAAGTAGAGTTAGGTCCTGTCATAGCACCTACAGGTAAATTACCATCGGCTATCACTACTTGTGCAAAATGACCCGATCTGCCCAAGGCTTCCATAATTGTTGGATGTATTACCGCTGTTTTAAGCATAAATTTATCTTTATTGAAGTGACAAAATAAAGAAAGCCAGTGCTAAACCTCTCTGACTTTCTACCAAATTAAACAAACAATTACATGTTGTAAACGCCACCATTAATATCTAACGTAGCTCCAGTAATAAAACCATCATACTCTGACGCTAAGTAAGCAACAGCACGTGCTACGTCATCAGCATTACCTGCACGCTGAATAGGAATACCGGCAATAGTTTCATCTGCTGATTCTTTTGTTGTATGAGTATTATGGAATGATGTACCTAAAATAAGTCCTGGAGCAACAGCATTAACACGCGTACCTTGTGGACCTAATTCAGAAGCCAATGCTCTTGTTAATGTTAGAATAGCGCCTTTACTTGTTGAATAAACAAGTGAACCAGGATGACCACCTTTACGACCTGCAAGTGAAGCCAAATTAACAATGCTGCTGTTTTCATTTTTAGCTAAATGAGGCGACGCGGCTCTTGTAACAAACATCATAGAAGTAAGGTTAATATCCATTACCTTATGCCAAAATTCTGCATCCATATCATTTAATAATCGTCGAGCAACCAATGAACCCGCGTTATTAATCAAAATATTCAAACCACCAAGAGCTTCAACAGTTTTTTCAACCATAGCATTAGCATCGGTTTCACTGGTCAAGTCTCCGCTGATTGCGATAGCTTTTTGCCCTTTGCTCGTAGCATATTCAACTAAAGCATTTGCCGTATCTGCACTCGAAAAGTAATGGATTGCGACGTTTGCACCGCTATCAATAAAGTGCTTTGTTATCGCTTCACCGATGCCTTGGGCACCAGCAGTTATAAGAACGTTTTGTCCGGTTAATTTGTTGTTCATGTTAATCCTAAAATCAATAAAGTAGATAATCGTAAGAGACTACTAATGGTAAAGCTGCTCTGAAAAAAAATCAGTATTGTGATTACAATTAAGTAACAGCCTTACTATCTAAAAATAACTCTCTGCGACTTAAGGGATAAAGCCACAGAGAGTATTAAAACGTTAATTAAATCCCCTTATTTATACGTAACGTTTTGGGTTTTATATCCGTCATTGTTCGCACGGATTTTTCCTGTATCTTTCATCACAACATCTTTGATCATTGTGACTGGCTCACCATTCGTTAAGTACAGTGAAACAGGTGCACTGCTATCCCAAGTGGTATCTGAAATATTTAATTTTTGAACACCATGAAAGTACATAGATGCGCCTGAACGATGTGTTGAACCTTTACCAACATTAGACAGTTTATTATCAGTAATCGTAACCATAGGTCCGAAAGTACTTTCATCAAAACCACCCCGATAAATAGTCACCACTTCTTCTTTAACATCTTTAAAGGTGTTACCTGAGATAGTTAAGTTTTCAACACTGTATACACCTAGGTCATCCACTTCTCTATTCAGTTGTAAAATAGCACCCGTAATGTTGATAAATTCTGAATCAAGAATTTCAATTGAATCGGCAAACGTACCTGCATTTGCTTTGAAAAAATAGAAGTAGCCATTAACATCAAGATCTGTAACTTTAATATTACGCACTGACAATGAATAATTGATATTCATTGAGGTACTGCTCGTATTAATAATATTGTTACCTTTATAATCAGGTGATTCAGCACCGTCGAACCAAAGGTTTTCAACCTCTAACGAGCCACCATTTTCGATATTAATAAAATTAGGTTTTAAAGAACGAATCACTGGCTTATCGCCTTTCTTCGCCATAATGGTAATTGGGTGATGTATTTCTGCAAATTTAGTTAATAAATACTCACCACCATTTTCAAGTACTAAAACATCGCCCGCGCTACTATTATCTAAAGCTGTTAAAATAGTATCGGTACCCGATTTAACATTAATGGTTGTTCCGCTGTTAAAAGCAATAACAGTTTCTGTTTTAGGGTAAAAACTTGCACCCGTTTCAGCTTTAGTTACAGGTAATTTAACTTCACCAAAACCAATTTTATCGAGCAGTGCTTTTGATGGTGATTTTAAGCCGTACTTGTTAACAGTTACATCATAAGGTGTGCTAGCAAAACCTGATTTAATTGGCGTACTTATTTCTTTACTTAAAGAGTTGCCAGTGAACGTTATACCTGACATATCATCGTATAAATTGAATGTTGTTTTACCTAAAATAATGTTGTTCTTAAATTCAGATGTTGTAGGCGGAGCAGAACGTTCTTCATCAGCACCAGCGCCCAATTCAATAAAGCCACTATCAATAACAATATTATTGTTCATTGCAGAGTCAATTACTGGGTCATAACGATTTGGTGGTGAATTAGGTACACCATTCATAATAACTAACGCACCACGTAATCTTGTGCCCGTTAAGCCATACATATAGTTATTACTTACAGATTGACTTTCATTGATGATACGAATACCTCCCGTATTAGGCTTACCGTTACCTAGGAAATAATTACCTTCAACTTTAGTAAAGTGGCCATGACGCATAGTTAATGTGCCTTGAGTTTCAAAGAACACATTATTGATCAGTGAGTTACCGCTTGATTTGTTTGAAATGATTTCATGCTCACCATTAGTACGATCAAAATAGTTATATTGAGCAGTAGTATTAGAATATTCTCTTGAGAAGTGACTTGTACCTATACGTAACGTTTCACCACCATTAGAACCTAAGATTTGACGAGGACCAAAATAGTTGTATTCAATAATATGATTATTTTTGCGACTAGCTTCAGTGTTCATACGAACCGCTAACGTTACACCACGATTACGCTTATTAACTAAAGAGTTATGATCAAAACGGTTATTCTTACCATACATAGCAACCCATAAATCAGACATTGGGCGATCAACGGTACTAAAGTTATCAATAACAATATTAGTTACGCGAGTATGATTAGCCACATCATCCTTTGATGTTCTAAAAGAAACGACTTCACCTGTTGGTGTAGAACCATCTTTAAAGACTAAACCTGAAATTACAAGATACTCACCTGAAAAACTCAAGTTAGATTGTCCTGTAATAATCACTTTACCTGGTGTTTGCGCTTTTAATTCAATCAGTTTTTTTGGCGTACCTTTAGCTTTAAAAACTAACTCAACATCGCTCCAAGTACCGTCAGCTAAAACAATCTCGCCGCCTGGCTTAACATTAGCAACAGCTTTATTAAATTGTTCAAGGTTCTTTACCAGTTCAGCATTACTAATTTGCGAATATGAGAAAAGCGCAAAAAACAATACGACTGGATAAAAATGTAATTTAGAATTTTTCAACATATTTTATTCCCCGATCCTTATTTTTTTATGTACCAAAAAGAATTACTTTAAACGAACTAAAACGGTTTATATATTTATTAACACAATAATCTTTTTTATAAAAAATGTAGCCCTTGAGATCAATTTAATAAAATTTGGTCTTACGGGATACTTACAAACCTTAATACTCTCAGTTGACTCAATACAAGGTCAGATTTGTTGTTTTAAATATTTCCATTCTTAACTTTAGCTTACAAGAAAACTTTCAACACTGCACGTACTAAAACGATTTAGTTTTGATAAATCAGAGAGTATTTATAGCCTAAAATGAACGATCCTCAAAGTGTATTAGTAATATAATAATTATATAACAATCACTTAACTAACTAATAATTATCATTTACGTGTTTTTAAATTAATTTTTTACTTTTTAAAATAAACTTCATTTATTTATGCTTTTATTTTTAAGTAATTCAAGGAATATTCTGTAACGCTTTCATCATTAAAATAAAGAAGTAGAGAACTTAGAATTGAAACGTTTTGTAGATATAGATTTGATGATGATGCAGATCATTAAGAAGCTAAATGAACCGCAAATTATGGATGGCAATAAAAAAGGCCCTTATATTTTAAGGGCCTTAATGTATTTCTTTACACTTTATATCTTAGGTACGTTTTAAAATGGGATGTCATCATCAAAATCGATAGTAGGCTCTTGAGGATTTACCTTAGGAGCCGCAGGCTGTTGCTTTTGGAAACCACCCGAATGAGCGGGAGCTTCTCTTTGCTGATAACCACCTGAGTGAGCTGGAGCTTCTCTTTGTTGATAACCACCTGGCTGCGCTGGAGCTTGGTGTGCAGGAGGCTGGTGTGCTGGAGGTCGCTGTTGCTGAAAACCACCTGACTGAGCTGGTGCTTGCTGCTGATAACCACCTTGCTGAGCTGGAGCTTGGTTATATTGAGATTGTGCAGGGGCTTGTTGCTGGAAGCCACCTTGAGATGCACCGCCGCCTTGGCCACGTGAATCTAACATTTGCATAATACCATTATAGCCTTGTACAACAACTTCAGTTTTGTACTGGTCTTGGCCTTGCTGGTTTTGCCATTTACGTGTTTGTAATTGACCTTCAATATAAACTTTAGAACCTTTTTTCAGGTATTCGCCAGCTACTTCAGCTAACTTTCCGAATAAAGAAACACTATGCCATTCAGTTTTTTCTTTCGGCTCACCTGTTTGCTTATCTTTCCAGCTTTCAGATGTTGCTACAGTAATGTTAGCAACTGCGCTTCCATTAGGTAAAAAACGAACTTCAGGATCTTGGCCTAAATTTCCAAGAATAATAACTTTGTTAACTCCGCGACTGGCCATGTGTAAATCCTATCTCTGCAGTAATAATGGTCACTGATAATTATTCCTTTAATTAAAATGTATTAAAGAATCACCAATGCTTAAAAATGGGAAATGATTTTACCACGAATATAAATTATTGCTGATATTTTGCAAAATATTTTTTATAGCTAACAATAGGCTTAGCTAATATAAGTTATAACTAGCTGATTTTATTATTAATCGGTTTATATCGTGTAATTTTGAATCAAAATAATCAGTGCTTATAGATCCATTTATAATATTCATTCCACTATTAAGATATTTCAAAAACTAATGGCTGTCTATTAGGTATTATAAATATGCTGATTACATATTAAATACTTTTTATAAGTGCTCGACATATTCATATACGAGACTTGATCAATTAACCACTTATTATATTAATGCTAAAAGGTTAAGCATCAGCTTTCTCAATGAAATGAGTTTGTAATAAGGCTTTTATATTATCGGGAATAATTTGAGATTTTTGATCTTGAAAAGAAAAGTGAACCATAACCGAAGTGCCAGAAGCGCATTTTATGTTGTTTTGCCAAAGCTCTTGGTACACATCAAAAGATGAACTGCCTATTCGACTTACGTAAGTTTTTACTTCCATTTCTTTGCCGTAATGCATTTGTGCATGAAAGGTCACGTCAATTTTGGCTAGGATTAAGCACCATTGTTTAGGATCTAGATTCGGGATGAAGAATCTAAAAATAGGATCACGTCCACCTTCAAACCAAACAGGTACGTTGGTATTATTAATATGCCCTAAGGCATCTGTATCGGTGAACTTTGGAGAAAAAATATCGCTAAACATACTAAGCCCTTAAATAAAAATTTGGTTAACGCTAACGCCATAATTCTTTATTTACAAGGGCTTTGAATTATAAAAATCGTTTAAGTAACCGATCTATTTGAGTAAGACGAATCTTTTTAATGAGCTTTTTAGGCTTAGGCGCATAATCGGCAACGGTATCTAATTTCGAGTAATGATTCAGAATTTGAGTGTTAGCGAAAATAATATCCGTTTCTTTTTTAAGATCAGGCAATAAGGTTCTATCTACATCGTCTAATACTAAACCATTTTCTAAATCTAAAGACCAAGCTCTTGGATTTAAATTACTACCGGTTAATAAGTGATAGCGCTCATCAGAAACAATGCCTTTTAAATGAAAGCTATTACTTTCATGCTTCCATAATCTAACAGTCAACAAGCCTGAATCGACAAATTTCTGCCAACGCTTAACAAAACGCAGTAATAGCATTTCATATAAATACGGCACAATACCTATAGTGGTAAAGTCTTTTTCATCTGGAATAAAAAAGTCATTGGCTGTTTTATCACCAATCACAATAGTGATTTTAACGCCACGCTTCAAAGCTTTAATAATGTCTTTTTTTAGTGGTTTAGGTAAATTAAAGTAAGGTGTAAAAATCAGTAATGATGTTTCACTTTTCTGGATCAACCTTCTTATGCTTCTATTCAAATCATTACGTAACGCGCCGCAGGCAACCAAAGGTTTTATAATAACATTTTGCTGTGTTTTACATTGAGCTAAACGATAAGAAGAACGCTTGATCAGAGCTTTAAGTTTGGCCACACTGGCTTTATTATAATTGGTAATTTCACCACGGTTTAATAACGGACATAATTCAGACTCAACAAAAGTAAAATCTAAATAATCACAAAAGCTGTTTGAGAGCGGTCTAGAATTAATAAGATAGTAACGATCAAGTCTGTATTTTTCTTCTTGGTGTAAGTAAATATTATTGATACTTGCACCTGTATAGAATACAGAATGATCAAATACCATGCCTTTCAAATGTAATACACCTAAAAGTTCTTTACTTTTTACAGGTACACCATAAATATCAATAACTTCAGCGTATTCTTCAGCAAGCTTTAAATAAAGACTACGATTACCTAAATGGGCTTTTTCACCAATTAAGCCACGTCGAGCACGATGAAAATCAACAAATACTTTTATTTCTAATTGGGGATTGGCAATTTTAGCTTTGTATAAGGCATGAAGCACTTCTCTGCCGGCTTCATCATCTTGCAGATAAAGAGCGGTTATATAGATGCGGCGCTTAGCTTGGGTAATTAAATCAAGTAGAGCTTGTTTATACTGCTTTGCTGAGAAAAATGCTTGAATATCTACATCTGACTTGCCAACTGATGACAACAATTCCATTAACTGCCTTATAAGAATTTAATGTTTAGCACGACCATATTTCGCGCGTTCAAACAAATATTATAACGTAATTTAACGGCAAATAACCTAAAAGTCAGACTTTTAAGTTATTCACGTTATTGTTTTAGTTGGAGTTGAGAATTAAACTGAAGAGAAATTGAGTTGAAGTTAAATCGTTGATGCCAATTCAGCTGCTTGTCTAATAGCTCTTTTTGCATCAAGTTCAGCGGCAACACTAGCACCACCAATTAAATGAACACTCGCTTGAGCATCAATTAAACCTTGATATAAAGCACGTTGAGGTTGTTGTCCTGCACAGATAATCACATGATCAACTTCAAGCAGTTTGTCTTCACCATTAATACTAATAAGTAAGCCGTCATCATTCACTTCTTTGTAGGTAACTCCAGGGATCATTTTAACGTTATGTTTATTTAACGTTGCTCTATGTATCCATCCCGTTGTTTTACCTAAGCCAGCACCAACTTTAGTGGTTTTACGCTGAAGTAAATATATCTCACGTTCATTCTTATGAGATTCTTCAAGCTCGCTATTATTCGCTTTAGCCGCAGCACTTTCTTTTGAAAATAACGCGCCAGCACCTTGGTAAGTTTTATCTACACCCCAATTTTTCATCCAAGCTTCAGCATCAGTGGTTAACGACTTTTCTTCGGCTAGATAACACGCGATATCGAAACCTATACCGCCAGCACCAATAATAGCAACCTTATGACCAATCTCTTCTTTGTCTCTTAACACATTTAAATAACTTTTAACTTTAGGATGTTCAAAGCCTTTTATATCAAGTGTTCTAGGAACGATACCTGTGGCTAAAACCACTTCATCAAATCCATCGCTTTTTAGCTTTTCTGTGTTTACCTCTGTAGATAAATTAACGCTAATATCAAGTTTTTTGAGTTGTACATTGAAGTAACGTAACGTTTCATAAAATTCTTCTTTACCGGGTACTTGTTTAGCAAAGTTGAATTGACCACCAATTTCAGACGCTTTGTCAAACAAGGTAACATTATGCCCACGTTGTGCGGCGTAAACACTAAAAGCAAGCCCAGCAGGCCCTGCACCTACTACTGCAATTTTTTTAGATTTAGCTGCTTTTTCAAAGGTAAGCTCTGTCTCATAACAAGCGACTGGATTAACTAAACACGAGGCTCTTTTTTGTTTAAACACATGATCTAAACATGCTTGATTACAACCAATACAAGTATTAATTTGATCACTTTGGTCAGCAGCAGCTTTTTGTACAAACTCAGGATCGGCTAAGAATGGTCTCGCCATAGACACCATGTCAGCATGACCATTGGCTAATACACTTTCAGCGACTTCAGGTGTATTGATGCGGTTAGTGGTAATAAGTGGAATAGACACTTCTTTTTTCATTCGCTCAGTTATCCAAGTAAACGCAGCTCTTGGTACTGAAGTAGATATGGTAGGAACTCTAGCTTCGTGCCAACCAATACCCGTATTAATTAATGTAGCGCCAGCAGCTTCAATAGCTTTCGCCATAGTAACTACATCTTCCCAGCTGTTACCGCCTTCAACTAAATCGAGCATAGATAAGCGAAAAATAATGATGAATTCTTTGCCTACTTTTTCACGTACTGCTTTCACTGTTTCGACAGCAAAGCGCATACGATTTTCGATACTTCCGCCCCACTCATCGGTACGTTTGTTTACCCGAACACATGAAAACTGATTTAATAAATAACCTTCAGAACCCATTATTTCAACACCGTCGTAACCGGCTTTTTGTGCTAGTTTGGTTGAATAAGCGAAGTCTTTAATTGTGCCTTTAATTTGTCGAACAGACATTTCAGCAGGTGTAAATGGATTAATAGCTGATTTAACCTTACTCGACGAAACGCTAAATGGATGATAAGCATAACGACCTGCATGTAATAACTGAACACAGATTTTTGTATCGTATTTATGAACGGCTGATGTGATTTTTTTATGTTTGTTAACATGCCAAAACTTACTGAGTTCACTACCTAAAGGAGCTAAGCGCCCTCTTAAATTAGGACTTATTCCTCCGGTAACAATCATGCCTACTCCACCTTTTGCACGGGTTTCATAGAATGCGGCAAGTTTGTCGAATCCGTTTTTCTCTTCTTCTAAGCCTGTATGCATAGAGCCCATTAATACTCTATTGGCTAAAGTGGTAAAGCCTAAATCTAAAGGCGTTAGTAAGTTGCTATAAGGAGAGGTTTGGTTCATGTTAACTCACTATTTAATGTTTAAAAAAATGGTTTAAAAAAATAGGTAAGAGAATTCAGTAAATACTCAATGGTCGTACCAGTTGACATAAATTAACTCTTGTTAGAGAAAAACTCAACATTATTTATAATGTCTTGGTTTATAAATAACTTATTAAAGGTAACATTATTTGAGTAAATTCATCTAATTCCTCTTTTTAGTTTGGCTCAAAGATCAAAAATTAGCGAAGTTTATGTATGGTTAATTGCACCTAAACTCAGTGTTTCAATTACTATTAATACGCCAAAACAAAAACATTCAGTCATTAACACTATGATAAAATAAAAACGCCAACTTAATTAAAGAACGAAAAGAAGTCTCAGTGAATAAAAAACATATTATCCAAAATATCTTACAGCATTTATTAAAAGAATTAGAAGCAACTCAACTAGCTGCTCATAACGCTCACTTAGCGGCAATTGATGATCAATCGATTGCTGAAACGCAATACGATACTGTAGCGATAGAAGCAGGCTATCTCGCTGAAGGACAATCAAAACGGGTAGAAGAAATTAAACAGTCAATTAAGCAGTTCGAACAATTTAATTCACAAGAATTAGCTGCATCGCCTACTATTGTTTTAGGTTCTTTAGTTCAGCTAGAGAAAGGGGTTGAAAATAATGAGTGGCTTTTTATCGCGCCTTCTGCCGCTGGTTTTAAATGTGAAATAATAACGGATAAAGACAATAATCTAACGAACAAAATTACAGTGATAACACCTCATTCGCCGATGGGACAAGCGTTAATCACTAAAGAAATTGATGATGAAATTACGCTATTAATACCTGGAATTAACAGCGCGAAAGATCCAGACTATATCAATGAAATAAGATAGAAGCTTAATACATAAGTTTAAGAATACTTTAACTGTGCTGAGGATTTAATAAGGCTTTAATACTTAGAATATCAGCTAGTTTTTCATCTATTTTTAAGTAAGCCACTGATTCTTGATAAACCAGAGTTGCTTCTAAAACTCCAGGCATATTAATTAAATGTTCAGCCACTTCATCAGCTTGTTCTTCACTTTGAAGTGATATAGCAAAGCTAAAATTCTTCGACTTTTTAAGCGGTTTCATACCTAAGGTAAGTACAGCCCACACGATACATAATACCGCCATAACTAAGAATATGGATTGTTCACCAAAGTTACTCGCAATAGCTCCACCCACTACACCACCAGTAAATGCACCTAAAAATTGACTACTTGAATAAATCCCCATTGCACTACCTTTAACGCCAGCAGGCGCAATACGAGAAAGTATTGACGGCATAGTCGCTTCTAAATAATTAAAAGCAGTAAAGAACATAATCACTAAAACAACTAACGACCAAAAACCAAGTGGTAAATACCATAACAGTGATAATGCTAAAGCTAATAGTAAAACGGCAGCAGTAAACATTTGTTTTTCTTTCTGCTTTTTCATCGCAAAAATCATAAAAGGTACCATCAAGAAAAATGATCCTAATAAAGCCGGTAAATAAAGTTGCCAATGTTGCTCTAAAGCCAAGCCACTCGCTACAAATTGTTTAGGTAAAGTAATAAAACAGGCGGTTAATGCCATATGTAAAACAAATACACCTGAATTTAAACGACTAAGCTGCGAGTCTTTTATGAGTTTTCGTAATTGTTCAGGTAAGGCAACATTATCACCTTTCGGTGCTTTATTTACGGTATGAGGCACCATAAACTGAATCATCAGCATGGCAAAAATACTTAATATAGCTGTTAGCCAGAATAAACCACTTAAACCAAACGACTGTGCAACTATCGGTCCGATAACCATTGCCGCAGCAAAAGATAAACCAATAAACATTCCAATAGTCGCCATCACTTTCGGTCGTTGTTCTTCACGAGTAATATCAGCCGCTAAAGCCAATATAGCGCTGGCAATGGCTCCCATACCCTGTAAAGCTCGACCAAAAACAACACCATAAATAGTGTCAGACATGGCAGCAACAACACTACCAATAAGAAATACCACCAAACCACCTATTATTATTGGTTTTCGGCCATATTTGTCAGACAACATACCCATAGGTATTTGCAGCATTGCTTGGGTAAGGCCATAAGCACCAATGGCTAAACCCAACCAAATAGGGCTATAACCTGTAAGTTGCTCACCATAAATGGCGAACACAGGTAAGATCATAAATAATCCAAGCATGCGTAAGCCAAATACGGTGGCTAAAGAAAACGCTGCTTTTTTTTCAATTTTATTTAAACCTGTGGTGCTCATCGCTCTATTCTTATGTCTGTTTTGCTACATTAATTAAGAGCGTTATAGTATCACGACTCCACAATGAACAAAATGACATTTAATGTGAACTTAGGATAGTTTTTGTGCGATAATTGTTGGTTAGAAATCCACACGGAACCGTTATGAGAAATATAGAAGTTAGAGGGGCTCGTACCCATAATCTAAAGAATATTAGTTTAGATATTCCTCGCGAAAAACTCGTTGTTATTACCGGCCTCTCAGGCTCAGGAAAATCATCATTAGCTTTTGATACTTTATATGCTGAAGGTCAACGTCGTTATGTTGAATCTTTATCTGCTTATGCGCGTCAATTCTTATCATTAATGGAAAAACCCGATGTAGATCACATTGAAGGTTTATCGCCTGCAATTTCTATTGAACAAAAATCAACATCTCACAACCCTCGTTCTACAGTTGGTACAATTACAGAAATATACGATTACTTGCGTCTACTATACGCTCGAGTAGGTGAGCCTCGCTGTCCAACACATAACGAACCGCTTGCTGCACAAACTGTTTCTCAAATGGTAGATAATGTACTTGCTTTAGAGGAAGGTACAAAAGTCATGGTGCTAGCACCTGTGATGCAGAATCGTAAAGGTGAACATCTTAAGTTACTCGATAACTTATCAGCACAAGGCTACATTCGAGCTCGAATTGACGGCGAAGTGTATGACTTATCAGATCCTCCAACGTTAGAACTTCACAGAAAACACACCATTGAAGTAGTGGTTGATCGCTTAAAAGTAAGAGACGACATTCAATTACGTTTATCTGAATCTTTTGAAACGGCTTTAGCATTAACAGCAGGCACAGCAAAAGTTGCCTTTATGGATGAGCCCGATAGAGATGAGTTGTTGTTTTCAGCTAACTTTGCTTGTCCTCATTGTGGTTATAGCATGCAAGAGTTAGAGCCTCGTTTATTCTCATTCAATAATCCAGCAGGCGCATGTCAAACGTGTGATGGTTTAGGTAATCAGCAGTTTTTCGACCAAAAACGTGTTATTTCAAACCCTGAACTTAGTTTAGCCGGTGGCGCTATTAGAGGCTGGGATAAGCGTAATTTCTATTACTTCCAAATGTTACAAGCCTTGGCTGAGCATTTTGATTTTGCCTTAGACAAACCTTTTAATGAATTGCCTGAAGAGCATCAAAAACTTATTTTACATGGTAGTGGTAAACAAGAAGTAGAATTTAAATACATGAATGACCGTGGCGATATCGTTATTCGAAATCACCCGTTTGAAGGTATTTTAAATAATATGGATCGCCGCTATCGTGAAACAGAATCGAATGCTGTACGTGATGAATTATCAAAATATCTGAATAGCCAACATTGTCCAGACTGTAATGGTAGCCGATTACGTTTGGAAGCACGCAACGTATTTGTAAATGAAACACCATTACCTGAAGTAGCTGAATATGCTATTGCAGACGCATTGAAGTTTTTCCAAGAGTTAGATTTGCCAGGTCAAAAAGGTCAAATTGCAGAGAAAATACTCAAAGAAATTATCGATCGCCTTGGCTTCTTAGTAAACGTAGGATTGAACTATCTAAACCTTTCACGTGCAGCAGGTACGTTGTCAGGTGGTGAAGCTCAACGCATACGTTTAGCGAGTCAGATTGGCGCTGGTTTAGTTGGCGTTATGTATGTGCTTGATGAACCTTCAATCGGTTTGCATCAACGTGATAATGAACGATTGCTTAAAACCTTAGTTCATCTACGTGATTTAGGTAATACCGTGATCGTCGTTGAGCATGATGAAGATGCTATTAGAGAAGCCGATCATGTGATTGATATTGGTCCTGGTGCAGGTGTTCATGGTGGTCAAATAATTGCTGAAGGTACCGTTGAAGATATATTAGCGTGTGAAGACTCACTTACTGGCAAGTACTTATCAGGCAGAGAGTGCATTGAAATACCTAAAACACGTACGCCTTTCGATAAAGACAATGTTGTTAAATTAATAGGCGCTACAGGTAACAACCTTAAGAATGTAGATTTAACCATTCCAAACGGTTTAATGACTTGTGTAACCGGTGTTTCAGGCTCAGGTAAATCAACACTCATTAATGATACCTTATACAAACTTGCTCACATTGAACTTAATGGCGCGACGACTCAGGAACCTTCTCCATATAAAGAGATTATTGGTTTAGACCTCCTCGATAAAGTTATCGATATAGATCAAAGCCCAATAGGCAGAACGCCTCGTTCAAACCCTGCCACTTATACAGGTATATTTACTGCGGTAAGAGATATTTTTGCGGCGACACAAGAATCGCGCTCTCGTGGTTATAAACCTGGACGATTCAGTTTTAATGTTAAAGGTGGTCGTTGTGAAGCTTGTCAGGGTGACGGTTTGATCAAGGTAGAAATGCACTTTCTCCCTGATGTATATGTGCCTTGTGATGATTGTAAAAGTCAGCGCTACAACCGTGAAACATTAGAGGTAAAATACAAAGGTAAAAACATTCATGAAGTACTCGATATGACTATCGAAGATGCTTGTGAATTTTTTAACGCCATACCAGCTGTTAAACGTAAATTAGAAACCTTACTTGATGTAGGCTTAAGCTATATAAAACTTGGGCAATCAGCGACAACATTGTCAGGTGGTGAAGCACAACGGGTTAAACTAGCTAAAGAGTTATCTAAACGTGATACAGGTAAAACCTTATATATATTAGATGAACCAACAACTGGCTTGCATTTCCACGACATCAAACAATTACTACAAGTTATTCACCGTTTACGTGATCAAGGTAATACTATTGTTGTTATAGAACATAATTTAGATGTTGTGAAAACAGCTGATTGGGTGATAGATCTTGGTCCAGAAGGTGGTTCCGGTGGTGGTGAAATACTCGTATGTGGTACACCTGAAGAGGTAGCTGAACATAAAACATCTCATACAGCTGGATTTCTTAAAACTCTACTTAAGCAATAATTAATCAGTAATTTTGGCTAGTCATATAAACCTATAAAACTGAACTTGGGGTTAATAATAATCCCAAGTTTAGCTCACTTCAAAAATCACAATCGCATCCCTTTTAAAAATGGTTAAATCAAAAACACGACTATTTTTATTGGTACTTTTTCCTAAAGCCAATTTAAAGTTATATTTTAAAAATAGAATCAGTTAGTTAACTCGTACAACAAAAACTATTCACCATGCAACTTCCAATGAAAACGTTTAGTTTTAAACGGCTTATATATACACCTCTTTTACTACTAGCTAACTCTGAATCATCCAGTTAAGATAATGACCATCTAATAACTCCTTTAAATACTGACAATTACATGATTTCAAAAACAAATGCCTTGATCTATTTTTTAGCTTTTTCCAGTGGTTTTAGCATTATGGGAATTGAATTATTGGGCGGACGTATTCTCGCGCCATTCTTCGGTAGTAGTGTTCATATTTGGGGCAGTATTATTACTGTTTTCATGCTCAGTTTATCTTTTGGCTATTTAATTGGCGGTAAGCTTTCTACAAAAAATGCATCCCTAACGCGCTATGGATTAATATTCATCTTCGCGAGTATTACCGTTTTGCCTATTGTTTTCTTTTCTCAGGAATTGATGGAGCTGATTTTTACAAATATTGAAGATAGCCGTTACGGTTCATTACTTGCCTCAATGGTATTATTTTTCATTCCAACCATTATTCTTGGGATGATATCTCCCTACTCTGTGCGTTTGCTCGTAACTGACAGTGAAAAAAGCGGACAAGTAGCAGGCATACTTTATTTTGTAAGTACCTTAGGTAGCGCATTGGGCACAATTATCACCTCTTTTTATATGGTGCTTGCCTTTAACGTAAACGATATTATTTTAGGTTTCAGCCTAACATTAGGTTTATTAGGTTTACTGGCTATAGCTTTACATAAAACTATATTTAAGACGCACATGAAAAATACAGCTACAAATACAGTAATTAACTAAGAGGTTTACATGTTCAAATATCTAAGTTTTATCGTTTTAATATTATTACCTACTATGAGTTTCTCAAAGGTAATACATAGTGAACGCTCTTTATACCGAAACATTATTGTTGATGAAAAAGGTAATCAGCGTTGCTTAAAGTTTAATACCAAAAGCAGTAAAACTAACCAAAGCTGCATATTTACAGATAACCCTGACAAGCTTGTGTTTAATTACACTAAGCTCGTATTTTCAAGTTTGTTAATGATAGATAACCCACAAAGAGTTCTCATTATTGGTTTAGGGGGGGGTACCTTATCAAATACAATTCATCAAATTTATCCTGATGCTTTTATTGATAATGTTGAAATAGATCCAGCCGTAACAAGCGTTGCTCGTGAATATTTTGGTTTTATAGAGAATGATAAAATAACCTCTGCGACTCAAGATGGGCGTATATTTATTAAACGTGCTCAACTGAAAAAACAAAAATACGATTGGATAATTTTAGATGCCTTTAATGGTGACTATATTCCAGAGCATTTATTAACGAAAGAATTCTTTGAGGAAACTAAAAGTATTCTCGCTGAAAAAGGCATTATATCTGCGAATACCTTCTCTATAAGTAAATTATACAATCATGAATCAGCGACATATTATGATGTTTTTGGCGATTTCATTAATGTAGCTAATAAACGAAACAGCAACAGAATCATCTTGGCAGGTCATACAGAAGAACCAAGTAAAGAACTCATAAAAGCACGAGTTGAAAAGCTAACACCATTATTAAAACCTTTTGGTGTTGATATAGAAGAATTGAGTCAAAACATGGTTTCAACAAAAGACAACATAGATTGGCCTAAAAATACTAAAGTGCTTACAGATCAATACTCTCCTGCAAATTTACTCAATTTATAATAAAACTTCCCATTGAACCCCCTCTCAATTTACCAGTATAAATAGGTAAATTGAGAGTTAAGCTCATTAGCCAAAGGTCTAATGGTACCTTCTACTAGCAAGCTCTAAACTGGTTATTATCTATCCACCAAGGTAAGAACCATGAGCTATCAAGAAGAATACAATCAATCAAGTAATGACCCTATCACTTTTTGGAGGAAGCAAGCTGACGATATACAGTGGGTCAAAAAACCAAATATTATATTGTCTAAAAATAGCGAAAATAATTACCAATGGTTTGAAGATGGACAACTCAATACCTCATACCTTGCTTTGGATTATCATATAGAACAAGGTAATGGCGATACTATCGCTTTAATCTACGACTCTCCAGTAACTAACAGTAAACAAAAATTCACTTATAATGAGTTAAAACATGAAGTTGCAAAGTTTGCCTGCGTTCTAAAAAATAAAAACATCGAGAAAGGCGATCGTGTTCTCATTTATATGCCAATGATCTCACAAGCAGCCATAGCAATGCTAGCTTGTGCTCGCATAGGTGCAATTCATTCCGTGGTTTTTGGTGGTTTTTCTGCTCATGAGTTAGCAATACGAATAGATGATGCTCAACCAAAAGTTATTGTTTCCGCAAGTTGTGGTGTAGAGATTAAAAAAGTTATTCCATATAAACCTATGATCGACAAAGCTATTGAATTGGCACAATACAAACCATCTTCATGCATTATTTACCAACGAGAATTAATAGAAGCGAGTTTAGTAACTGATAGAGATTATAGTTGGGCATCTTTGATTGAAAACTCACCTGAAGTTGAACCTGTAGCCGTTAATGCGACAGACCCTCTATACATACTCTATACATCAGGAACTACCGGGAAACCTAAAGGTGTGGTGCGTGATAACGGCTCACATGCCGTTGCTATGAAATATAGTATGAAAGCTATATACGATATCGAGCCGGGCGAAGTATTTTGGGCGGCATCAGATGTGGGTTGGGTTGTTGGACACTCATATATTGTTTATGAGCCGCTAATAGCAGGATGTACAACTATTCTTTTTGAGGGAAAACCTGTATTCACACCTGATGCGGGAACATTCTGGCGAGTTTGTGAAGAATATAATGTAAAAGCATTATTTAGTGCCCCAACAGCTTTTAGAGCAATATGTAAAGAAGACCCAAATGCTGACTTGATACAAAAATATGACTTATCAAGTCTAAAAAGATTATATCTAGCCGGTGAACGATTAGACCCAGCAACCTATCAATGGCTAAAAGATAAAACAAATCTACCGGTTATCGATCATTGGTGGCAAACGGAAACAGGTTGGGCAATTGCTTCGATTCCTTATGGTATTGAAGCTAAACAGACAAAAGCTGGCTCAGCAGGACTAGCAACTCCAGGATATGATATTAAAGTAGTTGATAGTTCTGGTAATGAATTAGCTAAAGGTGAAGAAGGTAATATCGCTATTAAATTACCATTACCGCCAGGCTGTTTAAGTACAATTTGGCAAAACCCTGAACGGTTTAAAGATGGCTATCACAATACATTTCCTGGCTACTATGTAACAGGCGATGGTGGGTACATCGACGAAGACGACTATCTTTTTATTATGGGAAGAACAGACGATATCATAAACGTTGCAGGTCATCGAATGTCTACAGGTGAGATAGAAGAAGTTATATCTAATCATCCAGCTATTGCTGAGTGTGCGGTAATTGGTGGTCACTGCCCTATCAAAGGACAAGTACCTTCGGCATTAGTTGTTATGAAAAATAATGTCAATTTAACTAATGAAGAGCTTATATCAGAGCTGAAGCAATCGATACGAGAGCAAATAGGACCTATAGCCAGTTTAAGAGAAGTACATATAGTTCAACGCTTGCCTAAAACCAGATCAGGAAAAATCTTAAGAAAAACTATAAGACAAATTGTTGATGGCGAAGAATATCAAATACCTTCAACCATCGATGATCCTATAGTGTTAGAAGAATTTCAGCTATTATTAGGCGCAGCATAAACATAATATTGTTCAGCTGCGTTTAAATATAATCATGACAATGGACGTCAGATTATTTTTTTAACGATAACTTATTACGCGTTTGATCTTTATTAGAAGTTACTGATTTTTTAGACGTGAATTTCAATTCTTTTGTATCGACTTTAGTGATTGTTTTCGATTCACCTTCAACATCTAAATCAATTCTTGGAGACGTCGTTTCTAATGCTGTTTTAGATGAACCTGCCACTGCAGAATTTATCTCATCCATTTCAGATGCTGAAAGATAACGCCACTCTCCACTTTTAAGATCGCCAAGCTCAACACTCATAATACGAGAACGTTTCAAAGTTAGTACTTCGTAATCTAAATATTCACACATACGACGGATTTGACGGTTCAATCCCTGTGTCAGAATAATCTTAAACGTGTATTTACTCTGTACATTAACGATACAAGGCTTAGTAATAGTCCCTAAAATAGGCACACCTTTAGACATACGCTGAATAAACCGTTCACTTATCGGCTTATCCACACTAACAATATATTCTTTATCATGCGCATTTTCAGCTCTTAAAATCTTATTAACAATATCACCATCACTGGTTAAAAAGATTAAGCCTTCAGAAGGTTTATCTAAACGACCAATAGGGAATATTCTTTTTTTATGACCGATAGCCTCAATAATATTGCCGCGTACATGGGATTCAGTAGTACAAGTAATACCAACAGGTTTGTTATAAGCAATATATATACGATCTGATTTATTTTTAGCAACTTGTTCAACAATAAAACCATCAACACGTACTTCATCACTAGAAGCGACCTTAGTACCTAACTCTGGTATTTTACCATTAATAGTCACTCGAGCTTTCTCGATAAGCTTATCCGCCTCACGTCTTGAGCAGAAACCAGAATCACTAATGTATTTATTGAGACGCTTTAGATCTTCAGACACAAACAAACCTTTAAAAAATTATCAAAAACATATTATACATCAGTTCCTACATAAGTAGAGAAAGTTATAAATCATCATTAAAAGAATATTAGGAATGAAGTACATGGATGTAAAGAGTGAGAATAACGCAGGAGCAGTTGTCGAGATATACAAGAGCGACGACCAGTTAACGCGCACGAATATGCTTATTTATAAATGAAGAACAACAATCACTTTTAACCAACCTAGTCATTGCCTCCAATTTATTTTACCCACAAAAAAAGGCTATCCGTTAGGATAGCCTTTTCTTTGAATTAGAAGCCTAGCAATGTCCTACTCTCACATGGGAACTCCCACACTACCATCGGCGCTACTGCGTTTCACTTCT
>NZ_JAUPEC010000033.1 GCF_030551755.1 Pseudocolwellia sp. AS88
GTGGAGCGCATTCTAACGATCTTTTTGATCCAAGCAAGCTTTATTTCATATTTTCTTTGATTTTTTGTTTGTTTGCTTTCTTTATAAGCAATTCGCTTTTTTTTTATTCTTAAATTATAAAAACTAATTCATCGGTTGATAAAAACTAAACCATCTGGTCAATTTTATGTTTGCACATTATACACTTTTACCGCTATATTGATCTCGTAAAATCCTCATGTCTTACATGTATCTATCTGTAGACATTAATATTTTAAACAATTATACAAAGGGAATTAAATGCAATTTAAGCAAAAAATTGTTAGTAGCCTCGTTACTTTAGCATTAGCGACTACCTACTCAGTAAATGCTGCTGAAGTTAATGCTGATAAATCACTATTCAAAGAAGCCAAGTCAAATCAAATTAAAAAAAATGCTTCTTCACTCTATATAGTACAAATGAAAGAAAAGCCCGGCATTTCTCAAGCTGAAGATATTGGAGAGTTATTACCCTCTAATCAGGTTGTTGGAGTTGCAGGTAATAATTACAACGCTAATACCCCTGCTTTAATTGCTTATACAAAAGCTATAGAAGAGCGACAGCAAGAATTAGCTAACAAAATGGGTTCTATTACTATTATCCATTCGTTTAAACATACTTTTAATGGTTTCTCCGCTAAGTTAACTCAAAAGCAAGTGTCAATGCTTGAATCTAACCCTGATGTTGCTGGTGTGTGGAAAGAAGAAATACAAAAGGTTACGACTTCTAATACGCCTGAGTTTTTAGGCTTAACGGGTAGTACTGGACAACATACATTAAATATTAAAGGTGAAGATGTAGTTATTGGTGTTTTGGATACAGGTATAGCACCCGAACATCCAAGCTTTGCTGATGATGGTACATACTCTGATCCTCAATCAATCGGTTGGAATGGTACTTGTGATGCTGGTGAAGAAGCAGAAGCTGATACATTTAAATGTAATAACAAATTAATTGGTGCTCGTTACTTTAATGAGTCATTTCAATCTGTTTACGATATTCAAACATCTCTAGGTGAATTCATATCTCCACGTGATGCTGACGGCCATGGTTCTCATACGGCTAGTACATCTGGGGGAAATTCTAATGTTGAAGCTATACTAGAAGGACAGGAAGTTGGCTTGGTAAGCGGTATAGCACCTAGAGCTCGTGTTGCTATGTATAAAGTTTGTTGGAATAGTGATTATACAAACCCTACAGGTGGCGATGAAGCAGGTTGTTTCCCTAGTGATAGTATGGCGGCAATTGATCAAGCAGTCGTTGATGGTGTTGATGTTATCAATTTTTCAATTGGTGGAAGTTTAACAGATTTAACTCAACCTGCAGCAGCGGCTATGTTACGTGCAACTCAGGCAGGTGTTTTTGTTTCAGTCTCTGCTGGTAATAGTGGCCCTGATGCAGAAACTGTTGGAACTCCAGCTCCTTGGGTTACATCAGTAGCGGCTTCAACTTACGATGGTACTTCTAAAGTTATTGGTAAAGCATTGGTTGTTAATTCTGGTGATTTAGCTGGTTCTTCAATTGTTTCTGTACCTGCAGGCTTTGCTCCAGCTGCTAATGAATTATCAGGTAATATTGTTGTATCAGATTCAATTGAAGCATGTAATACAGATGATGGTTCAAATCCAATTGCTGGTCAAACAAACTTAGTAGGTAATGTAGCTTTAATCGCTCGTGGTTCATGTGCATTTACTGAAAAATTTATTAATGCACAAGAAGCAGGTGCAATTGCTGCGGTTATATACACTCAAGAAGGAACGTCTCCTTTTGCTATGGGTGGAACTGATGATGCTGTTGCTATTCCTGGCTCTATGATTTCATATATTGATGCTCAAGAATTAATTGCAAGTTCATTAACTACAGAGACTAATGTTACTTTTTCAAATATGAATGCCGCGATAGATACAACTGAAATCGGTAATGTTATGGCTGACTTCTCTTCTAGAGGTCCTAACCAAGCAAGCTACGATATTATAAAGCCTGATATTACTGCTCCAGGTGTTAAAATATTAGCCGCTACAACTAACACTCCAATGTTTGGAGAGCAAGGTGGTACTTTTGCTTACCTGCAAGGCACCTCAATGTCTAGCCCTCATATTGCAGGTTTAGCAGCTCTTTTCAAGGAATCAAATCCTGAATGGACACCTGCTCAAATTAAATCTTCATTAATGACGACAGCAAGACAGAACTTAACCAAAGAAGATGGCGTAACACAAGCAGACCCATTTGACTTTGGTGCTGGTCATGCAGCTCCAGTTAACGCTCTAGATCCAGGGTTAGTATATAGTGCAAACTATAATGACTACCTTGCATTTTTATGTGGTATAGGCAACGAAACGTATGTTTCTAATTTAGGTACAAGTTGTGATGTATTAAGTAGCTCTGGATTCAGTACTGAACCAAGCCAGCTAAATATTGCATCTATTGGTATTGCTGAACTTTCTGGATCAGAATCAATTACTCGTACAGTTACTAACGTTACTGAATCGGATAGTGTTTATAATGCAACGATTGAAGCTCCTGCAGGTGTAGATGTAACAATAACTACATTTGATGAAAATGGTAATGAACTTCAAGATGGTTTGTTAAGTGTTAAAGCCGGTGAAAGTGCAAGCTATGTTTTAAACTTTAGTAGTACTGACGCGGCTGTATTTAATGAATGGGCATTCGGTTCTATAACGTTATCTGATAACAATAATCATAACGTACGTAGCCCAATTGCGATAAAAGTTGTTCCTGAAGTTTCAATTGAAGTTCCTGAGACCATCTCTGGTGAATTAAATAGAGGTCGCTTAACCTTCCCTGTGAAAATGCTTTATTCAGGCGCAACTTCTACAGACTTTGCTGGATTTGTAGCCCCGTTTGGTTCAACTGAAACAGTTTCACAAGATCCTGACAGTGAGTTCTCATTTAATGAAGATGGACTTGCTACTCATTTATTCCATATACCTGAAGGAACTCAAGTTGCTCGTTTCTCATTGGTTGATGGTCTAGTTGGTGATGGTGCCGGTAATGTAGATTTAGATCTTTACGTTTACCGTTGTGATCAATGGAGTTGTACACAGGTAGGACAATCTTTAAATGCTGCATCTAATGAAGATGTGATATTAGTGAATCCTGAACCAAGAGCGAATGTTGACGTGGGTGATGTATACCTTATTTGGGTACATGGATATAACCTAGCAGGTGCTCAATCTCTTGAATATACAATGCCTGTTTGGATTGCTGACTCAAAAGAAAGTACATCAAGAGTTATCTCTAGTACTCGTGCTATTGAAGGACGCTTTAATAATGTAACCATTATGACAAGAGGTCTTACTGAAGGTACTTTCATGGGTGGTATTACATTCTACGATGACCAAGGTGTTGCGCAAGGAACTACCGTTGTAGAAATTAATAATTAGTTTCAGTATTTACTTAATTAACAGCCCTTCAGTGTTCAAGGGCTGTTTAACTCAATTAACTCTTACAATGAGTAAGACAAAAATAACAGGTCTATTATGTTAAACACATATTTTAAAAACGCACTATTAGCTATATCTCTATCTTTATTCACAATTGGCTCAGCTAATGCAAACTTAATTATACAAGACATATTGTTTGATGATGCAACCACTACGGAAGTATTATTTGAAACGATTGGTTCAATCACAGTTGATACTCAAGACAGTGATGGGTTTGGTACCATCAATACTTGGGTTGATTTTGAATTATTCGGATTTGATATGATCACTGAGGCTGATGCTGCAGGCAACTTTGCATTATTCGGATTATTTGAAGTATTTGTTGATTTAAATAATATAAGTGCAGGTATTGAATTCCTTACGTTTGATGTTACTGAAAGCAACTTCTTGTTCTATAACTTTCAAGGTTTAGTTGATACTGCTTTTGGTGGTAACTTCTTTATCGATGTATTTGATTTTGGTGGCGGTCTTTATGTTTTTGGTGATTTAGCATTAGGTCAAGCTAGCGTAGTTTCTGAACCTTCAATGTTTTTATTATTTTTCACAGGCTTATTCTTTTTAGTTGCTAAGCGTCGTAAAAATTAATAAATAATCTATTTCATTTATAAAACCAAAAAGTCACTAATTATAGTGACTTTTTTATTTATTTTAACTAATGTGATGACTTTAATTTGACAAGATTAAAGTGTACATAAGTAATCTTTGCATCATTTAAAATCGGCATCTTTGTCGTCACCAACAACATGCTCTAGCTTAAGCTTTCTCACTCCTCTAATAGTGGTAAATGGTCCTGAGAAAGCATAGATAACGAATATAATGAGTAATACGTTTTCAGGACTTGAAGCTACAATAACAAATGCAAGAACAATGAGTAGAACAACAACAAAGTTTACCTTCCCTTTCCAATCAACATCTTTAAAGCTGCTATACCTAAAGTTACTCACCATCAGCAAACCTGTAATAATAGTAATTACGCCAACAATGTAACCATAATCTTGACCGACAATTTCGTAGGATGAACCAACCCAAACTAAACTTGCAATAACCCCTGCCGCTGCTGGGCTTGCTAAACCTTGAAAGTAACGCTTATCAGCAACACCAACTTGAGTATTAAAACGTGCTAATCGAAGTGCTGCACTTGCTACAAATACAAAAGCAGCTAGCCAGCCAAATTTTCCAAAGTCATCTAATGCCCAATTATACGCAACAAGTCCGGGTGCTATACCAAACGACACCATATCAGCCATACTGTCATATTCAGCACCGAATTCACTTTGCGTGTTGGTCATTCTTGCAACTCGCCCATCTAAACCATCAAATACCATAGCAACAAATATTGCGATAGCTGCACTTTCGAAATGCCCTTTCATAGAAGAAACGATGGCATAAAATCCAAAAAACAAACCAGCTGTTGTTAATAAGTTTGGTAAAAGATAAATACCTTTTTTAGGGGATTTTTCACTTGAAGTGTTTTGTGTCATTTTGAAACCATTAGGTTATACAAGGTGTTTGCGTAAATTTAACATAAGTATAATTCACAGGGATAGTGTAATTCTTATTATATACCTCTAAAAAAGCATAAAACATTTGAATCATTGGTAGGTATTGTTATAAGTTTGTAACTTAACGTTTTTAAATGAGTAAATAAACAGTACAATTTACTTAATAATTTTTAAAACAAAAAAGAGTTTAAAAAATGAAATATTGGTCAACGAGTTTATTACTCCTTCTTAGTTTAAATGCCTTAGCGGATGTAATTATTTATAGATGGGTTGGTGAGGATGGCGTTGTACATTTTAGTCAAAATCAACCCGCTGAAGGGAACTACACAGAGTTAGTTATGGCGAATGCACAATTATCAAACCTAGATAGGCAAGCCAAACCAGCTCAAAAGCAAGAAAAATTGACCACAGCAGCCAAAGAAAAAGAAGCGGGTGTATCTGAGAACTTAACTCTAGATATTTCAAAAAAATGTGAGGAAGCTAAGAAAAACTTAGCAACCTTAACCGATTTTAATAGAATCCGCTTTGTTGATGCTGATGGAAATACTCAAATATTAAATGAAGAAGAACAAAAAGAGCAGATCACTATTAATCAAGAGCGTGTCGATCTTTATTGTAAATCTTAAAGCCATATAATTAGGTGATTGTAAAAATCAGCTTTTCATCTAATAATTCTATCTTGATTATACTCTCTTGAGTGATATCTCCCGCTAGTAACGACTGAGCTAGCGGGTTTTCAATTTCATGCTGAATAACTCGTTTTAATGGTCTAGCACCAAATAAATGATCGAAACCTATTTTCCCAATGTAATGCAAGGCATCATCAGATATCGTTAAAGTTATCTCTTTATCTTTTAAGCGCTTAGCAAGAAGCTGAATTTGTATTCCTGCTATTTTTTCAATTTGGCTTGTTTCTAAAGGATGAAATACTACTGATTCATCAATACGATTGATAAACTCTGGTTTAAAGTATTGATGAACTTCTTCCATTACTTGGCTTTTCATCAATTCATATTGTTTTTCTGCGCTAAACTTTTGAATGACATCAGATCCGATATTAGAGGTCATGATGATCACTGTATTTTTAAAATCAACAGTTCGCCCCTGCCCATCAGTTAATCGACCATCATCAAGTACCTGAAGTAAAATATTAAAAACATCATTATGTGCTTTTTCTATTTCATCCAAAAGAATAACTGAATAAGGTTTACGGCGAACAGCTTCCGTTAAATACCCCCCCTCTTCATAACCAACATAACCTGGAGGTGCACCAATAAGACGAGCAACAGAGTGTTTTTCCATAAACTCTGACATATCAATTCTAATTAACGAATCTTCACTATCAAATAAAAAGTTAGCTAATGACTTAGTTAATTCTGTTTTACCTACTCCGGTTGGTCCTAAGAATAAGAAAGATCCTATTGGTTGATCAGGATCTGACAAACCCGCTCTCGATCTTCTTATCGCATTTGATACAGATGCTATAGCCTCATTTTGTCCGATAACTTTCTCATGTAAGCTATCTTCCATATTTAATAGTTTTTCTCGCTCTTGTTCTAACATTTTAGAAACAGGGATACCGGTAGCCTTACTTAATACATCGGCAATTTCAGCTTCTGTTACCTTATTTTTTAACAAACTCATTTCTTGCATTTCAGCTTGGCTTGCTAAATCAAGTTGCTTTTCAAGTTGCGGAATTTTTCCGTGGTGCAATTCAGACATTTTATTAAGATCGCCAGCACGTGTTGCAGCTTCAAGTGCTAATCTTGCTTGTTCAAGATCAGTTTTGATTGCTTGAGTTCCATGCAATGCGGCTTTTTCAGTAGTCCAAACTTCATCTAACTCATCATACTGACTTTGCATTCCTGCTATTTCTTGGACAATATTTTCTAAACGTTTTACTGAGGCAGCATCAGACTCTTTAGCTAATGCTCGTTCTTCTAACTTTAATTGAATTAGCCTTCTTTCTAAACGATCTAGGTCTTCAGGTTTTGAATCCATTTGTAAACGAATACTTGATGCAGCTTCATCAATCAAATCTATAGCTTTATCTGGTAGTTGGCGATCACTGATATAGCGATAAGATAGTGATGCTGCGGCAACAATTGCAGGGTCTGTAATTTCAACATTGTGATGAAGTTCATAACGCTCTTTTAAACCACGTAAAATAGCGATCGTATCTTCAACGCTTGGTTCATCTACTAATACTTTTTGGAAACGACGCTCTAAAGCCGAATCTTTTTCAATATACTGTCGATATTCATCAAGGGTTGTTGCTCCTACACAATGTAAGTCACCTCGCGCTAAAGCAGGCTTAAGCATGTTACCAGCATCCATAGCACCGTCAGACTTGCCTGCACCTACCATAGTGTGTAATTCATCGATGAAGAGAATAACTTGCCCTTCTTCTTTAGCGAGTTCATTTAAAACAGCTTTTAAGCGCTCTTCAAATTCGCCCCTGTATTTAGCGCCAGCAACTAAGGCACCCATATCTAGTGAAAGTACTCTTTTATTTCTTATACCTTCAGGTACAGCATTATCAATAATTCGTTGAGCTAATCCTTCAACAATAGCTGTTTTTCCAACACCTGGCTCACCAATTAATACTGGATTATTTTTGGTACGTCTTTGTAATACTTGAATAGTACGTCTTATTTCATCGTCGCGCCCTATAACAGGATCAAGCTTTCCTTGTTCTGCTCTTTCAGTTAAATCAACTGTATATTTATTTAATGCTTGACGCACATCTTCAGCATTTTGATCATTCACTGATTCACCACCTCTTATATGTTCTATTGCTTTCTCTAAACGTGATTTATTTGCGCCAAGTGAGGTTAAGATTTTGCCTAATGCACCTTTGTCTTCAATGGCGGCAAGAACAAACACCTCAGATGATATGTATTTATCACCTAGTTTTTGGGCGTATTTGTCACATAAATTAAATAGATTCCCTAAAGAAGCAGACAGTTGAACATCTCCACCCGTACCAGAAACTTGAGCTAAACTGGTTAGAGAAGCTTCTATCTGATTACGCAAGGTATGAATATTTACACCAGCACTCTTTAACAAAGGTATTACGCTATTATTATTTTGATTTAATAACGACATCATTAAATGAGTAGGTTCTATAAATTGATGATCTTTTCCTAAAGCAAGAGATTGGGCATCAGAAATAGCTTCTTGGAATGTTTGAGTAAATCGGTCTAAGCGCATATTACACCTTCAATAAAACGAGATTAATTAACGAGATTAAATAAAATATAGTTTAACTCTCTATACTTTATTAATGAGGGCTATTAACTAAATAGCAATCGGGTATTAATTTATTTTTGATCTAGAATAATATTTTGAGGGATTAGGTACGACAAATTATAGTTGTCATGCGGCCTGTTTGCTTATTTCTTCTATAAGAATAATAATCATTAGGCTGAGAAAATGTACAATGTGGTAAAGAATAAATATATCTAGCACCTAGTTTTTCTAACTGTATTTGAGCGATCAGGTGCAAATTCGCCATATACTTATTTACATTTTTTGAAGACTTAACAGCAACAAAGGCTTTATTAAAGTTATTATCTATTGTCACAAACTCTTGATATAAATCTTCGCCTACTTCGAATTTCTCAGGTCCAATACAAGGTCCTAACCAAATGTGAAGATCTTTTACAGGTGTTTCCATTTTTGAAATGGTGTATTCAATAATTTTTTTAGATAATGGTTTCCAGCCTCCATGTATAGCAGCCACTTCACTACCATCAAGTGTAGAAATAATAATAGGTAAACAATCAGCTGTCATTACAGCGAGTGCTATGTTGTTTTGCTGTGTAATAGAGGCATCGGCAATAAGAATATCTGAACATGAATGTATAACTTCTATGTTATTACCATGAACTTGGTCTAACCATTGGATTGCTGTATTTTCAGGCAGGTATTCGAGTAACAAATCTCTGTTACTTTGAACAACACTTTCATCATCACCTACATGTAAACCTAAGTTAAAGTTTCCGTAACATGTGGAAGTTTTAAGTCGTTCTGGATGATGAACAGTTGTAGTAAAGGCCAATACATTTTGTACTGGCCAAGACAAATAATGAAAAGCAGAGTTAGTATGGTTCAATTGAATGTAATTTGTTATCTTCTCGAAGTAACTCTGTTAACTTAACCATATCTTCAGGCACATCAGCATGCCATGTCATTTGCTCACCTGTTATTGGATGAAATAATGATAACATTGCTGCATGAAGAGCTTGTCGGTGAAATCCACGTAAAAAATCACGTAATTCTTCAGTCGCATTTTTAGGTGGACGAGGTCTGCCACCATAAACAGGGTCACCAACAAGCGGATGTGTAATATGAGACATGTGTACTCTGATTTGATGAGTACGACCTGTTTCTAATCGCAAACGAAGTCTAGTGTGGAGTCTAAACTTTTCCATAACGCGATAATGCGTAACAGATGGACGTCCCGAAAAGGTTACGGCCATATGTGTACGTTTAGTTGGATGTCTACCAATAGGTTGATCAACCAAACCACCTGCTGTCATAATACCAGCAGCAACTGCTTCATATTCACGTGTAATTTCACGTGCTTGCAATGCTTCAACTAAATTAGTTTGTGCTGCAATAGTTTTAGCAACAACCATCAATCCGGTAGTATCTTTATCTAAGCGATGCACGATGCCCGCTCTTGGTACAATTTCCACTTGAGGACAATAATGTAGCAAGGCATTTAATACAGTGCCATCTGGATTACCGGCACCAGGATGAACAACTAAACCCGCAGGTTTATTAATAACTAAAATATCGTCATCTTCATAAACTATGTTTAATGGTAAGTCTTGAGCTTGAAATCTTACTTCTGCTTCGATTTCTGTATCGATAGAAATAGTTTCCCCACCAAACATTTTTTCGCGTGCTATCTTAACTACAGCGTCGTTTACACAGACGTGACCTGCTAAAATCCAATCTTTTAATCTTGTTCTTGAATAATCAGGAAACATTTCCGCAATTGTTTGGTCTAATCTTTTACCCAAACAAGATTCAGGGACTATACCAGTGTGTTGAATTTTTTCAGCCATTAAGTTCTCTTTAAATTTACCAAGCAAACTAAATATACTTTAGTACTGTGCAAGGAATGTTTGCTAGGTTAGAATGCTTGGATATTTTACCTGTTTGTGTGATGGGATGAAACCAACTTCATCAAATAAATATGAATGTGATAGTTAAAACATAAATCATATTAAATTCTGATGGAGCCACATTAACTTTAGCTAAACCAACGTTGTGATTTTTATATCTATGGAAAAAATATCAATAAAAGTATTACTGACTGCACTTACATTAAGCTTAGTCGGTTGTTCATCATCTGATGATGTGAACATTGAAAATGTACCGAATAAGTCTGCTCAAACATTATTCTCAGATGCACGTAAAGCACTTGACGATGGATTATTTCAGAAAGCTATCCAACTATTATCAGCAATAGATGCTCGATTCCCATTTGGTCCTATATCTCATCAAGTACAAATAGATTTGATTTATGCTTATTACAAAACAGGAAATGCAGAGCAAGGTATTGCATTAGCTGATAGATTTGTGAAATTGAATCCTGCCCATCCGAATGTTGATTATGTTTACTACATGAAAGCATTAATTAATTTATCAACTGAAGATAACTTGTTTCAGGATTTGGTTGGTATTGATCGTTCTGACAGAGATCCAACAGCGTCTAGAAATGCTTTTCTTGGTTTCAAAAAAATCCTAACAGATTACCCAGAAAGCAAATATGCTGCTGACTCAAGAAAGCGCATGATTGATATAAAAGAGCGATTAGCTAGATATGAAATATCCGTCGCACGTTTTTATCTAAAAAGAGATGCTTGGGCTTCTGCAGCAAATAGAGGCAGATATGTAATTGAATATTATGCACCGAGTGAGCATGTTGAAGAAGCTTTAGAGATTATGATTGAATGTTACGACAAGTTAGAACTTCATGATCTTAAGAATAATGCGAAACAAGTATTAGCAGCTAACTTTCCTGGAAACCCGCTTTTAAGATAGTATTAATTTTTCAAAGCACTAAGGTAATAGTTAGTGCTTTGAATCTATCTTCAGCTGTTTCTATATAGCTGAAGCGTCCTCTTCACCCGTTCTTATACGAATAATACGCTCTACATCTGTAACAAATATCTTACCATCGCCTATTTTACCTGTTTGAGCAGTAGACATAATAGCTTCAATACATCGTTCTACATCTTCAGTAGCAATAACAAGCTCAATTTTTACTTTAGGTAAGAAATCAACCATGTATTC
The DNA here is from genome assembly GCF_030551755.1 of Pseudocolwellia sp. AS88. GTDB lineage: Bacteria > Pseudomonadota > Gammaproteobacteria > Enterobacterales > Alteromonadaceae > Pseudocolwellia. The sequence goes on from NZ_JAUPEC010000033.1 coordinate 11,298, forward strand.
AGCACCACGATAAAGTTCAGTGTGACCTTTTTGACGTCCAAAGCCTTTAACTTCTGAAACAGTCATACCTGTAACACCAATTTCACCCAGTGCTTCTCGAACATCGTCTAATTTAAACGGTTTAATAATCGCTTCTATTTTCTTCATCATTTGATCCATTTCTATAAAGTTAAATTCATTGTACACAATTCACAACATCAATCAAAAATATCACTAAATAGCATACTATTAATGTGATAAATTTTGATACACTTACCTCATTATCTACCGAAGAATCTGATCCTTCAAATAAAATTATTATTTAATTACCGTTAAGGAAAATACATGAATCCCCAGTTGATTATTGACGAAATGAAAGTATTGCCTGTTATAGATGCTCAATATGAAATTAACCGCCGAGTACAATTCATTAAACAGCAATTAAAAGCCTCAGGGTTAACAAAACTCGTTCTAGGCATCAGTGGTGGTGTTGACTCGACAACCTGTGGGAAATTGGCTCAACTGGCTGTAGAACAATTAAATAGTGAAAACAATACTAGTGAGTTTCAATTTATAGCCGTTAGATTACCTTTTGATGTGCAAGCAGATGAAGAAGATGCTCAACTGGCTCTGAACTTTATTAAACCTTCACATGATATCTGCACCAACATATTAAATGGTGCCAATGGGATACATGAAGAAACACTAAAAGCATTATCTGCTAGTAATTTGTTAACAGCTTCAGATGCCCAAATGGACTTCTCAAAAGGTAATGTGAAAGCTCGTACTCGAATGGTTATGCAATACAATGTCGCTGGAATTTTAGGTGGATTAGTACTAGGCACTGATCATTCAGCTGAAAATATTACAGGCTTCTTTACTAAGTGGGGAGATGGTGCATGCGACTTAGCACCACTATTTGGTTTATCAAAGCGTCAGGTACGTCAACTAGCTAAAGAGTTAGGTGCTCCTGATCAGCTTATTATTAAAGCTCCTACAGCTGATCTAGAAGAATTATCACCAGGTAAAAAAGATGAAGATGCATTAGGAATCTCTTACGACCAACTAGATGACTTTTTAGAAGGTAAACTTAAAGATAAAGCTATTGAAGAAAAGATCATTAACATCTATTTAAAAACACAACATAAACGAGCAGAAATACCAACAATTTACACCTAGTTTACATTTTAGAGTAAAAATTATACTATCAATATCGCAGCCAAATCGTTTATTAAATAACCAAAACAATAATCAAGCGACTAAGGATAGTTGATATGTATAAACATAACGGGTTCACATTAATTGAATTATTAACTTCTGTTAGCATCTTAATGCTTTTAATTACAATAGGTATGCCTGCTTTAGCAGATTTCACGGTTAAACTTCGTGTTGACCGTGAGATATCAGAATTACATAAAATGATAGCATTCACCAAAAACACAGCCATTAACTCTAATACGAATATTACAATTTGCCCTTTGAATAATGCCAATATTTGCACAACTGACTGGCATCTAACCATTAGTATTTTTACTGATCATAATAAAAATAAAGAATTTGAACCATCTCTAGATGAAGCAATATTAAGAGTTAAAGCCCCAATTAATGAAGGTGATAAACTCCAATACGGCTCTAATCGTACGGCTTTAGTTTTTGGTCCTACAGGACATCTAGTTATTTGGGGAGGTAATGCAACTTTTAAATATTGCCCTAAAGATCATGAAGATAAAAACAGAGGCATAATTGTTTCAAGGGCTGGTAGGGCTTATCAAACAACAGACCTAAGAAATGATGGATTAGACAGAAATAGAAGTGGTACTTTAATTATCTGTGATTAGACTATACTCATATCTAGATAGCTTACCGCAATAATGTTATAAATAACGTATTGCTGTAATGAAGGAAGATCTTGTTTCTATGTGTATAAAAACCTTAAAGAAAAAACAACGTGCTTTTACCATGGTTGAGCTTTTAGTAGGTATAGCTATTGTTGCAATTTTGGCTGCGGTCGCTTTACCCAGCTTAAAAACATTTACCGTTAGTATGAGAGTCGATAACGAAATTTCTGAATTACATCGTTTACTTCTTATAGCACGAAATACCTCAGTGAACAGCGGTCAAGATGTGGTTGTATGCCCTATCGTAAATGGTTCTTGTACAGATGATTGGACCCAAGAAGTTAGTGTGTTTATCGATTTCAATCAGAACAATGACTTTGATATTGCAGATGACGAAATTGTTCGCGTAAAGTCAGCTATAAGTAGTAGTAATGATCAGTTTCAATATTCTAATGGAGCATTTCTTACTTATAATTCTTTAGGCAACTTGCCGATAAATAACAATGAATCTACTTTCAGTTACTGCCCTTACGGCTATGCTGATGCATCAAGAGGTATTATTGTTGCTGTTTCTGGTAGAGCTTATATTAGTAATGATAGTGATAGTGATGGGGTTGATGAAGATAGAAATAATGTAAATATAACCTGCTCATGATCCTGAACAGGCTAACTAATAGATAAAATATGTTACCTCTCAAGTTCCAGCTCTGCTTCTAAGGTATTTGCTATAGTATCTTTAAACTTATCTTTAATTTCAACACATTCATTTACTTTATATACAGGTTCCACTTCATTATTACCTTGGGAGTCTTTATATTTCTGTAGTAGCCAATTAGCAAAAAGGTCTTTATCACTTTCAGGCAAGTGATAGTGATAAAGAATAGTAGTTTTACCTCCGATTAGCTCAACATGACATTTCAAATTTACCTTCTTTACATCTTCAAATCGTTCAGATTTCTTAGCTAAAATCAAAGAGGAATGAAAAATGCTATATATGCTTAGTAACAACACTAAATTAGAAACTAATTTCATATTATTTCTCCCAGCAGTCAGCTGATTCAGCTGTTTTTTGACCCGTATGGTCAATAGACAATGTAGTACAATCGGGATCTCTAGTAGCTTGAGTTCCTCTAGCCGTAGCAGTTAAAGTAAAGCTCCCATCATTTTGAGCTGAAGTATCAATACTATAATTACCTGTTTCTGTTATATAAGGGTCCGCGGCCATTCCAAGTAAAGTCATATCAGCAGTATATTTTCGATGGTCAACGTAATATTGTTCCATTTTGTTTGCCACTCGAGCAAGTTCTCTTTTAGCTTCAGTACGATTCGACTGTGTTACATAAGTTGTATAAGACGGATAAGCAACAGCGCCCAAGATCCCTACAATGGCAATAGTAATTAACAACTCAATAAGTGTCATACCTACTTGTTTTTTAACTTGCATCATTATTGCTCCGTAACATATTGATAAGTACTAAATGTAGTAAGTGAAACATCCGTAGTGATAGGAACCCCACCTGTTAAAATTAAGAGAGTAGACCTATCAGTTCCTGGAGGCTCATTTTCATCGGGTGTTGTTGTTACCGTACCACTTGGCGGAATAACAATAGTTGGCGTGTCAGGCATTGTGGATGTAATTAATGTTTTACGTGATTCATATGAAGTAGTTCCGTCATACAAATCAATCGCATATATAAAACCTTGTCCAGTAGTTAAAGAACAGGAAGATGAATCGCCTACAGTACCTGGTACAAAAGATGGAAATAAAGCCTGTCCTTTAACTAATAATGCACCACCGGTGCTTCGTTCTCCCGTTGAATAACTGTAATACCAGCCAGACTTTCTACTAACAATTAAGTCTAGGTTTTGTTTATCAGTACCTGTTAATGAATCATACGGATTATCAGTAAAGTCGTGTAAATAAGAGTCGTTAAATAATATCGGTGAAGGCGGCTCAAGAGACGGTGCAACTGCACCAGCAACAAATGATTGTGTAACTACATTTTCATCTTGTAGCATAAAGAACTTATCCTCAGTATCGGTTGCGGTAGGCGTACTTCTATCACCACTGCCAATTAAAACAGCATCGTAAGGTGTTTCTTGACTTATTACTGTAGTATCACCATCTATAGTAATTTCAACAGTATCAGTGAAGAATGTTTTTTCTACTATTGCTTCACTAAAGAAACGTCTGTCATCAGCATTCGTTGTGCCGCCTAATTCTGCAAATTTAAATGCTGTCCAAGGCGTATCACTATCGAAAGGATCTGAACCCGGCATATCTATTCTGAAAACATTACCGCCAGTGTCTCCTGTATATAATCTATCAATAAGTCCATCGCTATCACTATCAAATACCGCTATTTTAGACGGGATACTGTCAGTAAAACCTGTAAATTGAGTGTTTTTATCACTTGTAGCCCCAGGGGTTATACTCCATAGTAACTCACCGCTTTCAGCATCCACCATATATATGCCTCGACCAACTTCGTCGTTAGTTCCCGGTCCTGAAGCATCTTTAGCAATTGAATATCCAGCACCAAAAATAAGGACAGGTTTAGGTGAACCGCCTTCAATATTTAATTTTGAATACCCTACAACTGGTTGCGACCATGTTTGTCCTAATTCTTCAAAACCTGCTGTATCTGCTGTTATTTCCCACATATACTCTGGTGTATCAGGAGCTGTTACATCTAAAGCATAATATGAGTTGCCACCGCGTCTTAAACCAAAAAATATCCATGCTTTTTCATCTGTACCACTGATTGTACCATCACCGTTTTTATCTATAGTAAAAGCAGTAATTGAACCATCAACACCATAAACTTTATCAGAAGCAGGTAAATTATCTCGCAATGATTTTATATCAGAAAAAAATCTTTTAGGCATAAATGCCCAAGACTCATCAACAGTTTCTCCACTGTCTTTGAACATGTGTAAGACACCGGAGTTTGTACCAACTACGATTCTAATATTTGGATTATCTTCATCACTACCACCATAGTTTATTGCTACTGGCTTTGAATGCAGTGGGTCTCCGAATAAATCTGGTCGGTAATCACCTGTATCATTGTCATCATCGGCATCGTCAACATCAAAACCTAAAGCCCAATTAATATAATCCTGTGCCTCAAGTATGTTTAAAACGCCAAACGCTAAATAGGTTTGTAAAATCCCTCCGTAATAGGTTTGCATGCTTGAATAGTTTAATTCACTAAGTTCATTACCGGGGCCAATGTCACTGTAAATATTACGGGCATCTTCTTTATTATTAAACATCCCCACAACACCACCGGCTTCAACATTATTTCCGTCAGCCTCATCTGAGCTCCTCCAAAATGTTTTGGCAGCAGCTAACATATTACCATCAGCATCTATGGCAACTTCATCATCTCGACCAACTTGCTCATCATCGACTAACTTAAGTTTTTTTAGATTTCCTTTCCATTTAGCACCACTTTCAGGAATAAACATTCCATAATACGCTGAGTCCTGTGATTCCGTTCTATCAAAACTATTTGTTGCAACTGAAGGTGCGGTGAAACTAGTGGTAACTTCTAAAATCGAGCTTAGTGCTTTTTGAAGAGAAGCACCTAATTGAGTCGGATCTGTGGCGTCATAATATTGCCCACCACCATTAGTTGCTGCTGCGGTTAATACATCTTCTGCATCCCCTGCACCTTCACTAAAACCAACTGTATATAAAGTTGCAATTTGGGTACCATCTAAGCTAGCATTAATGTCATTACTATGCATATATTGCGCTAATGCAGGTAAATAATTACCATCTACTGGTTGAGCAGTAGAGCCGACGCTAGTGTGAAGGGATCTAATTAAACTATCAGCCTTCGCATCATTTTGTGGAATGCCATCAGTAATTAAAATAACAAAGATCTCATTAGTACAGTTTTCATAAGGTGTTATATATCTACCGTTGCTTTCGATACTTGTATCTCGTCCAGGTCTATTACGATTATGATATTGTGTGTAGTTATTGAGGTATGAGCTATAATCCGTATCTGCAAAATACACCGAGGATCCAGAAAAATATCGATATGCTTCATAATATGATTCACATAAAGGCGTTGAACCAGCCGCATGTAATTCATCGTCAATAATATCCTGTAACTCACCTTTAGCATTAGCCGTCATTTCTTGTATACCAAACGCTATACGCCCACCATGACCTCTATTTGAATTTGTATCAGAATAAGCATTAATATTATATACCTCTAAACCGAACTGTACTGACGGAATAGATTCAACTAAATCACTTAAGGTTCTTTGAGCGATAGATAATCTTGTTGCTATGGTAGTACCAATATTAGTGTTATTACTGTATTGTGTTCCTTGATCCCACCGTAAATAATTATCAGTATATATAGTAACTACATCGCCTCCCCATGAAGAGTCTACTGTATTAATATCGTTATCATAATAATCAGGTAACAATCTGTTACCTTCGCCATCAATAGGATAACCTCTAACCGTAGACGTTGTTAATAAGCCTCTAACTTGGTTTTCATCATGCTCTACCGCAAAACCATTTTCTATGTTAGATAAATCGAGGCTAATATCGTCTTCACAATCAATTATAGTAATACTAGTTCCATCAGATTCAGGTATTTCTTGCCAGCTTCCAGTATTACCTTCAAATGTATACTCTCGAATACGCCCTGTATAAAAACCTACTTCATTTAATCGAGAAACCGCTGAAGAACAGTTATTAATGCTTGCTAAGAAACGACGATTCTCACTAGTTGAATCAACCACAGGTGACGACGATTCGCTTCCTACACTATAATATAAATAATCATCTCCTCTTCCCGAAAAAGTACCTAAAGTTTTATATGTACTATCAGGATTATAAGGTGTTTTAATTGTTTGTGTCGAAGCCATACTGCCTGATGTATCAACAATTAATAATACTTGAGGTTTTGTATCTTCTCGTTGACTAGTATCACCAATATATAACTCTATATCTTCACTAAAAGAAAAAAGTGGAAGAAGAATACATGTAAAAAATAATAATGATTTTTTCATATTAATTTCCTGCTGGTAATTCTTGAGCAATACCAGAATTGACTTGAACGGCATGGTTATTATCTCGACCATATGTTTGAGTTATCTGAACTCGTGTAATTGTACATTTCATACCTGATGTAGGTTGTGTATTGCGAGGACAACTTACATCAAAACCATATTCATTGGCATTCACGCCTGTGGAATTCATTATTTGGTCATCAGTAACAGGAAATGTAATAGTTCCGACAATTTTTTCTGAAAAAGCATTAGCCCCATCTACTTTACGATATTCGTTAAATATAATACGTCCCATTTCGCTAATAGCTTCTTGCGTAACAATCGCCTTTTCTTGACTGGCTCCTGCCATCTTTATATCTGTTGTTGTGTTTTGCATTAGCGCAGCTGCAACAGCAGTTAAAGCAATAAGAAAAACCAAAGCGACAATTAAAACGACACCTTGTTGCCTATGATTTTGATATTTAGTATTGATTAAATATATTGATTTCATATTAACTCTATATTTTAAAAGGTTCTAATTGTTGCATTTGGCATTGAAACTGTTGTGCTAAATAATATACGTCTAAAGTTATCACCAGCAGCATCAAAACTAACATCACCCATTTGATAAACATTGTCATTTTCGTAACTTCTATCGGGTCTAATCGACCTTACGAGTACGTAAAGCTTCACCCCTAGAATTTTAATATTATTTGCATTATCCCAATAATTGTCGAGCATATTTATTGGTGCAATATAAGCATTAATAACTCCATCACCGCTGGTATCAACACCAAACATGTAATGTATTCTTTCAATACCTTCAACTAACATATTAAATGATATTGCGTTACCACCATTCTGCAATCTTCCCTGCATTAACACAGGTACAACGTCGTTTCCTACTTGGTCTTCACGAATGTAATAAACATGATGTTGATATTCCCAAACTCTAGACTGATTTACTGATGGTATTGCTTCCTCTCCACCAAATATTGCTGCATTCTCAAATCCTGAATTTATATAATAACGATTTGCTTCTATATCTGCTGGAGCAACAGGGTTTGCCACTACACGTTTTATTTGAATAACGTCTGAGCCAATAGTTGCATCATCGATACACCCATTTAAAATATTTATATTAGCAACAGTCTGCGCCCAAATAGTACGAAAACTTCCTACTCCTGCCTGAGGGAAGCTGCCATTATTTAAACCTCCACCAATACAGTCTCCTGCTGGATTTGCTGGCGCAGGACTAATAAGTAAGGTACTACTTAAATTGCTACTTAAGTCCCCCCAAAGGTTCTGCCTTAACAAATCATCAGTAAGGAGTGAAACAGCAAAACGACCATTCTCTTGAAGCTCTCCCATACTTGAAGTTTCTTGCGTAGTGGTTTTCATACCAACAAATACACTTAAAACACCACCAATAAGTACTAGGCCTATCGCTAATGCGACGAATATTTCAAGTAAAGTAAAACCTTGTTGCTTTTTAAGCATATAAGCCTCTAATTAATAAATGCATTAATAACAATTTGACGGCGTTTTGTGGTTGCTGTGCCACAATTCTCTCCAAATTCATCATTACTGGTAGCTCCATCGGAGGTTTCTTCTCGCCCTTCCCAACTAATCGCAACGGTGACATTACTGTTTGAATGATTTATACAACCAACAACTTCACTCAGGCCTCCAATATTTGCATTAATATTTTTTGAATCGGCACCAATTAAACTCTGCTCCCATTCATATAAATCATTAGTAATTAATTCAGTTGGCGTACACAAAGATGTAGACAAATCACATCTATTACCTGGGGCGCTTAATGGGTTAATACCATAATTACCGTTATACCCGTTGAGTACATTTGAGCCTACTTGAGCATCATTACCTCGCATACGCTCAATAATATTCTGTGCATATGCAGAAGCTAATGAGCGTTGCATAGCATCAAAACTACCTTTTTTAGCTGATGCTTGCATAGCAACTGCCCCTAAAATTCCTGTTGATAAAATAAATAAAGCAACAAGCACTTCTATTAAGGTAAAACCTCTATTAGACGTTTTGTTATATTGAAATAATAAATAAGAGCGCAAATTATGACACCTCAAATGTTAGAAGGTTTACATGATAAAGGTCTAAATAATTATCACGAATATTTAAGGAGGATTTTGTTAGCGGCAACAAAGTAAATGAGCATTGGTTTATAGAAACCAATGCCTTTGAGAGAAAGTTATATGTGTTAAAAATCACTAAAGTGAACCGCATTAACTCATACCTTAATATCCATATCTAAGCAGTTTTCCATTAAATATTATGTTATCACTACTTGAAGTTTACGTAATAAAAACTAAGACTTACATAAAAACATTTTATATACAAAATTTTATAACTAGATTAACAAAATACTAACCCAATTAACAAATAGTTCTTTTTTTATACAACCACATCAAGGTTAACGCAATTCAATTGGAACTGCAAATACTGTATTTTCTTCTCGCCCTGGGTATTCAACAACTTCTTTACCACCATAACTTTTAAGGGTTTCTATTACCTGATTAACAAGAATTTCAGGTGCGGATGCCCCAGCAGTTACACCTACATGCTTAATATTTTCTATCCACTGTGGAAGAATATCTTCAGCTGTATCTATTAAGTAAGATGTAGTCCCTATTTTTTCTGCAAGTTCTCTTAGGCGATTTGAATTAGAGCTATTCTTAGCGCCAACTACTAGAAGTAACTCTACTTGATTTGCGATTGAACGCACAGCATCTTGACGGTTTTGAGTGGCATAACAAATATCATCTTTTCGCGGACCTTCAATGTGCTTATATTTTTTCTGCAAAGCATCAATCACATCGCTGGTGTCATCTACGGATAAAGTGGTTTGACTACAAAAATATAATTCATTAGGGTTCTTTACTGATAATGATTCTACATCATCAACAGATTCAACTAAGTATATACCGCCAATGTCACTTTCATATTGCCCCATGGTACCTTCAACTTCAGGATGCCCCGCATGCCCAATAAGAATACATTCAACATTTTTACGACTTGCTCGTGATACTTCCATATGTACTTTAGTGACTAATGGACAAGTAGCATCAAATACTTTTAAACCTCGATCTTTTGCTTTATTACGTACTGCCTTAGAAACACCATGTGCACTAAAAATTACTGTACTGTCATCAGGGATCTCATCTAACTCATCAACAAAAACAGCACCGCGGTCTTTTAAGCCATTAACAACAAACTTGTTATGTACAACTTCATGGCGAACATAAATAGGTGCGTCAAATAAGTCTAATGCACGATCAACAATACTAATTGCTCGGTCGACACCAGCACAAAAGCCTCTTGGGTTTGCTAATATAATTTCCATGGTATTCTCTATTATTCTGGACTATTGAATTTCGATAACGTCAATAACAAAAGTTACGTCTTGCCCAGCTAATGGGTGATTAAAATCTACTGTAACTGAAGTACCTGAGACATCAGTGATCATACCTGGCAGCTCTCCACCTGGCTGAGTAAAGGTAATAATGCTCCCTACCTTGGCCGGTGTTTCACTATCAAATTTAGTGATATCAACATAATGAATGTTATCAGGGTTTTTATCACCAAAGGCATCAGCTGATTTAAGTGAAAACTCTTTCGATTCACCTTCTTTTAACCCAAGTAGATTAGCTTCAAATGCTGGAGAGATACTTTGATCTCCCATAATTATTTTAGCGGGTTTGTTATTTACTTTAGTACTATCCGCAGCTGAACCGTCAGATAGTTTCATTGTTATGTGAACAATGATGTTAGAATTTTCTTTAATTACTTTCGACATGATTTACCTTTTTACTTTTTATTAATTGCATTAGCTTTATTATTATTTTTGAACGAATCAAAAATCATCAGAGCTGCACCAATAAAAATCATTGAATCAGCAACATTAAAAGCAGGCCAATGATTATTGCCAATGTAGAAATCTAAAAAGTCGATAACATAACCGAATAGAACTCTATCAATTAAGTTTCCTAAAGCACCACTTAGTAATAAAGCAAAAGCAATACCTAATAGTTTTTGGTTTTTAGGTGTTTTAGCTAACCAAACAATAAAAACAATACTCGCTATAGCAGCAATACTCGTAAAGAACCATCTTTGCCAACCTCCTTGGTCAGCTAAAAAACTGAATGCCGCGCCAAGATTATGCACATAGGTAATACTAAAAAAAGAGAACACTTTAATTGACTCGTAAAGCTCCATAGAGTCAACAACTAGATATTTCGTTACTTGATCTACAATCAAACACAACAGAGTTAACCACAACCAACTTAACCCTGTATTCATTGCATTTTTTATCATTAAAGACTACAACCTTTTTAAAGAATGAAATTAATGTCTAAATATAAAACAAGCGTACATTAACAGATAACATACGCTTATTTCTTAATATATTTAGCCACTTTATATGACTTTTATACTATCAAGTTATGCAAACTTACGCTCTTCGCCTGAACCATCTACGTTAGTTACACAGCGAACACATAACTCTGGATGTGCTTCTATTTGACCAACATCATCAGTAAAATGCCAACAACGGTCACATTTGCTACCTGATGCTGGAGCCACTGATAACCATAAACCGGTAACGTCAGTTTCAATCATACCTTCAGGTGCAGAAGTCACTAGCTCAACTGTTGCTGATGAAGTAATTAAAACAAAACGTAACTCTTCTTCAAGTTGTTTTAGCTTATCTACAATGTTTGCGGTTGCATAAAGAGTTACTGAAGCCTCTAATGCTTTACCCACTGTTTTTTCTTTACGTGCCGCTTCTAGTGCCTTATTAACTTCTGTTTTAATTAATAAAATCTCTGCCCAAAACTCATCATCAAATGATGCATCTTTAGGTAATTTAGCTAACCCGTCAAACCAAACATCAGTAAACACAAATTCATCTCTTTCTGCATTAGCAGGCTTAGGTAATGCCTGCCAAATTTCTTGTGCTGTAAAAGATAAAACTGGTGCCATCCAGCGAGTCATAGCTTCAGCAATTAAATACATTGCTGTTTGACATGAACGACGAGCAACACTATTACTTTTCGCTGTGTATTGTCTATCTTTGATAATATCAAGATAAAAACCACCTAGCTCGGTTGTACAGAAGTTCATTAACTTATGAACAACTACATGAAACTCATAATCGTTATAAGCTTTTTCGATATCAGTTTGTAACTGAGCTGCCTGCCCTACTACCCAACGGTCTAATGCAACCATGTCATCAATAGCAATTGAGTCTTGCTTAGGATCAAAACCGTTTAAGTTAGCTAATAAAAAGCGAGATGTGTTACGAATTCTTCGGTAAGCATCAGCTTGACGTTTGAAAATTTCATCTGAAACAGTAATCTCTTGTGTGTAGTTAACTGAGGCTACCCACAATCTTAAAATATCAGCACCTAACTTATTGGTGATCTCTGAAGGCGTTATTACATTGCCTAACGACTTAGACATTTTGTGACCATTAACATCAACAGTAAAACCATGAGTTAATACTTCACGATAAGGTGCTTTACCTGTCATAGCGACTGAAGACATCATTGATGACATAAACCAGCCTCTATGCTGATCCGAACCTTCTAGGTATAAATCGGCTATATCATCAAACTCTTCACGTGCATCTATAACAGAGGAGTGAGTTGTTCCTGAGTCAAACCAAACATCTAAAGTATCTGGTACTTTTACAAAATCATTCGCATCATCACCAATCAGATCTTTAGCATCCAAATCGAACCATGCTTGAATACCTGATTTTTCAACTTTCTGAGCAATTTCTTCTATTAATTCAATACTACGAGGATGCAATGCACCTGTATCTTTATGAATAAATAAAGCAATAGGTACACCCCAAGTACGTTGACGAGAAATACACCAATCAGGTCTACCTTCAACCATTTTTTCAATACGGCTTTGACCCCAATCAGGGATCCATTTGGTTTTTGCTATTTCACTTAGTGAATCTTGACGCAAACCTTTTTTGTCCATACTGATAAACCATTGAGGTGTCGCACGGAAAATAATAGGCGTTTTATGTCTCCAACAATGTGGATAAGAATGTTCCAGTGCATGATGATGCAATAACGCCCCTTTTTCAGTAAGCACTTCTACTACTGATGCATTCGCTTTAAATACATGTTGCCCAGCAAATAACGGTGTATCTTCAAGATAAACACCATTAGCTCCAACCGGATTATAAATTTCTAAACCATATTGTTTACTTACGTTGAAATCGTCTACACCATGACCACCCGCAGTATGAACACAACCAGTACCAGAATCAGTAGTTACATGTTCGCCACATACAACAGGAACTTCAATGTCATAAAAAGGATGTTTTAAAGCAACTAAATCAAGGTCTGCACCTTTACAAAAACCTAATGCATGATATTTAGTGATGCCATATCTATCCATACATGATTGAACAAGTTCAGAAGCTAGGATCAACCTTTGTTTACCCGATTCCGTTTCACATTGAACTAATGTGTACTCAACTTCAGGGTGAACAGATACAGCACGGTTAGCTGGCAAAGTCCAAGGTGTTGTGGTCCAAATAGCAATACTAATTTCGCCCTCACCTTCATGATTTTCAGGATGAGAAAACTTATCAGCAATACTTTGATCTTTAACTAAAAAACTAACATCTATAGCAGGAGATTGTTTATCTTTGTATTCAACTTCAGCTTCAGCCAAAGCAGAACCACAATCAGTACACCAATGAACAGGTTTAAAACCTTGCTGTAAATGACCATTCTCAGCAATTTTTCCTAAAGCACGAATAATATTCGCTTCAGTACCAAAATCCATAGTCAAGTAAGGTTTTTCCCAATCAGCAAAAACACCTAATCTTTTGAAATCAGCTTTTTGACCATTAACTTGCTTAGTTGCATACTCACGACATTTTTCTCTAAATTGAGCCGCTGTAACTTTATGTCCTGGCTTACCTATTTTCTTTTCAACCATTAATTCTATAGGCAGCCCATGACAATCCCAGCCTGGAACATACGGAGAATTAAAATCAGATAAAGTTTTAGATTTAACAATAATATCTTTAAGAATTTTATTTACTGAGTGTCCTAAATGAATGTCGCCATTCGCATAAGGAGGTCCGTCATGCAGAATAAATGATTTTTTGCCTTTTTTAGCTGCACGAATTTTTCCGTATAAATCTTTTTCGGCCCACTCTTTTAGCATGTTAGGTTCGCGGTTTGCCATGTTCCCTTTCATTGGAAACGAAGTATCTGGCAAATTTAGGGTATGCTTATAATCACTCATTTAAATTTATATCCACTCGTATTTTAGTTAACGTTCACGATTCACTGCTACGGTTAACTTTAAAAATTAATATATGTGCGACCACTTTATACACTTAACGCTTGAACAAATTGACGAGCTTGCTCGCTATCAATCACTATTTGTTCTGTTAAGGCAGAAAGAGAATCAAATTTCATTTCTTTTCTTAATTTTTTCAGCAATATCACTTCAATTGTTTGACCATAAAGATCAAAATCAAAATCAAAAATATGTACTTCTAACTGCTGTCTTATACCTGCGACTGTTGGTCTAGAGCCTATATTAGCGACTCCAAAAAACAATCCATCATCGGTTTTTACTTTAACCGCATACACACCATTAACAGGTGAAACACGTCTTTTTAATTTAACATTCGCCGTAGGAAAACCTAATTGACGGCCTCTTTTATCGCCATGAAAAACCCGACCTATTATTGAATAAGGTCGACCAAGCATCATTTCAGCTTGCTCTAAATCATCTTTTTCAAGAGCCTTACGTATTTCTGTACTACTGATCCTTTGATCGAGTATCTTATAACTCGCAGTATCTGAAACATGAAAACCAGAAGCCTTTCCAGCTTCAAGCAACATGTTGTAATTACCTTTACGGTTTTTTCCGAATCTAAAGTCATCACCAACAATCAAACTTTTAATACCCAACTTCTGTACTAATAAATCTTCAATAAAACTTTCTGCTGATTGCGTTGCAAACTTCAAATTAAAATTTACACAAATTAATCTCTCGACACCTAACGAAGCCAACAATGTATATTTATCTCTTAATCTACATAACCTAGCAGGTGCTGTTTCTGGAGAAAACAACTCTCGAGGCTGAGGTTCAAATACCATAACGGCTGCTGTGCAATTAAGTTCTTTTGCTTGTTTTATTAATGCATTAATCACTTCTTTATGGCCTAAGTGAACGCCATCAAAGTTACCTATAGTTAGTACACAGCCATTATGCTCTGGTTGTATATTATGTATACCGCGTATTAACTGCATTTATTAAAAAAACCTTTTTTAACTAAACTTTTATTGAACTTCAATTATCTATCAAGAAAAACCGAGAAATTATATATTACTCAACCCTAAGAATCAGCATCTGAACGCAATTTCATCACATTTATTTACGATCGAGTCATTTTAAGTCATCGCCAAAGGAGAATTATCTTTATCTATCAATAAAACTTAGGGTAATACTTTGATATCTTTCATTCTAATCCCGAATAAAATAATAGAAAAAAAGTAACTTATTACACCCAAGCTAATACAAATAATCAGTTGAATAAGTTGTTCAAGTTTAGTCATATTTAACCATTCAATAAATGGAGGTGAAATTAGATAAACAACAACGCCCATAACACCAGCAGAAATAATAATTCGCGCCATAAACCATAATGCTTTCGAAGATAAACTAAAAACATTTTGATTCCTTAATCCTCTGTATAGTAGAAAGGCATTTAAAGACGCCGACATAGTTGTCGCTATGGCTAAACCAACGTAACCAAAGAATGGTGCCAACATCAAATTAAACGCCATATTAGCTACCATAGCTTTGATACCGATAATTACAGGGGTTTTAGTATCTTGACGAGCATAATAAGCTGGAGCCAAAATCTTAATAAACATGAAACTGATCAAGCCAGATAAATATGCAAAAAGAGCGTATGAAACATTAAGTACCGTTTGTTCAGAGAATTCTCCACGCATAAACAAAACCATAACAATAGGTTGAGCTAGTACCATAAGACCAGCCAAAGCAGGCCAACCAAACAAAGAAACTATTTTAAGCCCCCATTCAACAGTATCTCGAAACTCTCCAGAGCTTTGTTTAGCATGTAGTTTTGATAAGCTTGGTAAAATAACGGTAGCGATACCGATACCAAATAAACCAAGTGGAAACTCTAAAAGTCTATCAGCGTAATACAACCAACTAATCGAGCCTGTGACTAGAACACTGGCAATAAGTGTATCTAGTAATAAATTAATTTGTGTAACGGAAACACCAAATAACGCTGGCACAATGAGTTTTCTAATTTTACTAACACCTTTCGAATTCCAAGCCCACTTAGGTTTAACTAGTGCTCCAGCCTGTATTAAAAAAGGAATTTGAAACATAAACTGCACTACCCCACCAACAAAAACACCAATTGCTAAGGCATAAGCGGGGTTAGGCATTATAGGAGATAGGAATATTGCACATGTAATAATGCAAATATTAAGTAATACCGGCGTGAAAGAAGAAACAGCAAACTTACCTAAAGTATTTAAAATAGCTCCCGCCAGTGCAGTGAAACTAACAAAAAATAGATAAGGAAATGTTATCTTTAATAAAAATGAAGCAAGTTCAAATTGCTCAGCTTTAGGTCCATCATGTAACCAATCCCAAAACCAACCAAAACCAAATAAAATAACAAAAAGAGGTGAAGCAATAACACCTACAAGCGTCACTAACGTAACTAATACACCTAAAGTCCCGGACACTTGAGCAATAAGCTGTCGTGTTTCAGGTCCTAACTTATCACCATCTTTAGCATGATATTCACTGAGTACAGGAACAAAAGCTTGAGCAAATGCACCTTCTGCAAACAATCGTCTTAAAAAGTTAGGGATCTTATTTGCAAAAAAGAATACATCAGCAGCTACACCGGCTCCCATAACATTAGCAATCACAACATCTCGTATTAATCCAAGCACTCGTGAGACAAGTGTCATAATACTAACAATCAATCCTGATTTAATGAGTTTCTTACTCAAAATAAACTTCCCATACCTGCTAATTCTTATCATTTAACCGAATCTATTATTATGCGTTTTTTTGATAAGGAGAAACAAGCGTTAAAATTAACTTAAACACCTATTTTAATTAGATTGTGATAAAATAAATATTCTACCTTTCTCTTTGGTTTTAAATTTCATACTAAAATTAAAAATAAAGCGAAATGGTTTGACAAACAGCTTTAAAACAGGCATATTTCGTCGCCTTAAATCTAGGCAATATTTATTAATTTTAGGAGTTCACCTTGGCTAACTCAAAGTCTGCTAAGAAGCGCGCAGTACAATCTGAAAAGCGCCGTCAACACAATGCAAGCCGTCGTTCAATGATGCGCACATTACTTAAGAAAGTGATCGGTGCTATCGAAGCCGGTGACAAAGAAACAGCAACTAAAGAATTTGCTTCTGCAACACCGATCTTAGATCGTTACGCAAGCAAAGGTCTTATTCACAAAAATAAAGCTGCTCGTAGCAAAAGTCGTTTAAACGCTGCTATTAAAGCTCTTTAGTTTTGTATTAAAGATTGAAAAACCGGCAATAGCCGGTTTTTTTTTGTCTAAAATTTATTTCCTAAATAACCTTAGCTCGGATTAATGGGTTTTATATATTGTTGATTTATATTCTTATATTTAGCTTTATGCTGATAAAGATACTAAAAAAACTTTAATCTTACCTCAATGATAATATTTATGTGGTTATCAAGGCATTTTTATAAACCAATAGCTGGCTATTGGGCGTAAAAATACGGTTTTTTTTATTCCTGATAAAAACCAAGAACCTGCATCCATGCAGGCAACGTAGATAGGCGCTTAAATAGCATTATTGAGTAAAATAGCTTAACCCGAGCTGAGGTTAAATAATTAAATCCCTGTAAAACTTCCCATTCAACTGAACTCAGCTTTAACTAAAACTTCAATCCATAAATTAATTCTTAATCACTTTACTGATGCCTAACAAACACCCAAGATCACTTTCTTATTTTAAACAATAAAAAAGGAAGCTTTCGCTTCCTTAAATAAATATACGTAATTAACTGACTATACACTATTTGGATTAAACGCTGATTGTTCAAAATAAGAAAATACAGCTTCAAAAGCACCTTCTTGGTACTGTTTTAATCCTGTATCTCTAAAATCAATATCTACCTGACTTTTAGCTAAAGACTTCTTAATTTCAGTACCGGAAAGAATCTCAACAGCCAAGTCTTGAATTAATTGAATAGCAGCTTCTAATTTGAAGCCCACAGGTCCACCAGAAAACTTACCTTTTAAAGCACGACCGCGAATAACAACCTTATCTACCTTGTAATCTTCCATCAACTTAGCGAAAGTAAACTGAAACGTTCTTACTTGTTCTGCATCGCCAGCATCTGCTATTGATATTTTTTGTACTCGAAGATGAGGAATATCATATAATCCATTCTCTCTCGACATGATACAAACAATTGCATCATTACCTTTTAACTCTACGCCACATATTCTCATGTATAAAACCTCATTGAACTAATGGGGTTATTATAAAACAATTTTGCATTAAACGTCGTTACTTAGATAAAAAAAGAGAACATCTTTTGAATGTTCTCTTTCTTATGTGGATTTATACACTGAAAATTAGGTTCTATTTTGATTTTTAGCTGATGCAGTTAAAATATCAAATTTAGCAACTTCTGAAATTTCATTTCTCATATTTTCTTCTATTCGATCGATTGCAATTAAAGCATCACATAAAGCATTAGCTCGCTTCTCAATATCTTTGCCTCTTAACTCCATTTCATATTCCATCTGTTCTTCAAAGTTTTCCATTTTGGCTTCAAATGCATCCATATTACCGCCTGAAAAAAGAAGCTCTTGCCCTACAGCAACCATAAGGCTACCAATAGAGTTTTGAATAGTTTGTTCAACAGCACTTTCTATACGTTCTTCAAAGTCATCACCAAAGAATTCATTACGAGAAAAACCATCTTCATCAAAATATATTGTTTGATCAGCTGAAAAACTTTTCTCTATTTCATAATTAATCTCATTAAAGTGTGTAGAAAGGTCTTCGACAACCGCGTTATTTTCACCAAGTAATTCATTAAATACTAAACTAACACCTTCAGAGGCTAAGCTAAGAGCATCAGTGGCTACATTTTTGGCTTGAGGGATCAATGCTCTAATATCTGTTGAAAACTGTGTAACTAGAATTTGTTGATTTGAAGTTAACGGCACTTCCTCACCTTTAATCACTAAGGTACTATTATTCACTATTTTATATAAACTTTTATCATGCTTTAAGAACTCAATATCTGACTTAGAAATACTTACTCCACCATTTATATCTACATTACAAGAGTCACTAGAATATGATGTTTCATGTGCAAAACTACTGGTACTTACTAATACTAACCCTACTAATAATGTTTTCATGTTTATGCCTCAATTTATATGTTGTTTAGTAAATACATTACAAAAGTGATGCCAAAAACATAATCCTTTATAAACAAGGATTTAAAAAAAACTCAACAAATAGAAAATCTGAAAAACAAAAGAAATAAGATATAAGACTAAAAAATAGTGAATTTGACTAATCGGAATTTAAGATTTGAAGATTTGAAGTTTGAAGTTTGAAGATTTGAAGTTTGAAGTTTGAAGTTTGAAGTTTGAAGTTTGAAGTTTGAAGTTTGAAGTTTGAAGTTTGAAGTTTGAAGTTTGAAAAGGTCAGAATAAAGTTACAGATACAAAAAAGGCAAGATATTATCTTGCCTTTTAAACGCTTTTATTAATAACCGAATTTAATCGGCGATTAAATTAAAGTGCTTGAATGTTTTCTGCTTGAGGACCTTTTTGTCCTTGAGTAACAGTAAACTGTACTTTTTGACCTTCAGCTAAAGTTTTGAAACCGTCGCCTTGGATTGCAGAGAAATGTGCAAATACGTCTGGACCAGATTCTTGCTCGATAAAGCCAAAACCTTTAGATTCGTTAAACCATTTTACTGTACCAGTAGTAGTAGACATAATAATATCCTATTCTTTTAAGAGTAATTTTTTGCTCCAAAATGGAGCGGTGTTGCAGGAAGTTTTGCTATTACTTATTAAACAGGACGAGCTACTAATATAACATCGAAACGGCGTACATAAATATAGGTCTTACTTTCTAGCTAGGGACATTCTAGCTGAATATAATTCTTAGTCAAGTAGTTTTGCTGATATAAAAATAAAGCCTTTATATTTGATTTATAAAGCTATGTTTTTATTTGTTGTTTAAGGCACTTAGTTCTATTGTTTTTATCTCTACTCGTTTTGATTAATTCATCCCCATAATCAAAACCACCTAACTTAACCGTTCGGTCATACATTAAAACATTAACAGTAGCAGCCAAGTTCATGCAACCAACTGTAGGTATATAAACAACGGCATCAGCTCGATTAATTATATTTTGTGGAATGGTCCCATCTTCTGGACCGAAGATATAAAGTGCATTTTCTGGGTGTTCAAAATGAGGAAGTGGAGTAGAGCCTTCAACTAAATCAACACAAATAACTTTGGTTTCAGAGGAAAGCTGTTCTGTAATATCATCAACACCAATTAATGGTATTTTATTTTTTGCATTTTTAGTATCAGTATTAAATTTTGCTGCATTTTCGTATCGTTTACCGGTGTAATAAACATTATTTGCTCGATAACATCCAGCTGCACGCATAACAGCTCCAACATTTGTTGGGCTTTTTGGGTTGATTAAACCTATATTTAACTCAAATTTTGGCATGTTTTCTAATCGTTAATGATATTTATGGTCATTATAAAGAATTAATTTATCTTATAAACTAACCTGTTACTCTAATTTAACAGCTTCCACAGACTTAATGGGTTAATTCTTGTTTTGCCCATTACTTTTATCGGTATTTTTTATATAGTAGATCATCTATAATTTTGAAAAAGCGTACAAACTATACGTTTGTACTTATCTAAAATTTACTCTTAAGGATTATTCGTGAATAAATTAGCCTCTTTCGTTTTTATTATTTTATTATTTTGTGGTGCTGCATTGTGGTTTTTAGCAAATGGATCTTTAGATGATTTCATCAAGCAACAAATAGAAACACAAGGTAGTAAATTAACCAATCAAACAGTACTTGTTAAAAATGTAGAAATGAAACTTACTAAAGGTTCCGGCGCTATTAATGGTTTTAGCCTAAGTAATCCTGAAAAATATAACTATCCGAATGCATTCTCATTCGAAACAATTTTATTAGATATTAATATTTCAAGTTTGACTGAAGATACCATTGTTATAGATGAGATAAGAATTAATAACCCTCAAGCATTTGTTGAATTATCTCAAACTGGCTCAGCAAACTTATCTGATATTTTAAATGATATAGAAAAGAACCTACCGAAAAGCGAATCGACAGAAGCTGAAACCGAAACAGGTACACAATCAGAACCTAATATTCGTGTAAATAAACTGATTCTTTCAAGCACACAATTATCATTAGATTTATCCGCATTAGGTAATAAAGAGCATCAGTTAACATTACCAGATATTAACTTAACCAACATTGGTGGCGAAAAAGGTTTACCGGCAAGTCTTTTAGGTGCTGAAATTGCTAAACAAGCACTTTCTTCTATTTGGAAAGAAGCTAAAGAAGAACAAAAAAAGAAACTTACCGAAAAAGCTAAAGAAAAATTAAAAGAAAAAGCGTTAGAGAAGCTTGGTGGATTTTTTAATTAGCGGTAAACCTATTTAATTAAAACTCTAAATTAGATCAATAAGAAAAGAATAAGAATAAATAAAAGGGATTGAATATGTCACGTTCAAAAAGCATATTATCGAAGGTAGCTTTAACTTTAGCTTTGGCTTTACCTGTAAGCTCATCTATAGCTACAGAATATGAAATTACGCCATATATAGGCATAATGTCTAGTTCAGATTTAACTGTTCCAGAGAGTGATACTTCTATATCTCTAGATAATGCAACTCATTTTGGAATTGGTGTCGCTTGGCAAGAATCTCCAAGCGGTCAAGGCCAAATACTAGTAAATTACGCTAGCCATGACTACGAGTATGGTGATGAAGGGAAAACCAGTTCTTTGGACGTGTTATATGCTCACTTTAATGGTATAGCCCAGTTTCGCCAAAGGCAATATATTACTACCGTTTCTATTGGGCTTGGTGCTGCACGCTTCAGTGCTGATGGTGGTAGTGAGATTTCACCATCATTCACTGCGGCAATAGGTACTCGATATGAAATATCTGATGTAGCCTCCATAGTTACAGAATTAAGAGGCTATGCTAGCTTAATGCAAGATGGTGATTCACTATTTTGTCAAAACGATGTATGTGCCGCTGAATATGATGAAGCTGTTTGGATAGACACTTCTTTATCTGTTGGTTTTTCTTATAAGTTTTAATCATCAACTTTCAAAGAATTAACATATATCTTTGTAATATCATCAACCAAACTTACAATAGGTCGCTCAATAATGCGACCTATTTTTTTGTCTCCTAAATATACAACAAACGTTGGCGTGTATTTAATGTTATTTGAGCGAGCCAAGTTTTGTAGGTCATCTTTATTCAAATCTAGTGCAATAAGCTTAGAAGTAACATTTAAATTATTATCTAAAATGGATAGTAATTTAGGGACTTCTCTTTCGCTGTCGTGACACCAAGTCCCAAAATAAATATCTATATGTAAACCACTAGGCCAATCACTAATTTTTAACTTATCTTTTTGAGAAACAGTGTATGACTCATAACCTGCTTTAAACACCGCTTCATGACTTAATAATTGACTCTTTGTAATAACCCCAAGCATATTTTCTTGTGAAGCCAAGCTTTCTGTTATTGACGCACTATGGCTACATGCAGTCAAAAAAATAAAAAGAGTCAGTACAATACTTTTTAATATTTTGTTAGAAATAGACATGAATAATCCTTTATTTATAAATATGAGTAAAACTATTTCTTAAGCTCATTAGCTTTAAGTAGCATAGACTTACTTTCTTTTAAAAACTCACCTGCGTAATCACCAAACCAATCTGATACTTGATTAAACATATCAATAAATGAATCTTTATCGCCCATTTCTACATCTTCTAGTAATTCTAAAAAGCGATAAGCAAAACGTTTCATCATTTGAATATTATCGGCATTTGAAAATATTATATCACTATATAGAACAGGGCTTTGAGCAAATAATCGTCCAACCATAATCAACTCTAAACGATAAATAGGTGAGCTCATTTCAACTAATTGTGCAATGTCTGCACCTTCAGTCATTAAATGGTAACCATAAGCGATAGTAGAAAAATGACGCATCACCTGCACCATAGCCATTGCTTGATCATGAGCGGCTGCATCTACTGGGTAGATTTTAGCACCCCAAACTTCTATCTGCTGTAATAGCCACTGATAACTATCAGGTTGCCTTCCTTCACATGCTATTACCGTTTGCTTAACTAAGCTTGCCACGTCAGGTCCAAACATTGGATGCAAGCCAACAACCGGACCTTTATGTACTTTAAGCATTTCATATAAAGGTGACTCTTTTATACTAGTAACATCAGCAAGAATACATTCATCAGGTAAACTATTAAGTCGCTGAATAATGGTAGTAGTTAATCGAATAGGTACAGCAACAATAACAACACTGGCATTGGTAAAAATAGTTTCACTATTGCACCAGTCCTCTTGTTCCATGATTTCTACTTGATAATTAGAGCGAGTAAATAAATCTACAAAGATCTTACCTAATTGCCCTTTACCACCAATTACTACAATTTTTTTACAGTCAGGATTAACACATAAATAGCCACTTGAGTCTTGGCTCAAGTATGAGTCACTCATTAATCGTCGCAATACATCCTCAATAACATCAGGATTTAATCCAGCCTCTTGTGCTTGCTGCCTGCGCTTAGTTAATAATGCTTCTTCTCGCTCAGGAGCGTAAATGGGCATTCCAACTTCATTTTTCAGTGCACCAACCTTAGTGGTAACCGTACGTCGCTTTTTTAATAAATTAACTAATTGAGAATCGATATCATCAATTTCATTTCTTAAACAGGCTAGCTTTTCATCAAATACGTGTTTTTCCATTTGTGTCTCAACAATGTACGGTGATATGTAAAATATAGTGTCAATTAATAGGCTTGTGTAACTTTAGGTCTAACTTTGCAATAGATAATGGGGAGTTGTAAAGAAGTAGTTTCTCTGAAGAGATTTATTTCACCTATTCAGCCAATAAACCCAAGGTAGAAATTCATCTCATGTCATTTATCAGAATAGCTTATTAATAAGCGACACAATAAAAGACAATGAGAATAAATTTTGATTACTAAAGGTCACTACAACCTATACGATACGTGATTTTAAAACTGTTTTAAGCTTTTCATCAGCTTTCGCAATAAGTTCTTGTGTGCTTGCTAAATCAATACAACCGTCAGTAATTGAAACTCCGTAAGCTCTTTCTGCAATTGGAATACTATCACTTTGTTTGCCTGCATTTAAATGACTTTCAAGCATGATACCTATAATAGACTTATTGCCATCCGCTATTTGATCAAAAACATCATGAGCCACAATAGGTTGACGAGCATAATCTTTACTTGAGTTTCCATGAGAACAATCTATAACAATACCAGGTTCTAAGCCTTGTTTTGCTAGAGCTTCCTCACAAATTGCGACATCCTCAGCATTGTAGTTAGGCTTTTTGCCTCCGCGTAAAATCACATGTCCGTCAGGGTTACCTGAAGTTTTAATTAAAGACACTTGTCCTTGTTTGTTAATACCCATAAAACGGTGTGAAGAAGCTGCAGATTCCATCGCATTTATTGCAACATCTAAGCTACCTTTAGTACCATTTTTAAAGCCAATTGGCATTGATAAGCCCGACGCCATTTCTCTGTGTGTTTGCGATTCAGTCGTACGAGCACCAATAGCAGACCAACTAAATAACTCAGCTAAGTATTGTGGGCTAATAGGATCTAATGCTTCTGAAGCTAAAGGCAAACCAAGTTCAGTTAAAAAGATTAATAGCTCTCTTGCTTTTCTTAAGCCTGTTTCAACATCAAATGATCCATCCATATGAGGATCATTAATTAGTCCTTTCCAACCAACAGTGGTTCTTGGTTTTTCAAAGTAGACTCGCATTACAATGTATAAGCTGTCTTTGTATTGCTCATGCAGTTTTTTAAGCTCTCTTGCGTATTGTTTAGCAGCATCAATATCATGTATAGAACATGGACCACTAATAATAAGTAAGCGACTGTCTCTTTTATGAATAATGTCAGCAATAACATTGCGTGCTTGCTGCACAAATACTCTGCCTGATTCAGGTAAAGGTAATTCTTTTCTTAAATCATCAGGTGTGATCAATACTTCTTCAGAATTTACATGAACATTGTCTAAGCGACTTTTTTTAGTTTCGGTGCTGTTTTCTAGTGTCATAATGTTAGCCTCTTCAAGGTAATGAAATAAGAATAAATCCAATAGTCTTACTTAAATGTAATAGTAAAAGGCCAGAATAGTTATAAAATAAATCAAAACTCTTACAAATACAAACTGTAAACTTATATTTACTCAATCTGTATCAATTATGTTACACACTTTAATCTAATACGTACATAGCCTAGACATAAAAAAAGCGCCTTTTGGCGCCTTTTGGCGCTTTTTATTAACTTTATTTTGACCCGTCCTAAATAAGGTTGACACTTTTCTTTAAGTAAATTGGAGAGTGTTATGAAATCAACAACTAA
>NZ_JAUPEC010000034.1 GCF_030551755.1 Pseudocolwellia sp. AS88
AAATATAAAACGCCCAATGAAGTACATCAGGCGTTTTAATTAAATGACTGTCAACCTATATTAGGACGGGTCATAATCTTGATAAAGCTAAACGATACTTTAATAAATCAATGAGTTATTAAATCCATTAACCCGAGTTGAGGTTAATTAGCGCTATATGAATAAGCGTTGAATAACTTTAAGCTAAAATAATAAAGCCACATCATTTGTGGCTTTATGTTTTTTTAATACTTGGTAAATACCTAAAAAGACTAACAATAGGTTATTCAAACTCGTTCATTATCAGTTAATGAGTTGTGTGAGCCATATGAGAGAGTAATAACCAGTCACCTAAGAATTTCTTTTTAAACACTAACATCGTCCGGCCTTTGAATACTTTTACTGCTGTATCACTATTATTAGGTGTAATATAAAAGTTGAGTATAACTGTTCCTACACCGCCTTTTTCGGTAATGGACTCCTGCTCATAAGTTAAAGTACCATCCATTTCAGAAAAGTAGGCTTCATACCAAGCTTGTATACTCTCAACGCCTTTAATAATCTGTAAGTTTGGGCTGGCATAAACGCTATCTTTATCATAGATAGACATCATAGCCGCAACATCCTTATTGTTAAAAGCATTCGTCCAATCAGTGATTGCTGCTTCTAGGGCTTTAACCTCACTACTTTTTTTAACTTCTGTTACTTCATTGGCTTTATCAGCGTCTTTTTTGTTTTTAAATGTTGGTTGTTTTAAGGCTTCTGCTAAACCAAAGGCAGATGAAAAACCTGAAACTGACATTGTTGTTACAAATAACAAGGATAATAAAACGGCTTTTTTCATTTTAATACTCCGTAAATAATTGGTTGAGTTTAATAAGATCATTGTAATCTTGTTGTTTGTTTTTTAGGCTGAATTAACTCAGAGTATCTCATATGCTTTTGATAAAGCAATAACAAGGATTTCAATGTTAAAAGCAGAAAGAATATAACTTTCTGTTTCCTATTTTACTACAGACAATAAGTGGGTAATTTGTAATATTGAATGTAGAGGCTTTTTTTTATCCGACTTATAGCTAGGAATACCTCATAG
Organism: Pseudocolwellia sp. AS88; assembly: GCF_030551755.1. Lineage (GTDB taxonomy): Bacteria > Pseudomonadota > Gammaproteobacteria > Enterobacterales > Alteromonadaceae > Pseudocolwellia. The sequence continues at coordinate 1,073 of NZ_JAUPEC010000034.1, forward strand.
AACACATATTTAGAACTGTTTAGATGAGTCTTTAATGACTCTAAACATATGGCACAAACTTATAACTTTTTTGATCAAAATATACCTCCTTTATATCTAAAAACTTTTGTTCTATAAATGTACAACTCGATATTTTAATTACCTGTATATATTTGTGCTTTTTCACTCGTTTCATTTCTTTTTATGCTGTTTTTATCTTTCGGTAAGGTATTGTTTTATATGTATTAAATGTGTCGTTGAAAATAGTTTTAATTATCGATAAATAAATATTGCTAAAGTTTAAATTCAGGTATATAAATCGCAAAAAACAACCTAATAAATAGAAAAATTTAGGTGATTTAAATTGAGGTTTTTTAGAGAGCGATAATGCCAAATAACCAAGTAAGTTCTGTTGTAAATAGTTTGCCAGAAGCATTAGTTAATTTAATAGCACAATTAATCCGTAGTCCAAGTGTTGTTGGTGCCGAACATTCATTTTTTCGCGTTTTACAGCGAGAGCTTGAAGAGCGTGGCGCTAAAGTAACTTGGTACCAAGGCATACTTGTTGCGCAAGGTAATGATCCTGAAAGTTTATTCTTTTCAGCTCATATAGATCGCCACGGACTTATTTGTACAGGTCCTAACGAATTTCAATATGCGGCCTTTGTATCAGGTAATCGATCTGGTTTATTAGGCAATTCAGTTGATGAAGAGCTGATGCGTAAGATCGTTAAGCGTTTTCCTGATCAGAACGTTTACGCTTACGAACCTTGGTCAGGTGCTTATCGTGGCGCTGGAAAAGTTAAGCATTCGTATATTTGCCCTAAACGTAAAAACCTAATTTTCGAATTAGAAAACTTACAGCATTTAGTGGCAGGTACGCCGATTGCTTTTGCTGACAAGTTATCTATAACCGATGATGCTTTAATCGGGCAGTTAGACAATGTGTTAACAGCTGCCGTGCTTGTTTATATGTTTGAATTAGGTTTTCAAGGAACCGCTTTTTTTACTGCAGAAGAAGAGTGCGGTAACAGTTGGCAATATTTACTTGAATGGTTTTTGCGCTTTGGCGGACAAACTAATCAGTTGGTAGTGGTTGATACAAGCCCATTTCCTGATTTCGAAACAGCTGAAAAACAAGATCTTGTACTGCGTAATTGTGATGCTAATGCAAATTTTAACCAAGAACTAACTGAAAAGTTAACTCAGATTTGTGAAAAACATAATTACAGTGTGACTTTTAAAGATGAATACACACAAAAAATTAATGTTGATAGGTTAGCTCAAGGTCTTGATGCTTTTTCTATTGGTTCAACCGAAATGGGTAGAATTATTAACGGCTCAAACGGAATAGTTGATGGTACAACATTACAAATACCGACCTCTGGATACCATACCATGTCGGAATCGGCGCCAATAAAATCAGTGGCTGCCTTTTTAGATATTATTATCAATCTTGCTAAATTAGAGAACAGAAATGCATAAAACCTTAATCATTTGTGATGATATAAATGACGTATTAATTGAAAACTCAACTGGCGTTATAAGTTTCAAAGATTACTTAGAACAATACCCAAAGAAGGGTGAACCTAAAACTCGTATTATTAACTTATGTGATACCGCTCAGTATTTGAGTAAAGGTTATTATTGTTCATTATTGGCTGAAGCTAGACAGCATCAAGCTTTGCCAAGTGTTAAAACAATAAACGAACTGCGTGATATTTCTGAAGATCATAGCTCAATTATTGATAATATTTTATCGTTAACAAAAAATGCCAACGGCACTGAATTCCTAATCTTTTTAGGATGGACCGAAGATACTCGTATTCAAAAATCAGCACGTAAGCTTTTTGAGTTATTTCCTGCACCTATATTGAAAGTAACCCTTTCTGGTTCAGGTGTTGCTGATATAACTCGTTTATCGATCACTGAATTGTCGGCTGAAAATAAGATCTTATTTTTAAACCAACTTAGTCACTTTACCGGTGCTGTTTGGCGTACCAATAAATCTAAAACACAACGCTGGGAAATGGCTATTTTGGTTAATCCAGATGAAGCTTTTCCACCTAGCTGTAATCAAGCATTAAAACGTTTTGTTAAAGCGGCCAAGAAGTTTGGTATTAAAGCTGATTTAGTGACGACAACCGATGCCGCACAAATCTTAAATTATGATGCGTTATTTATTCGTGAAACTACCGCGATAGATCACCATACATACAAAATTGCACGCAAAGCTGAATCTGCTGGTTTGGTGGTATTAGATGATCCCGACTCTATTTTAAAGTGCTGTAATAAAGTGTTTTTACATGATGCTTTTAATTATAAAAAAGTACCAAGCCCAAAAACCTCAGTATTCATGCAAGGGGGGGATGAGTTAATTACTAATATAGAAGCAGGGTATAGCTATCCTATTGTATTGAAAATGCCAGAAGGCTCATTCTCAAATGGTGTGTATAAAGTTGAAAACAAAGAAGAGTTAGTTGAAAAACTGGCTGAATTATTTGAGCTTTCAGCTTTAGTACTGGTACAAGAATATTTATATACAGATTTTGATTGGCGCATTGGTATTTTAAATGGCCGGCCTATTTACGCTTGTCGTTATCATATGGCGCGCAACCATTGGCAAATTTATAATCACAAAGCGAGTAAAAAATTCTCGTCAGGTAACTTTGATACGTTACCAACATTTGAAGTGCCAAAAGCCGTGTTAGATGCCGCAATAAAGTCAGCGAACTTGGTCGGTAATGGATTTTATGGTGTTGATTTAAAACAGAAAGATAAACAAGTTTATGTGATTGAAGTGAACGATAACCCAAGTGTCGATCATGGTATTGAAAACGCTTACTTAGGCGACGAGCTTTACATGCTGATTATGGCTGAATTTCAACGTCGTTTAGAAGAGAGAGGTCGCTAATTGAACACACAGCCTGATACTGATATTGGGTTTGAAAAAGTGCAATATCGTAAAGCTCAATTATCAGATATAAGTGATTTACTTGTAATTGAATCGACGTGTTTCACTTCAGACAAAATTAGTAAACGCAGTTTCATTCGTTGGATAAATTCAGACAACGGTATCTTTATTGTCGCGCACCGTAATCAACAAGTTGTGTGTTATGGTTTGGTGTATTGCCATAAAGGACGGCGCTTAGTTCGCTTATACTCTATGGCAGTTTTACCTGCTGTGCGTAAGCAAGGTATTGCTGAAAATTTATTACAACAACTTGAACAAGCATCTGCTGCTCAAGGTCGTTTGTTTATGCGTTTAGAGGTAAATAAAAATAACCATAACGCTATTCGTTTATACGAAGCGGCGGGTTATCGCATTTTTGGTGAATATTCAGATTATTACGAAGATCATAGTGATGCGTTGCGTATGCAAAAGAAAATTTTGCGTGCGAACACCCATCAGATATCTCGTATAACACCTTGGTATGCACAAACAACAGCGTTTACTTGTGGCCCTTCAGCTTTGATGATGGCAATGACTTCGTTAGATGACAAAATAGAATTAAGCCAAGTATTAGAGCTGGCTCTGTGGCGTGAAGCAACAACCATCTTTATGACGTCAGGTCATGGTGGTTGTCACCCTATTGGTTTAGGTCTTGCCGCTAAGCGACGTGGTTTCGAAGCCATGGTATATATTAATACTGAAGATGTGTTATTTACCGATGGTGTTCGCACTGAAGACAAAAAACAGATCATGACAACGGTTGATAACCAATTCAAAGCAGAGGCGCTTGAGCTTGGTGTTGAAATTAACTATCAAACCGTTGAGCAAGAGCAAATATCCCTTTGGCTTGAGCAAGGTTATGCGGTTTTAGTATTGATCAGTACTTATCGTTTAGATGGTAAAAAATCACCTCATTGGGTTACAGTAACTCATATTGATGATATGTGTTTATACGTACATGATCCTGATTTAGACGAACACGACCACAACGCTTTTGACTGTCAGCATGTACCTATCGCACGTGATGATTTCGACAAAATGGCAAGCTTTGGTGCAAGCCGACTTCGTACAGCTGTAGTGATCAAGAAGTAAAAACTCAACATATAATGGCGACTATAACAGGTCGCCATTTTTAATTGTTTCAGGCTATTTCTATTCGGTGCTTATCCATCCAATTTATTCTCAATTGATTATAATAAAGGTAGATACCTTTTAATGAGTGGATGTACTTTCATGAGTATGCTTTTCTTATATGTATTTATCGCTATTGTTGTTTCCTTTGTCTGCTCTGTTTTAGAAGCCGTTTTACTCAGTGTTAACCACGCTTATATTGAAAACCTTATTAGAAAAGGTTCAGCTATTGGTCGTATATTTAGAAAACTGAAAGACGATGTCGGCAAGCCATTAATTGCTATTTTAACGTTAAACACCATAGCCCACACTATTGGAGCTGCCGGAGCTGGTGCTCAAGCTGCGCTAGTATTTGGTAATACTTATGTTGGTATTTTTTCTGCTGTTTTAACACTACTTATTCTTATCTTTTCTGAAATTATTCCTAAAACAATTGGCGCACATTATTGGCGAGAACTCGTGCCTTTTACTGCTCATACATTAAGGTTCATGACATGGAGCTTATATCCCTTTATTAAATTGGCAGAGCTAGTAACATCACCATTTGAGAACAAGTCGATTGTTACAGGTTTAAGCCGAGATGAGTTTGTAGCTATGGCAGAATTAAGTACAAAAGAAGGGCAGTTAGGCGAACAAGAATCCAACTTACTTAAGAGTTTAATGTTGCTGAAAGGAGTGAATGTTAAAGATGCGATGACACCACGTATGGTGATGTTTACGCTTTCTAGCACCTTGTTAGTTGAAGAATACTTTCATAAATACGATAAAGTCTATTTTTCTCGAATACCTGTTTACTGTGATGAAATGGAAAACATTATTGGTTATGTACTACGTAGTGATTTATTGCTAGCGCAAGCAAGAGGTAATGGTCGTAAACCTGTATCGAACTACCTTTATTCTATAGTGACTGTTGTTGACTCCATGAGAATAAAACTCGTGTTTCAAAAGTTACTAAAAGATAGGTCTCACTTGATGATAGTGGTTAATGAATATGGAAGTGTGCAAGGACTAATTACTTTAGAAGATGTTATTGAAACCATTTTAGGTTTAGAAATTGTTGATGAAAAGGATAAAACCGTCGATATGCAGCATGAAGCACGTAAATTATGGAAGAAAAGAGCAAAAGAAAATGGTGTAGATTTAAACACTGAAAATTAAAAGAGAAAATAACTGATTTATTTAGCTAACTATTTTTGTAAGCCGTATTCGTATAGAATTACCACTGTAATCCCTAACTAGTTTTGAATTCGTTAAAACTTAGGGAATTATTATATTTTTCCAAATAGTAAAGCTGAATAAGCTTGCCTTCTAATCTCTTTCTAAAAATGATGTAAAACAAATGAATGAAATAACAATAGCAACCCATAACGGTAATTTTCATGCAGACGATGTATTTAGTATCGCAGCACTTACCAACATTTTTCCAACGTTTAAATTAATACGTACTCGAGATTTAGAGCTTATTGGTAAAGCTGACATAGTGATAGATGTTGGTGGTGAATATGATGCAGACGCAGGTCGTTTTGATCATCATCAACGTGGTGGCGCTGGCGCACGAGAAAATGGCATTCCGTATTCTTCATTTGGTTTGATTTGGCAAAAATATGGTTTAGAAATATGTGGCGGTAATCAAGACGTTGCTAATTCGGTTGATGCTGGTTTAGTGTCAACAATTGACGCTATAGATTGTGGTCATGTTGAAGGTGTTCCTACGGGCATTAGTCTTAGCCAAACCATTTCAATGTTTAACCCAACATGGCAAGAAGATATGCATGTAGATACTTGTTTTGATGAAGCTGTTGTATTTGCATCACATGTTTTAACTCGCTTTATCGCATCATCAAGCGGCGGTATTAGCGCTAAAACTATTGTGGCAGAAGCTATCGAAAATGCAGAAGATCCACGAGTTATTGTATTAGAGAAATACATTCCATGGAAAAGAACAGTTCACGCTTTATCTCAAGAAGCGTTATACATGATTTATCCATCTCAATCAGGACAATGGCGCATTCAAACTGTACCTGTTGAGCCTGGTTCATTTGAAGACAGAAAACCACTACCTGCAGCTTGGGCTGGTTTAGCCGATAAAGAGCTACAAGACGTAACCGGTATCGCCGATGCGATGTTCTGTCATAACGGATTGTTTATCGCAGGTTCAGAGTCATTTGAAAGCACAATGAAAATGGCTGCTATGGCACTTGCTGAGTAGAAGAAAAGCATGAATAAAAACGGGATAACATGATTGTTATCCCGTTTTTGTATGCATTATTATCTAATAGGTTTAGTTATTTGAGTCTAAAAAACTTCTCAGTTCATTTAATGCCGCTACCGAAAAGCCTCTGTCATAAAAATAGATAACCTTGCCACTTTTATCTAACAGAATCACTCTCGTGTTATTAGGTGTTTCGTTACCTGTATACTCTTGAACTCTTTCACCATCTTCATAAACGGTAACAACGCCTTTCCATAATTCTTTTGGAATACCTTTACGCATACCGTTATTGATCATAGTACTGAACATACGAGGAAATAAACCTTGAATTGTTGGTATTTCATAAACATCAACAAGGGTTTCAGTCATATCTAAGCCAATTAACCAACGGTCAATATCGAACTGTGAATCTTGTTTATAACCCACCAATAATAAAGTTAACTTACCCTTAAAATCTTCAGGTAGATTGACCTGCTCTTGCTCTAAAGATTCGCCTAACACAGAAGGAAAGGTGCTACCTGTAATGTCTTTATTTGAATAAGTTGTACTACAACCTGTCGCTATAAATATGAAGCAAGATAATAGAAAAACACGCATTTGAATACTCTCTTTTGAATAATGACTTTGTATTACTTAGGTTATATAAATCAATACGATGTAAAAGTAAGTTTAGCTCACAATTTTTTTAATATTCCAACATTTTACCTTTTTATACTGCCAGCATTGCATCTATAAAGTGCTCCAAATATTAAATATATCGACAAAATAATGATTTAATTTAAACCAAAAAGCTTTTTTCCGCGTATTGATTTAATGAAAGCAGAAAATACGATATTTATTTCAGTTAATACGAGGAAATTATTATGGATTTTAAACCAACAATAATAGGTGTAGCTGAAGCAACACATTACTTAGTAGGCGGAACAGATGTTGATGATAATTTTACTGCCTTACCGGCTTTGGGTGATGTTGTAATATGTAACTCTTTGTCATCGGCAAAGCAATTGTTGCGTGATAATGATATGTTAGAAGCTCAGTTAACCTTGCAAACTCCTTACGATGAGATGTGCGGTTTACCAACATCCAGAGTTACGCATGAAACTGTATTATTATAAGTAGTGCAACTTAACTAAAGGAAAAGTTAATATGAATTTAACCCTCCATCTCAATGTTTATAATCATATCGTTACAAATGGCGAGAAAAAGAGCGATAAGTACGTTTTGGGCGAACTATCGGCTTGGCACGACTTTGATGGCTATACGTGCTTTTTGGGTTATAAAGAACTGACTATGAGCTTATATTTTCATGGGAAGTTCTCATATGATTATGAAAAAGAGACAACACGGGAAGAGTTCATCGCTTTGATCGAAAAAATGCAGTCAGAGTTATAACAAGCTTGTCTTCCCATACTTTAGATAATGCTGACGATTGGTTGATCACTAACGACAGTGTTATGGGTGGTCTATCAAAAGGTCATACTTTTGTAGAAAATAATATGATGACTTTTTCAGGCTTTTTATCTACTGAAAATTCAGGTGGTTTTACTAGTATATTTAAAAAACTACCTAGTTTATCTGAGTCAGTAGAGTCAGTTACTATTGTTGTTAAAGGCGATGGAAAACCTTATCAATTACGTGTTAGAACGCAAGTTATGGGCTATGAACTGGCTTATAAAATTAACTTTGATACAAGCATTGATACAGTAACAACTCACACATTCAAATTATCTGATTTTGAAGCATCATTTAGAGGACGAATTATCAGTCATGCCCCTTTATTAAAGGCCTCTACTATTACCCATGTTGGCTTTCTGTTATCAGCTAAACAACCAAGCCACTTTTCTTTAAACATTTACTCCATCGAATTTATATAACACTTCCCTTTGTTTTGTAACAACAGATGTTTTCTGCGACATTTTGCTTTCATCTGCTATTTTTGTCTGACTTAATCAAATAGAATTCATCACTTAAAAGAGATTTATACTTAAATCTGTACTTCATTATGAGTTCAATTAAATTTCCGTTACCGCAGTGCAAGCTACCTGCGAAATAAATTAAAAGGAATGTTGCTAATGACTGCAACCGAGAAACAACCTGTTGTATTAATTACTGATTACGCTTGGCCAGATCTTGATATTGAAAAAAGCATTTTAGAGGGGGCAGGCTATAAAGTAGTGTCTGGGCCATCAGCTCCGGCTTCAGCAGAGGTGATTGAAGCGCTTATGCTAGAACATCAACCTGATGTTGTATTGTTTTGTTGGGCACCAGTAACAGAGAAAGCTATTCGTAGTGTTCCTCATTTAAAATTAGCTGCTCGTCTAGGTGTGGGGCTAGATAATTTAGCTGTTGATGTATGTACTGAATTAGGGATTTGGGTCACCAATGTTCCTGATTACTGTGTTGAAGAAGTCTCTGATCACACAGTCTCGATGTTACTTTCTTGGGCTCGAGGATTAGTTCCTTTTAACAAGCAAGTAAGTGAAGGTGTTTGGGAGCCAGCAGGTGCTAAGTTATTACGCGTGGCTAATTTAACTGTAGGTATTTTAGGTTATGGTCGGATTGGTCAACGTACGGCAAGCAAGTTAAGACCTTTCGGTTGTGAATTATTAGCTGTAGATCGTTCTCCTGATGAAGATGACATTGAGTTTTGTGATCTTGAAACAATGGCTGAACGTAGTGATGTATTGATTGTACAAACGCCACTTACACCACAAACACATCATTTAATTGATCAAAATATTTTAGATCGCATAAAACCAGGCGGATTATTAATTAATGTTAGCCGAGGTGGTGTGGTTGATACAAATGCAGTAATTAATGCCTTAGCAAGCGGCAGACTTTCATCTGTAGGACTTGATGTACTAGAAGACGAACCGAATGTTCCAGCTGAGTTACGTGAACATCCGAATACTATTGTTACACCACATGTGGCTTTTTCATCTGATGCGTCACTTGAAGAATTACGTGTTCGTGCCAGTGAAGAAGTTATTCGTGTGCTTAATGGTGGTAAACCAGAACAAGCGAGAAATCAGCCTAATGGTAAGTAATCTGATTATTGCTAATGAAGCTAGTGAAGGTACAAAGAGATATAGAAAGTGATTATTGAAAAGCAACTACAAACTTAATTGTTTGTAGTTGTAAGACTTGTGAGTGATGAATATGTTTCAACTGTATTGCATTAACTATTAGAGGTAAATATGAATAAAGTAAGCCCTAAAGCATTACTTCACAGTAAATGGACTAAAGTGGAAGTAGAGAATAAAGAAAAACATTTCGTAGTAACACAGCTTGAGACCGATGACGAACAACGTATTGTTGAATGTAAAATTGAAGCGGTTATGTCTAAAAATGAGTATTCAATTAACTGGCGTGATTTGAAAAACAGCGACTCTTGGAAAATAGGTTGGAAGTAGTTAAGTTGCTTTAACGCAGAGTTTCGCTTTATCTATCAATTTTATGAGCCACACTTATTTTAGCGCATATCAGCTTAGAGAGATTTGATACAAGGAAAGAGAAACTCATTACGTTGTTTGTTTACAGAGCTTTTGAGCTATAGCTGCAATTTTAGGTCCGAATGAAAATGAGATAAGCCAGGCTACAGGCCAAGCAAATAAGAAAGCACGAGCCCAATTCATAAAAAAACCTTCAACGGCACCTAAATTTATAAAGGTGATCCACACGGTCATCAAAAAACATAATACAAAAGACATTAAAAGGGAAAATACTAAACGGTACGACAAGGTTTTACTCCAAATTTGGGGAGGTAGTTAATATATCAAAATAGCCTGACAATATTGATTTTAACAGAGCTTCGCTTTTTTTTGTTAGTGCTAAAGTTACCGCTCTGCCATCTTCTTTATCTTTTTTTGCACATAACAAAGCATCTTCAACTAGCTTTTTAACAGCCCGACTTAATACAGGTTTAGATACATCTAATCGACTAACTAATTCTGATGCGTAAAGCCACTCACGATCTAACTCTCGATCAATCGCCATAAGTATTAAAAAGCGTAGTTGCGATAAACCATGTGAAGCAAAGTAATCGTCTAGCTTTCGTATAAGTGAACTATATTCCCTTAGACCTTCAAGCCGTTGAGCTATTTGCTGGCTTTGATCAGGGCAAAATTCATCGCTATAGCGCGTGATCATAGCTTGAGTAGGTAACTCTTTTAAGAAAAACATGGTATTAACCTAAGTGCTCCATAGCAGTAATATCAACAGGTTTTGCTAACCAAGTTTCGTATGCGACAAATACTTTTTGAGTGTAATCTTGCAGATAATGTAATTGCAATGCCGACTCATTAACCCATTGTTCATAAAGAAATAATTCAGTTTTGTCAGTGTTGGTATGAATATCAAATTGAATGCAGCCTGTTTCATGACGAGTTTCATCAAGAATAGATAATATGGCTGTTTTAGCTGACTCAAAATATTCTGCTTTTGGGGTGATAGTTGCAAATACACAGTGCATATTAATACTTCCTTATAAGTAATAGATCATGAAAAATCTAGTTACCATGGTAACTAGTTTTTTTGGCATGTCAATTTACTTTTAAGATTTACCTTTTTGCTAAACTAGTATTTACCAAGGTATTACTTTTCCTTGCCAATCTAGATAACTTGCTTTGCCATCTATTAGTGTATCTTCAACAATTGTTAATAGCTGCTTAGCAACAAATTCGCTTGTAAATAATTTACCTTCTGGCACATTCTTTTGAAATGGCTTTGAAAGTGGACTGTCGGTAGTGCCTGGATGGAAAGAGATCAGCTTGATATTTTTTGCTCTTCTAGCAAGCTCTACTGCTGCTGAAGTGAGTAGCATATTCATCGCTGCTTTCGATGCTCGATAACTGTACCACCCACCTAATCTATTATCACTAATACTGCCAACCCTCGCGGTAAATACAACAACTTTACAGCTGCCTTTTCCACTAAGAATAGGAGTTAAATGTTTAAGCCATAACATAGGCGTGATTGTATTAGCGCTCAATACTTGCGTAAAAGCTTCTGCTGAAAAGTCTTCTAAACGTTTTTCTGGTTGTAGTTTTATATTATGTAATAGCCCATGACAAATAATTACTTTTGTTATTTCAAACATGGCAATTAAGTCTATTTTACTTACTGCTAGGTTAATTTCATCTTCCTGATAATTCTTAACATTAATTGAATTTAAACAAGCGGAGTGCAATTGTTGAAAGCTCTCTTGTTGATAGAACGTTAGATCTCGGCTAATAACAATCAACTGAGTATTATCATGATTTTTAGCGTCTAAAATAATTTGTTGTGACAGAGCTTTAGCTATTTCGCTATTTGCTCCGATAATCACTATGGTTTGGTTTTTCATGGCAAACTCCTTCAATACAAGCATTGCTGCCGATACCAAATTTTTGGTATAAAAAATTAGAAATTGGATGGCGATATTTAGCCAAAATTAAATAAACTCCATGAGCTAACTGCTTTACTACAGGAAATTGTAGAGGGGCCACTAAGCTTCCTCTTCCCACTAATGTCCAAGCTCTATGTGTTACGTCGAGTGCTTTTAGTATTTTCCCTTGGTATTCACCGTGTAGCATTTTCATCGCCTTATCAGGATCAATATTAGGGAAGTCAGTTGTAAAGTTTTGTTGATGTAAATTAACTAAGATGATCAAATTGTCATTATCAAATTGCTTTAGCTTCTGCATTTCTAAATTACATAACGGACAATTTGCGTCGTAAAAAATGGTGAGTTGGTTATTCATTAGAGTTCCCCATAATTAATTGAAACTTTTTCATAACAAAAAAACTATAGCGACAGAGTGCAGAATATTTACAGCTATGGTGAGTTTGAATCTCATTTTTAAATAGTCTTGTGTTTCATTATTTGTGTCGTTATTCGTATGAGTTGTAGTTATCAAATATTCAGCTAAAAATAAAACAAGATAACCAAAAGACAAAAAGAGTAATGCGTAAAATGGCGATAAAAATAAACAGACAAAAGCATATAAACAAAAAACATTACTGATAACTTGAACGCTTTTGTAGTTCGCCGAACTTCCTGAACGCCATAGGGTTCCTGCAATAAAACTAAATATCATTGCACTGTAAAAAGTAAATGCTTGTAGTGGTTCGATAAATAATCCACTTGGCGAATATTGAAATAACCCTAGAAATATTACGAAAGGAATTAGCCCGGCATAACCTAAAAACTGATAAGTTTTCATGATAATTTCTCTTCTTTATTTTGATTAAGAGGCAAGCCACTAAGATCAAGATTGTTAAGAAGTTGGTCAGGTTTCGCATAACTTAAGCGTGAAAGGCGAGTAGTGTTATGGTAGCTATCAAGTCCTGAAATACAGGTTGTTTCTAGTGATTCTATGTCAATGTAACCATCTTCTTGAATCGCTTTGTTTTCACAAAGTATATGAGTGATTTCACCAATAATAAGTTGCGTATTATTAAGATCAATATGCACAATATCTTGTAAAGTTAACGCATATTTCAGACGACTTTCTCTAACGAAAGGCGCATTTATGCCATCAATATAGTGTGTAGATAATCCTGAATGTGAAAACTCACTTTCTTCTTGTGAGTAACGTGCTGAAGTTTGATGAGCTTGTCGATAAAACTCAGCGGATACTTGATTAATCGTGTAATGCTTAGTACTAACTATATTATTTAGTGTATGCCTGTCGGTATTGTCAGGTCGCATAATAAAGCCCACTAAAGCTGGCGATGCACCTAAATGCACGACTGAGCTAAAAATAGCCACGTTAGTTTGCCCATCTGTGTTTTTAGTCGCAATGAGGTTGGCACTTTTAAAGCCAGACAAGCTGTTGATGAACTTTGCTCTGTATCTCTGTTCCATCGCCTTCAAGTCATTATAATTGTATTGTTTGTATGTAATAAATTACTCCCCATTAAGCTTAACTATGTGCTTTCTATGTTGTTCAATACGTATGATGTTGCTTAAAAGATCTATAAAAAATTTCAAAAGGAGAAATGTTAAAGTGATTTAAATAATAAATAAGGGAATATGATTAATTAACAGCGCGTTATTTGAATAGTTTTCTATACTGAAAGGAGTTGTATATTTATCTAAAAGGGTTTTTATGAAGTTACCTGAGGTTAATTTGTGTAAAGCAGATAGAGTAGTAAGAGGTGTATTGAGTGTATTGCTGATTATATATGTTATTTTTTGGCATGATGAAGTAGGTGATACTTTGTTAATTTCACTTATCTGGATTTTTTCTATTTTAAATTTAATTTCTTTTGCTTCAGGCTGGTGTCCTGTCTACCATCTTGCAAATTTAAGTACATGTAAAAATAAAGAATAAGTACATAATATGAGTAAAGATGTTGAAAAAATAAATCTAGACTCTGATTTAAGACGCCATTTACTTTTAGGTACTATAGGTTTAGTTGTTGCTGTTTTAATTATTTTTATCAATGTTACTTATGATATTGCTAACGATCTTGGTGAGTCGCTTGAGTCTGAACATATAGAGATACAAGTTAATGAAGTGGCGAAAGTAGTTGATAGTTTAGTAACTACCGAGCAACTAAGGCAATTGAAAGATAACCTCATTCCTTATGAATACTTTGCATCTCATCACTATTTTTTAGATGAGGATGTTCTATTTCTTAATGTGCTGCTTTCTGAAAAGAAACTTACTATTACCGGGGAATATAATTTCAACGAATTCCCTAGAATTGTACAAGCTATATCTGATAAAAAATCAGAAAGTGGATTTACTCAGCTAAACGATGATAGAGTTTTTTGGCAATATAAATACAATGAAGACATAGGCACAGAGCTTATCTTTGCTCGTAAAGTTCATGCATTAGACAGAGCTATAAGTTACATGTCTACTCGTCTTTCTATTGGAGCATTTGTTACTTTTTGGTTAGCTGTTTGGGCTGCGCTAATCATATCTACTTATATTACCCAGCGCTTCATCAAAGGAAATGTTAGGCTTAATTACTTAGCGAATCACGATAACCTAACCAACTTACCCAATCGTACATATTTGTATGAGATTGTTAATAAGTACTTTAAACAAAGTAAAAATACTCTTTCTAATAAAAATGCATCCATGTTGTTTATTGATTTGAATAAGTTCAAGTTAATCAATGATTCATTAGGGCATCATAGTGGTGACCTTTTGCTAGCAACAATTGCGATGCGTTTAAACAAATTTGTCACCAAAACTGATTACGCTTTTCGTTATGGTGGGGATGAATTTATTATATGGAGTGAGAATACTGATCAAGCTGCTGCCCAAGTTCTTGCTGCTAAAGTAATTGAAGCCTGTAAAAAACCTTTAAATATTCAAGGCTCACAGTTTGAGGTGAGTGTGAGTATTGGTATTGCTTGTTATCCAGAAGATGGAAAGAATTTTAATGACATTTTTAAACATGCTGATATTGCTATGTATCATGCTAAACATATGCGCTTAGGTCACCAAAGTTACCAGAAAAACTTAGATATTAGATCCTCTTTAAAAGTAAATCTCAGTGGTCAATTAAGCCATGCATTATTAAACGAACAGTTTGTTTTATATTACCAGCCGAAAGTAAATATTTCAGATGGAAAAACTTTTGGTGCTGAAGCTCTTATTCGTTGGCAGCATCCGGTTGAGGGTTTATTAACACCCAACTTCTTTATTTCTTTAATTGAACAAAGTGATTTTGTTCATGCTTTTACTCGATATGTTTTTAAACAAGCGATTATGCAATGTAGAAGTTGGATGAACCAAGGTTATGAGTTAAGTGTAGCTGTAAATATTTCTCCTTATAATTTATTAGATGCTGGTCTAGTTGAGCATTTAAAAGACTTACTTGAACAGCATAAAGTGCCAGCAAGTTTAATTGAAATTGAATTAACTGAAAGTGCCACTATGGTAGACATTGATGTAACGAAGAAAATCTTTAAAGAGTTTAAAAACCTCGGAGTTAAACTTTCTATTGATGATTTTGGTACAGGAATGAGTTCTTTATCTTATATTAAAGAATTAGAAGTTGATTTCATTAAAATCGATCGCTCTTTCATTATTAATATCGTTGAAAGTAATGAAGATGAAGCCATAGTGATGAGTATTTTATTATTGTGCCAAAAGCTAAATAGAGACGTTATTATTGAAGGTATTGAGACAAAAGAACAAAGAGATAAATTACTTGCTTTAGGCTGTAAATATGCACAAGGTTATTATTTTGGTAAACCTATGTTATCGCAAGATCTAACATTGTTGTTAGGAAAACCTAGTTAGCTAAGTCTGTTAGTTTATGAATGAATTGTGTTTTAAGTAACTGATGGTTATTCATTAGCTTTTTAAACAACCAATGAATAACCATAGCATATGTGCTTTTACTAACCGCGTGTATTTGCAATCCAAACACTTTGATACGGAGCTAGCTCTATTTCTTGTGTTAAGTCGGTTATTTCTGTTTCGCTAATAAGTTCATACCAGCTATTGCTCACAATTAAGTTCAGCTCACTTAATGGCAGTGATAATGGTTTGTCTGTAATATTGCTAATACAGAATATACTTTGTTTTCTGTCTTGGCTTTGACGCCAAAAACCAAATAATTGTAAACCTAAATGTAAGGTAAACTGTGTAGCATTTGGATGAAATGCTTTTTGTTTTATTCTTATCGCCAATAATTTATTTAATTGTGTTAGCACTTTACTATGGTGCTTGCTGTCGTCTTGTAATGCATCTACAAGTAAATCGTCTTGCCAACGATGACGGTTGATTGAACGATTACTACCCGTATCTTCAACTTTTTTATAGTCATTTTGTGTACCCAGCATACTGTGAATATATATACCCGGAATACCTTCTAATGCGAACATAATGGCATGTGCACATACAAAACGAACCATATTGAATTCGTCTTTACCTTCTGTTGTACCTTGCATAGCATCAAACAACGAAATATTCATTTCGTAAGGTTTTTGCGTTCCATCTTCTGTTGTTCTACAAGATATCTTGCCACCAAAACCTTCAATTGTTTTAACTAAGTCACTGGTTTCTTCGTCACTTAATAAACCTTCAACAGGCCTTAAGCCTACACCGTCATGAGAAGCGATGAAGTTAAAATAAGTCGTTCCATCTTGCGCTGGGGGCATACTCATTAACCAACGTTTTAGATATAAACAATTACCTGTTAATAAAGTGTTGATAAGTAATGGAGGTAACGAGAAGTTATAAATAGCGTGCGCTTCGTTAGCATTACCAAAGTAAGTTAGATTTTGTGGGTTAGGAATATTAGTTTCGGTAATAATAATCGCATCATGCTTAGCGTGCTCAATTAAGGTTCTAAGTAAGCGAACAACTTCGTGAGTTTCTGGTAAATTAATACATGATGTACCTGCAATTTTCCATAAAAAGGCAATAGCATCAAACCTAAATATTTTAACGCCCATGTCTAAATATTGTCTGATTATGATGACAAAAGCTTTAAGTACTTCTGGATTCCTGAAGTCAAAATCTACTTGGTCGTGACTAAAAGTACACCACACTGATTGTTCGCCTGATGCGGTGTTTACTTCTCTAAATAACGGCGAAGTGCGTGGACGGACTACATCAGAGGTGTCTGTATCTGCAGGAGCGGTGAAGAAAAAGTCATGACCTTCACCTTCACCCTTAATAAAGTTTTCAAACCAAAAACTTCTACTTGAACAATGATTAATAACTAAGTCCGACATTAGGTGGCGTTCTTTAGCTATACTTTTTATATCTTCCCAATCACCAAGAGATTGATTAACGGTTGAGTAATCGATAATTGAAAAACCATCGTCTGAACTGTATGGGAAAAATGGCAGAATATGAACGCTGTTCACTGTTTCATCCATATTATCGTTAATAAAACGACGTAAGGTTTGTAGTGGTGCTTCGTCGTCTTTAACTATACTGTCGCCATAAGTAATTAAAATAACATCTTCTTCGGACCACTGGTTAGTGAAAGGCGTCACCGCAGAACAATCATCATGCAGATTCATTAAATCAGTTAACTGTTGCGCTAATTCTTCTGAGGACTGCGTAAGATTTATATCTTTATAAATAACGTCTAGCTGTTGTGTTAATTTACCTAATAATTGCTCATATGGTGTTGCCATAAATACTGTTCCTATTTTAACATTTCGCTGAATTCTTGATGATCGGCTTCTACTGCTTCTTTAATTTGCGCTAGTACATCAGGCATGGCACTGATAACACGATTCCAAGACGGTATGAAAGGTGTTTCCATTGGTTGCTCTAAAAATGTGTGGCCTGCTTCAAGTATGTTTTCGGCAAACATTTCTACTGCTTTTTCTTCGCTGTGTAGATCTAGTTTCAAACCATTCATTAATGCGTCATGACGGTAAGTTTCAACGTAATCTAATGCGATTCTGTAATAAGTTGCTTTAAGCGTTCTAAACTTCTCAGTAGTAAATGTTTCACCTTCGGTAGCTAATTTACGTATAAAGGCTTTACTGATATCAATAGACATTTTAGATAAACCACCACTGGTATCACCTAACGACAGGTCTTGGTGTTTATGATCGTAAGTTGCAGCAATATCTACCTGACAAACATGGTTAGACGAATAGTTACGGTACATTTCTGAAAGTACGCCAATCTCTAAGCCCCAGTCACTTGGGATACGAATATCTTTTAGTACGTCTTTTTTGAATGAAAACTCACCGGCTAGTGGGTATAAAAAGCTGTCCATGTATTCCAAGTAATCACAGTGTCCAACGGTTTTCTTTAATGCTTTGATTAATGGTGTAACAAGTAATCTTGATACTCGACCATTAATTTTCCCATCAGCAACACGTGCATAAAAACCTTTTGAGAAAGAGTAGTTAAAGGTTGGGTTAGCTACAGGGTAAAGGAGTCGAGTCAGTAAGTCTTTTTCATAAGTCAGAATGTCACAGTCGTGTAATGCAACCGATTCGGCTTTACCTGAAGCTAATATGTAGCCCATGCAATACCAAACATTTCGACCTTTACCTAACTCTTTTGGAGCTAAGCCAAGTTTTTGTAATTTAGCATCAAGAGCTTGTAATCTTGGGCCGTCATTCCATAACACGCGATGGTGTTGAGGTAACTGTCCAAAGAAAGATAATGCGTGTTTGTATTGCTCTAAATCAGCTCTGTCTAGCCCGATAACAATTTCAGATAAGTATTTAACATCTTTAATTTTGTTAATAATGTCTGGTAACGCAGAGCCTTCTAACTCTGAAAATAATGAAGGTAAAATAAGCCCCAGCGGACGAGTTTTAGAAAACTCTTCTAGTTCCGCTTCCATATCCTCAGTAGTTCTTTGGCCTAAATTGTGTAATGTAGTTACAACGCCATTTTGATAAAAGTCAGCCATGATATACCTCTTGGTTAGGATGATAATTAAATTTTAGAATAAGTTTAGTTCAATAAAATATTTGAAGGACACTTTTGTATAGGCAGTGGCTCAGGTAATATTTGATCTAATGCTTCAGCCCAACCAGCGGGCCCGTAATTATTAGTTTGTATAACGTTTGTGTGCTTTTTAAGCTCGGGAAAATCATGCACAGGAGAGCGAATTTGCACTGCGTAGTCTGCAGCTTCTAACATAGCAATATCATTTTTACCGTCGCCTAAAGCAATAGATGAAATGTTATTGAACTGAAATGTTTCTTTGTAATATTGGGTTAGCCACTTAAGAGCACGGCCTTTGTCGCTTTCTCCGCTAACATGAAAGAAACGTCCGCCATGTAATATGGTTGCACCTGCTGTTTCAAGGTATTCAATAAAAGCGAGCTTGCTACTTTCATCTCCCGTCCAGTGGATAGGTTCACCATAATGTCTATTCTTCGCGAGTTCAGCGTCAGCTTCGGTTAACCCTGTAATTTCAGCTAGCTCTGCAATACTTAACGATGAAAAACCTTTGAACAAATTGCTCAGTTGGGTTGGCGCTTTTGCAATAATATCTAACCAGTGTTGAACTGGAGGGCAAAAAGATTTAACCCAGTATTCGCCGTCGCTAATTGTGTCTTGTGGTTGTACTTTAAAAAGTGCTTTTGGAAGAAAAATAGCGGCACCATTTTCAACAATTAACGCATCATTAATATGTAAATTCTTTTGTATCGCTTTAACTTCTGCAATGGTTTTACTTGTGGTTAATACAATAGGTACGTGAGCTGCGTTGAGTTGTTTTATTACAGGTAAAGCTTCAGTACTTTTGTAGGTGTAGTGATCCATTAATGTTCCATCTAAATCACTAAAAATCATTATCTGTTGGGTCATACGTGATTAATCCTTTTCAACACACTTGGTAATACAGCGGTTTTCATCTAAGTAATAAATAGCATGAGCGAGTATAGGTAAGGTTTGCATACCATGTGTTGTTAATCGCTGGAAATATTGAATGAAACTTAAAATTTGCTCTTCATTCATTACCTTAGATTGCTGATCTGTTGGAGACAATGTTTTAATTAATTTTTGTTCTTGTTCTAAACGCCATCGATAAACACTATCAAATGACGGAACTTGCAAGGCTGCCCAAAAATCAAAATATTGATAAAGAGGCTGGTAATGAGTTAATAACTCGCTATTGACGTAACTACGCCAAATTGAGTCCTGATCTTTTTCTTGCTCAAGCGCATTAATCGGTTGTAATAGTTGCTCATCAGTTTGTGCAGTAACCCCCCAGCACCAGCCTTCTAATATAAGAATGTCTATAGGCTTTTCTATATGCTGCCATTGGTCTTCACTGTATGGGTCGTCAGTTGCTTTGTTAAATCTTGGAATAGCAAAACCACTCTCACGTTTTTTTACTTTATCTAAAACTGCTTTGAGTAATGGCGTATTGTGTGTGCCTGGAACTCCACGAGTTTTTAGTAAAGGATGAATGTCTTGTGCGAGTTTACTTCTAGCATCTCTTGATAAATAGAAGTCGTCTAACGACATTACAACAATGTTTAGGTTGTAAGTTTCTGATAGGTGATAACAAATATAATCTGACAGGGTTGATTTACCACTTCCTTGGCAACCATTAATACCAACAAAATAAGGCGCACCTTGATTTTGGTATTGAGCAAATATTCGTTCGGCCAGTGGCAAGTAACTTTTGTTGATCAAAAGTTTAAATGATTCTGGTAATTTGTTTTTTTCCATGAAAGTTGAAAGCATATTTTTTTTACTCATCTGTCTTCTCAATATTTATACTTACAACTCTTATGCCAATTGATTGAAATTATCGCATGTAAATATAAAGTCATGATATATAAGGGTTTAAAATGGTGCAGTAAAAAATAGCTAGCCATTTATAGGTGCATTTCGTTAATCGTTTTTTATATTTTGCCACTTTTTGGTGCGTATTATGGTGTTATATGGGAATTGTTTACTCGATGTATTTATGGGTATAAAGTGGCCTTATATTTTTATAACAATATGTATTATTCCGTTATAAAAAATTAAAACACTACTCCTCAAACACTAATGATGCACTGGTTTTTAGGTTGTTGATTCTTAAGTTGAATAGTAATCAAAACCTAGTTCGTCACAAATTATAGTAAGGAAAGTTCTTGAAAAAATTCATAGCCTTTATCGTTACGTTAGTTTTTATTAATGGATCTTTAGCAGCGAATACTCAGTCAGCCGTTGCTATGCCTGATAGTTATAGTGCTGAAACTGCTCAAAAAATATTACAAAGTGGTGGTAATGCAATTGATGCGGCTATCGCAGCACAATTTGTTTTAGCGGTTACTTTACCTGAAGCTGGCAATATTGGTGGTGGTGGCTTTATGACGATTTATAAAGATGGAGAAACAGACTTCCTTGATTATCGAGAAGTTGCACCTGCTGCTGCTCATAAAGATATGTATCTTGATGAAGACAAAAATGTAATACCTAACTTATCTCTGTATGGAATTTTGTCAGCCGGCATCCCTGGTACTGTTGAAGGTATGTGGCAAGCCCATAAAAAGTATGGCACTAAATCATGGCAAGCGTTGTTGGCTCCAGCAATTATGTTAGCAGAAGATGGCTTTATTGTGCATCGTACGCTGAAAGAAGCCATAGATTGGCGTATCAACAGTTTTAAGAAAGAAGACATTCATGTCAACTTTGCTCAATACTTTTCATCGGCAGAAATGGGAAAAAATTTAAGCAACCAGAGTTGGCTGCAACATTAAAGCTTATTGCTAAAAAGGGTCGTGATGGTTTTTATAAAGGTAAAACCGCTAAAACAATCAGTAATTTTATGGCCGAGCACGGCGGTATTATTACTGAAAAAGATTTAGATGGTTACCGTATTAAATGGCGTAAACCTATTCAAAAGAAATGGCGTGGCTACGATGTAGTAACGGCTCCTCCACCAAGTTCAGGTGGTATTGCGGTGCTACAGTGGTTAACTATGTATGATGTTGTGAAGGCTAACCTTGTAAAAAATGAAGACGTTAAACAAGGTCAAACACTTACCTACAACTCTACGCAATATATTCATGTGTTATCAGAAGTTGGAAAATGTGTGTTTGCTGACCGAGCTGAATACTTAGGTGACCCAGATTTTTATGATGTACCTCAATCAGCATTATTAAGTCAGGCGTATCTTGAAAAACGTGCAGCTGATATCTCAATCAACAAAATATCGATTACCGAAGATATTAAACCAGGCTTGAAAGAGAGTATGGATACTACGCATTTTTCTATTCTCGATAAATGGGGTAACGCTGTTTCTAACACAACTACCATTAACTATACCTTTGGTAGTGGAGTGGTGGTTGAAGGTGCAGGCTTTATTTTAAATGATGAAATGGATGACTTTAGTGTTAAGCCCGGCGTTGCTAACATTTTTGGTGCATTAGGTGGAGTAGCAAACGAAATCCAACCAGACAAACGTATGTTATCTTCAATGTCGCCTACGATCTTATTAAAAGATGGTGTAGTTGAATTGGTGACCGGTTCACCAGGTGGAACCACAATAATTTCATCTGTGTATCAGTCTATTCTAAATGCTGTTGAATTTAATATGACAGCTAGCGAAGCTGCTAATGGACCTCGATTTCATCATCAATTATGGCCTAAAAATGTTATCGCTCATTATCCTGGAATTGATGACCAAGTGATTAAAGCATTACATGAGATGGGCTATACAACCAAAGAGCAATCTTTTGGTGATGTGCAAATGATCATTCAACGCGATAATAAAGTAACAGCAGCTTCAGAAGCTAAAAGTCGTCATAGAGGTGTATCGAAAGTTTTTTAAAATTTTGATAAAGGTTTCTGATTAAATAAAGAATAACTCATTAAAAAACCAGCTAGATATTAGCTGGTTTTTTATTGTGAAGGGTTTGCTATTTCGAATAGGTATTAAACGGGTATTTCGTTATTTAACTTCAACTCGGGATAATGAATGTCATAACATTCGATAAAAAGAATTATTTATCAATAAATTAAAAATAGCTTATTGAGTAACTTTGCTTATCCCGAGCTGAGGTTATTTACCCATTAAATCAAACAAAGCAATAACTGTGGTTTCAACACCTGCCTTTACTGATGGCTCAGGGGATACTTTGAATTGTGGGCTATGATGGCTACCTACTTGCGGTCCTCCAGCTTTAGCTCGGTCAAAATCTGCTTGTGGAGTGCCACCAACGGTAAAATATACGCTTGGGATATATGGGTCAGTAGTAAAAAAACCAAAGTCTTCAGCGCCCATACCTAATTCATTAGGTGCTATAAGTGCATCAGATCCCATTTTTTCTGTTACCAATACTTTTAAGCGTTGAGCTAATTTTTTATCATTATAAGTTGGCGGATATGCATTATCATTAACAATAACTTCAGGTAACTTATCTTCAGGGATACCCGCTGTGCGGGCTGTGCCAATGGCAACACGTTCTATTGCTGATAATAACTGTTTTCTAACCCTTGGGTTAAGGCTTCTCACGGTAAGTTGTAAGTGTGCTTGATCAGAAATAATATTATGCTTTGTACCTGAATGGAATGCTCCAACAGTGATAACACCTGCATCTCTTGGTGCTAATTCGCGGCTAATAATGGTTTGCAAATTAGTGACTATTTGAGCACCAATCATAATTGGATCTTTACCTTGATGTGGGTAAGCACCATGTGCGCCAACACCGTTAACAATAATGTCTATTGAATCAGAACCTGCATAAGGAGATGATTCATCAACTGTCACTTTACCTGCAACTGAATCAGCATCTACATGAAAAGCAAAAGCATAATCGGGTTGTCCAAAGCGTTGCCAAATTTTATCTGCCATCATGGCTGATGCACCAGGACCTTTTTCTTCTGCTGGTTGGCCAATAAGCATTAAAGTACCCGACCATTTACTTTTGTTTTTCGCCATATATCGAGCGGTGCCAACCAATGCCGTCATATGTACATCATGACCACAAGCATGCATAACATTAACTTCTTTCCCGTCCCAATCTGTCATCATGGCTTTAGAAGCATTAGGTAAACCGGATAACTCTTTTACGGGTAATCCATCCATGTCAGCCCGTACCATTACCATAGGACCTGAGCCATTTTTCATTATAGCCACAATGCCTGTTCCACCAACATTTTCAGTGACTTTATATCCGATAGAGCTTAATTCTTTTGCTAAATGTTTAGCGGTTTTATGCTCCATTAATGATAATTCAGGATTGCGGTGAAAGTGATCCCATAGTGGAGCTAAATGCTCTTGGTAATCTTTGTTGATTGATTCAGATAGATTTGATGCTTTAACAATATTCGACGTTAACATTATCGTAATCATTAAAATGAACGAACTTTGAATTTTCATATCCTTGACCTTTTATTGTCTGAAGTGTGTAACTTTAAAAAAGTTACTAGGATAATCCTAGCACTATTTTATTGAACAGCTAGTGTTATTAAAATTCAGCAGGGCAGTGAAATGATATTTCTTCTTTAGTGATAGGGTGGCTTAAGCTAATACTTTCAGCATGAAGATGTAAACGTGTCGACTTATTACCATAAAGGTCATCACCTAAAATAGGCATATTTAAACCTAAAGGATGTGCACAGTGAACTCTTAATTGATGAGTACGCCCTGTTTTAGGTGATAAATATAACTTGGTTTTGTTATCTATATGCTCAATAAGTTCCCAAGTAGTATGAGCAGGTTTTCCGCTTTCTTCACAAACTATTTGGCGAGGGCGATTATAAAAGTCACCAGTTAAAGGAAGAGCAATTTCACCT
This sequence comes from Pseudocolwellia sp. AS88, assembly GCF_030551755.1. Taxonomy (GTDB): domain Bacteria; phylum Pseudomonadota; class Gammaproteobacteria; order Enterobacterales; family Alteromonadaceae; genus Pseudocolwellia. Next base: position 25,527 of record NZ_JAUPEC010000034.1, read on the forward strand.
TTAGGAGTGCAAGTTAACTTACCTTCCAATAGCGCAACATATCTTTTAGTGACAGTTCTCGCTATAAATTGTTTTTGTAATTGTTTATGAGCTCTTTTAGTTAACGCGATCACCATTAAGCCTGAAGTAGACATATCAAGTCGGTGTACAATTATAGGTCCGGTAGCGCTTGGAATTAATTGCTTAATACGTGTTTGCACTGAATCTTGAATATTTTTACCGGGAACAGAAAGTAGGTCATTCGGTTTATTTACTATGGCCATCACGTCATCTTGATACAAAATTTCAAGAGTTTTGGCGTGGGCGGTATTTACTAATAAAGGGTTTTCATCTTGCGCTATGCCATCTAGCATCCAATTAAGAATAGGTTCACATTTTCCCGAGCATGCAGGATAGTAGTTTTTGTGTTGTCTGATTTCAGACTTAGGCGACATTCCCCACCAAAATTCAGCCATAGCTAATATTTTAAAGTTATTTCTGAAAGCATATTGAATTAACTTAGGTGCAGCACAATCCCCTGAGCCTGATGGTGGAATTTGCTGAGGTGTTGGTTTGAAAATATCTTGTAGTGATTGAGTACAACCCGCTTTATTTACCATTTGATATTGTTGAAACAATTGATTTTGCAAAACAGAAGAACGGCTTTGTCTTTCATCTTTAAGGTTTGTTATTTCGTTTTCTAGTATGTTGAGCGCTTTTTGTGTCTCATCTATTTTCTGTTGCCATTGTTGTTTTAGAGCTTTTAATTGGTTTTTATCATGTACGCTTTCTTTAGCTAGTAAAGCAAATAGTTGAGTTAATGCTTCATTATCTTTTTCTTGCGAATTAGTATTGCTAGCAAATATTTGTTCGGCTTCTGCTCTTCTTATTTTTCGTGCCTTTCTGTTTACTGCCATTAACGCTTGATGTTTTGTAACATCAGTTTGGCATTCATCAATTAAAAAGGTCAACTCGTGGTTTAAAGCTTTCAGCTGTGGATTATTTTCAAGCTTAGTTAACTGTGCCGTTAATTCATTTATTGCTAACTGCTCTCGATCAAATTGTTGTGAAAATAAAAGTTCTGAAACTTTATTATCAACTTCTTCATGTTGTTTTACGCGTTGTTCGGTTTCAGGTACTGAAGGTACGAATCGCCCAACCGTATATTCACCACATAGCTTTCCTGAAAAGCCCGTTAGGTAACCTATCTCTTTTTGCCCATTTTCAACCAATAACACACCAAACATTTTTCCCGAGGCATTGTCTTTGTTATCACCTAAACCAAAGTTATGCTGCCATGTAGTTTGACTAAGCAAATAATCTTGTAATTCTTTAGCCGCTAACACGCATAATGGATGCGGCTCATAATAAAACGGAAAGGTAAAATATTCGGGCAATGAATAGTTTTCTATTGAGCTTTTGAAAGGAATAAAGCAATTTTCAGTTTTAAGCATTCTATGAACCATGATGAATTGGAGTGATACAGATCTACCTCTATGTCGACTTAGCAATATATAAGAAGACTGAATAACAACATTATACGGGTTTGAATAGGTTTGTGCAGAGGTAGATGTGTTTGTACTATTTCTAGTGATAGTTGATTATCGAGTCTGTTTTACATTATAGCTTGTTCACTTACACATACATTCAGTAAAAGGTAAAAATAATACATAAAAAAACGGACCTAAGTCCGTTTTAATATCATGTACTGCTTTAGTACTGTCTTAAGCGAAGATTAACCTTCGTCAGACATCATTGCTTTAGCTTTTGCTTTTGCTGCTTCAGCTTTTTCTTTAGCGCTATCCATTAAGTCAGCACCAGTTTCTTTAGCTGAATCCATAGCTTCTGAACCTGCTTCTTTAGCAGAGTCCATAGCGTCAGCTCCAGCTTCTAAAGCTTCTGAACCAGCTTCTTTAGCTGAATCCATAACTTCACTACCTTTTTCTTTAGCTGTTTCCATAGCTTCAGAACCCATTTCTTTAGCAGAGTTCATTGCATCAGAGCCAGCAGATTTAGCATCATCAAGTAATGAAGAGCTTGATTCAGTTGCTGCAGCTTCCATTTCAGCTTTAGTTGGTTTAGTTTCAGCGTTGTTATCGCCACAAGCTGAAAGTGCTACAACAGAAGCTGCACAGATAGTAGCAGAAATAATTTTTTTAAGATCAAACATAGGTATTCCCTTATTAATATTTATTTAAAACGACCCAGTAATTTTAGCACTTAAAAAGATTAATTGTTATATATTGCTATTAATTTGTTGCAAAAATGTAAATTGTGTTTTTTATCAATGGATTAAATGCCACTGCTTAGCTCTTTATAAGTTATTTTACTTTGTAGCAACGCTTCATTCTTAGGTAAGATGTTATTCCCTGATAATAAATAAATAACTTTTTGACCTTGTTCAGCTAGCTCTAAGGCATGTTGAAAGTTAATTAAAACAGAAGCCAAAATATCTTGAGGGTATTTGTCAGCATCGCGTCTTACATATTCAATCAATGTGAGGTTAACTGTTTCATCATAAAAAACAGCATCGGCAAACTGTAATTCTCGGTGAGCTTTTAAGGTTAAGTTGTCTGGTTCACCATCTAAAGTGTGTATAAAAACAATTTCGCCTTGAGGTGGCACCATAGTTTCTTTCAAATTTGAAATGAGTTGCTGCTCAGCTTCAGTATTTTTCCCATCAAGTATTAATTGTCCGACCGAACCTCTTAATATTTGCTCCCAAAAGCTTCTTCTATTTCTGATCCCTTTTATACGAGCTTTTGCATGGTCTCGGAACTTAAATGCAAAATCTGCCAGTTTTCCGTAACCGTCGGGTAATGTTTTTTCTATTTGCTCACGTAACATTCTTAATAATATAGGTGCACTACCTGAACTAGACATAGCAATTAACATTGGGTCGCGATCTATAATTGCTGGCGTTATATAAGTACAAAGATCGGGTTGGTCTACAACATTTACCAGTAGTTTAAACTTTGTTGCTTCTGCAGCGACAGCTTGATTCACTTCTGTATTATCTGTGGCAGCAATAACTAGGTTAGCGTTTTCGATATGGCCTGCTTCATAATTATGCTGAAGCCAATGGAGTTTGTGGGTTTCAATTAAGCGTTCAACACTAATAGATAACTGCTCAGACATCACCGTAATATTTGTTGTGGTTTTTAGCAGTAACTCAATTTTACGAGCGGCAACATCACCACCCCCTATAACAACTGCGTTGATGTATTTAGCGTCTAAAAAAATCGGGAAATATTTCATGTGTCTACTTTAGGTTGCTTTAGCTAATAGAAGTTTAAATGTTAGGTGTAAACTAATGATGGCGTGATAGCTTATTTATTACAATGATAGCTTATTTATTACAATGATTGCTTTATTATATTTTATTACTTTATGTGGTACTGGTATTAACCTGAGAGTGTTAAACTATGCGCAATAGTTAAATGGTAAATTAAATAATAGTTGAGAGTTAAGATGCCTTGGGTACAGCTTAGATTAAACGCAAATGAAGAAACGGCTGAAAAATATAGCGACTGGTTAAGTGCTAGTGGCGCGCAAGCTGTTACTTTTATTGATGAGAAAGACACGCCTATTTACGAGCCGCTACCTGGTGATGAAGTGATTTACTGGAATCAAACGGTGGTTATGGGGTTGTTTGAAGCTAACCACGACATGGACAAAGTTGTTAGTTATTTAAAAAGTATTCATCCTGACAGAAATGAGATGCAATATAAGCTTGAGCAACTTGAAGATAAAGATTGGGAAAGAGAGTGGATGGATAACTTTCACCCAATGAAATTTGGTGAGCGTTTATGGATTTGCCCAAGCTGGAGAGATGTACCTGAACCTGATGCGGTAAATGTTATGTTAGATCCTGGTTTAGCATTTGGTACAGGCACGCATCCAACCACTGCTTTATGTTTAACTTGGCTTGATGGTTTAGATCTTGTTGGTAAAACTGTTGTAGATTTTGGTTGTGGCTCTGGAATTTTATCACTTGCTGCATTAAAACTCGGTGCAACTAAAGTGATAGGCATTGATATTGACCCGCAAGCATTGCAAGCAAGTTTAGCTAATGCCAAGCGTAATAATGTTGAAGATCGATTGGAATTATATTTACCTGCCGATCAACCTACCTTTAAAGCTGATGTTGTAGTGGCCAATATTTTAGCTGGCCCATTACGAGAATTAGCTCCTACTATTATCGAGTTTGTTGCTGAAAAAGGTGTACTTGCATTGTCTGGTGTTTTAGAAGATCAAGCACAAACACTTCAAGAAATTTATGGTAAATGGTGCAAAATGGACCCCGTTCAAGTGAAAGAAGAATGGGTTCGTTTATCGGGCACAAAAAATTAAGCATAAATAAAATAAATTAGTGGGTAGTTTTTGTTTGTATATTGTACGAAAACTACTCACATCAGTGCTTTACAAAATGTCAATAATAAAAACACAAAAAAAAAGTAATTTTGTTCAATTTATATCCTTTTCAATCGCAAAAAAAACGCGTAAACTTAGCGCCCTTTTGACGAGTAGCTCAAAAAAACAGCAGTGTGAAGATAGGTCCATACCAATTACCAAACAATGTAATTTTAGCGCCAATGGCGGGAATTACAGATCAACCTTTTAGGCAGCTTTGTTGTCGATTGGGTGCTGGGCTTGCAGTATCAGAAATGGTATCGGCAAACCCTAAAGTGTGGGATACAGAAAAGTCTAAACGCCGACTGGTAAGTAATAATGAGTCAGGTATTCGGTCTGTGCAAATTGCAGGATCTGATCCAGACGAATTAGCATTTGCAGCAAAAGTTAATGCTGATAATGGCGCCCAAATTATTGATATTAATATGGGATGCCCAGCTAAAAAGGTAAATAAAAAATTAGCGGGTTCAGCGTTACTGAAAGAACCAAGCCTAGTAGAGCAGATTGTTAAGTCGGTTGTACAAGCGGTTGATATTCCAGTAACACTTAAAATTCGCACCGGTTGGTGTGAAAATACTCGCAATGGAATAGAAATAGCGCAAATTGCTGAACACAATGGTATTCAATCATTAGCTGTTCATGGCCGTACCCGCAACGACTTTTATAAAGGCGAAGCAGAATACGACACCATTAAAGCAATTAAAGCTTCAATTTCTATTCCTGTAGTTGCTAATGGTGATATCACTACAGTTGAAAGAGCTAAGCAAGTACTAGAATACACTAATGCTGATGCAATAATGGTTGGTCGTGGTGCCCAAGGAAATCCTTGGATTTTTCGAGAAATTAATCATTTCTTGGCAACGGGTCAACATTTGTCGGCTCCCTCATTGGATGAGGTACGTTCAGTTATTACTGGGCATGTAAAGGATTTACACAATTTTTATGGTGACTTTATGGGCGTAAGATTTGCTCGTAAGCACGTATCTTGGTATATGCAGACGCGAGATCCAGATAAACAGTTTCGTTCTATTTTTAATGGTTTAGAGTCTGTAAATGAACAGCTCACATCATTAGATCTGTATTTTGATAATTTAACTTAGAAAGAGTCTCAACTTTATGTTTGAACAAAATATTTCCTCTCCATTTATTACTGGTGATTTACAAACTCAGACAAAGGCATCGCCTTTACGTATTCAAGCTAAAATAGCTATCAAAAACTATTTGTCTCAGTTAAATGGTAATGATGTAGATGATATGTATGACCTTGTACTATCGGAAATTGAAGCACCAATGCTTGAAGAAGTAATGCAGTATACTCGTGGCAACCAAACACGCGCTGCGAACTTATTAGGTATCAACCGTGGTACTTTACGCAAGAAGTTAAAAAAATACGGTATGAACTAAGAATTACGGCAGGTTTAACCTGTCACTAAAAAGCACCCTCGGGTGCTTTTTTATTTTACTTTAAACGATTTTTCTATTTTAAGTAACATGTAACTAGAGTGGTTCTTGTTAACATAGTTACTCAATTAAAGGTAAACAAAACAGCAATGGAAACTCCACGCCCAATTAAGCGCGCACTATTAAGTGTATCTGACAAAACAGGTATTGTAGATTTCGCTAGAAGTTTAGCTGGTAAAGGTGTTGATATTTTATCAACAGGCGGAACAGCAAAATTATTAGCAGATAATGGTATCCAAGTAACTGAAGTTTCAAATTACACGGGTCATCCTGAAATCATGGACGGACGTGTTAAAACACTTCATCCAAAAGTTCATGGCGGCATCTTAGCTCGTCGTGGAATTGATGAAGAAGTTATGGCTGAGAACGATATTAGCGCTATCGATATTGTTGTAGTAAACCTTTACCCTTTTGCTGACGCAGTAAGTGATGAGAACTGTAGTTTAGAAAACGCTATCGAAAATATTGATATTGGCGGACCAACTATGGTTCGTGCTGCAGCTAAAAATCATAAAGACGTAACCATTGTCGTTAACGCTCATGATTATGCTCGTGTGCTAGCTGAAATGGATGCAAACAACGATTCATTAACTTATCAAACACGTTTTGATTTAGCTATTGCCGCTTATGAACATACAGCAGCTTATGATGGAATGATCGCAAATTACTTCGGTAAAATGTTACCAGCATACAACTCTGAAGATAAAGATGTTTCATTTGATAACCGTAACAAATTCCCTCGTACTGTAAATAGTCAGTTTATTAAGAAACAAGATTTACGCTACGGTGAAAACTCACATCAAGATGCAGCTTTTTATGTAGAAGCTAATCCTGAAGAAGCTTCAGTATCAACAGCAAACCAAATTCAAGGTAAAGCTCTTTCATACAATAATATTGCAGATACAGATGCAGCTTTAGAATGTGTTAAAGAATTTGATGAGCCAGCGTGTGTAATTGTTAAACATGCCAACCCTTGTGGTGTAGCAATTGGTGATAACATCCTAGCAGCTTATGAAGGTGCTTATGTTACTGATCCTACTTCAGCTTTTGGTGGCATAATCGCATTTAACCGTGAATTAGATGCAGATACAGCAGAAGCTATTGTTTCTCGCCAATTTGTTGAAGTTATTATCGCACCAAGTATTTCTGATGCAGCAGCTCAAATTGTTGCAGCTAAACCTAATGTTCGTTTATTAGAATGTGGTCAATGGGATACTAAAACTACAGGTGTTGATTACAAACGTGTTAATGGTGGCTTGTTAGTTCAAGATAGAGATCAAGGCAGTGTAGCGGCTAGCGATTTAAAAGTTGTGACTAAGCGTCAGCCAACTGAAGACGAAATGCGCGATCTACAATTTTGCTGGAAAGTAGCCAAGTTCGTTAAATCTAATGCGATTGTTTACGTTAAAAACAGCTCAACTATTGGTGTTGGCGCTGGCCAAATGAGTCGTGTTTATTCTGCAAAAGTTGCAGGTATAAAAGCGGCTGATGAGAATCTAGAAGTTAAAGGTTCAGTAATGGCGTCAGATGCATTCTTCCCATTCCGTGATGGTTTAGATGCAGCTGCAGAAGCAGGTATTACAGCGGTAATTCAACCAGGTGGTTCTATGCGTGATGACGAAGTTATCGCAGCAGCAGACGAACATGGTATTGCTATGGTATTTACAGGTATGCGTCACTTTAGACATTAAGCCTTAATTACTTCTCTATAAAGCAGTATTAATATAATCATTAATACTGCTTTGTTTGCGAAGTTAATTTTCATATAAAGATTAACTTCGTAAACAATTATCTGATATATTTCATTACAATTTTATAAAGTTTAAATGCTAATTTAAATCAACAAGTTAGCGTTTGTTATATTACTCATATACATTAAGTCTGCTATAACTGATTTTTTAAAATTAATTCTCGTTAGTTAACGGAGATCACAATGACTACACTGATAAAATTACTTACTGCCTCAATCGTATCGGCAAGCTTATTAACTGCTTGTGCGGCACCTATTCAAGAACCTTCTCAATTAGATCAAGCCATTGCTAGTGATCAACGTTCAGATAAAAACAAAGCACGAGACGTTTACCGTCATCCAAAAGAAACATTAGAATTTTTTGGCTTTGATTCATCTATGACAGTTGTTGAAATTACTCCTGGTGGCGGATGGTATACAGAAATATTAGCTCCAGCTGTAAAAGGTAAAGGTAAGCTTTATGGAGCTCATTACCCAGATACAGGTGAAGATAACTATTTTAGTAACTCTCGTAAGAAATTAGTTAAAATGTTAGCAAGCAATGAAATGTATAGTGAAGTTGAGTTAACCGACTTTGTGCCTAGACAAGAAAGCGCACTAGCACCAAAAGGCACGGCTGACTTAGTACTAACTTTCCGTAATTTACATAACTGGAAAGAAGATGGAACATTACAAGTATTCAAAGATGCTTACACAGCTTTGAAAAAAGGTGGTGTATTAGGTGTAGTTGAACATCGTATGCCTGAAAGTCAAAACTTTGAAGAAAACATTAATAGTGGTTACTTCCCTGAAGCATTAGCTGTAAAATTAGCTTTAGAAGCAGGTTTTACTCTGGTTGAAACAAGCGATATTAATGCAAATCCAAATGATACAGCTGATCATCCTAGAGGTGTTTGGACTTTACCACCAGTATTAAGATTAGGTGACGAAGATAAAGCAAAATATTTAGCGATTGGCGAAAGTGATCGCATGACTTTAAAATTTATAAAATAAACTAACGCTTTTATATAGCGTTGTTAACAAACAGCGCTATATACGTTAATTATTTTAAAACACAGGAAACAATAGTAAATGAACGTTTTAGTTATAGGTAGTGGTGGTCGTGAACATGCACTTGCGTGGAAAATTGCACAATCAACAAATATTGAAAAAGTATTCGTCGCTCCAGGTAATGCAGGTACATCAACTGAAGATAAAGTAGAAAATATAGATATATCTTCTGACGACATTACTGGTTTAGTTGCTTTTGCTAAAACGAATAAAATTGAACTGACTATTGTAGGGCCTGAACAACCACTAGTCGATGGTGTTGTTGATGCTTTTCAAGCTGAAGGACTTGCCATTTTTGGACCTAGTGCAAAAGCTGCGCAATTAGAAGGTTCTAAAGCATTTACTAAAGACTTCCTTGCTCGCAATAATATTCCTACAGGTTATTATCAAAATTTTACAGAAATTGAACCAGCTCTTGCTTATGTTAGAGAGCAGGGCGCACCTATTGTTGTTAAAGCTGATGGTTTAGCGGCAGGTAAAGGTGTAATTGTTGCCTTAACATTAAAAGAAGCTGAAGATGCTATTGAAGATATGTTAGCAGGCAATGCTTTTGGTGATGCAGGTCATCGAGTAGTTATTGAAGAATTTTTAGAAGGTGAAGAGGCAAGCTTCATCGTAATGGTAGATGGCAAAAATGTATTACCATTTGCTACAAGTCAAGATCATAAACGTGCATATAATGAAGATAAAGGTCCAAACACTGGTGGTATGGGGGCATATTCTCCAGCTCCAGTAGTAACACCTGAAATTCATGATCGAATTATGAATGAAGTTATATACCCAACAGTAGAAGGTATGGCTAATGAAGGTGCACCTTACACTGGCTTCTTATATGCTGGATTAATGATTGATGCAGATGGTACGCCTAAAGTCATTGAATATAATTGTCGTTTTGGAGATCCAGAAACACAACCAATTATGATGCGTTTACAATCCGATCTAGCAGAACTTTGTTTATTAGCTTGTAATGCCAAGCTTGATACAGCCACAATTTCTTTTGATGAACGAGCGGCTGTAGGTGTTGTTCTTGCCGCAGGTGGATATCCAGAAAGTTATAATAAAGGTGATGTGATCTCAGGTTTAGAGGTTAATAAAGCTGACGATGCAAAAACTTTTCATGCAGGCACATCTTTAGTTGATGGTAATGTAGTAACTAATGGTGGACGTGTATTATGTGCAACTGCTTTAGGTAATACAGTAACTGAAGCACAAGAGAAAGCTTACACGTTGTTAAATCAAATCTCGTGGAAAGATGTTCAATTCAGAACTGACATTGCTTACCGTGCAATAGCAAGAGAGCAACAAGCGTAACTAATCTATTCTTCAAAGTTTTGACCCGTCCTAATATAGGTTGACAGTCATTTAATTAAAACGCCTGATGTACTTCATTGGGCGTTTTATATTTTA
>NZ_JAUPEC010000035.1 GCF_030551755.1 Pseudocolwellia sp. AS88
AAGCAACAGAAGCATATTCCACCTATTAATGAGTGAGGTAAACTGATTAATTAATGGAACGGAGCAACTATAAGGCAATTCAACTGGGACACGTACAGCTTGCCGTGCTCGTCCCTCGCTATTTTGGCAAGCTTTACTTAGCCCGTTAATATGGGCGTTAGGTTTTTAATAAAGTATGCACTCGAATAGTAAAGATAATTCGTATCAGAAGTACGGGCTGCTTCATGTAGCTTTACAAGATTTAAGAAAATCAGCGTTCTTTGCTGGCAATTTATTAGACCAAGGTTGGCACTTTGAACCCTGGGAAACCGATTGGCAAAGTTATTTGCATCAAAGTGCGTACGTGACATCGTTGGTAGTTTCATATTGTCGCCCTTTCACTGAATGTAGGGGATGGCCGAAATTTCCAAAAAAAATGCTAAGGGTATTAACTCAAGAGCAGAAAATATTCCATCAGCGTCTTCTTGATCTTCGAAATGATGTTTATGCACATAGTGATGTTTCAGCTAGAAAAATAAAACCTATAATATTTAAAAACAAACCAACAGCTACGGAAGTTTTACCACCTATGCGTTTCGATAAGAATGATTTGGTTTCGATACGTGAACTTATAGGTACTATTAATGTTGAAATACAAAAAGAATTGGAAAGTTTGTCGTTATCTGTAGCAGAAGAAAAAACCTAACAAGACGCATCAAATCTAACGTTTCACATTGTCCGATTTTTTGCTTAAAAGAAAATGACACAAAAAAGCGTCTAATATGTTTCGCAGCTTATGCGGATGTTGTGACTGTTCAATAACTAATTTAGTTAAAACTACGAACTTTTTGAGTTCTCATATCACGCTGTTGAGTGTTACTGTGATATAGGTAATGCATTTAGTACTCATATTTAACGGAGTAATTAATAAAAAACGAGTAATTCTGCAGTCTCGTTAGCTTTCAATTATAGTAGATATATTGTGAACATAGATATACTGCGAACATTAGCCAAATAATTATCACCCCAAACAGGTTTCAAATCATGTAGCGGCCCATTGTAATTCTGTAAACTTTTTAAAGTTTGTTGATTGGAATACAAAGGATAGCTTGTTCAATCTGAAGAAAATTAGGATTATTTTCTAATGAACCTTATGTAATAGCCTCATTTAAGCTATACAATACTCTACAGTAGTGATGTATATTTCAATCTATCATAAAAACAATAACTAATAATAAGAAATAGATCATGAATGTTCTAAGTGCTTTTTTACTTAACGTTGCTATATATTCAATTTTCCCTCTGTTATTAACCACTGTAAAACCTAAATCACGCACGATCTTATTTTATGTATATATCAGTGCTGTATTAGTTTTAGGTGGCTTGCTCGGTAGTATTTATTCATTTAACTTAAGCGAAAATATCGTTATTTCAGGCGGAAGTATTGCTTTTGGTGCTTTTATGATGAGTATTACCATGCTGATCATAATTGAACGTAACGTCAGTGTTATCAATAATGTAATGAAGCTAGTTTTATTGGTGAATACGCTTACTTATCTTAGTTTTAAACTTTACAGTTTGTTACTGGATTCAGACGTGGTTATTAATCATCTTAATATTTCGGTAGATATATTTCAGACGTCTTTTTCAATGCTATTAATAGGCGGAGGATTAATTCTTTTAGAGTTATTAATCTTACTATTTTTGTTTATTCAAATTCGTAAAGTTATCTTTAATATTTCTTTTCTTGCCATTATTTATACAGCTGCATTTATCGTTATTTCATGTCTTGATGGCATGCTCTTTCCTCTTATTGCCATTGGTTTTGATGAAAACCTAAGCAATATCATCATGGATAATGTAACCGGTAAATTGATACTAGCTTTAAGCTATAGTTTTCCTATGTTGATTTTTTACTGGGTATTTAAACGACATTTAGTGCGATTTTTAAAATCTCCCATACAGCTTCAAAACTTGATGACCGAACCAAGAAAAAAATTACTTGAAGAACTTCATCGTTACGAAATGCAAGACCAACAATTACGCCAAAAGAATTTAGAATTATTACAATTGTCTAATCAGGATCCTCTGACTACATTAGCCAATAGAAGAAAATTTGATGATGCTTTAAATATTGAATGGAAGCGCTGTGAACGTAGTAAAAAACCTCTGACATTAGTGATTGGTGATCTAGATTTTTTCAAGCAATATAACGATCAGTATGGTCACCAAAAAGGTGACCATTGCCTTAGAGCGATTGCAGCTCTGTGGGGGAAATGTTTTAGCCGTCCTGCAGACTTGGCTGCTCGAATAGGTGGTGAAGAATTTGCAATGATATTACCCGAAACGCTTGCGGCTCAATGTGTTGATGAATTAAACCTGTTTATGCAAAGATTAAAATATGAAAATATTCCCCATATAAAGTCTACGGTGTCAGATAACGTCACTATGAGTATTGGAGTGGCTAGTGCTATCCCCAATAAAGATAGCTCTGCGAATGACTTATTAGATTTAGCTGATAAGAACCTTTATAAAGCTAAACAGCAGGGAAAAAATCGTATTATTAGCACAAATAACTAACGAATTTCACTTATTGAAACAAACATAAAAACAATATTAATTAAGTACGTAAAACAACCAAAAAAAAATGAAATGACTAAACATGGTGATCTTTAAATTTACTTTCCACTGTATATTTTTAGAGCGGTGAGCCTTTGTTTTTCGCTCTTATAGATAGACAGATTGGTTATAAACTGTATTTGTTCACCAACGCTCTGATATTACTATTGGCTTTAGAATAACTATTTAGGCAAAAGTCACTATTTTTTGATCTTCTATATCGTGCTTTGGAGTATTAATTCGATATATAATGCATTTGCTACTCGAGTTTTAGGGTAGTTCATGTTCAACGAGTCATTCTACAGACTCAATACATACTAATCATCTATAAGGAAATATGATGTTTCAACAATTTATAAAAACAACGGTTACGCTTTTAACTTTAAGTTGCTTGCCAACCTTAGCCAACGAATCAACTACTTTTGGTGTTTCTTTAGGTACTCCAGCATTTGCTAATTTCGTTATTAAGAGTGATAAATTCGGTTTACCTTTGCAGTTATCGGGTGGTTACTGGGGCGATAGAGCAAGCGGTATTGAAGTTGGATATAGCTTTTATCAGAATAAGGACTCTTTTTTTCATTCAGCACAAGTTATAACAGGTTATCTTCATATGGAAAAAAATAGATATGAAAATAACAGATGGAGCTATGTCGGTGTATCTACCACCTTTAAAAATGGAGGTTTTTTTCTGGAACCAGGATTAACATTTGGCTCGGGTACTTACTCTAATCCTCAGCTAATGATACAAATTGGTTGGTTATGGGATTTGTAACACGTATATAGAAACAAATGAAAAACTCGCTTTAAATTTATTACAATTGAATATTCCCATAATACAAAGGATATTCAATTGGTATTAGTTATAAGTTTTTAGCACCAATACCTTAAACGAACAATTCACTCGGCCATTACTTGTTATTAACAATTTTAGCCCATTAATATGAGCTGTATACTTTTTAAGGAGTTCGCATTGGTTTCAGGTTACAAAACGAGTTCAATTATAAAAGATATGGATTTAGGTGTAATACATGGTTTTATAGCTAATTCTTATTGGGCTAAAGGTATTCCATTAAAGACAATGGAAAAAGCTATAACTAACTCTTTATGTTTTGGTGTTTTTACTGAATGCGATAAGCAAGTAGCTTTTGCTCGTATGGTTACTGATTCAGCTACATTTGCCTATTTAGCAGATGTTTTCGTATTAGAAGAGCATAGAGGTAAAGGTTTAAGTAAATTACTCATGCAGGTGATTGTTGCACACCCCGATTTACAAGGAATTAGACGTATGGCACTTGCTACAAGTGATGCACATGGTCTTTACCAACAGTTTGGTTTTAAAGCTTTAAGCTCTCCAGAATCTTTTATGGAATTGCATCAGCCTGATGTGTATAAATAATGTGTATAAACAAGCCTAATGATAAATCAATCAAAAGCAGTTGTTTTTTGCTGCTGAAATAACACGTATCTATTTTAAAAAACTCATCTTCAAATTTTGGTTATATCCAATTTTAGCCAGTCGCGTTTAAACGCCGATTCAGCCAAGTAATCATCCTCATTTATAAATGAAAGTTAAAAACAAATTAAAAGCAAAGTATATGTTGCACATCTAAATGATAATGATTATTATTTAGGTGTGTTTAGGGCTATGTTAAAGGATGAGACCAATAGTCTACTACTAGGTTACAAGTAAAAGTTCTTAGCTTTTACTAATGAAAAGTTTATATAAGGAAAATTGATGTTAGCGAATAATAAAACTGATTCTGAACCTGTACTTTGGCAACGCTTATTAACTTTTGGTAATCAGTGTTACAACAATCAAGATTGGCAGCAAGCTGAATATTATTATAAAGAAGCTGAGTCGCATTTAGAGTTCTTATGGTCGTTAGACGAAACTAATAGCAATTTATTAATGGCATGGATCACTGCTTTGCATAATTTAGCTTATTTATGTGAATCAACTGGTGATAGCCAGTTAGGGCTTCAATACTTACTTATTCCGCATTATAAATTACTCAGTTTAACCAAAGATCTTGGCACATCGGAAGATTTAAAGGTTATTGCAATTAATGCGTTAAGCCTGACTTTTACACCGATAATGGCTTATACAAAAAGAAACCCTATTTGTGAAGAGTGTCAGAAATTTATAAATAGTTTAAAAGGTTCATTTGGTGAGCATTTGGAAAAGCACAGCCAAGTGGTGCATTAATTTTAATTCAGATAGAAAACAGCAATATTTGAAGTTATCAAAGAAGAGCATTACTCAATATTATTTTTTAAGTATTTAAATGGAGGTCTGTTATGTTTTATAAGTTGTTGAAATTATTAGATGAGAAACTAAGTTTTGTCACTGTAGCGGCTAAGCAAGAAGATCTCTATGAAGGTTTACAAAATACTGATAAAAGCTTTGGAGGATAATGAGATGACCTTCTTAGGATTCAAAATATTAAAAGTACAAGGGCACAGTATGTTCCCTAAAATCCCTCAAAATAGTTATGTGTTGGTAAATCAGTGGCTACACTTTTGGCGAATAAAGCCAGATCAAACTATTTTAATAAAGCATCAAACTCTGGGGCTTATTATTAAAACTGTTGCGTTAATTGATCGATACGGTTTTATTTGGAGTAAAGGTGAAAACTCATCAAGTATGACCGTTGAAAGAATAGGCCCTGTAGATAAGCATCAAATCATAGGCCCTGTTCTTATGGTGTTTAAGCAGTAGCTCACCACACAATTGTGTAATTAATTCGGCGATAACTTCTGTTTAAACTAAAATATAATCCAAAGCATGAATTATGAATTCAAGTGCTAAGATCGTTTCCGCAAACCTATCAAATACTCATAAGCTCATACGAAAAATTCAATTTAAGGCATTAGCTTAGAACAAATTGTACTTAACAGTAAACATAATAAGAATGATTCTCACTTGTGATTTATCAATATATTGTTACAATATCGCCATAAAAATAAAGTTGTATGAATTATTTTAAATTCAAAATAAAAAACAAGGTTAATTAAAACATGAAAAACAAGGTATCAAACTTTGCTTCTAAAGCAATTTTAGGAGCAGTATTTAGTATTTTCGCTACTTCTGCTATTGCAGGTGAAAACTTGTGGGTTTACGCAAAAGGCACCGATACACGCCCTCAAGGTAGTTTTGAATTTAAATTACAAGATACTATCCGCTTAGATAAAAATGCGGGTGATCATTATACATTCCACGATATTCACCCTGAAATTGAATACGGTGTAACAGATAAATTTACAATTGCAGCTGAAGCTATTATTTTTAGACACGACTATGATGTGGGTTCTGAAGCTGAAGGCGGTCCTTGTCCAATGTGTGAAGCTGGCGACGGAACGGGTAAATTCAAAAAAACTCAGTTTGCTGGTTATGAACTATCAATGAAATACAACATTTTAAGCCCATACAAAGATGTTATTGGTTTATCTGTTGGTGCAAGCTACGAACGTCGTGACAAATACCGTTTAGACGGTGGTGATATTGACCAAGATTCATTTGTTGGTTTTGTATTTCTTCAAAAAGATTACTTAGATAACACATTAATTACTGTGTTAAACATTAAAACTGAATTTGAACGCAGAAAAGCAGGTACCGTGGTAGAAGACGAGCTAGCGATTGATATTTCTGCAGGTATTTCATATCGCGTTGCGCCAAAATGGTTTGTTGGTTTAGAGTTTAGACATCAGTCTGATTACTTAAACCCACAAGACAAAGCAGAAGCGGGTAACTTTGATGAAGGTTTTGATGAAGATGGTTACACTATTGGCTTACAAAAAAGTAACTTTGATTTAACTGATTTTAGAATTGGTAGCCAACATCAAAATGGTAACTACTTTGGTCCATCTGTTCATTATGCTGAGCAAAAATGGTGGGTTACTGGTGGTGCATTATGGCAAATTAGTGGTGGTGGTTCAGAACATGCTGATGTACGTAACGGCAGAAACTGGGATGAGCACGAAAAACTACATATTGGTTTAACTTACGGTTATGAATTTTAATCGTTAATTATTAAAAATATGTAATATCGTTAGTTATACCTGCTTGGTATTAAGTAATGATGCAGACTATTTAAGGCTTGTGAGAAATCACGAGCCTTAATGCTTTGTTAAAGCCTTGAAAATTTAGGAAAACCATAAGAATTATGAAACGTAGAAACTTTATTAAAAACACATTGTTAGGTCTTTCTGGTTTAGTTTTAGCACCTAAAGTAGCTTTTTCTAAAACTTTTTTAACTATTGAACAAGCACAAAAAATATTATATCCAGAGCAAAAATTAACACTTGTTCCTATCACGTTAACTGAAGAGCAAATGGAAAGTATTGAAGATGCTGTTGATATTCGCGTTCGTCATGATTGGGTAAAAGCCTGGCGCACAGAAGATAATGACTGGTTTATTGTTGATCAAGTTATTGGTAAACATGAAAACATAGATCTTGCCGTTTCAATTTCTAAAGAAGGAAATGTAACGGGCATTGAAGTGCTTACTTACCGAGAAAGCTATGGTAGCCAAATTATGCATCCTAAATGGCGTGCACAATTCCATGGTAAAAATAGCAGTGAGTTTTTAAAGTTAGATAAACAGATTAAAAATATATCTGGTGCTACACTGTCTTGCCGTCACGTGACGGATGGAATTAATCGTTTAAACGAAACATGGAAGCAAGTGCTTAGCCTACTGTGAAAATAAATACTTTAGAACGCTGTAAAACCTTACTCGGAACCTTTGTTGAAATTGAATTAAAAGGAGCTGTAGATGACGATGAACTTATCGCTTTGTCTAATAGCCTTTTTGATGAAATTGAACGCATTCATAACTTGTTTAGTTTTCATAGCGAACTTAGTGAAATTTCAGCGTTAAACAGGCAGGCATTAGATTTAGCTAACAGAGCAGAGGATGATGAAAAACCATTAACGCTAACTGTTTCTGAAGATTTAAATAAAGTTTTATCTTTAGCACTCCAGCTAAATCAATTTACTCGTGGGCTATACGATATAACGGTGGCACCGAGTTTAATTTTAAATGAGCAGTTACCTAATCACTTAGCTTTAACCTTGGTAAACAGACATTGCACATTGAGTTTAGGCAATAGCTGTCACATCACTTGCAAAGATGGTGAAGTTACAATTACAAAGCCATTGTGTATAGATTTAGGTGGTATTGCTAAAGGTTACGCTGTTGATTGTGCTTTGAAAAAAGTACCGGAGCATATTTTTTGTCGTATTAATGCTGGCGGCGATTTAGCGATAAACCAATGGAAAAATGAAGAAGTAGCCGTTAAGTACAATAAACGTGGAAGCGCCTTAAGAACAGTTAAAATGCAGAACAGAGCGTTAGCGACTTCAGGTAATTACCTTCGTGACAAAAAGTCTGCTTTTGTGAACCCATTAACGGGTAAACATATTAAATTTAAAGGCAGTATGTCGGTGTTTTCTGCTGATGTTATGTTGTCAGATGCGTTAACTAAAGCCATGATTTTGTCGTCTCGTGCGCAAAGACGTCAGTTAGCCAAATATTATAATGCCCAAGCGATAAAAATTAATCGTTTAGGTTTTGTTAAGCTTTATTACTAAACACTTAAATTATCATAAGTTTTAGTATTTATAACAATTAATAAGTACCTTTATGTCAAACATCTCACTTACCATTAGCAAGCGTTACCGTTATTTTTTCTACTGTGTTTTAGGACTCAGTTTGGTTACCGGTGTTGCTTTTTGGGTGTTTCGACGCTTCTTTATGGTAGAAGGGGACTTTGGTCCTGAATCTCATTTTTTACAATACCCTATGCTACAAATACATGGCTTTTCAGCTTTCGTTATGATGATGAGTTTAGGGGCTATTTTTGCTTCTCATATCCCTAAAACTTGGTCATCTAAAAGAGCTCGAAAATCAGGTCTCTTTATTTTAATAGCGACAAGCCTTTCAATTGTTAGTGCTTATGTTTTGTATTATTTAGTGAGTGAAGATTGGCATGAATGGTTGGGTAATGGTCATGCCATAGTAGGAATACTGCTGCCAGCTATCTTGTTACTCCATATCAAAAAAGCACGTATTTCTCGTTATAAAAGAAAAACTAAAGATGTACAAAAACGTGTTCGTCGTCAAAGTCATGTAAAGAGTCAATCTGATGCGTAGAAGAAAATTCATAAAAACAATTTGTGTTGCAAGCGCTATTGGAACCAGTGTTTTATCAGGCTGTAAGTCTACGCAAGTGCTGGTTCAAGGTATGCGAAAAGATAATGATATTTACGTACCGTTAGCTGAGTTTGGCTTAAAAAAAACAATCAATGTTGCTTATGAAAATAGCGCAATAGGTGTTACTCAGCTAGAAGATGATAACTATGTAGCTGTGTTACTTAAATGCACACACATGGGCTGTGCGGTAGCGAGTGAAAAGATTAACGATACGCAAGCGGGTTTTGTTTGCCCTTGTCATGGCGCTAAATTTGCGGCCGATGGTGAAGTGTTAAAAGGTCCTGCAGAAAAGAACTTAACGCAATTTTCAACTTCAATCTATACCTCAACTGCAGGCTCAACGTTTAGTGAAAATAATGGCAGTCAGTTTGTCGTTATCCACTTGTAACCTTCTGTTTTTTTATTCTTGTGTGATCATTTTTAATTATGAATGCTGTAAAAATTTCATCGTTTAACAAGTGTGTAATATCTTTCATAAGCTTGTTTGGAATCAATATTATTAAATTAACTTTATTAGCATTAACTCTACTGATAACTGTTTCACCGGTAGTGCATGCATTTGATGAAGCCCCTTTAGAAAACTTTTCTAAGGATTTAGAAGTATTGTCGATATACAACAATAGCCGTTTATCATCTATTGACGATGTATTTACTTCAGACAATACGCTTATGTTTTTACAAGACAGTGTAAGCCTAGATCGCACTATAGGTGATGTATTAACACAAGCGGTGGGGGTTGAACTAAATGGGCAAGGTGGGCTGTTACAAAGTTATAATATGCGCGGCTTTAGTCGAGATCGTATTAAAACTGAAGTAAACGGTATTCCTATTATTACTGATCGTAGGGCCGGAAATTCTGTCTCTTTTATTCCCACCGAGTTAATTAACAGTGTTTATATACAAAAAGGACCAAGCTCATCTTTGTATGGTTCGGGGGCTATGGGCGGTGTTGTTAGTTTATCAACATTGGGTAACGACAACTTTATTGGTGTTAAGCTTCAGCCAACAGATGATTTTGATGGCTTAACTAGGCAAAGTGTTTTTGCTCAATATAGCAATAGAACAAGTAGCGATAGCAGCATAAATATAGGTGGCGTACATCGTAAAGCTAAAGCGACTTATTCAGCTGATAACACACCGTTGTTTAGCCAGTTTGAACAAACTAGTTTAAGCATGAACACTGACTTTATCTGGAGAAATATCGATATTAATGCCTCGCTTATTTACAGTAATGGCGTAAACATTGGTAAAAGTTCATCTACCTTTCCAGAAGATAGAATAAGTGATTACCCTGAAGATGATCATTTACTGAGTCAAATTCAGTTTTCAGATCAAGACGATACATGGAAACTGCAATTCTTCCAGCATAAACAAGATTGGCAAACAGATATTGTTCGGCTCAGCGATGGTGATACTAGCCGACGTAACTTCACTGATTATTCATCACATACCTTTGGTGCTTTGGCAACTTATGCGTTAGAGCAAACTTTGTTTGGTGTTGAATGGAATGAACGACAAAATATCAAAATAACTGAGCAAGAGTTTGATGCAGATAACGATTTTTTATGGCTTAACACATCAGTTGATGCCGATGAGCGCAATATTGGTGTTTACATCAACCAACACTGGTACATAAATGCTTTAACGATAAATGCTGGCGCACGTTACGATACGGTTTCTGTAAAACAAGACAATGACAACAACTTAGATGAGCAATCAGCTATACCAACAAGTCGAGTATCGCTAAATAACTTATCGGTTAATAAGGATGCTTTTTCAGCGTCTTTGAATGCGCAATATGTTTTTGAAAATAACACACAAATTTCTGCTGAAATAGCTTCGTCGTTTAGGTTTCCTACTGTAAGCGAATTGTTATTTTCTGGTGAAACGCCAAGAGGTAATACTCAAGGTAATCCTGATTTATTGTCTGAAAAGAGTATGGGATATCAGCTGTCGCTAACTCATCAATTTTCGTCAACTATTGAAGCTAAAATTAATACTTACCTATATGATATTGAAAACTACATCGAGCGTTTAACGTTAAGTGTTGATGATGGCAATGGCAATAGTGAAGATATAACGGGTTATAAGAACTCAGAAAAAGTTACTATTAAAGGCGTTGAGTTGCTAGCGACATGGCAAGCATCACAACAGTTCAATTCTTCGCTTGGCTTGCAATGGCAGCAAGGTAAAAATCAAAATAACGAAACAGTGGATGATGGACTACCCGCTGCAATTAAATGGTTATTTCAATGGTCTCCTGAAGTTAGGGGGGTAGAAGATTTCTCTATTATTAATAATATGACCTACCGATTTACGCGTAATCGCTTTGGTCCTTCAGAATTAGAATTATCAAAAGCATTAATATGGAATACCACCGCGAGTTTTAAATTTAATAAGCAGAGTGAAGTAGCTTTGTCGGTATTAAATTTGATGAATGAAAATTATAAAGCTTCTTCCGATGAAGACGCTCCATTTCAACAAAAACGAGCGATCAATCTAACGTTTACATGGTTTTATTAGCGCCAAGGTTAATGTTTATTGTAGAGAATGGTCATTTATAAAAATTGTTGAAAATAAAAAGAGTAAGTTAAACCAATATGTCTTTTAGAAAAGTAAATAGAAGCACCCATAAATGGGCCAGTATTATTGTTGCGATACCTGTACTTATTATTATAGTGACGGGTATTTTGTTGTTGGTTAAAAAAGAATTTAGTTACCTACAACCTGCCAGTCAAAGTGGAGTGAGTAATGTTCCTAGCATTTCGTTTGATGTGATTTTAGAACAAGCTAAAAGTGTTGAAGAGGCGCAGGTAGATTCGTGGGATTCTATCGATCGTTTAGATGTTAGGCCGTCAAAAGGTATTATTAAAATACGTACAAACTCACAATGGGAAATTCAACTCGACTCTGAAACGGCTGAAATACTTCACGTAGCTTATCGTCGTTCAGACACTATTGAGCAAATACACGATGGCACTTATTGGCAAAAGAATGCGAATTTATGGTTAAGTTTACCTGTAGCAATCACGTTGTTGTTGATCTCGTTAACGGGGCTATTTCTATTCTTTTACCCGTATTATAAACGGTTTCAAAAGCGAGATTAGCTAAGAGCTAAACTCGCAAAAAGTAAATCGCTACTCGACTAAGTCAATATCGTAAATAGTACTTACAGTGTCAGGAGATGAAAAACAAATATGTTTAACGACTCTTGATTTAATCGTTGATGTTTTACTACAGGTAATATTTTGAGCTTTCATACCATATCTACGTATATACTCTTCAACTATCTTGTCTATTTTCTTTTGCATTTCCGGTGAGACTGAATCATAAAGTGCCTTATATTGTTCAGACCATTCGTCATTTTCTTCTTCAATAGCTACTCCAAGCCAGCCCATTCCTAACAATGTAGACTGCTCAACGTGATATCCTTTTAAAAACATAAATGCAATTGTATATTGAGCACTTTTATAACCCCAAGTAGCGGGTGTTTTTAATAACTTAAAAGACTCAGCGTAATCACCTTTCTGAAACTTTTTAATGCCATTGAACTCTTCAAGCGCTAAGGATGTTTGTGTTTTGCTAATTCTGTCGATGGACTGACATCCAGAAAGAATAATTAGACATGAAAATATAACAATAAGTAATCTAAAATCCATTTTGTAACTCCATATGTTGATTTATAATAAAATATATTTCTTTTCAATTACTTATGACTGTAATTGATGTGGATGAATATAATGATTTTTCTTTAACCCTTAACTAATTAAGTTTTTTTATATTAGCATCAAAGGGTAATTCACCATCAAAGCCAGTTTAAAAGGTATCTGCGTATTCAATTGAACGGTTTTTTACTGTAATTACTCTGTGACTTCTTTAATTAACGCTTTTTCATCAAGTTTTGTTCGTTTAACGCTTTTATATGTGGGAGTTAGTAAATATCTAATCAACTAAAGAATAAAGGTATGCTTTGATCTTTCAGATATAAATAAATAAGGCGACCAAATACATAATGCGAAAGCGCCACTGGCTATAGCTTGAATAGTATCTATTGTCATAAACTCAATTTCAGGGAACAAAAAGCTGATTATTAAGTTATCAATACAAATGAAAAAAAATGTCGCTATCGCGGTAATTAAATACCATTTAGGAAATATTGATTTCTTTTTGAAAAATAAAATAATTAAGGTAATAGATAAGATCACAAAAATAATATTTGCTATAAGCTCACCAGCGACTAAAGAAATAAATGCTAAAGATGCGCTTTCTATTATGTCTTCCATTGTTCCATCTGAAAACATAACAGGATAAATATTTAAAAGATCGGTGAGTAATCTAAAAGGTGAAATAGTAATGCCAAAACCAAGTAAAAAAAGCCAACCACCAAATTCCCAAGGTTCTTTTTTTACAACATCTTGCTGGGGGTCAGTAATTTCCATTTCTTTTCCTAAATGATTTTTGTAACTCATGTTACGTTATTTTTATTATCTTGAGTACTGGCAGTAACAGTGAAAGACTAATTGAATTGAGATTATGAATCAATAGGTTAGGTTTTTTTTAACAGAATTGAGGTTAAACAGCCATATCAGATCTATTTATATGGCTGCTTAACTTATTTATATACTTAAATTTTATATTTTGAAAGAAGCGACTAAGTCATTCAGTTCAACTGCAAACTCTGCCAAGCTTTCACTTGTTTGAGCGGTGTGCGATGCACTTGTAGTAGTTTGCTCTGTCATCATATTAATCTTGTTGATAATGTCTTTTACTTGTTGAGTTGTTGCACTTTGTTCTTCTGTTGCAGCACTGACCATGATATTTAAATCTGTTACTTCAAGCATCTTTGTTTGCATGTCTTGAACTAAACTACCTGCTTCTTTTGTTAAGATAACACTGTTTTTTGTTTGCTCTTGAAAGTGTTCCATGTTGTTTACTACTTTTTCTACACCTAATTGTAAAACCTCAATTACCGATGTTATATTTGCAGTAGACTCTTGAGTTCTACTTGCCAAGGTTCTTACTTCATCAGCAACCACAGCAAAACCTCTGCCTTGTTCACCTGCTCGGGCAGCTTCTATAGCAGCATTTAAGGCGAGTAAATTGGTTTGTTCAGCTATGCCTTGGATTGTCGATACAATTTCACCTATATTTGTGCTAGCATCTTTCAATTGTGATACCTCTTTGAAAGACTCCTGAATACTCTGGTTTAGTTCGTAACTTGAAGTAATGTTTTTGTCGATAATAACAGCACAGTGATTCGTGTTTTCTGTTGCTTTTTTGGTTGCATCTAATGTTATATGAGTATTTTCGGCAACTTCTCTAATGGCTATTACCATGTCATTAGAGGCAGAGTCAGCAGTCACAATATCATTATGTTGACTATGCATACCGTGGTTGATTTGTGCAGTTACTGCCGACAGTTCTTCTGCTTGTGTTGCTAAACTGCAAGACGAGGCTGATATTTTTAATAATACATTTCTAAAGTTTAGAAGCATTTCATTAAAGGCGTTGCTAATTTCAGCAAGCTCATCTTTACCTTCGACTTTAAGTGTTGAAGTAAGATCATTGGTCTTATTTATTTCTATCATTAAATCTCGCATATCATTCAAAGGTTTGTATATGTTTTTGCTAACCTTATATGACAGCCAAATTGTGAATAAGAAAAATATTGATACTTTCATGGTGAGATCTAAGGCGCTCTCCCAAAATATTGCTTTGGTATCATCTAAGTAGATCCCTGTTCCTATCATCCAACCCCAAGGCTTAAATGACTTAACATAAGAGATTTTATCTATATTTTTAGTGCTACCAGCTCTGTTCCATTGATAACTAACAAAGCCTTCTCCTTCCGCTTTTGCAATACGTACCATTTCTTCGAAGAAACGAAAGCCATTAGGATCCGTAATGTTTTTTATATCTTGGCCAACGAGTTTTTCGGTAGGGTGCGTAAGCATAATATAATCGAGTGAGTTGACCCAAAAGTATTCTTTGGCGCCGTAATGCATTGTTCTTAAAGCGGCTAATGCATGAGACTTAGCGACTTCCTCAGATAAATTGCCATCTTGAGATTGTTGATAAAAGTATTTAACCACATCAGTTGCTGATTCTGTTAAATGAACTGTTTTGGTATATCTATCTTTTAACAAGTTCTGGTTTAAAGTATTTAAAGATAAAATCATCATGGCGCTTAATGCGATGAATGAAGAAATAATGAGTATTAATAATTTAGATTTAACTCTGAGTTTACTTAAGGTGGAATTCACTAAAATGTATCCGAATAAATTTATATTGCTTTGAGTATTGCACAAAATCTAAATATTTCAGTAATTAAGCTATATTAATTGTTTTTTTTTGATTTTAGCTAAAGGGTAGGGAGAGTTGAGAGAGTATAAGTTGGTTAATACGTTATTTGTGAGCGAAAATTCATGGTTCATGTGCTGATCTTAATGCTTGCTTACATTCATATTCCTAAATACATAACCAAAAAATATATATGATTATCACGTACTATAGTCATTTTGATTTGATAGAAAATATAAGAGGATTCATATTAAAGTTGTGAGGCTTTGTTTGCTTTCTTTTTCGCTTTAATCTCTGCGCGTCTGCGTTTAAAAAAAGCTGAAAGTAAGTTACCGCATTGTTCAGCCAGTACACCTTTGGTGGTTTCTATTTGATGATTATGTTTTTCATGATTAACTAAGTTGAATGCACTACCTGCCGCGCCGGTTTTTAGATCGTTTGCTGCAAAAACTAAACGTTTAATTCTGCTATGAACAAGTAAGCCGGCACACATAGGGCAGGGCTCTAGCGTTACATATAGTGTGCAGTCGAGCATACGATAGTTTTGTAAGCTTTGTCCTGCTTGTTTGATTGCGAGCATTTCAGCGTGTGCTGATGGATCGTTTAAGGTGATGGACTGATTAAAGCCTTCACCAATAATTTCTCCGTTAGCAACTACAATAGCTCCAACCGGAATTTCGTCAATCTGCTCAGCTTGTTGTGCTAACTCGTAAGCACGCTCCATAAACTTGATATCAACCGGATCAAACTCGTCAACTTCATCGAATGCATCAGTTGTGTTTATGTCATCAACTTTTTTAACTTCATTTAACTCATCAGCATTATTTGTTGCGTTGGTTATTTTACTTACGTCCATGTTCATAAAAACATCTCAAGTAGGTCGTTTAAAAATCGGTGTCCGAGTAGCGTAACTTGCCATGTATTAGCATCTTCTCTGCTGTTTTCGGTTGTATCAATGGCTTTTAATAAACCTTTTTTTTCTGCATTCTTAAGGATTGGCAGAATGATATTACGGCTTAATCCTGTATGAGTTTCAAAGTCATCAAGGTTAAATGCATCACATAATCTAAGTAGATTCATCATGTATTCAAAAGGTAGTTCGTTTGTGTCTACCTCGTTTAAATGATCTAAATGTTCGCGAGTTTTATCTAGATAGCCTTTTGGATGTTTTACCTTGATAGTTCGGTAGATTTTTTGTTGCTCTACGTCGGTAATTTTTCCATGTGAACCGCAGCCAATACCTAAGTAGTCGCCAAAGCGCCAGTAGTTAAGGTTATGCTTACATTGATACTCTGGTTTAGAGTAGGCTGAAATTTCGTATTGTTTATAGCCTGCATCTTCGAGTAGTTTTACACCTTGATCTTGAATATCCCATAAGGTTTCATCGGCTGGTAGCGTTGGCGGTTTTGAATGAAACGGGGTGTTAGGTTCAATAGTTAATTGGTACCAAGATAAATGTGTTGGATTTAATGCAATAGCTGTTTTTAGATCGTCTAAAGCGTTATCTAACGACTGATTAGGTAAACCATGCATTAAGTCTAAGTTAAAGCTGCTAACACCACATTGAGTGGCAAGTTCAGCAGCACTTTTAGCTTGTTTGCTGTCGTGTATTCTGCCAAGTTTGATCAGTTTGTCTGATTCAAAACTTTGTACGCCAATTGATAATCGTGAAACTCCGGCGTTAAAAAAGCCTATAAATTTATCGGCTTCAACTGTGCCAGGATTGGCTTCTAAGGTTATTTCTATATCAGCATCATGAGTAAACCTTGCTAGCACTTGATCTAACATGGATTTAATTGCGTCTGCTGAAAATAAACTTGGTGTACCGCCACCAATAAAAATGGTGTGTAATGGTCTTTCACTAAGGTTGAAACGTTGAATGTCGGCATCTAAATCTTGTATTAATTGCTCAACATATTCTGCTTCTGGCATGTCGTGTTTTAAGGCATGTGAATTGAAATCACAGTACGGACATTTTTGTACGCACCAAGGAATATGTATGTATAACGATAACGGCGGAGCTTGAAGCACTATAGATATTCCTGATGATTATTGTACTTGTTTTATAAATACCGATAATGTCGATATTTGTTTACAAATGTTCGATTGAATTAAACGCTTTTTGCTAATTCTTTCACTAATAAAGCTAACGCTTGACCACGGTGACTTAAAGAGTTTTTTAAATCGCGAGGTAGCTGAGCAGATGTCATTTGTTGTTCATCTTGCCAGAATACAGGGTCGTAGCCAAAACCTTGTTCACCCAACTTTTCGGTGGTTATACTGCCTTCCCAAACACCATGACAAATGATTGGTGTAGGATCTTCAGCATGTTTCATGTAAACCAAAACACAATGAAAACGCGCTGTGCGTTCTGCTGTTGGTACGTTAGATAACGCATTTAAAAGTTTATCTGTGTTATCTGTATCGGTAGCATTTTCGCCTGCGTAACGAGCTGAATATACGCCAGGTGCACCATTTAAAGCGTCAACTTCTAAACCCGAATCATCTGCTATTGCTGGTAAACCTGTGATTTTAGCTGCGTGACGTGCTTTAATTATCGCATTTTCAACGAAAGTTGTTCCTGTTTCAGGCACTTCAGGTACATTAAAGTTGCTTTGTGGTACTACTTCAATAGCGTGTTGTGCTAGTAAATTAGATAGCTCTTTTACTTTGCCTTGATTACCTGTTGCTAAAACAACTGTAGACATGATTTTACCTTTAAATTGTATAGTGTTTTTTAATTGGGGGGATAATACAATATTATCGTTAGTCTATTAAGTTATTTCCCTCTCAAGGATGATTTATACCAAACGGATTAATTTATTGAGCAACTTAGAGCTACATTAGCAAGCTTAAAACAAGCAAAATTGATTAAACATAGTTATTCTATATTTCTTCAATTTTGTGATGTTATCAGTTTGCTAATGAGCTCCCGAAGGGCGAGAATTTAAAGGCTTATATGCCGCGTTATTGATTTTGACAAGGTTCCTACATGGATGTAGGACATTAGGGTAACGCAGGAGCAGTTACCGAGAATAACCATTCTCTTCAATCAATGCCTCGCCTACATGGATGTAGGTGCTTAGGTTCAGTCTGGAACTATGAACCTGTGCCTCTAAGCCTTTTAATTCTCGCTAAGTGAGCAATAAATTAGTCCGTATGGTATTAAAGCGTTAGACGAACATTTTTACTTTCCCAAGATTTTTGTATACCCAAATACAGTAAATGCCTAGATAGGCACAACGTTTTATTAAAGATCACCAATCCACTGACTCCTCAACAAGCAGTGAATGTTTTTTAGGCTTTACAATTTAAGGATCACTATGTCGTTTAAAGACTCACTTCTTGGTTTGCTCATTGTTATTATTTGGGGCGTTAATTTCCTTGCCATTGCATGGGGGCTTGATGGTTTACCACCATTATTAATGGGAGCATTACGCTTTGCCTTTGTTTTTTGTGTTGGTTTTATGTTTATTAAAAAGCCCGATATTCCGCTTAAATGGATGGTAGCTTACGCTTTAGCTATCAGCTTTGGCCAATTCGCGTTTTTATTTAGTGCTATGTCGATGGGAATGCCTGCTGGCTTAGCGTCTTTAATTTTACAATCTCAAGCCTTATTTACTTTGATTTTTGCTGCCTTACTGCTAAATGAAAAAATTAAGTTCGCTCAATTATTATCTATGATGGTTGCTGGTGTTGGGCTATATATTATTGCTGGGACTGGTGAAGATTCATCCATGACACTTATTGGCTTTGTGTTAACGATTATTGGTGCTGCATCTTGGGCATTAGGTAATGTAGTTAACCGAATTATTAGCAATAAAGGCTTTAAACCTGGTATAGATTTAGTGATTTGGTCGGCTTGGATACCTGTTATTCCTTTTATGTTATCAAGCTTCATTTTTGAAGGACCAGATTTAATCATGGCAAGTTTGCAGAGTTTTAGTTGGGTATCGTTTTTAGCGTTAACCTATTTAGCGGTTGCTGCATCTATTAGTGGTTATGGCTTGTGGAGTTATTTATTAGGCCGTTATCCTGCGGGTACTGTGGCGCCGTTAAGTTTAGGCGTGCCGATTGTGGGTATTTCTGTATCGGCTTATTTTTTAAATGAAAGCATAACTGATATGCAATGGATTGGTGGAAGTCTGGTGCTTTTAGGTTTAATTATTAATGCTTTTTGGGCTAAATTAACGCTGAAGTTAGGTTTTAAAAAGCCTGTTGTTAAGCAAGTGTAAGAATAAAGACTTTTAACTGAAGTTAAGAATGAAAAAAAAGGTGAATTATACATTGTATATTTCACCTTTTTTGTAAGTTAACTATCCATTAACTCTTAATGGTACAGCTTAATCCACATAAAACTTCTGTTTGAATTTAAACGATTTATTACCTGTGCCATCGTTTACGGTAATGTCGAAATAATAAGTTTCTTCATGCGAGTAGGTCACTTGGGCTAGGTAATAAATAGCGTCGCCTTCGGTTACCTCATCAAATTCTAAGCTTTTAATTTGCCCTAAATCATTACGTGCTTTACCTGAAATACTTACGCGTTTAGCTGGTTTACCTTTAACTGTATTGTCGAGCACTGCAATATTAATAACACCGTTGTAGCGACTACGTTCTATATCGTAAGCCTTGGCTATTTTAGGTGTTAAAAATGTTGCGCCAAATGCAATGTAATGCACGTCTAAATGGTCGAGTTTTGTCATGTTTTCAGCATGAGCACTAAATATAAATATTGACGATATAATGAGTAAACTTAGACGTTGTAATAGTTTTTTCATGGTTTGCTCCTAAGTCACTCAAGTTTAAAAATAGAGTGACTTTTTTGGTTAAATGTACAAACTAATTTATAGAATAGCCCAGTAAGGGATCCAACCTGATAGCAATATGTTGGCTACATTTAAGATTAGAAATGCCGCTAATATTGATAAATCTAAGCCACCAATTGCAGGAATTATATTACGAATAGGACGTAATACAGGATCTGTTAATTGTTGGAAAATAGCTTGTGTCGGATTATAACCTTGCACAACCCAGCTCATTAATGCCATCACTAACATGATGATAAACAGTAAGAATCCTGTTTCTTTAATGACATATAAACCACCTAAAAATAGGGCAGTAATAACATCAGCTCCGCCACCATTTAATAATGGAATAAGAATAAACTTAAGGGTTGCTACTACGTAAGCTAAAACTACCGTTGCAACATCAATACCGCCAAAGCCTGGTATGATTTTACGAAAAGGTACTACTAATGGGTTACTAACTTTAACGATAAATTGGCTTAGTGGGTTATAAAAATCGGCGCGCACAAGCTGTAGCCATAAACGCAAGATTAAGATCATCAGTACTGTATCGAATGCAAAGTCGAGCAAAAAGTTAATTGCTTGCATTTATTTCTCCGGTAAATTTAATATCTAGTTTTCTCTGTATGTAGCTATTGTTTTTTTAAGCTATTTTTTGAGAAAGTATTTTAGCTGTTAGTTCTTTGCTAATTCTTTAGCTCTGGTATGTGCTGCTGTCATTGCAGTTGCTACTAGTTCAGGTAGTCCACCATCTGTAAATTGTAGAAGAGCTGCCTGTGTAGTGCCACCTTTAGATGTTACATTGGTGCGAAGTTGTCCTATTTCAACCTCTGGATTGTCTACAACCATACTTGCAGCGCCAAATGCTGTTTGTTGAACCAGTAAACGACTTTGCTCAGCAGTAAAGCCTAAGGTTTTTGCATGTTGTTCCATTGCTTCCATAAATAAGAAGAAGTAAGCAGGGCCAGAACCAGATACACATGTAACGTCGTCAATACCCGCTTCGCTTTCAAGCCAAATAAATTCACCTGTACACGCAATTACTTTTTCTACTGCTACTTTTTGTTCGTCGGTTACAAATTCGTTAGCGAAAATACCTGTCATACCTAATCCAACCTGTGCTGGAGTGTTAGGCATAGTGCGAATAACTGCGGTGTTTTCGTGTAAAGCTGCTTGAATTGTTTTAAGTAAACAACCTGCAGCTACCGATACAAAGCATTTGTTATCAATGTTTACATTAGCCGTAATGTTTTTACATACTTCAACAATGAGATGTGGTTTTACACCCAATATAACCGTATCAGCAAAAGCTACAGCTTCTAAGTTATCAGCCGTATTTAAAATGCCATATTTTGCTGAAAGCGCTTCGCGTTTCTCAGGTGAAGGGTTTGTTACTATGATGCTTTTAGGGTCAACACCGTTTTTAACCATTCCGCCAATAATGGCGCCGTTCATATTGCCTGCACCGATAAATGCTATTTTGGTCATTATATTTCCTGTTATTTTGTTTGAGTTTATTAGGGTCTGTTGATCTTTCAGGGTTAAACTTTATTCAATTTAAAACGGATTTAATCGCGATGTGAGCTTTGTCTAATAGTTATTCTATTAAAAAAGCGAACAGCAATGAGTAAATTCGTTTTAAATGAACCCAAAGGGCAGCATGTGTTTGAAATTCCTAACTTTGGATAGTCAGGGCGTTATCGTTTGTTCGAGTAGCCAGCTACACGTCACATACTCCGCCTTGTCTAAATATCAAACACATTGCTGTAAAAATAATCTCGAAAGTTCAACAGACCCTAAATGCCTTGGTTAATTTTACTCAGCGTAATTGTTATGCTCTTGCACCAAATATTGCTGTTCCAACACGCACCATGGTAGAACCTGACATGATAGCTTGTTTCATATCTCCCGACATCCCCATAGATAAAGTATCTATTTGAGGATACGTTTGTTTTAGGTCTAAAAATAGACGCTGCATCTCGTCAAACCGTTCAGCCGAAGCGTTTTTTTCAGGTATCGCCATCAAGCCACGTAATACTAAATTATCGCAATTGTTAACATAATGAGCTAACTCTGGTAAATCCTTTGTTAATACTCCCGACTTATTGTTTTCGTTACTAATATTGATTTGTAAACAAACGTTTAGTGGGTTATCTTGAACCTCTCTTTGTTCGTTTAGTCGAGTCGCTATTTTTATTCGGTCAACTCCATGAACCCATGAGAAATTTTCTGCAATTTGTCGGGTTTTATTCGATTGAATAGGCCCGATGAAATGCCAACAAATATCAGACAAATGTGAAAGTTGTGCTACCTTTTCAATAGATTCTTGTACATAGCTTTCACCAAAATCTCGTTGACCTGCTACGTAAGCTTGTTCAATGAGTTCATTAGGTTTAGTTTTACTTACAGCAAGTAATGTCACTTCGTTAGATTCACGATTAGACAGTTTACATGCTTGAGAAATTTGCGCTTGAATAGCCGCGAGATTATCTTTAATGAGTGTCATATAAATTGTTTCAAACTGTTAATTTAATTATTAGAACTAATATTCGAGCTTCGTTTCGAATTGTTCATAGCTAAGAGGTCTGTATGGATATTACCGAATTACTTGCATTTAGTGTTGAAAATAATGCGTCAGATTTACATTTATCAACGGGTACCCCACCTTCTATTCGTGTTGATGGTGATGTTAGAAAGTTAAACATACCGGCCTTTGATGCCGCAGACGTTAACGCGTTAGTTTACGATATTATGAACGACAAACAACGTAAAGACTATGAAGAAAAGCTAGAAGTGGATTTTTCATTCGAAGTTCCTAATTTAGCACGTTTCAGGGTTAACGCTTTTAACCAGAACCGTGGTCCTGCAGCTGTATTTCGTACTATCCCAAGTAAAATTCTGTCATTAGATGATTTAGGTTGTCCTGATATTTTCCGTGAAATTGCTGATACGCCACGTGGCTTAGTGTTAGTTACCGGTCCTACAGGTTCTGGTAAATCAACAACCTTAGCGGCTATGGTAGATTACATTAACAGTAGTAAACACGATCATATTCTTACTATCGAAGATCCAATAGAATTTGTGCACGAAAATAAAATGTGTTTGATTAACCAACGTGAAGTTCATCGCGATACATTGAGCTTTGAAGCAGCATTACGTTCAGCACTTCGTGAAGATCCAGATGTTATTCTGGTTGGTGAGATGCGTGATTTAGAAACTATCCGATTAGCAATGACAGCTGCTGAAACGGGTCATTTAGTGTTTGGTACCTTGCATACAACCTCTGCACCTAAAACTATTGACCGTATTATCGATGTATTCCCAGGCGAAGAAAAGTCTATGGTACGTTCAATGTTATCTGAGTCGTTACGTGCGGTAATTTCACAAACCCTGATTAAAAAGGTTGGCGGTGGTCGAGTAGCCGCGCATGAAATTATGATTGGTGTTCCAGCTATTCGTAACCTGATCCGCGAAGATAAAATTGCACAAATGTATTCTGCTATTCAAACGGGTATGTCACACGGTATGCAAACTATGGATCAATGTTTACAAGCTTTAGTTAACCGCGGCTTAATTACGCGTGAAGCTGCAAGAGAGAAAGCTGCCGATAAGAACCAATTTTCTGCTGGCTATTAATCTTAACAACCATTGAGGCGTTTAAATGAATTTTAATCAATTACTATCAAAAATGGTTTCAGCAGATGCGTCAGATATGTTCGTTACTGCAAAACTGCCTGTTAGTGCCAAAATAAATGGTGAACTAGTACCTATTGATCAACATGTGTTAACTCCAGATGAGTCGCTAGGCTTAGTTCATGATGCCATGACAGATAAGAATAAACGCTTATTTGAAGAGGAGAAAGAGTGTAACTTTGCTATCTCGATTGATGGTATTGGTCGTTTCCGTGTATCTGCTTTTTGGCAGCGTGACATGGCAGGTATGGTTGTTCGTCGAATTGTAACTGAGATACCTGAAGCTGATGATTTAGGTTTACCTTCGGTACTAAAAGACGTTGTTATGTCTAAGCGTGGTTTAGTTTTGTTCGTGGGCGGTACGGGTACAGGTAAGTCTACATCGATGGCTGCACTGATTGGTTACCGTAATAAAAACTCTCATGGACATATTCTTACAATTGAAGATCCGGTGGAATTTGTTCATGAACATCGCAAGTGTATGGTAACTCAACGTGAAGTAGGTTTAGATACCGTAAGTTTTGATGCAGCACTAAAGAGTTCATTACGACAAGCACCAGACGTTATTCTTATTGGTGAAATCCGTAATAGAGAAACTATGGAGCATGCACTAAGTTTTGCTGAAACTGGCCATTTATGTATTGCAACATTACATGCTAACAACGCTAACCAAGCGATTGACCGTATTATGCATTTAGTACCAGCCGATCAACATGGTAAGTTGTTATTTGATTTAGCTTTAAACTTACGCGGTATCATTGCTCAACAGCTTATTCCTACTACTGATGGTAATGGTCGTGTTGCAGCGATTGAAATACTCCTAAACTCGCCATTTATCGCTGAGCTTGTTAAGAAAGGTGATATTGGTAGCATTAAAGAAGTGATGCAGAAATCTAAAGAGTTAGGTATGCAGACTTTTGATCAGGCGTTGTTTGATTTATACCAATCTGGACAAATTAACTATGCTGATGCGCTTCATCATGCCGATTCACCTAATGATTTACGCTTAATGATTAAATTACGCAGTAATGACCAAGGTGGCTCAGGTGCTTTATCTGGTGTTACTTTAGCTGGATTAGAGCCAGAAGAAGACAAATATTAATTACCTTTTTAAATAATTAATAATACAAAAGGGATCGTAACGATCCCTTTTTTGTGTCTGTTTTTCTATCTTGGAATGCTTAACTAAAACTAAGTTAAATAAAGCGGGTTACATTAAACAAAGCTAAGAAGATTCGATTACCCATACATAGATTCAAAAAAGCTTTCAATAATAAGCTTGGCTGATTCAGCATCTATATTGTCTTTCTTAAGGTTTTTATAGCCACCTCGAGCAAATAGTTGCTCTTTCGCGTCAGCTGTTGTTAAACGTTCATCTTGATATTCAACGGTTATACCGAACTTACCAAATAAACGCTTACCAAACTTTTTAGCATCTAATGTAAGTTGCTGTTCTGTACCATCCATATTTAAAGGTAAGCCTACCACTATATAGTCAGGCTGCCATTCTTTAAGATATTGATTAACGTTATCCCAATGAGGGATGCCATCGTTAGCTCTTACGCTACCTAATGGTGTGGCACTACCCGTGATTTCTTGACCAACAGCAACGCCAATATATTTTTTACCGAAGTCAAAACCAATAACTGTGCGTTGACCGATAGGAGTATTTTTTGCCATAAATTATGTTGTCGCTTAAGAGGTTTTGTATTTGAAAAAATGAGAGGAGAGCTTAGTAACAATAAACACTAGGCGTGACCTACATCATTAGAAAGGTGAGCGATATCGATACCCAGTTTTTCTGTAGCTTTTTTCCAACGTTGTTCAATAGGTGTATTAAACAAAATGTCGTTGTCGGCATCTATGGTTAGCCAAGAGTTTTCTTTTATCTCTTCTTCTAACTGTCCAGGACTCCAACCAGCATAGCCTAAAGTAACTAAAAACTGTTCAGGTGCACTTTCAGTACCTAATGCCATTAGAATATCTTTAGAGGTAGTGATCATTACATCGCTACTCAGCGATAATGAACTCTGCCAACCCTTTTGTGGGCTATGCAATACAAAGCCACGTTGAGTTGACACAGGACCGCCCGTAAGCACTTTTTGATGCATCACTGGGTTTTCTTCTACATTAGCCTCAATATGAGCTAATAGCTCATTTAAGGTCATATCAATAGGTAAATTAATAATGAGTCCCATCGCACCTTCATTATTGTGCTCGCACACATAAATAACGCTTCGGTCAAAATAAGAGTCGTTTAATGAAGGCATTGCAATAAGCAATTGATTTTCAAAATTAGTCATATTGTTAACTTATTTAATATTATTTACGTTAGGGACTGCTTATCAATTTAGAGTCTGTTATTACTTTTTGCGAATGTTTTCTTCAATAGCGTCCATTAATTTACCACAAATATTGATAGGGTAGGCGGCTTCTATTTCTCGAATACAGGTTGGGCTTGTTACATTGATTTCTGTTACTTTGTCGCCAATAACGTCTAAACCAACAAAATATAAGCCACGCTTTTTCAATTCAGGACCAATGGTATCTGCAATTAACTTGTCTGATGGGCTTAATGGTCTGGCTTCACCACGACCACCTGCAGCTAAGTTGCCACGTGTTTCACCTTGAGCAGGAATACGAGCTAGGCAATAAGGCATTGGTTCGCCATTTACAATCAGTATACGTTTGTCACCATCAGTAATTTGCGGCATATATTCTTGCACCATAGCATACTGGCTACCATGGTTAGTTAATGTTTCAAGTATAACGCCTACGTTTGGATCGTTTGGTCCAATTCTGAATATTGATGAACCACCCATGCCATCTAATGGTTTGATGATGATATCTTTTTCTTCTTGATGGAATTCACGGATCAGCTTGTTACTACGAGTTACTAATGTTCTTGGCGTTAAGTCGGCAAACCAAGCAGTAAATAGTTTTTCGTTACAATCACGTAAGCTTTGCGGTTTGTTAACAATTAACGTGCCTTCAACTTCAGCACGTTCAAGCATGTAAGTAGCGTAAATAAACTCGGTATCAAAAGGAGGATCTTTACGCATCAATACTGCGTCGAGTTCACTTACTGCGATATCTTTAGCTTCTTCTAAATCATACCAGTGCTCAGGGTTATCATATACTTTAACTATGCTTGCTGAAGCACGACATACGCCACGATCTAAATATAAATCGTCCATTTCAATGTAATAAATTTCGTAACCGCGTCTTTGTGCTTCAAACATCATTGCCATTGATGAGTCTTTTTTCACATTAACTTGTGAAATTGGATCCATTACTACGCCAAGTTTAATTGTCATTTTATTTCCTAATTTAATTCGTTATGTATCGCTTTATTTGATATCGCCATAACGACATTGTAAAGCAGTAATAGCTGTTAAAGCTGCAGTTTCAGTACGCAGAACACGAGGTCCTAATAATACATCGATAAAGCCCGCATTATTTGCTTGCGAGATTTCTTCATCATTCAAACCACCTTCAGGACCAATCAATAACCTAACACGGTCATTATCGTTCGGTAGATTCATAATAGAATGCTGAGCTTTAGGATGTAAGTTTAGCTTTAATGCTGATGTTTCTTGAGCTAACCATTCGTTTAATTGAATAGCGGGCTTCACTATAGGTACAACGCAACGACCACTTTGCTCGCATGCGCTAACCACTATTTTTTGCCATTGGTCTATTTTCTTTTGTAATCTTTCACCTGAAAGCTTTACGCCACAACGTTCAGTAAAAAGAGGCGTAATTGTATTTACGCCTAACTCCACTGATTTTTGCAGGGTAAAGTCCATACGGTCACCTCGTGAAACACCTTGACCAAGATGAATATTTAGAGGTGATTCAACCGATTTTTCAATAAAGCTTTTTATAAGTACTTGAGCACTTTTTTTACTGATATTGACTAACTCACCTTCAAAATCGCCATAGCTAGCCGAACTGCTGTCATTACTTAGGTTTTCACCATTAAAAAGAGTAACGCTATCACCATTCTGTAAACGTAAAACACGCACTGTGTGACCAAAAGCGTCGTCATTTAGGTCGACTATTTCGCCAATACTAAGAGGCGTGTTTTGATAAATTCTTGGGTTTCTCATGTTTGATTTGTGCTCAAGCCCTTTGTATTTAAAAACGTATTATTTATGCTGATATAAGATAAATGAGCTTTATACATCACAGGCGTTAATTAAAAATAACTGATGTAACCAAGATAGGGGCAAAAGATTGTTTTTTCAATGAGTAACTCTATTTATAATAATCGTTGTTTGTTAATCCGTTTGGTATAACTACCTATATAGAACGGCAGGCATAAAAAAAGCTTTCACGAAGAAAGCTTTTTATGTGTAACTTGACCCGTCCTAAATAAGGTTGACACTTTTCTTTAAGTAAATTGGAGAGTGTTATGAAATCAACAACTAAGCGTAC
>NZ_JAUPEC010000036.1 GCF_030551755.1 Pseudocolwellia sp. AS88
AAAAATAAATTATGGCTCTATTTTTTGAGCAGGGATCAGTGTTTTTAACTTGACGTGGGGAGTCATACCAACGCCCTAATAATGGGCAAAAAATTGTTGGCTAAAATGTTGAGGAACGAAAGCAGTCAACTGTTTTTGTCCTTATTTATTAGCTTGTTAGGTGAATTATTCTGTGGCTTCACCAAGTGCTACTTTATAGTTTTGAATTTGCTGATCTAAATTTTCAGAATGTTGTTTAATAAAAGAAGTTGTATTGTCATAAAACCAAACAAGAGAAACGACACAATCTTCTACTTCATCTTTAGTAACAACCTGTTCATTTAATGCTTTTGGATGAGTTAATCTATTTCGCACTTCAATAGTCCTAAGTAATTGAGACCAACGGACATCGTCGTACCCAAATTTGAGTTCAAAATTTTGAAGATTACATATTTGGTTAAAAATAAATTTAATTTCGGCTTTTAAAGTTGTTTGAAAATATTTTTCTTTAATATTTCCGTTGTCTTTAATTTCGTACTTTAGGTTTTTTAAAAACATTAAAATTTCAGGAGGAATAGAAATATTATTTTCATCACAGAATTCAATTAACTCATTTTTCAGAGTGA
Source organism: Pseudocolwellia sp. AS88 (assembly GCF_030551755.1). Lineage (GTDB taxonomy): Bacteria > Pseudomonadota > Gammaproteobacteria > Enterobacterales > Alteromonadaceae > Pseudocolwellia. The sequence continues at coordinate 606 of NZ_JAUPEC010000036.1, forward strand.
ATACTTGAGCTTCATAAAATGACACTACAGTTTTAATTAAAGATCTTGCCCAGTACCCGTTTTTATCATCATCTAAGTTGCTAGCAATAAAATCGATATCTACAGTATATAAATCTTCCATATCTTGGAATAGTTGTGCAGAACTAGACATTTCAATATTCACCTAACAGTTTAATCTAAGGATATAATCCGCCTTTCTACAAAGACCATTAATTCCCTTTAATTTATAATTAACATCGACATTACGTGATTGTTATCATTAGATCAATAAGTTAAAAACAAAGCGTCAACTGGTTGATGTGTAAAAGGAGGATGTAATCTCGCATATTTGTAGAAAGAAGGATTACTCACCATTTGTATATAAGCCGTGTTAATTTAGTTTTTTAATTATTTAAGTCGTTTAAACTTAAACTTAAACCTGAATTTGAGGCCAAAAAGTCTATATTATAGGTGTTTTTAAGGAGCTGTTTTGACCATTATAAGTTATCAATCTGCTGAACATTATACTTGGGGCAATCATTGCGATGGTTGGCATCTTGTAAAAACCGACAGTTTAAGTGTTATTCAAGAACGAGTACCGCCAGGATGTTCAGAAGTTCGTCATTTACATACAAAAGCTGAGCAATTCTTTTTTATATTATCTGGTGTTGCAACGATGGAACTTGATGGTGAAATATTTACTATAGATTCTCATCAAAGTATTCATATCCCTGCAGGTGCGAAACATCAACTGAGTAATAAACACGATAATGATTTGGTCTTTACCGTAACTTCTACGCCACCAAGTCATGGCGACAGAGTCGAAATCTAAAAGTTACCGTTATACTGAGGGTAATTTCTTTAACAATGAAAATGCCTTATAAAACATGAATATTGAGTTAGAGTAAGTGATGGATTTATTTAGTAGCCATGAAGAAAATATGAATAAACTGCCTTTTGATTTTCCTCAAACCGATGGATACAGTTCTAGGTGGGATGCTGATTTAAATGGTTTTATTATTCATATACCCAATGGAGTTATATTTTATTCGAAAGCTTATTTTAATAAAAAGATTAGCGATAGGAGTGTTGAATATTTTTTAGAAAATGACACGGTTGATATTAAAAACTATGTCGCTTGGAGAAATTTAGATAAAGAACAACTTTTAAACATTAAGTTTAAAAATATCAATTGGCGCCACGAACAAATTAATATGTATGGCAAAAGCGTTTTTTTACCCCGTTATTCTGCTTGGTATGGTGATATGGGTAAATCATACAGTTATTCAGGTCTTTCTTTACAACCTAATGCTTGGAACAAAGGTTTACTCTATATAAAGCATGAAATTGAAAAAGTAACTTGTGTTCAGTTTAATAGTGTTTTAATGAATTGGTATCGCGATGGTGATGATCACATGAGTTGGCATGCCGATGCAGAAAGAGAGTTGGGCAGGGATCCTGTTATTGCCTCAGTGAGCTTTGGAGAGACTCGCCGTTTTGTCTTACGCAGAAACGATGATCATTCTCAAAAAGTTGAATTCCCATTAAACCACGGCACGCTATTAATTATGAGTGGAGAATTACAACACTTTTGGCAGCACGCTATTCCTAAACAAAGAAAAGTAAGCAATAGCCGTTTTAATTTAACCTTTAGGGTTATAAATTAGTATCAAACGAATAATATATATCTGCTGAACTTTCTAAGCCTGAAATTGTTTCTACCCATAATCGACTCATTAAAAACAACCTAACGGTGAGTTCGTTAACTGGTTCGTCAACACCTATACCGTATTTTACATAGATGCGTTTTCCTAAATATCCTGCTATAGAAACTTGTGAACTATCGCCATCTATTTCAACATTATTAATTAATGGTAGCTTGTCCATTTGTTTCAATATACCTGAGTAATTAGCTAACGCAGCGCCTAAAGCAACTCCTATCCCTGAGTTATCAGCACTATCACTTTCTAACGCTTGTCCTCTTAGTAGATACGACAAAGTTTGTGCTCGAGACAAAGACTGAGTTGAAAACAAATTCAGTGAAAGAGCGTTTGCTAACCCTGTAATTTCAATACCTACTTTTAAATTTTCTTTAGGAATGGTGCGCGTTGCTCTTAGATCTATATTTGGGTTTTCAATCGGACCATTAAAGGCGATTTTGCCCTTATCAATATATAATCGTTGTCCATAAGCCTGATACCTACCGTTTGGAATATTCAAATTACCAAATATTTGGATAGGTTGTTGGTTATTGTGTTGTAGGCGTAAACTACCTTCTAAATTACCATCAAAGCCTTGCCCAGTTAGTTGGAATTGTTCGTTAATAACAACGTTAATATCCGAATCTATGCTAAAAGGGCGTTCTTTAAATATTTCGTCGCCTTGATAATCAACAAAAATAACATCGTTTGTTACTTCAACACTGCCTTCAGGTAATTTATAAACTCTTAATATTCCATCAATCACATTCACTGAACCTGAAATCCTCAGGTTTTTTGGAGTAAGTGTAGCGCTAATTTTAGGTGCTATAGTCGCTTCTATTTGAGGTGGAACGAGTATTTCAAGTTTTTCGGCTTCCACGTTTAAGTTAAGTATTCTTTCGTTTAACCAAGTTGCATCGCCAGTAATTAAACCGCCATCTTTGTCTATTTTAAAGTTACCATCGATGTTTGCACTTGTGCCTAAAAGCGAAAGTTTCAGTTGAACATCTTCTAATATATTTGGGCTTTTTATGATTTTTAAGCGACCATCAGATAAGTTAACTTCACCTACAATTTCAGGTTTCATTAAATCGCCACTGATATTAACTTTGCTACTTAAAAATCCTTCGAGTAAAGCAAGGTCATGATTCATCGACTGGAAAGGGCGCAAGCTAAAATTATCAACATTAAGCTGTGCTGATACTGGAAAATCGCCACTGAATTTTATATCACTTTTTAGGTTGATATCAGAATAGAAGTCGTAGTTTTTATTTGCTCTACTGATGCTGTCGGGGCTTAAGGTCAGATCAGTAAAAACAGAATTATCAGCTACTTTAAAAATTAAACGTCCTGTATCCCATGCGCTTAATACTTTTACAGGTAAGTAGTTTTCTTCAGGTTCTAACAATATGTTTCCAGCAAGTACGTTTAAATCACCTTCTACGGAAAAACTTTTATTAGGTGCCCAACCAATACTTCCTTTACCTTTAATGCTGGTGTTCACCGATATATCAGCAGGTGCGAAGGTGTCATTCAAGTAATAGCTATTAAGATTTATTGTTAAAGGGATATTACCTTTCTCAAAAAAACTCACATCTTCTGCTATACAAATACTCAATCCCGGGTTATTCCAGCAATGCTTATTTAACGATAACTCATGATTACTGTAGTTGTAGCCAATAATTATATCGGTATCAGGGCGCCAATTATTGGTTAAGTAATTAAACTCAGCTCCGGCAATAATGCCAGTCCAATTATTGGTTTGTTCATTTAAACGGCTGTTGAGTAGTAGCTTGCTTTTGAAGTCGCCATCCCATTTTATATCAACATTCTGTTGCAGCATGTCGGCATCTATTCGAGCAACAAAGTTTTCGAGCTTGGTGTTCAACCAATGTATTTCTTTGCCTTTAATTTGAGCGTTAATATCATGATTATTAAAAGGCGAATAGCTTCCTTGGACATTAATCGAAGAGGTAGAAAATTGTTTATAATATAGATCTGTGATCTTATTGTTAAAATTCAAAACAGGGTTGTTTATTGGACCGCTGACATCAAACTGTGTGGTTATTTTACCTTTAATGTCAGGCTGGAACTTATCAATGCTAGGAACGTGTAAAGTGCCGTTTATATTCCATTCTGAGTCGCTATAACCAGAAAATTTAATCACTGAGTCGAAAATAGAAACTTTTAGGTTACTTGGTTTTAACTGTAAGTTTTCGTTGAGATCAACTTCACCAATAATTGAAAACGGAATGTTATTAATAACACCTGACAAGTTCGTGTTAGATAAACTAACTTCAGAGTTTTCTTTGTTATAAAAGCCAATAGAGTCTACATTACCTTTAATTCGACCATAGAATTTTCCAGCAATTAATTGTTCGATTGAGGCTGGAAGTAGGTCTTTTATTTGATTGTTATCGATACCTTTAAACTTAGGTAGGGTAAAGCCGCTAGACTTCACTTTTACATTCCATGAAGGCATAACACCGAGTGAAATTGAACCGGTAAGATCTAGGTTGTTGTTCTCGTCTTTTACTTTAACTTCTTTGAAGGTAAATACATCTTCTAAATCTGCTTCGTCTTTATCAGATTTTGATTGGTTATGATCAAACTTGATAGAAACCTGTGCTTGTTTATAACCTAAACCACTAATAATGCTATTTACATAGATGGTTTGATTATTTTTATCGCCTTGAGATGTTAAGAGCAACTTTGATGGATGAAGATGTTGACTCACTTGGTTGTATAAAGGGATAGTGGTCGCTTCAACTTTAATACGGTAAGGAGCATTACTCGATAGGGCATTGATACTTCCGTTACCCTCTAATTCAATAGCTCCTTCGCTTTTAATTGTTGTATTCAGTTCGGATAAATCGCCTTTTAAAGACACCAACTGTTTAGACTGATTAACTTCAGGCCAATAGTCATTATCGATTAACTGATGGGTTAATTGAAAATCTAAAGGATAATTTTTGATGAAAGAAATTTTGCCATTAATATCAACAATTCCACCGCTGTAGTTTGACGTTAATGGGCTGATAAACAGGTCATGGCCAAACCAATTAAGATTGAGTTTAGTTTTGTTTAACTCGGCTGGCAGAAAAGCAAAAAATGATGAGTTATTCATCAATTTTCCAATCTTAAGGTTTTTTATCCCAAGCTTTATTGGCAGGTTAATATCTATTAATTCAAGATCTTTAATATTTTTATTACTGTTTAAGTTTTGTAAATTAGATGCAACTTCTTCAGATTCAATTGAAGTAATTATTGTGGTGTTGGCAGAAGGCGAATTAAAATTGAATGTATTACCTGTAATATTAACAGCTGAAGATAAGTCGATAACTTCAATAGTTTGATTACTCAAAATCACTTCTGTGTTTTTTATAAATACACGATCAGCTTTTATGCCTAATGGCATTTCAAATGGCGCTTTTTCTTCAGAGGCCTTATTTGATGTTTTGGTTTGTATTGTTAACTTTTCAGCCTTTAATTCATTAATACAAAACTGTTTTTGCCATAAACAACGTAGGTGAAACTTTAATTTAAGATCGGTCGCTTGAATATTAACTGTGTCGTTCTGATAATTAAATTCAGAGAATTCAAGATCTTCAGAAAACATTCCATCCTTATAAATTAATGAAATATCAGTGAATTTATTCAGCAGGGCGATAGTAACCTGTGTTCCCCATGGGCTGCTATAAAGTATGGCTAAAATGCACAATATGCTCGTGAGAAAAATAGCCGAATATGAACTCGCTTTTCGTCTAAAGCTTTTGCGTTTCGGTTTTATTATTACTGATGGCGTTTGGCTTTCTTGTATGGAAGACTTTTCAGGGCTTGGCGTTTTTGATGGTGTTTGTTGAGTCGACATTATAATTCAGCACCTAAATTAAGGTGAATACGCCATGAAGGTGAATCTTCACTCAAGCTATAACCTAAGTCTAACTTTATAGCTCCAATAGGGGATATGTAATGTATACCAGGTCCAACAGAGTATGATTTTTGAAACCCTGTATCAAAAGAGCTACCAATATCAGCAAATAAAGCGCCTCTAATTTTGGGTGTAAAGTAATATTGATATTCGATACTCGCTACAACTAAGCGGTTTCCACCAACGACAAGCTCTTCTTGTGTGCCGTCATCATTTGTTTGTATACGTGTTGGTCCAATAGACTGATAAGAAAACCCACGAATACTTTGATCACCACCGGCAAAAAATCGTAAAGAGGGTGATAACTCTTCAGCATTTGATGTACTTAAGTAGGTGTAACCTAACTCAACTCTTGATACGAGTCTGTGTTTAGGAGCTAAGGTTTTTATATATCGCCAATGACTATGAAACTTCAAGAAGCTAGCTTCTGAAGAAATATCTGTGTGAGTACCTTCAATATTGTAATACTGGCTAAAACCATCGCTAGGATCAATTAACGAACCTTCTCTTGAAGTATTTGACCAGCTGTAACCAATAATAAAATAGTCGGCAATATCTTCTATTGAGTATATATCCCATTCTTCATGAAGGTATCTGAGGTAAAACTCTGCATTTGAGGTTTCACTACTTTTTATACGACTCACTTTAGACGACCAATAATCACTTTCAATATCACCATATTCGTCGTTTTCTAATAACAGTCTTAATTGCAAAGTATCGTTTAGTGAGCCATTCATCGGGATTGAATAGTTAAAGCGCCCCGTTGGATTAATTTTCGAGTATTTGATTTGAGTTTCTTGGCGATGACCGTATTTATTAATCAGTGGCGTTTTCCAACCACCTGAAATACGGAAGTCTGTATCTGTGGCATAACCAAAACCAATGTCAAAGTAGTGTTTTTTAGCTTTTTGCAAAGTAACTTGAATAGGAACTGATTTAGTCTCAAGCGCAGCTTCGCCCGTTTTGTTAGGCACAATAACAATGTTGCTGAAGTATTGAGTATTTTCTAGATTATTCTGAAACTTCTGTAATTTAGAGACTTGGTAACTGTCGCCTTCTTTGAATGGAATTAATTTGGTAATAAAATCATCATCTATGGTGTTATTAATAAAACTAATTTTTCCAAAAGTATAACGTGTACCACTTACATATTTAATACGAATGTTAGCGAAATAGTCAGGCGTAATGGCAATTTCTGAGGTATCTAAATAACCGTCAAAGTAACCTCGTTGTAAACCTAAAGAAAGAATGTCTGATTTAATTTGTTCATAATTACCATGATGTAATGAGTCTTTAGGTTTTATAGGTAACTTTGCTGTTAGCGCTTTAAACATAGGATCCTCTTGCGCATCACCTACAATTTCTACTTTAATCGATTTAACTAGACTCACTTCGTTTAACTTAACTTTAATAATAAGATCCCATGGATCTTCTTCGTTATCTTTTTTTATAACTTTTACGTCAACTACAGCACGATAATAACCCAAGGCTTGAATGGCTTTAACGGTATTGTTTTTAGCTGAATAAGCAAAAGATATACGAGAGAGTTTATTATCAGGAAGCTCGCCTAAATAGGCTTTAATATTCTTAGTAACAACATCAGGTAGGTTGTCAGGTAATGATAGTATTAGATTATTTGCAAAAACTTTACCCATAAATAACAAGGTAAAAAAGCAAACATATAACCTAATCATAGAATTCCTTTATGGGGTAAGAGTATTAAAACAACATACTATTATAGCTGGGTGTAGATGAAGATTCGAGCAACGATTTGATTCATTTGTAAGATATTCTTATTTACCATAAAACCTATGATTTATAGCTTAATATTGACCTGCGTAAATATTGAAATAAGAAAAAACAAATAATTTCGTTATGAGAAAAGTATTGAAATTAATTGTTTGGATTTTTGTAAAAAAGGGCGACTAAAAGGGGGAATGTTATTACTTTTTAGCCGAATATATAAAAAATAAAAATAAGTACCAAATATAATGGTAATTAATTGATTTTTTATCAATTAAATAGCAGCTTAAAAAATATGTGCTATGTTTTAAGTGTAACCAATAACAATAGAGATGGAATCTTATGGCAGCAGAAAATGCACTTTATACAATTTTAGTAGAAAAAATTAAGCAAAACTCTTTGATACTACCTACATTGCCTGAAATAGCGCTAAAAGTGCGCGATAAAGCTGATAGTCCGGATGTAAACCTTGGGCAAATGAGCGATATTATAAGCCAAGATCCTGCACTTTCATTAGGAATGATTAAAGTTGCAAATAGCCCTCTATTAAGTAGAACCGTAAAAGTTCAAACCGTAAATCAAGCGGTAACCCGAATAGGGCTAACGCAAATTAAAAGTATTGCTACAGCCATGGTTGTTGAGCAAATTTTTGTTTCTAAAAATAAAATCGTTTCAATTTATCTCGCTCAATCGTGGAAAAATACCGTTAATATTGCTGCCGTCGCTATAGCATTAATGACATTTTATAAGCGAAATAATAAACATAGTTCATTATCACTTGATGAATTAACTCTTGCTTCACTTGTTCATTCTATTGGTGTTTTACCTATTTTAACTGAAGCTGAAAAGCATTCGGACGTTTTTGCTAACCCAACATTTTTAGAGCAAGCTATTACTAAGTTATCAAATAAACTTGGTGCAGAGGTTACAAAAGCTTGGGGCTTTTCTGACGAATTAGTTGAGTTAGTAAGAAGTTGGAATGACTTATCTGTTTTACCTAAAGAAGCTCACTACCTTGACTTTATAAGAGCTGGCGCTATTTATAATGACGTATTTAAGAATGAAGAAACTTGTAATGCTTTATTAAAAAGCTATGTAGATAAAGGTGTTTTACCTGATGTTTTATTTATGAAGAGTGAAGAATTTACAACTATGGTAGACGGCATAAAAGAGATGTTTTAAACGCAGTTAACTCAAACCTCTGAAAAACAAAAAAGGCACTTAAAAGTGCCTTTTCTAATATAGATAATAAGCCTTAAATAAAAGCTCTTATCTAGAAATGTATTTTCAGACTAAGATTCTAAGTAGTCTTGTGTTTTAACTGAAAATTCAGCAAGTAAGTCATCAATTAAACGGTTAATTTCCCCTGCCATTAACGAGAAGTCAGCATCTAATTTTGCAATAATATCGTCGCTATCGATATCGTCGTTTTGTTCTTGTAAAACATCAAAAAACTTTAAACGTTTAATAGCTAAATCATCACACAGAATAAATGAAGTTGCGTCATCCCATTCAAGAGCAAGTTTAACTACGTATTTATCAGCATCTAAATGGGCTTTAATTTCATCACTGGCTAAGTCTTGGTTTTTAACTCGAACTACTGCACCATCATCACCTAATGCATTAAACTCAGCTTCCATACCTAAATTGAAGTTGTCGCCAAGTTCAGTTCCAGAAACCCAATCTGTCATTATCTCATCAGGCGCTTTCTCTGGAGAAACTGAAGTTACAGGTAAAGTGCCAAGCGCTTTACGTAATAAAGCAAGAAAGTCTTCAGCTTTGCCTCTAGAACCTGTGTTAATAACAATAATATTATGCTCAGGATTAATATAAGCATGAGTATCGGTTACACGAGAAAAAGCGCGTGGTAGTAATTCAAAAATAATATCTTCTTTGAATTGTTCTTTTTCTTTTTTAGTTGCTGAACGTGAATGTTCTACTTCGTGTGCTGCGATTTTAGCTTCTAATTGATCTTTAATCACAGGAGCAGGAAGGATCTTTTCTTCTTTTCTAGCACATAATAAAAAATTCTTGTTTACGCCATGAACAATAGTGTCGCCATGTTTGCCTAGCGCATTTACCCAACCAAAATGTGATTGTTCAGTTGAGGCACAAGGAGTAAATAAGTGCTCTGAAAGTTGTGTTTCAATATCTTGTTCAGACCATTCAAAAGGGCGTGTGAAAGCAAAAAAATAAAGGTTTTTAAACCACATTGATAATAATCCTGCCCCATATTTATAGGGATGTTGATTGAAGAAAGTGCGTAATAATAGCTTAATTCATTGAGTTTATCATTGAGTTAATTTGGGAAAAGTCATTTAAAGTGTTTCTTGTTGTTTTATTGTTATGGTTTTACATAGCAGCAAGAACAATTCAATTATAAATAATTTATACCTAACGCAGACTGTTAAGTTTATACATTGCTAAAGCGTTTAGTTTTTAATTTATTAATTACATATAAATACTGTATTTATTGAAACTGAAAAGTAACTTACACAAAGCTGACTTATTACCAAATTAAACTAAATTAAAACGAATGCGTTTTTAATAGAGTAAAAGAAGATAGGTGACTGAATACCAAGGTTGTTGCAGAAATTTTAAATAATAAAGGTGATTATTATCGCTAATCAAGAAGTTAGTCTATATTAATAAATAACTATTTTCTTAAATTAGTCACAAAAGAGAAATGTTTTTGACATATAATTTTAATCATAGCGTAATAAAAGTTTCAAATTTATGACGCATTGTAATAAAAGTGTCATATATGATCGGCAAAATGTGCCGCATTAAACAACTTCAAATCAAAATATTAAATTTAAGGCACAAAATGAAATTTACTAAAAATATACTTGCCATTGCTGTTTTATCTTCTCTATCTGTTTCAGCTTTTGCTGCAGACCTTAATTTGTACGGTAAAGCTAACTTAACTGTTCAATCATCAGATGATGGTGAAGGTTCTTATACTGAAGTAAAAAGTAATGCATCTCGCATTGGCCTTAAAGGTACACATGCATTAGAAGATGGTCTTGAAGTTGTTTACAAAGCTGAATTTCAAGTTGACCTTGATGGTGATAGTGACGACAACATCACTAGCCGTAACCAATACATAGGTTTACGTGGTGCTTTTGGTGAAGTATTAGTCGGTAAAAACGACACAGTTCTTAAACAGTCTCAAGGTAAAGTTGATCTGTTTAGTGACTTAAATGGTGATATTAAAAGTCTTTTTGAAGGTGAAAATCGTTTATCAGACACTATTACATATAAGTCACCAAAATTTTCAGGTATTCAATTAGGTGTTACTTATATTGCTGAAGACAGTGTTGATGGTGAAAGTGGTGTTTCGTTGTCGGCAGTTTACGGTGATGCAAAACTTAAAAAGTCTGATATTTATGCGTCAGTCGCTGTTGATTCAGAAGTTGATGGTTATGACGTAATACGTGCAACTGTTCAAGGTAAAGTAGCAGATATCACTTTAGGGGCTATGTTACAAACGCAAGAAAATGTTGAAGGCACTGAAGAGATGGATGGTGTAGTGCTATCTGCAAAGTACACTGTAAACAAAATGACTTATAAAGGTCAGTTCCAAGCTGCAAATTATAAAGATGGTGATGATCAAACCGGTATTACTGTAGGTGTTGATTATAAATTAGCTAAAAGTACTAAGCTATTTGCTTTCTATACAAACTTTGATTTAGACACTCAAGAAGATAACGAATATTTAGCTGTAGGCGTTGAATACAACTTCTAAGTTAATTGGCTTTATCACTTATAAAAACCGTATTTATTACGGTTTTTTTATATCTATACATAATGTTATTTAATATACAGCCCTGAACTTTCAGTAGTAAAGGGGATAAATGATAGTGAAATAAAGGCCTTCTTGATATTATGTATTTAATATTAGCTTTGTCATAAAAGTGTCACCTAAATTTAGCACAATAAACATATAAATTATTTTACTCGTCTATAACCATGGAAAGAAGAGTAAATTCAACATGGTTATATTGACCGCTTTTTGAAACATAGCAGGAATTTTATGAGCAGACGTATTTTAGTTGTTGAAGACGAAACGCCAATCAGAGATATGATTACTTTTGTTTTAGAACAAAATGGATTTAATGTTGTTGAGGCTGAAGACTTTGAACAAGCAGCAAAGAAGGTTGTAGAACCTTACCCTGATTTAATTTTATTAGATTGGATGCTACCAGGCGGAACGGGGGTTAAATTAGCTAAATCATTAAAGCAAAATGAATACACCCGCAATATACCTATCATTATGCTTACCGCTAGAGGTGACGAAGAAGATAAAGTTAAAGGCTTTGAAGCTGGCGTAGATGATTACGTGACTAAACCTTTTTCACCTAAAGAGCTTATCGCTCGTATAAAAGCGGTTATTAGAAGGGTATCTCCAACTTCGTTAGAAGAAGAGATAGAATTTCACGGTATGAAGTTAGATCCTGTTTCACATCGTGTATCTATTCACGACAGCAATTTAGATTTAGGTCCAACAGAATTTCGTTTACTGCATTTCTTTATGACTCACACAGAACGTGTATATAGCCGTGAACAGTTATTAGATAATGTGTGGGGAACCAATGTTTATGTTGAAGATAGAACGGTAGATGTTCATATTCGACGTTTACGTAAGGCTATTTCTGGCCAAGGTCATGAAAATTTCATCCAAACGGTTCGTGGTTCAGGTTACCGTTTTTCAGGAAAATTATCTTCTTAAACTATGAATTTTAAATTAATTATTCGTACGCTTTTTTTTAAATTAGGTACATGGCTCTCACTAGGTATTCTGGTTGGATTTTTGTTAGATAGCGTTTGGGCTGTTTTAGCTTTATGTAGTCTTGCTGTTATTGCTTGGCATTACCGACATTTATACGAATTTATTAATTGGATATGGCAAAGTAAAGCTATTTCTCCACCTCAAGCTGAAGGTGTTTGGGGCGAGATATACAATGGCTTATATCGTCAAATAAAAAAACAACGTAAGAAACAAAAGAACCTAAACGACAAACTACGTCAATTTAGAGATGGCGCTGAGGCGTTACCTGATGCAGCATTAGTTTTGTCTAAAGACTTTATTATTCAATGGGGTAATAAAAAGGCTCAAAAATTATTGGGTGTTCGTACTTCGGGTGATGTTGGTCAACGTATTGATAACTTAATTCGCTTTCCTGTTTTTTCTAAATACTTAGAAGCCCATAATTGGGAAACACCTTGTCATATTGTATCACCTGTAAATCATGAGGTTCATTTAGAACTTAGATTTATGGCTTACGGTACTGATCACTTCTTATTTATCGCTCGAGATGTAAGTAAAATTCGTCGCTTAGAAGAAATGCGTCGAGACTTTGTTGCCAATGTATCTCACGAACTTAAAACGCCTCTAACTGTTGTTAGGGGTTACGTTGAAATGATTCAAATGGAAGAAGATGCTTTTAATCCTTATTGGAAGAAAACATTTTCTACGATAGAGTCGCAAGTTTCACGTATGGATAGGCTGGTAGAGCAACTACTGGTGTTATCTAGAACCGAAATTAATATTGATAATAACGCACAAAATCTTGTTAATGTTCCTGAGCTAATCGAAGATTTAGTTGAAGATTCACAATGGCTTAATCAAGAAAGTAAACACACAATCACTACAGATATTGACCAGTCTATGGGCTTGTTAGGTTTTGAAACTGAACTCAAAAGTGCCTTTTCAAACTTACTATCTAATGCGATTGCTTATACCAACTTAAATGGCAACATTCATGTTACGTGGAAAAAGCACGGTAACAAAATGATGTACAGTGTTAAGGATGACGGACCAGGTATTGGCAAACAACATATTACTCGATTAACTGAGCGTTTCTACCGTATAGATAAATCAAGATCTCGCGATACGGGTGGTTCTGGCTTAGGGTTAGCGATAGTTAAACATGTATTAAACCATCACCATGCCGAGCTTAAAGTTGAAAGTGAATTAGGCAAGGGCAGTGAATTTATCATTATATTTGATGTTAAAAATGTGGTGCCTTTAAGTAAGTAATTGCTACAAGTTGTATTTAACTTTAATAAATTGAGCTTTTAAGATTTTTTGCTTTATTGTTTTACTTGTACAAAGTTAAGTGATTCCCACTAATACGTAATTTGTCTTTAGAATTAATAATAAACGTTAATAAATATCACATTTTTTGATATAAAAAACTTCAGTGTTAGCTTTTGTTTTAATTGTAGCTGATTGTTTTATAAGATTTAAATTTATTTACAACCTCCCGAACGTCGAACAAGTTACATTTATATTTCTTTTTTATTTCAACTGTCATCTAACTGTAATATATCTCCCATATAATTTTCATATTGCGTTTATACAGTAGATCGCAACCAACTATATATAACTATTTACGTCGGAGAATGACATGGGTTTTAAACGTGCTTTAAGCATTTTAAGCTTTACAAGCTTAGTAAGTCTTTCAACTTTAGCAGTTGATAACAATTTACCAGAATACAAAAAAGTAAGTGGCGTTTCAGGGAACTTATCATCTGTTGGTTCTGATACTTTAGCTAACATGATGACTTTTTGGGCTGAAGAATTTAAACGTACTTACCCGAATGTAAATGTACAAATTCAAGCTGCAGGTTCTTCTACAGCTCCACCAGCTTTAACTGAAGCAACTTCAAACTTAGGCCCTATGAGCCGTAAAATGAAGTCGAGAGAAATTGAAGCTTTTGAAAAAAGATACGGTTATAAGCCTACAGCAGTTCGTGTAGCGATTGATGCTTTAGCAGTATTTGTTCATAAAGATAACCCAATTAAAGGTTTACGTATTGATCAAGTAGACGCAATTTTTTCTAACAACAGAAAATGTGGCGCTGATAAAAATGTTGATCGCTGGGGTGACTTAGGTTTAACAGGTGACTGGGAAGGTAAAGACGTTCAATTATACGGTCGTAACTCAGTATCAGGTACTTACGGTTACTTTAAAAAGAAAGCTTTATGTAAAGGCGATTTCAAAAATACAGTAAACGAGCAACCAGGTTCTGCATCAGTTGTACAGTCAGTTTCAGCATCATTAAACGGTATTGGTTATTCAGGTATCGGTTATAAAACTTCAGGTGTACGTGCTTTACCACTTTCTAAGAAAGGTGATAACTTCGTTGAAGCTAACATGGAAAATGCTGTTAATAATAAATACCCATTATCACGTTACTTATATGTTTACGTAAACAAGCATCCTAACAAGCCTTTAGCTCCTATGGACGCTGAATTCTTAAAAATGGTTTTATCAAAATCAGGTCAAAAAATTGTTGAGAAAGATGGTTATATTCCATTACCTGCATCAGTTGTTGAAAAAGAATTTAAAAAGTTAGGTTTTAACTTATAACTCAAGCTATTAAATAACTGGCTTATATAGCTCATACACTGAAAGGTGTATGAGCTTTTTTTGTGTTAGTTGTTTACCCAAAGATACCTATCGATTTTGCTATTAAACGTTAAGTAAATAGTTCCTATGCGCTATGCCTTTGGTTATGATAACTCGCCTGATATTTATCATGCGATTAATAACTTAAGGATGAATAAATGAACTTTGAAAAATTAAATATTCCAGTAAAAACTATTATAACGATAGCAGCGTGTTTGGTGTTGCTAATGGGATCTATTTATACGGTAAATGAAGGACACATTGGTATAGTTAAACGCTTCAGTGAAGCTAAAGAACAAGTAAACCCAGGACTACATTTTAAAGTACCTTTTATAGATAGCGTTGAAGAAATAGAAGTAAGAACACGTAAAAATGAAGAAAGAATGGCGTCTAGCACTAAAGAACAAATGCCTGTTACGGTTAGCGTTTCTGTTAACTGGACGGTAGATAAAACAGCAGCATTAGAGCTATTTAGACAATACGGCGGTCTTTCGCAATTTGAAAGTAGAATTTTAGATCCAAGATTTAGATCGGCAACTAAAGATGTTATTCCTCGTTTTGATGCTGAGAAACTTATTCAAGACAGAGCAAGTGCGATCCAAGCAATTGAAGCTAACTTAATTGAAGAGATGAAAGACTTCCCTGTAACGGTTGATAACATTCAAATAGAAAACATCCAATTACCTGCTAAGTACTTAACCTCTATTGAAACTAAGCAAACTGAAAAGAACTTAGCGGCAGCAGAAGAGCATAAACTTGCTCGACAAAACTTAGAAGCACAACGAGATGTAAACACAGCTAAAGCAAAAGCCGACGGTATTAAATTGGTAGCTATCGCAGAAGCTGAATCTATTCGTATTAAAGGCTTAGCAGAAGCAGAGGCGATAACTGCAAAAGCTAAGGCTTTAGGTGATAACCCGCTAATTGTTAAGTTAACAGAAGCTCAAAATTGGGACGGTAAATTACCTGCAACCATGTTAGGTGGTCAGAATATGCCTATTTTAGACCTACGAGCTAAATAATTTTTAGAATGATTTTCTAAATAGTTTAGTTTAAAGATAAATTAGAAAAGACGCTGAGACGCGTCTTTTTTTATATATAAATAAAGGGTTGCTGCGTTAAATTAGAGGCGATAAGCAATGTTTAAATGTGATTATTGGCTGGTAATGCGCAATGCCATCTTATTTTTAATTTACGACTTTTATTCTTTCAACTAAAAAATCTACAGCTGCTTTTACTTTAGGTACGAGGTAGCGCTGTTTCTGATACAACAAATAAACGGCAAAATCAGAGTTTTGAGTGATGGCTAACTCATGCTCAAACTTAAGTTCTTGTAACTTACCTGACTCTAGAAGTGAAGCCAACGCCCATCGAGTAGACATAAAAATTCCTTCACCGTTACAGGCTTTTCTTGCTAGCCAAGGTCCGTTATTTGAAATAGCGACGGCAGATCCTGAAACATCATGCCATTGCCCATCTACTTTACACAACCAAGGTGTTGCTCCTGTGGGGGTTTTAAAATAAAGACCCTTATGCTTCTTTAGTTCCATTGCATTAGCAGGCATGCCGTACTTTTCTAAATAGCTTGGCGAAGCAACAGGGATAAAACCATTGTCCATTAATCGGATTGCTAATACTCGTTCATTTGGCGCATAACCGCCGCGAATTGCAATATCGACATCATCACGGCCAAGTGTTGATAACTCATCGCTCAAACTAACATCTAAAACAATTTCAGGGTATAACTGGCTGAATTCATCTAATAAAGGCAGCAATATTTTATCACCAAAACCTACCATAGAACTTATACGTAAGCGTCCCATTGGCGTTGTTTGATAGCTACGCACAGTTTCATTACTTTGCTCTAGCTGATTCAGTATTTGCTGTACATCTTTATAATAAATTTGTCCTACTTCTGTCAGTTTAACAATTCGTGTAGATCGCTTTAATAAGGTTGCTCCCAAACTCTTTTCTAAATCAGCCACACGTCGCGACAATGATGATGGCGGTACATTAAACACCTTAGCCGCTTTAGTGAAACTGCCAGTTTCTACAACTGTACTGAAATAGCGTATTGCGCGTAGTTGATCCAACTAACTTCTCCATAAATATGTAGATGAGTTTTGCTTTATTGTTGTCTTTAAAGCAATAGTGATTGGTATTTTCACCTATATATCATCATATTTAAATAGGTAATAATAGATTTAAGTTAAACATTGCAGCCTAGCTTTGTTGCAATGTTTTAAATACAGAAGCTTTAATTGCACTTTTAGCAATTAAAAACAATTTTCACGTTAATGATGGAATACTGACTTATGATTACTCTCCACGGTTTTGCCGCTAGCAACTATTACAACCTAGTGAAACATGTACTTCTATATAAAAAACTGCCATTTGAAGAGCACCTTGTTTACGGTGGTAGCGAAGAGTTACTTGAAATTAGCCCTGCTGGCAAAGTACCTGTTATCTCAACACCTGAAGGTTTTACTCTTTCAGAATCTAGTGTTATTTGTGACTTTATTGAAGAGTCTTACCCAGAAACTCCGCTATACCCAGAAAATGCTGGCGAACGTGCTGCTGTGCGTCAAATTATGAAAATAGCTGAGCTTTATTTTGAATTACCAAGCAGACGATTTATACCTTATGTCCTTTCAGGCGCAGAAGTTCCTGAATCGATTAAAGTTGAAGTACGTCAAGTATTAAGTCGTGGCGTTATCGCACTGAGTCGTTTGTGTAAGTTCTCTCCTTGGATTGCGGGCGAACAATTTTCCATGGCTGATATCTATGTTTATTACGTAAACACAATTGTGAGTAATTTTGGCTCTAGCCAACTTGAATGGGATGTTCTAGCAGATATACCAGGAATGAAAGAGTGGAATGATTCAATGAGCGAATCTGAAATTGCTAAAAGTGTAGAGGCAGATCGTTTGGCAAATATACCTGAGTTTATCCAAAAGGTGAGAGCTCAGATCCAAGCGGCTCAAGCTAAATAATATTTAGTGATAAAGATTTAACAACAAACAAAATACAACCAATATCAATCAGGTTATTGGTTAAACAAATTTAATTATTTGCAGGAGAAACCTTATGACAAATACAAATATTCAACTGACATCAACAATCAATGAAGATAATAAACTAACACTTGCCTTAGAAACTATCGAAATGCCAAAATCAGGTGCCGATGAAGTTGTTATTCGTATCGAAGCTGCTCCATTAAACCCTTCTGATTTAGGCGTTCTATTTAGTGCTGCTGATATGACAACAGCGACACAATCAGGCACCGAAGAAAGCCCAGTAATTACAGCTGATGTTCCTGCTCAGTTTATGCCATCTCTTAAAACACGTGTTGGTAAAGCAACTGCTGTGGGTAATGAAGGTGCAGGAACTGTAGTTGCCGCAGGATCATCGCCTGCAGCACAAGCATTAATGGGGAAAACCGTTGCTGTGATTGGTGGCGGAACATATCGCCAATACCTCTGTGCTAATGTGCAAAGTTGCTTAGAATTGAAAGAAGGAACAACAGCCAAAGAGGGCGCATCTTCTTTTGTAAACCCACTTACTGCATTAGCTATGGTGGAAACCATGCGTGCTGAAGGTCACAAAGCTATCATTCATGCGGCAGCGGCTTCTAATCTTGGGCAAATGTTAAATCGCATTTGTATTGCTGACGGTATCGACTTAATTAATATTGTACGTAAAGAAGAACAAGAAACCTTGTTACGTGATATGGGCGCAAAATATGTTGTTAATTCAAGTAGCGAGTCTTTCATTGCCGACTTAACGGCGGCTATTATTGAAACAGGCGCAACCATCGCGTTTGACCCAATTGGTGGCGGCGAATTAACAAGCGACATTCTTAATTGTATGGAAGTTGTAGCAGCTCGCAATATGAAAGAGCACAGCCTTTATGGCTCAGATACCTTCAAACAAGTTTATATTTATGGCGCATTAAACCGTGGTCCAATTACATTAAATCGCAACTTCGGCTTCGCTTGGGCTGTAAATGGATTTTTATTATTTAATGCGCTAGGTAAGTTAGGTACTAAAACGGTAATGACAATGCGTAAACGTGTTGCAGATGAAATAACCACAACATTTGCTAGTAAATACACCCATGAAGTTTCGTTGGCTGAGGTGTTAAAATTAGAATCAATAGCAGGTTATTCAAAACAAGCTACAGGTGAGAAGTACTTAATTAAACCTCAAGCTTAATTTTTATGATAGTTAGATAAGAGATGGCCTCTTAATGAGGTGCTTTCTAAAATATATAGAGCAGATACTGATTATAGTATCTGCTTTTTTCTTGGCTGTTATTTTAGAGTAACTCTAGCACCTAAAAATAAGAGAGCAATACAGGGGGCCATAGGCATTGAATGAGTGAATAGTTTTTCGTGTCAAAATTGATTTAACTGAAAAACCGCAATTAAGCGGTTTTTTTACCATAGATTATTGCTAATCTATCGCTAATTAAAAAGTTACTAGGTATAACAGATTGATAATATTAGACTTTATTTTGTGGGGTGGGGGAGTCGGCCAAACTTATTAAGCTTGCTGTTATTAATTACTTATCACTACTTTTAATTTCGGTATTAAGTTATGTACTAATATTAAAAGCCATTAATATCCAAATGAATTTATTTTCTACTTATCAATAATTAGATAAACATAATCAATAGATTTTACCTGCCTATTCGTAATAGCTTTTTGTTCTTATTGATAGTTTTCATTAGATAGTTTGATAAACACAACTGATACATATACCTGTATTAATTATATTCATTGAGGTGGACAATTACGTTGAGTTGAAAACCAAATTACATATTACTCAACCAATAAACCGTATTTAGTTTGAACACTTAATAGCATAGATTTCGACTATGATAAATATCATATTTTGTCGGCTTCTAACTTATTGTAGTCATTAACTCCTCATTAAGAGGATAAAAAAAGATGGTTAAAATAAGCGGCGAAGGAGTAAAAACCAAATGTTTTTTGTTCTGCTTTCAATGACTGTTTATGACTTTTCAGCGTTGTCGAACGGTTGGGTTGTTTATGTCTTTATTCTACTAATTACAAAACTTTTAGTTTATAAACAATAAGTAATTATCATTTTAAAAGTCACGTACTGAAAATAAATCCTTTCAATAGTCGCTATATATTTGAAAATAATACAAGTAGTGATATCACAGATGTTCTCCGCAAGCTATAGCTCATGTTAGTCAATAATGTGTTTGATCAGGGCAATAATAAATCAGGATAATTATAGCGACTAATACACTACCAAAGAATTTTTTGGGTGAATTATTCACTAGTTCATTCGCTAGTAATGCTCATTCATTACTAAATGACTTAGCCACTCTTTCGAAGTCTACGATTACAATTAATAGTACATTTGCATATTTTCAAATGGTTATATTTATATATACCCGCTGTGTAATGTTGCTTCTTACAACGTATAGAAAATAAATTCTATTAATCATGCAAACTTGATTTTTGCTGCTAAGCTAAAATTATTAAGTGGTTAAATTAATGTTATTTTTGTTGCCTAGAAGCTGTCTAGATACTTGTTAATCCCGAAGTGGAGGTTATCCCTAAATGTCAATAAACATGTCCTTAAAAGCTATTCCCCTCGCCTTGTCTATAGCGGCAGTATCCTTTACTCAATATTCCTTTGCAGAAACCACGGGGCCTAATGGTGAATCAGTAGCTCAAAAAGACAATACAACTGTCACTACAACAGACATTATTAATAGTTTAAGTGGGAATGGTTTAGTAATTGATTCGGTGGTTTTTACCGGCAACGATGTTCAAATAGGATTGTTTAATAATTACAACTTCCTTTTTGATCCAAGTGGTACAGAAGACTTTAATGATGGTGTAGTGATAAGTACTGGTGCTGTAGAGGAAGTCGTAGGCACAAATGACTCGGACAATAATACATCAACATTTGCCGGCATTTCAGGTAGTGACCCTGATTTAGGAGATGGTTTTGACCATGCTAAGCTTTCATTCAACGTTACACCTGCGTTTGATACTTTAATTCTAGATTTTGTATTTGGCTCTGAAGAATATAATGAATATGTTTATTCAGGTTTTAATGACAAACTAAAAATCCTAGTTGGACCAACGGATGATCCATCAACTTTTAATTGTGCATTAACGCCAGATAATCAAGGTTTTAGTATTGATAGTGTAAATGATGCAACAAACTTTCCTCCAGTTGCTGGTGACAACTCCAAAGCGTCAAGCAATCCGGAATTATACATAAATAATGATCCTGGTCTTCAGACGGACGAAACTCCTGCAACTACTATAGATACTGAAATGGATGGGTTTACTAAACGTGTAACTTGTCGTGCAGATGTTTCTGGCAGTATTGGCGTGCCAATCCAGGTTGTTGTTGGTATATCCGATGATGGCGATAGAACTTTAGACTCCTGGGCTTTTTTAAAAGCTAAAAGCCTGCGTTCTGAGCCTGGCAGCGATTACGGTGATGCGCCAGATTCATATCAAACTTTATCCGCTTCTTCCGGTGCAAGTCATAGCATCGTAGAAGGTGTTTATTTAGGTAAAAGTCCATCGGGAGATACTAACGGCTTTGTTGATGGCATAGACGATAGTGCCGGGGAAGCAACAGATGACGTTGATGACGGTGTTGCGACATTCCCACAGCTAATAGATACCGACACTACCTATTCTGTAACGGTAAACGCAAGCAGCATTAATGGTTCAGCATCAACAATTGGTGCTTGGATTGATTTTGATAGAAATGGCACATTTGAAGCTGACGAGTATACATCAGCGGCTGTAAGTAGCGGAGATTTTGAACAAGACATAACGGTAACGTGGGGCTCTATTCCTTTAGGGTCGCAAGTGGGTGATACTTATGCACGTTTTCGTATTGCAAACTCAGGTATAAACTCTGTTGCCTTTGGTGGTAGTTTAGCAACGGGTGAAGTAGAAGATTATAAGTTTACTATTTCAGGTTCTGCTGATGGAACACCTCCTGTTGTGGCTATAAATGCGGTACCAGAAGCAAATATTGTCAATCAAGCAACGTATGATGTCAGTGGTACTTGTGGTGTTGGTGATGGTGATGTCACTGTATTAGTTCAAGATAGTGATACCTCTCCAGTTTTACCTACTCAAGTATTAACCTGTACTTCTTCAGGCACGTGGTCAACAACGTTTGATGTTAGCACAATTGATGATGGTACAAATGCCATTGAAATTAATGCGAGTCAAACAGATGCTAACGGTAATATAGGTAACGCGACTCAAGTTACAGCCGATAAAGATATAATGCCTCCTTCATTAAGCATCAACTCTCCTGCACCAGCTAACGACAGCAATAAGGCTGCTTATGATGCAATTGGTTTTTGCGAAAGTGGTGCATCAGTTGTTACCGTCGATATTGTGGGCGCAACTCCTGCAACACAAGATGTAAATTGTAATGTTGGAATGTGGATGGCGACATTTGATGTATCTGCAATTGCTGATGGTTCAAACGTTATAACAGTAGACGCAAGCCAAACAGACAATGTTGGTAATTCATCTTCCGTTCAGGGTATTGAAGATAAAGATACTGTCGTTCCTATTGTCACAATAAGTACTTTACCAAATGGCACGGCAACCAATACAAACAGCTATCCTGTTGATGGTACTTGTACTAATGGCGACGGTAATGTATCTGTTACTTTACCTGGCGCAGCTACGCCAACGAAGAGTGTCAGTTGTAGTAGTAGCACTTGGAGCACAACTTATAATATTTCCGCCATCGCGGATGGCACTAATGCCATTTCAGTTGATGCGGCTCAAACCGATACCGCTGGTAACGTGGGTAATGCAACGCAAAAACAAGCAAATAAAGATGCCACACCACCTGTCGTTGTTATCAACACGCCTGCGACGGTAAACCAATCAAATGAAGCCACTTATCCAGTTTCCGGTACTTGTACTTCAAGTGATGGCGATGTAACCGTTGGTATAGGTGGTGCAACACCACCTTCTCAAACGGCAACATGTTCAGGTGGAACTTGGAATGCAGTTTTTGATGTAAGTGCACTTTCAGAAGGAACAAACCAATTAACCGTAACAGCGAATCAAGCTGATAGCGTTAATAATTACACAGAAGCTACGCCAAAAAATGCCAATAAAGATACAACTGCACCTGTTGTTGTAATTACGAATTTAACCAATGCAAATTTATCTAATCAAGCAAGTTATTCACTAACAGGAACTTGTACAAATGGTGACGGAAATGTGACGGCTTCATTAACCGGGGCGTCACCTGGCAGCCAATCAGTTGCTTGTAGTACAGGCAGTTGGAGTGCAACTTTTGATGTCACTGCAGTTTCTGACGGTACAGGCACTTTAATTGCCAATGCGAATCAAACAGATGCGCAAAGTAACGCTGGCACAGCAACACAAAAAACCGGCAACAAAGATACCGTAAAACCTACTTTATCAATAGATGGTGCTCCTGCTGAAATTACAACTTTAGATCCTATCCCTTTGGCATTTAACTTCGGTGAAAATGTAACGGGATTTTTAGTCGGCGACATTATTGTTACTAATGGTTCAGTTGCTAACTTTTCAGGTAATGATGGCGATCAAACTTATACCGCGGATATTATCCCAGACGGTAATGGCAATATTACGGTAACTGTTGAAAACGCAGCGGGCGCAGATACATTCACAAATACATCAGTCGGTGACAGTGTGGTAATTAGTTACGACACAGATGGCGATGGCCTAACTAATAACGTTGAAGTTGCGCTTGGTACTGACCCAGAAAATGCCGACTCAGATGGTGATGGTATTACCGATGATATTGAAGTAGGTGATCCAAATGCTGCAACAGACTCTGATCTCGATGGTGTTATCGACGCGTTAGATGGTGACGATGACAATGACGGTATCGCTACCAAACTTGAAGATGCGAATTTAGATGCAGATAACGACCCTTCAACGTTACCGACCGATACTGATGGCGACGGCACACCTAACTATTTAGATACCGATAGCGACAACGACAATATTACCGATGTTATTGAAAGTGATTCATCACAAGTAGATAGCGACTCTGATGGTTTAGTCGATAGCATTGATGTGGATGTTACGGGCGGAACAGATGCTGACTTAGACGGTATTGATGACAATGTTTTTGCTACTAATACAGTGGGCTCAACAGTTCAAGATTATCTTAACTTAGACAGTGACGGCGATGGTATTCCTGATTACCTAGAGTCGGGTGCAGTATTCACTGATACAGATAATGATGGTATTGATGATAGGTTTGATGTTGATGACACTGGAGGCACGGACACTAATGGCGATGGTATTGACGATAATGTTGACGTAGTTAATACAGATAATGATCTTACGCCAGATTTTAATGACTTAGATAGTGACAACGACGGCTTAAATGATGCAGTTGAATCTGGCTTAACAGCCGTCCAGTTAAGTACCGATTCCGACAACGATGGCATTATTGATGTTTTTGATGTTGATAGCACGGGCGGTACTGACGCAAACAATGATGGTATTGACGATGATGCCTTTAATGTTCTTGCCGACCAAGATAGCGATAATATGCCTAATTATATTGACGTTGATAGTGATAACGATGGCATTCCTGACTTTATCGAATTTGGCAGCTCAGGGGTTGATACCGATGGCGATGGTATTGATGATGCCTTTGATATTGATGTGACGGGTGGAACTGATGCCAACAACGATGGAGTAGACGATGCTTT
>NZ_JAUPEC010000037.1 GCF_030551755.1 Pseudocolwellia sp. AS88
CCATGTGAGAGTAGGACATTGCTAGGCTTCTATTTAAAGAAACCCGTAGCTTATGCTACGGGTTTTTTGCTATCTGGTATTTGAAAAACCAAACACTCATAAAAGACGATAGGTAATAGCGATAATTGTAGGACTCAACTCCTCTTATCGTGTGCTTATGACATTAGTACATCTTTATACGTTATTACTTACCAATAGATATTGTTAAATGATCAAATGTTTTTATTTGGTCAAGTACTTTAACTACATCTTCATGGGAAGTTTCATAACTAGGTATAACTACGGCACTTTGTGTTTGGCTTTTTGCTAGAAAATTCTCGATACGTGCAGGTAGTCTTTCTATGTCTACAAGTTTACCATCAAATGTGATTAGGCCTGTTTCGTTTATCTTTACTAGTATTATTGGATCATTATTCTTAGGTGATTTTGACGCTTCAGGTCGATTCACAAGCATCCCTTCTTCTTTGACAAATGAAGTTGTTACAATAAAAAATATCAGCATGATAAATACAATGTCTAGCATTGGTGTCATATCTACTTCGCTTTCTTCTATTTGATGTTTATTATTTCTTTTGCTCATAGTAACTTCCTTTTTATGCTCGATGTTATGATATGAATGTAGTACGAAGGTTGTCGTAAGTCGAGTTTTTGATTTATAAGAATAAGCTTTGTTATGTGATTATTTTAAAAGTAATGCTGTATCAAATGAATTTTGATAAAATATAATTAATTGTTCTTCATAAAAACTTGATAAAAATGGCTATTAATTGGTTTCCTGGGCATATGCATAAAGCCCAAAGAGAAATAAAAGACATCCTTCCTCAGATTGATGTTGTTATTGAAGTATGTGACGCACGTTTACCTTTCAGTAGTGAAAATCCTATGATCACCGAGATAAGGGGTGATAAGCCATTAATTAAAATATTAAATAAATCTGATTTAGCTGATCCTATTAAAACCCAAATGTGGTTAGATTATTTAGAATCTCAGCAAAATGTAAAAGCTATTGCTTTAACGACTGATAATCCAAGTGTTGCTAAAACATTACCTGCATTAATTCGTAAGTTAGCACCTAATAAAGACGAAACGGGTAAGCAAATTAATGCTGTTATTATGGGAATACCTAATGTAGGAAAATCTACATTATTAAATACCTTAGTGGGTAAGGCTAAAGCTAAAGTTGGCAATGAGCCTGCGGTAACTAAAGGTCAGCAAAGAATAAAACTTGAAGAGGGTTTATATCTTTACGATACACCAGGTATGCTGTGGCCTAAAATTGTCAATGAAAATAGTGGATATCGTTTAGCTATCACTAGTGCAGTAAAAGATACTGCTTTTGATCATGATGATATTGCTTGTTTTGCAGCTGACTACTTGCTTCTTGAATATCCTGAACGATTAAAAGAGCGCTATAAACTTGAAACTCTACCTGCAACAGAGATTGAAGTATTAGAAGAGATTGGACGTGTTAGAGGTTGTGTTAAAGGCGGTGGTCGTGTGGATCTTCATAAAGCTTCAGCCATTTTAATCAATGAAATACGTGATAAAACTTTAGGTGCTATTACTTTTGAAACACCTGAAATGGTTGAAAAAGAAATTATACATTTTGATAAAGTTGAAGAAGATAAAGTTGCAGCCCGTGAAGCTAAGAAATTAGCACGTGGCCGTGGACGTAAGAATAAAAGATAGGCTCATTTTATTATTTCAATGTGGCAATAAATAGTAATTAATCAATTAGATTTAAGAAGCTGAAAGGGGCGGTCTCTTCAGCTTCTTGTCAGACTTGAATAGTTAAATGAAATTACCGCTCTAATGCTCAAGTAATTTAAATAAAATCTGTTTAACAAGTTGCGGCTCAAAAGGTTTATCACAAAGGGCATTTACACCATCTTGCTCTATGTTTGCAAGGTGCGTATCGTTACTTTCACTGGTTACCATTAAAATAGGTAGATGTGATTGCTGACTTTGTTCTCTCACATAGCGAGTCAATTCTCTTCCATCAACTTCAGGCATGTTGTAATCAGTTACAATCAGATCGAACATGTTATCTTGTAATAAGTTAATAGCTTGTTGGCCATCCACTGCTTCAGTAACTTTCATTAATCCTAAGTTATTTAAAACACGCTTGATATGATTACGGGCTAAGCGACTATCATCAACTAACAATACTCTTATTTCGTGAACATCAAAATGCTCTAGCTCTAGTTCATCAACCGATAATAAATCGATAGTTGTATTAATTGCTGCAGCTAGGTGATCGTGGGTAAATGGCTTTGGAAGTAGAGCGATAACACCAGATTGCTTAAATTCTTCTAAACTTTCTCTTTTATGCTCACTACTTACAAGCATAAAGGCCGTATCTGAAATTTTATCGTTTGAACGAATTTTTTTAAGCATATCTAGTGCAGTACCATCTGCAAAATACATAGCACTTGTGACGAGGTCATAAGGGTTTCTTTCTAAGATATTTAAAGCTTCTGTTAAGCTTTTAGCTTCTGATAATTCAGTGACACCTTGTCTTTTCAATTCTTTAGTGATTATTTTTCTTTGAGTGTCTGATGGCTCTACAACTAAGATAGAGATATCACTTGGATTCATTGTTATCATGTTTTCCCTTAAGAAAGTAAAGCGTATTAGTTAGCCACCAATAAACTTTACTTTAAAGCCATTCTTTTCAAGTACTTGCTTTATGGTGTCTCTTTTATCGCCTTGTACTTCAATAACTTCACCTACAACGCTTCCACCAGTACCACAGGTTTTTTTTAGTTTTTTAGCTAGTTCTTTTAAACCAGCACTATCTAATCCTAGTCCAGAAATAGTAATAACACCTTTTCCTTTACGACCTTTTGTTTCACGTCTTACTTTTGCGAAACCGTCTGAAGGAGTAATTACTTCACCTTTATCTTGTTCTTTTATTCTTCCTGTACCTGTTGAATAAACAAGTGTTGAGTTATTGTCGTTCATAAATACCTAATTATCGAATTTTAGTTATAAAAAAAGCCACTCAAAGTGGCTTTATTATACTGCGAGTAAAGGAAGTTTTATAGTTTACTTTCTAATTCTGGTAAGGCGTCAAATAAGTCTGCAACTAAACCATAATCTGCTACTTGGAATATAGGTGCATCAGGATCTTTGTTGATTGCTACAATCACTTTTGAATCTTTCATACCAGCTAAATGTTGAATAGCACCAGAAATACCTACAGCAATATACAAGTCAGGAGCAACAATTTTACCTGTTTGACCTACTTGCATGTCGTTAGGTACAAAGCCTGCATCTACAGCAGCACGAGAAGCACCAATAGCAGCACCTAATTTATCAGCGATGCCTTCTAGTAAAGTAAAGTTTTCACCATTTTGCATACCTCTACCGCCGGATATAACAATACCAGCAGCACCTAAGTCAGGACGTTCTGATTCAGAAACTTCATCATTTACATGGGCAGAAGTACCTGCGTCTTGCACTGAATCTAAAGTGATAACTTCAGCACTACCGTCAGTTGCAACAGCATCAAAACCTGTTGATCTAACTGTGATCACTTTTTTACTATCTAAGCTTTGTACGGTCGCGATTGCGTTACCTGCATAAATAGGGCGAACAAAAGTATCAGCACTTTCAACGCCTATAATGTCAGATATTTGAGCAACATCTAATAACGCTGCAACGCGAGGCATAAAGTTTTTACCTGTTGTTAACGCTGTTGTTAAAATATGATCATAATCTGCTGCTAACTCAGTCACTAATAAACTGATATTTTCAGCCAGTTGATGTTCATAAGCCGCATTGTCTGCAACTAAAACTTTACTAACACCATTAACTTTAGCTGCTTCATTTACAACATCACTACAGTTTGAACCAGCAACAAGTATATGAATATCACCACCAATTGCTTGAGCGGCTG
The DNA here is from genome assembly GCF_030551755.1 of Pseudocolwellia sp. AS88. GTDB lineage: Bacteria > Pseudomonadota > Gammaproteobacteria > Enterobacterales > Alteromonadaceae > Pseudocolwellia. Next base: position 3,902 of record NZ_JAUPEC010000037.1, read on the forward strand.
CAACTGTTTTTAACGTATCAGCTTTTAAGCTTTTGTTATCATGTTCAGCAAATACTAGAATACTCATGAGATCACCTTCGCTTCATTTTTTAATTTTTCAACTAATTCATCAACACTACTAACAACAATGCCAGCTTGACGCTGTGCAGGAGCTGTTACTTTAATCACATTGCTACGCGAGGTTAAATCTATACCAAAATCTGCAGCAGATTTAACTTCTAAAGGTTTACGTTTTGCTTTCATAATGTCTGGTAGTTTTGCGTAACGTGGCTCGTTTAAACGTAAGTCAGTAGTTACTATTGCTGGTAAGCTAAGTGCTATAGTTTGTAAACCACTATCTACTTCACGAGTTACATTTACTTTATCGCCATCAACACTTACTTTTGAAGCAAAAGTACCTTGCGGCATTCCAGTTAATGCAGCAAGCATTTGACCTGTTTGATTGTTATCACTATCGATTGACTGTTTACCTAAAATCACTAGCTGTGGCTGTTCTTCTTCAACAACTTTTTGTAGTAGCTTGGCAATATTGATTGACTCTAATTTTTCTTCAGTATCAATTTGAATAGCACGATCTGCGCCTAAAGCTAGAGCCGTTCTTAACTGTTCTTGGCAAGACTTGTTGCCAATTGACACTACAACTATTTCAGTTGCTACACCTGATTCTTTAAGACGAACAGCTTCTTCTACTGCTATTTCACAAAAAGGGTTAATCGACATTTTTACGTTAGCAAGATCTACATCGGTATTATCTGCTTTAACACGAACTTTTACGTTGTAATCAATTACACGTTTTATAGGTACTAATATTTTCATCGTAGCCTCTGATGGTACAAGTTAATTGTAATTATTAATTATGATAAACCTTCACTTTAATCTTAGCTGTTAATGCAAAGAGTGTTGTAAAAGTAACTGTAGAGTAAATTTAGCTTAGTTATATTGTTTAAATCTCACCATTAAAAATAAACATTAATAACTTTCTGAGTAAAAATTTTATTTCAAGCTAGTATTTACATACCAATTATCTTTATTTATTGATATTATCAAACAGGTGTTTGAAAATCAAACGAGTGTTTGAATTTATTTGTAAGCAGATTGTCAGTGGGAGATATTATGGAACGTGAATCGATGGAGTTTGATGTTGTAATCGTTGGTGCAGGGCCTTCAGGCTTAGCTACTGCATGTCAATTAATGCAACTCGCACAGAAAAATGAAAAAGAATTAATGGTGTGTGTTGTAGAAAAAGGCTCAGAGGTTGGTGCGCATATTTTATCTGGTGCTGTATTTGAACCCACAGCCATGAACGAATTATTTCCAGATTGGAAAGAAAAAGGTGCCCCATTAAATACCGCTGTAACTGGCGATGATATTTTCTATTTTAATAGTGAAGAAAAAGCCACTAAGTTACCTCACTTCTCAGTGCCTAAGACTATGCATAATGAAGGTAACTATATTGTTAGTATGGGCAATGTATGCCGTTGGTTAGCTGAACAAGCAGAGCAACTTGGTGTTGAGATTTTCCCTGGTTTTCCTGCTCAAGAAGTTATCTATAATGAAGATAATAGTGTTGCTGGAATTATAACAGGCGATATGGGCTTAGACGCGGAAGGTAACTCTAAAGATTCGTTTGAGCCGGGTATGGAGCTACGCGCTAAATATACTGTTTTTGCTGAAGGCTGTCGTGGTCATTTAGGTAAAGAACTTATTGCTAAGTTTGGCTTAGATGCTGAATCTTCACCGCAACATTATGGTATTGGCTTTAAAGAAATTTGGGATATAGATCCAGAGAAGCATCAAGAAGGTTTAGTTGTGCATAGTGCTGGTTGGCCTTTAGAGTCTGATACTAATGGTGGCGGTTACTTGTATCATGCTGAGAATAACCAAGTGTTTGTTGGTCTTATTGTTGATTTAAATTATAGCAATCCACATTTAAGTCCGTTTGATGAATTTCAACGTTATAAACATCATCCAACCATCAGCCAATATTTAGCTGGAGGCAAACGTGTTTCTTATGGTGCCCGTGCTATGGCAAAAGGTGGCTTTAACTCATTACCTAAAATGACTATGCCTGGTGGGATATTGGTTGGCTGTGATGCTGGCACAATTAACTACGCTAAAATTAAAGGTAATCATACGGCGATGAAGTCAGGGATGCTTGCAGCTGAAGCTATTTTTGAAGCAGTAGTTGCTGGTGATGAAGGTGGCAAAGATCTAACGTCTTTTACTGATAAATATAAAAACTCGTGGTTATACGACGAACTTTACAGTACACGTAATTTTGGTCCAGCTATGCATAAGTTTGGTACTTTTATTGGTGGAGCTTATAACACGTTAGATCAAAATATTTTTGGTGGTAAATTACCGTTTAATTTTAAAGATGATTCTTTAGATCATGCGCAGCTTAAGCTGGCAGCTAATGCTCCTAAAATAAATTATGCTAAACCAGACAACGTACTAAGTTTTGATAAATTGTCCTCTGTGTTTATATCAAATACTAATCATGCAGAAGAACAGCCTTGTCACTTAAAACTAGCTGATGCAAGTATTCCTATTAGTGTTAATTTACCTAAGTATGCCGAACCAGCTCAACGTTATTGTCCAGCAGGTGTATACGAAGTGGAATCAACACCTGAAGGTGATAAGTTCGTTATTAACTCGCAAAACTGTATTCACTGTAAAACGTGTGATATTAAAGATCCGAGTCAAAATATTACGTGGGTAACACCTGAAGGTACGGGTGGACCAAATTATCCTAATATGTAATTTCATCACGCCTAAATAGCAATTTTATTCATAACAGCCTGCTTAATTAATTTTAAGTGGGCTTTTTTATATGTGTAGCTTGAATAGTCTCTATATTGATTATCTCAATTAACCCCAAATTAATTGTTTGTTTTTCATTAGGTAGTTATATAATCCCCTTAAAGGTTTATAAAAAATGATGACTTTGCATTAATTGGTTTGAGAAGAAATCATAAAAAGAAATAAGAGAGTAGAGTATGTCCTCAGATAGATACGGCACTAGTGCTAATTATAAAAGCCAAGAAAAAGGCTACAGAGATAGAGCATTAAAATTATACCCTTGGGTTTGTGGACGTTGTGCTAGAGAATTTGAATATTCTAATATTAGAGAATTAACAGTTCATCATATCGATCACGACCACACCAACAATCCTAATGATGGTTCTAATTGGGAACTTTTATGTATCTATTGCCACGATAATGAACATGCCAAATACACAGATCATGCGAATTATAGTACTGAAGTAAAGGCGGGTGATACTAACCAAGATCAAGCAACCTATAATCCGTTTGCTGATTTAAAGTCTCTTCTGAAAAAATAGTAAAGTAATAATAGGATATTAATGCTTTAACTCGAGGTTGTTTTACTCGTTAGAAATGAACGCTTTTAATGTGAGTTTTGAATAAACAGGCTTATTTTGCAATGATAAGATAAGTCTTTTTCTATAACGAGAAGATTTGAAGCTAGCCTAACTTTTTAGTAATTATACAACGCTTATTCAGCAGTAAGGTGTTTCTCATAGCCGTTTGCACCAAAAAAACGGATAGATTTTTTCATCTTGAGCTTTTTAGCTATCAGTTGATTATTGCTGTATATTTTTACTACCTGCTTATCGCCATTATTATCAACTTCATATTGGTGATCTGGATTTAACCTCAAATTATCAAACTCAGTTTTCATTATTAACTTCAAAGTTAACTCCTCTAGCTTAACGCATCAATTTGTTTAATTTGAGCTAACATATTGTCAGCGTTATTATAGTCAAGACCTATCGAGTAAAGCTTATTTCCTGACTGATAAACTAAACTAGGAAAACCATTAACACCTAAGCTACGAGTATAATCTAACTCTTGCTCAAACAAAGCTTGAACTTCTTTAGAACCTAAATCGTTGATGAATTGTTCGCAATTGAAGTTAGATGTTTTAGATAATTCAGCGGCTAATTCGATGAGTAAGCTTTCGTTAGACGGGTTTCTCGCTTGGCTATAATAAGCTTTTTGTATCAGGTGAGTTATTTGCTCATCGTATTCAATGCCTTGCTGACGAGCAGCAATAATTGCACGATTAGACGGGTAGGTTGAGCGTCTTGGTTGGCACTTAGTCCAAAAATCAAAGTTAAATAAAGTACCTGGAATATTCTGTTCTATTCTCTGCCAAGTGTCTTTCAACATATTTTGCATGTCTTTTGGCATAGGCTCATCTGAATCCGGCGCTAAACCACCTACAAAGCGTTTAATGTTAACCGAGCTATCTAAGCTAGCAAATAGTTTTTGTCTAACAGGTTCAAATCCCCAACACCAACTGCACATAGGATCGTGGACATAAATAAGGGTTTTATTCATAGAAGATCCTATGTTTGCAAATACGATTAAGGATTAGTGTTTACTTATTAATAAGTCTAATTCTTTTTTAGCTAAATAGTTATCCATTTTTGAGCGTAATAATTTATACAAAAGAATAGAGCCGTCTATTTCTTCTTTACGATTTGTTAAGCTTTCAATGTTCAAACCCAAAGGTAAATCGTAAGGTAAAACTGCATCTAAAATTTGTTGTAAGCTATTCACACAAATACGGATAGATTCATATAACGAGTTATTTGCGTTAAGTATGCGTAAGCTCGTAGCTTCTGGAACACTAACACCTAACCAATCAATAAATTCTAAGGTTTTTTTGCTGCCACAAGGAGAAAAAGTAAGAATTAAACGTTGTGGTTTAACGCCTTCATTTTTACATTCAATCGCATAACGCGTCAGCATATCAATAGTCGCTTGTGGGTTATAAATAGCTTGAGATATAAAAAAGTTACAACCCTGATGATGCTTTTCAATCAATCTTTCGTGCTCATTACCTTTACTTGCATGACGCTCAGCGATAGTTACACCACCAATAAAAAAGTCATGTTGATTATTAACTAAGGTTTTATAAGCATTTTCCAAAGAAAGAGATATGTTATTTTTCTTTGAAGGACTCCCCACTAATACAACATCTTTAACGCCATAGGTTTCCCAAGCTTCATTTGCCCATTCATCAAAAGCTTCAGCATCTGACTGAATAACACTTTTGTAAGTAATAACTGGACGTTTCGACTTTTTATTTAACAGTGATGAATATAAGCGAGTGTCGTGAGTCGACTTAAATGGAAACGGTCTAGGTTTACTTGTGCGCGAGTTTTCATCTTGAATGTCGTAAACAATTAAGCCGTCGAAATCTATATCGCTTACACGTTCTAATAACTTACCAGCAATGCTTTCAACTTCTTCAAGAGGAGTGTCACTTTTTGGCGGTGTGGTACCAATAAAATAAACACCACGGTGTATATCGTTATATCGAGCTTTTAATTCAGATTCATTTTTCACAAGTTCAATTCTTTAATGGACGTTTAGACGTCTATATAGTCTTACAGTTACTAAAATTTGTCAAGGCTCAATTATCTAGAAGCTAGATTAATTCGAACTAATTAAAAATATAACATGATGTGATTTAGAGGTAATGCAAATATTCTGTAGAATACACATTAAGAATAGTCACGAGTTCACTCCACATAATGCAGAAAAGTAGAATAGATAAATTTGTTAGCAATGCTCTGTCTGTTAATAAACGAGACGTTAAGTTACTGTTAGCGCAAAATAAAGTGATGGTTGATGGCATAGTTATTACAGATGCCGCTTTTCAAATTAATAAGTTCTCAAAAATTTGTGTAAACGGCAAAGTACTGCAGAGTGACAAACCTCTTTATATGATGCTGCATAAACCTGTAGGCGTAGTGAGTGCTACTAAAGACGAAATTCATAAAACGGTTATTGATTTACTCGATAATCCAAATAAAGAGTCATTACATATTGTCGGACGTTTAGATTTAAATACCTCAGGCCTAATGTTATTAACCAATGATAGCCGTTGGTCTGAACGATTAACCTTACCTCAAAGTAAAGTCCCTAAGGTTTATCAAGTAACCTTAAAAGAACAACTTACCCAAGACTATATCGCTGCTTTTCAACAAGGAATGTATTTTGAATATGAAGATATAACCACAGAGCCTGCAATCCTTGAAATAATCTCTGATTACGTTGCCCAAGTGATACTAATGGAAGGGAAATACCATCAAATTAAGCGTATGTTTGGTCGCTTTAGAAACCAAGTGATGCAATTACATCGAAGTAAAATTGGTAACTTGAGTTTAGATGCCAACTTAAAAGCCGGAGATAGTCGAGAGTTAACGGCTGAAGAAGTTGAAAATATCTTTAGCTAAGATCCAGACTTATTGTTCTTTCGGATTAATTAAGGTTTATTTATAGTTTTACTGTTGTTTATAGCTAGCTTAGCGTGAACATTAATTTATTATGATAATTGAGCTGACATCAAGTTATGAGTTTTCATAAATAGGGCCTTTTAGCTCAAGTTGAGTGAGATACACTCTTAATTCAAACTCTAATTGATGATAGTTTGGCAACATATGCTCGCACAATTTATAAAATGCTTTGTGTGCTACTCCTAATAATAAAACCAATCAACTAAGTGTAACTTACTATTATATATAATTTAAAAGTAAACAAGACAGTAAATATATATTGACAATAATCAATATTTTTATATACTGGGTTTTCGTACAGTATTTAGGTGTTTGAATTTTGAATCCAGTCGCTATTAAATCATTACCAGTTGTACAAAAGGCACTATCACCAGCTTACAAGAAGCTCCTCTCAGATAACACCCCTAAAGGTTTTGTAGGTGTAGTAGTGAACAACTATGCAGCTTACATATCAACCTTTAAGCTGGGTAGTTATCCAACGATGGAGATTCTTAACAGCCATGAGTTGTTATCAAAGCAATTGCGTGGCTTTGTGGGCTTTATGTACTCGCAATACGACTGCAAGCAAGCATACGATGTGGCAAACATTGTCATCAGAACCTTTAAAGCGCTTACTAAGCATGCAATCAATACACCTCAGCTGCCAATTATCAAGGTGAACGAAAGCATCGAGCAGTGTATTGCTGAATTCAAAAAATTACAAGTCAGCCCAGAGCGCCTCGCGTACCTTGATGGCTGGCAACTGAAATCAAAGGAAGGTAAAGTCTTCAACTTTGCAATAGGTGAATTTCATGAAGCCTTTGGTGATAAGCTGACTGCTGATATTTATCATCATGCTCGCCAGTATGGAACAACACAAAAAACAGCTAACCTGCGCAATGGGGTTACTGCGCTAACTGATCTTCTAAATTCATTTACAAAGCATTGCGATAGCGCAGAAGATTTGCGCGCTCAACTGAAAACTAATAAATTGAGTGCGTTTCTTGAGAAGGTCATGTGGTGTTCGTTTAGTAGCCATTTAGCGAAAGGCAATAAAAGTGAAAGCTTTTTTGTCCTGTGGGTTAGAGCTATTAATGTTTTTAAAATATGTTTTATTGATAGCGGATTAATTGATGAACCAGTTCGACCTATTTTAACACCCTTATTCAAAGAAGACTCTCAGCCTATCGCAAAGATAGCTACGGGCGGTAAGTTAACACCCAAAGAAGAGCAGCTGTGGCTTGCCTCTATTCCACTGCACATAAAAGATGAGGCAGTCATCCAAATTATCGAGGACAGGTTACGAGATAGTGAAGATCATGTTCGTGCATCTTATCATACTGTTTTTGAACGCATAAAAGAAAAACATGAGCGCAACCTTGAATTGGCAAAAGCAGGTGTGGTTAAATCCATTAGAAAAGTCGGTGGCGGTGTTAAAAAAGATGAATACGTGCGCGTGGGGCGTGACCACCTAGAGAATAGCATTGCCACATTCTATGAGCATGGTATCGGGGCAAACGTTGCAAATTATGTTGTTCTTTTTGGGGGATCTTACAGTAACCACGATCATCTGAATAACTCTGCTCTAGTGAATGAATTTAATCTGCCCACCACCAGTACGTTAGGTGCACTGTGCACATTGTTAGTGTTGGAACACCCCCAACTCACCCCTTCTGCTCTTCAGAATTGGGAGCTGTTTGATAAGAAAGAGCAAATGACAGGGTATAAACAAGTTGGTGGTAGTTACGTAATTGTCGTTTATAAAAATCGCAAGGGGGCGCCGAAAGCACAACAAGACATTATTCTTAACGAATACAGTCAATCCATTGTTAAGACGTTAATTGATCACACTGAACTTTCTCGACAGTATCTAAAAGCAAACCCGAGCACAGATGAGTATCAAGAAAACGCGTGGCGTTATATGTTACTCAAGGCTGATTTGCAAAAAGCAAGTTGGTGCGGTAATTTTGCCGCCAGTATCAACGCGGCATCCATGAGCAGCGCCTATCGGCAGTGGGTGTATAACCACTCTAGTGGTATAAATGAAGCCGATAAGTTATTGCTATCTAAGTCGGTAGGCTTTCGTTCAGCTCGTAAAATCCGAGCTATTCGCACGTACATTAAAACCCGCTCTTTGCGCGAAGTAGCAGAGGTGTTGGGGCATGAAACGGTCAATGTAGACCTATTAAATAAATACCTTCCCTCAGCGCTGATGGATTTTTTCAATGCAAGATGGATTCGCCAATTTCAAAATGCGCTTATTTACATCGCAATGCAGGAATCGGACTATCTTTTTGAAGCGGTTGATATTAAACCTGAAAACCTCGATGAATTTCTACAAAACCACGGTATTCACGATATACCTAAATTGTTTGGTAAATTCAAAAATGACGCAACGCTATCCCTTGTTGAGGAGGAAAAGTCCCGAGAACGATTTGATGAGGTAACTCTTACCATTACTAAAAATGTGATGAGAGTGCTTATTGCCATCAAGTGCATCGTTGACCGCTCAAAAGAAGTACAGGATGGTCAAACCTTTCGTGACATCGTATCAACCTGGTATGAGGCTGCTACGCTCATTCTTACCGAAGATGCGCGAGAAAGTACAATCAATGCAGAGCGTTCGCAACTTATCGCTACTGCAAAGAAAAATCCCCTTGATACTCAACTCGTCGTTGGAGCGTTAACATGTTAAAACTGATTGTAAATAACTTGAAGGAAAGAAAGGTTAAACTTCATGAGCTAAATAGCGAAGAGTTAACTGAAACGCTTCACTACGCTGTTGCAAACCAAGATTTCACTTTACAACGTGAAATTGGCAATCATTTTACCCACATTTACGACCATACCAATGAAATGCCTTATTGGTTTAAAAGTGAGTACGATGATGATGTCACTGTTATGAATTTCGGTCAAAAGGATAAAGTTGTTGACTGGTCATCTGTGACGCTTGACGATGGATTACCTCTCAATCACTCTAAGCATAAACCTCTGCTAAATGGTTTTAAAAACTGGTTACTTGCGGTGTCCGACCCACTTGAAAATGGGGGGGCGGTCATCAAAACCATCACAGCAAAAATGGGGGTAGATAGAGTCCTGTCATTAATTGACGCCATTTTATTGCGCTCAGCCGCATTAGAGTTAAGTCAATATCACCTTAGTCACATCAATGCTGACTTCTGGCTGTCTGTTTTTAAAGCAATGTCTGAGGATGGACCAACCAACGGAGTCTATGATTTTACAAGTCGCACCGTAAAGTTAGTTAAAGCGCACGCAAACAACATCACACAAGATCAGGTAAAAGCTTTTGTGAGAAAGTATCCTTTTGTGAGCAGAGATATAGCAGAAGACGATTTAACGCTTCATTTAACAAAAGAAGACCGCGTTAAGCTATGTTGCTGGCTTTACGCTCAAGGTTATTATAAATATAGGACTAATTTTGAGGCTCAAGGTAATGGTACTTTGCTCGCAATGCTGCTATTTAAGGGGAAAATAGCATCCCCTATCCTAAACATTCCCACATCGCCTGAACTCTGGCTTGCCGAAAAAAAGCGAACCACTGAATATAGCCCCTTTAACACTGAAAACATAGAAACGTCAGCCGCAGAGAAGACAATTAGCCTCTACATCTCAATGGCTAAGTTGATTAACATCAACATATTCAAGGACAACGCAAGTTCACCTCTCACTGATGCAACAAAAGCACTTAGCATAAGAAAAATTAATGACTTAGTGACGTTAAAACCACCAGGGCGTACTCAAACTTTGCACCCTGACATGGTCTTTAAACTCACGCGACAGTCTTTTGAATTTGCTCTTAAGTACCAGCAAGAGATTTTGGATGCTTGCTTGTTAGCACTCTCACAAGCTGCTAACAAAAGTGTGAAATCATATAGCAACAAAGAGCGACCTCGCGAAAAAAGCTCTTCGTTCGTTCCTGAGATTCATCAAAACATGTCAATGACTGAGTGTGGTCACTTTATGAAAACCCAAGTAATGAGTACGTTGAATGAAAAATCGGTTAAGGCTATGGGTATTCGACAGGTTTTATCTTTTGAAGTTCTAGCTACTGACAAGTACAACGCCATACGGAACAACGATAGTTTATTTGAGCTTTACAGTGTTCTCATAGGGAGTTGTCAGTACCTTACTGGCATTATTGCAGCAAGGCGACAGGATGAGTTAATATCATTAGCAAGCAGTGGTAATCTGTCACCAAACAAAAACCCATTTGAGGAGGAGAATGAGGATATTGAATATAATCTCATTTTTAAACTAAAAAAGTCTGGGAATGGCGGTAAGTTATCGACCAACAAAATCATTGAAAGACCTATTACTACCTCTCTTGCTAAAATCATCTGGAGACTCGAAGCGTTTAACGAGGCCGCCATATCGCAAGGGGTGGTTAAAGGGAAAACCCTAGGTCTTTTTAATAACTTAGACGCAAGAGTGTGCCACCTCACTAAAATTAAAGTTAAGAGCTTTAATGCTCACCTCGATTCGATATGTGACTACTTTGAAACACCCCTTGTTAAGATGAATAATGGTGAGCTAAGACGACAGTATGTGAGACAACATCAGTTACGTCGATTCTTTGCTTTGCTGTTCTTCTGGCAAAAACGTTTTCAAGGGCTTGAAGCCTTGCGTTGGATGCTAGGACATACTGATATGTCACACTTATATCATTACATATCAAGCAATGAAGTGGGCGATATCCTGAACGGGGTTAAGGCCACTGTTATTGTGCAAGGTGTGCTAAATAAGGATGGTGAGCTAGAAAAACTAAAAAATATCGGTGAGTTAAAAGCAACGCTAGCCAAAAAATACAATGCTGGTACAGTAATTATTGATGACTTGGAAAGCGTCATCGACCTGGCAGATGACGACGACATAACTGCTCCGCATATTGACCAATTGAAAGCAGAGGCAAATCTGGAATCTAACCTTGAAGCGTTACTGAAAACGGGTGAAATCAGCTTGGAGCCGAATTTCTTCAAAGTTACCGACGAAGACGGACAGGTTCGAGAAACTTTTAACTTAGCATTCCAGGTAAAAGTCGTGTAGGAAAAGTAACAATGAAAAAGAATAAAGAAAGCAATCAAAGAACAATACTGGCAACCGAAGCACTGTTACTGGAAATTATCAAATCGCCAGATGAATTTAAAAACAATGATGTCCTAACAAAAGCCCTTAAATCGCAAGGTGGCTTAGCCAAGTATGTAGATGCCGAGCGACACATCAATACTATTTCAATTAATACCGTTAAAAGCCTTTCAGAGTTGTTGTTAGAACAAGGTTTTGAAGGTTTTGATACACTCAGAACTAATGCTCGTGACTCCATAGAGAAAGCCTTAAAAGGGAAAATTAAAAAGAGCAATGAAGAGAGTGCAAGGCAAAAGCTAGCGTCAACTGAAGAAATGCTTGTTATCACTCAGCAAAGTAATTTCCTATTGAATACAGTCATTAAAGAAATGCGCGGACACTTAAAAGCAATGGCATTGCAAGATGGTAGGGATGAAGAACGTTTAAAGCGCTACAAAGATATTAATAAGAAGGTTGAGGCGCAGCTTAATTATGTCAACTATGGTGAAGTCTGATGCCTGTAGTTAAACTAAAGGATTTTTCTCGTTGGTCACACCTTGGTTTTGATGGGAAATTGAAATTTTATAAACCAAGGGATATACCGTTTGTCTCCTATAAAAATGGCGTGCCTTGCTATGAAGCCAACATGTATATTCATAAACTGCTAGAGGAAGGATTGAAATACCAGACAATCAGGACGTATGCCAACTGTATTATTGCTTTGGTCTATCATGTCGAAAGTGCAACCCATCTTAACCGTTTTAGAGATTTAACAGACGCTACTTTTCGCTTGTTTATACAGGGATTGCAAAGCGAGAAACATCCTAATGGCGAAAAGGTTAAAAGTAACAATAGGGTTTTGGAAGTCGGCATTCGATGCCTTAAATTTCTTGAGTTTGTTCAAGAGTATCATGACTTGAAACTATTTATTGGCACAGACAAAGCCAATGCCATTACGGTGGTTGAGACAACTCACAAAATTTCAATTGAGGGAAGTAGGCACAAGAAAGAAATTACCTCTACTTCGCATATTTGCCTGCCAAGCAAAGATGCTGTTAAAAGACGATTACCAGTTGGTGAAAAAGACGCGTTAAAGGTATGGGGTTTTATACAAACCAATGTCAATAAAGCTGTTCGTTATCGTGATATAGCTCTGTATCAATTAATGGAGCAAACAGGTGGTCGTGTAGCAGAACTTCATCTCGTAACCGTGGATGACTTCAAAGAAGCTAGATACATGAATGAGCCGTCCCTTAAAATGCACACGCTAAAGCGTAAAGACGAACAAACTACAAGGCATGTGCCTATTCCCCATACGCTTGTTACTGATATTGCTCAATACATGAAATATCGTCGCAAAATCATGAAGAAGAAAGGGCTCACTGGAGATAAAGACCATGGCTTCTTGTTCATAGCAACAAAAACAGGTGAGCCTTTTAAAGCGGACTCATGGACGACCTATCTGAACAAGTGGAAAAAGGAATTAGGCATCAAAGGTGCACTTCACCCGCACCTCTATCGTCATGCTTTTATTACAAACAAACTCATTGAAATTATTCAGCAACATGAAGATGTTACTAATGTTGATGATTTTAGAAAACATCTACTTAATGCCGAAACTTTCAAATTACAATTAAAAGAATGGACAGGGCATACGCTATTGCACTCCCTTGATACTTATATTCACTTGGCTTTCGCTAAAATACGAGGCTACGCTAAAGCTTACAGTGCAGTTGCACTATCGGCATCAGTAGGAATTGTTGAAGACCAGTTAAGTCGTATTGAAAAGCAAATTCAGGATAAAGAACTGAACTTTACAGAAGCCCTAGCATCACTGAAAAGCACGATAAAGGCTTTTGGATTAGATATTAAACAAGCTAAAATTTGATGTATGGATACTGATGTAGTTGCTCGTCTTTTATCTTACACTTTTCAATGTTGGATTGAACCTAATCGTACAGTTGATTAGGTCAGCAAAGATACGAAAGAAGACCTTACCCTTGGCATATCTAGCGACTTTTGAACCGATGAAAATCATCCCTGCGTTAGATAATAGAATTGTTCTAAATTTCATCAGGAATCTATAAAGTCAAAAATTCTAATTTGATTAGAAAATACCAAAGCGGACATTAGATTAATATGATTTTAAGTATTAATTTCTATGGTGCTTCGGGGCACATTGCGCCACAGGATTTAGCAGCACTTTGTACGCAAAGATGAAGTATGAGTTTAAAATTTCGAGTGTTTGTCGAGATCAATTGAGTACCAGTTAGTTGACCTAATATAACCGACAGCAGAATTGAAAATTATTGGGAAAGCGGACGTTCCTAAAATCGGTTTGAAATAAACGGCTTAAAATATTCATTTAATAACCAAAGAAAAACAATTATAAGGCAACAATTGATGTTGGTGCGCAAAGTTTTTACCACACCATAACTTATGTCACTTGACCAGAACGCCTTGGCTAATGATATATCGTGTTCATACTAGATACTTGAGTGTTGATGCTTATTAATGTTGTGACAGAGACTTTTTATTTGATTTCAACTACGCTTTTAACTGTAAAATTCGACGAGCACCACTTAATACTACAAGGGCAATTATAAATCCAATAACAAGATCTGGATAACGAGATCCTGTCAGTGTTACCAGTAGTCCAGCTAATATAACGCCAACATTTGCGATAACATCATTAGCTGAGAAAATCCAACTAGCCTTCATATGAGCGCCATTTTCTTTACTATCGGATATTAAAAACAAACATGTAACATTGGCAATTAACGCAAGTGCACCAAAAATCATCATTAAATTTGATACGGGTTCACTTCCGTATATAAATCGCCTTAACACTTCACTTAAAGCACCTAACGCAAGGATAACTTGTAGCAATCCCGATATGTGGGCTGCTTTGAGTTTCATCTTAATACTTTTCCCAACCGCATATATCGCTAATCCATATACAGCAGCATCTGCAAACATATCTAAAGAGTCAGCAATCAGTCCAGCGGATTGAGCAATCCAACCCGCGATGAATTCACAAAAAAACATGAACCCGTTAATGATCAGTAACCACTTAAGAATAATGGTTTCTTTCCCTTCATTTTCTTTATCAGATACTTTGGCTTGGGTTGCTTCAACACTGCAACTTTCTCTGGTTATTTCTAACGTAGCACCTAAATTCAATGATTGAAGCTTCGTAGTTATCTCATCCAAATGAGCATCATGAAAAACTTTAACTAGCCGATTAGGAATATCAAATTTTAATCCAACAGGTGGTTCAATACCGTCGAGCGCTAACCTTATCAATCGTTCTTCAGAAGGACAATCCATCTTAGGCACTTTATAATCAGTGGTGAAACGCCCATCAAAAGCATCAGTATTTTTAAACTCTTTAATACTAGAGTCAGTAACAACTGACTCACATTGGCCACTACATTTATTTGACATAAAAAACCTTGCTAAACACATTTTTACAAAGTATAAAGTCTATAGTAACTATAGAGTCAACAAAGAGATTTAATATTATGAAAATTGGCGAACTAGCAAAATTAACAGATTGTTCAGTACAAACGATCCGTTATTATGAAAAAGAACAACTCTTGAAATCCCCAGAGCGAAGTGAAGGAAATTTTCGTTTATATAATAAATCGTCACTTAAACAATTGATGTTTATTAAACAATGCAGAACGCTCGATTTAACCTTATCGGAAATTCGTCAACTGCTTGAGTTACAAAGTTCACCCTCGATTCAATGCAACTCAGTTAACAACATGATCGATAGTCATATTCAGCAAGTTGAACAACGTATTAAAGAACTTAATAGCCTAAAAGAACAATTAAATTACTTAAGTAACACCTGCTCAAATAATGGAACAATTGAGCAGTGTGGTATTTTACAAAAGCTTACCAGTGACGTAGCTAAAAATGTTTAGATACAATGCTGATCTTAAATCATTATTTGTTTTCTTCTAGATCTATACATATAGGCTATAAATAAAACCAATATTGCCAACTGTGCCATTATGCCTTCCCAAGTAGACCCAACACCAATCCAATCAACCTCTACAGTAATTGGCAATGGAGAAATTCCAATAACGGCAGCCTCTTGTAATGCTGAAACTGCTTTTCCCATTAATATAAATGACAGTGCTAATAAGAGATATGTTGTTGTTGAAAAGAAACGAGCAATTGGCAATTTTACAGAATATTTAAACATTCCCCATGCAATAATCGATAACACAGCTATCCCGAATAAAAGTCCACCGATAACAAATGAGTATTGAGTCGTTGAGGCTTGTGTTAACAGTGATTGATAGAATAAAACCGTTTCAAAAACCTCTCGGTAAACAGCGATAAATGAGAGCACGGCTAATCCCCAAAGTGTACCTGCTTCTAATTGTGTATTAATGTGCTTTTGAATGTATGCCTGCCAGTGTTCAGCATTCGTTTTGCTATGCATCCAGATCCCCACATAGAACAACATTAACGCTGCAAGCATTGCAGCAATACCTTCCATGACTTCTCGACTTGCACCACTGATATTGATCATTGACTGGGCTACCGCCCAAGTAGCAAAACCCGCTAGTAGCGCACTGAGCCAACCAAAATGGACATATTTTAAGGCATCATGACGTTTAGTTCGAATTAACACTGTTATCAAAGCCAGCACAACCAGCAAGGCTTCTAAACCTTCTCTTAGCAAAATAACTAAGCTTGCAGTAAAAAGAGCCTCATTTGATAAAGTGGTTTCTGTCAGAAGTTTTTCCGCGTCATTGAGTTGCCTCACAGTAATTTCCATAAGGCTTTCAAGTTGATTAACCTGTTGTGCGTTACTTAACACTTGACGAAGCTTAATCAAGTTTCCTTCGATGCTTTTACGTAAATTTTTGTCTCGTGCATCCAAACTATTTTCAATTAATTCAAAACCATCTAGATAAGCACTCACAGCAAGTGTTTTGGCCTTCTCATACTCTTCATTTTTATACGCAATGCTTGCGGCAGCTAATTGAGTTTTGGTTATAGCTAAAGGACCACTTTGATTGGTAAACAATAATTTTGGATCGGCTCTTAACCCTTCAATTTCATTTTTCGTTAATCCCTCAGTTTCTGTAGATAATTTTAATGGACTATAATTTATCCAGTTTTGTAATGAAACTGATTGTGATGGTTTGATGAATTCGCTTGATGATTGAAATGCTAAACTTCCGACATAAAATGCAAGGGACCATTTCTGCTGTTCTTTTAATTGTGTGAATGCAGGCATGGCCGTATCATCAAGCCCATTAGATATGGCATCAAACAAGCCTAAAAGTGAACGGTTTTCAGCACGTTTTTTATCGGTAAAATCGGTAGGAGCAGGCTCTAATCCCGATGCTAAAATACCATTTCCTTGACCTGAAAGACCGTGGCAACTCGCACAGTTATTTTCAAATAAAGAAAACGTCGCTTCTTTAGACAGTAATCTTTTAGGGAGAGGTAACTCAGGCATCATAGCCAATAATGAAATTCGTAGTTCAGAAGCAAATTGCCTGACAGTGTCTACTTTTTGTTTAGTTGAAATGGCGGTTTGTAAAGCCGATGCTTTCTCATTGAGAGAGTGCATAACATAATTATCACTTGACGTTTTATCAACTATCAATTGAGAGAATTCAAGCATTTCCTGGTATTCATCATCGTTAATAACTTGACCATTATCAACCGCTGATGCGTAATCGACCCCCACATATTCTGCCAACTGTGCTATCTGGCGTAGTTGAGCAACCTCATCAACCGTTGAAGCTACACTCAACTTCGAAAATAAAAGAATCGCCATCAACACTAAACAAAATAATGATTGTATTCCTATATGTTTTTGACTTATTAATCGCACGTTCCAACAAAATTGCATACTATGGCCCTTAAATATTACAGCCCAAATGATAATTATTATCAATTGTAATACCTATAGTTACTACAGAGTAAAGTATTTAAAAAATATTTTTATCGCCGAGTATTATCAATAAAAATGTAGAAAGCATTAGAAAACTAATTAACTAATCGTTACAAAATGAAAAAAGGGTTATCTAGCTAATTCTGAAAATATTTCTTGACTCTATAGTTACTATAGATGTTACCGTTGTACGGTTATTTTGAATATTCTTAAATTTAATTATTTTCTAAATACCTTCTCAATAAATTTGTGTTATGTATCCTTAAAGGTTTTGCTGTGAAAAATAAACTTCTGAATTTTACTTTAGTCATTTTGATTGTATTACAATCATTTGTAGCTATTGCAAATTCACAAGAAATTCATGAAATTGATATTCAGCATATCCAAATTGAACATTCACATGAATCTGATCGCTTTGTAGCTGACAAAGAATTACCAACAGACAATGAACATAATGCTAAAGATTGTCATCATTGTGGTCATTGCCATGGATTTCATATTCAGTGGCTCGTTCAATCTCAAACATTTACTGAGCGTCCGAATCAAATAGGACATCAGTATGGGTATTTATTTCAATATTCAAGCCCTCTTCACGATAACCCAATAATCCCCCCTATAAGTTAACTCTATTAGAATAGCTCAGTTTAGCTGAGCATCTTTATATTCGTGTCTACTACGATTTCACTGTCGTTAGTTAACACTATTTAAATAAATATGAGTTTAATTTATGAAAATATTTTTTCAAAAAAATATTGGCGCTGTGCTATGCGTCAGTATGTCTTTGGCTATTTTAATTAATATACAAAGCGTAAATGCACAAACAACATCGACATCTTGGTTATCGATGCAAATAAACAAACATCCCGATATTATTGCCGCCAAAGAAGAAATGAATGCTGTTTTTTCAAATGCTGAAGGAAACAAGCAACCACTTTATAATCCTGAACTAGAGACGGGTTATGAACGAGAAGGTGACGCTAATAATTATTCAATTGGTATTAATCAAACGATTGATTTATGGGATAAACGAGAAACGAAAGAGCAACAAGCTAACTTTAGCTTAACTCAAGCAAGCAAACACTTTGACTTTCTTGTTCAAGAAAAGACAGCGCAAGCTTTACAAGCGTTAGTTACTTGGCAAGCAGCTAAAAAACAAGCTGTTATTGCCCAAGAACAAGAAAAGCAGTTAGAAACCTTACTTGATATAGTTAAAGACCGTCAAAAAGCAGGTGATCTAGGGCAAGTAGATGCCGAACTTACTTTTTTAAGTTTATCCCAAATGTTGAATGTTACCGCAAAGGTACAAGTTCAATTAAAACAAGCAGAAGCCCAAACCAAAGAGCTATTGCGAGATTGGACGCCAGATAAAGAGGTTATACCTGCGCAAGGTTTAACTATCACTAATTATCAAATTTCACCTCAATGGCTTGAACAACATCCCTTAGTCTTAGCGGCAAAAGCACAGTGGCAAATAACTAGAAGTGATGCTCAACTAGCTTTGTTAGAAACTAAAGCTGACCCAACTATCGGTATTAATGCAGGAAAAAATGATAGGGAAAACGTGTTAGGCGTAACTTTTTCAATGCCTTTGAATATCCGTAACAATTATTCAGCCCAAGCAAGAGCTGCGAATCAACAAGCAATAGCTGCTGAAGCAAATTTTCGCTCCGTTATGCGCAAACAGAGATTTGCTATCCAATCAAGCACTGACACCTTAATCACTTATCAAAAAAACTATCAACGATGGCAACAATTGATGGATGGCAGAGGAAAACGTAGTGGCGATTTACTGCAAAAGCAATGGCAAAGCGGTGATGTAAGTACTACCGAATATTTACTTGCATTACAACAACGTGCTGAAGGTCTTAATGCTGGTATTGAATTACAAAGTCAATTTCAATTAAGCCAGATCGACTGGCTATTACAGGTGGGCCAAATTAAGGCCGCGACTTTGCAATTATCTCAGCTTTGAATATTAAAGGCATTATCAAGAATCAATTAATAGTCAATGAACCAATTTTGGAAAAAACATATGAATAAGCAAATTAAATTAATAACACTTGCCGCACTATTTTGTGGAATAACAACCATAAGTACTTCGACATTTGCAAATGTTCAATCAGCAGAAAAAACCGAAAAGCATGTTGAAGAAAAAGATGATGGACATGGGCATGAAGGTAAAAATGAGCACAAAGAAGAAAAAAACGATGGGCATGGACATGAAGGTAAAAATGAACACAAAGAAGAAAAAGACGATGGGCATGGACATGAAGGTAAAAATGAACACGAAGAAGAAAAAGACGATGGGCATGGCCAT
>NZ_JAUPEC010000038.1 GCF_030551755.1 Pseudocolwellia sp. AS88
ACAAAATGATCGCTACGTTCTAGAGAAGTAACCTTAGCACCTAATTCTTCAAACAAGGCTTGATATAAGTCTCTACCAGCACTTGAATGCTCGTAAATACCAATATGTTTACCTTGCAAGAAAGGCTTATCAAATAACGAAGAATAACGAAGCACATATTCTTCAGCAGCTACGCTACTAACTTCTAACTCTTCTAAAACATCTAACGGAGTAAAATTCGCTTCACTTTTTAAAATAGATAACTCATCGCTTTTACTAATTTCACCATCAGGTCGGTAAAACTTTAAACCATTACGATCAAATGGAATGTGACTACCGGTAACCATAATACAAGGAATGTTTCTTACCATCGCGGCATAAGCTAAAGCAGGAGTAGGAATAACACCATAATAAATTATCTCAATGCCCTGCTGCTTTAAAGCGGCACTACAAGCTTGAGCCATAGCATAGCTACTTGGGCGATTATCAATAGCAATAGCTAAACGGTCAAAAGTAAATTGCCATTTTAACGTATCAATAAAAGCTAAAGAAAATGCAGCACAAACGTCAGGGGTAAATTGCTCTACCAAACCACGTGCGCCACTTGTACCAAAGGCAATACCGCTATTGTCTAAAACTATATTTGCTTGTAATGTGCTCATATTATTTTACTCTGCCGTAACGGTCTTCAAAGCGTACAATGTCGTCTTCACCTAAGTAAGAACCTGACTGAACTTCAATAAGCTCTAAATCAACTTTACCTGGGTTTTCTAACGCGTGAACTGCAGTAATAGGAATATACACAGATTGATTTTCTGAAACATATTGCTCTGTTTCATCAATCGTTACACGAGCCATACCCGAAACTACAATCCAATGTTCAGCACGATGATGATGCATTTGTACCGACAATTTGGCACCTGGTTTAACAGTAATACGTTTAACTTGGAAACGTTCACCGCTATCAACTGAATCGTATTTACCCCAAGGGCGATATACTTCACGATGAATAGTCGCTTCAGTACGATTATTAGCTTTTAACTTGTTAACAATAGTTTTAACGTGTTGTGCTTCATCTTTATGAGCAACTAAAACCGCATCTTTAGTGTTTATAACCACTAAGTCTTTAACACCAACCGTTGTTACTAATTTATCTTCACTAATAACTAAAGTGTTTTGAGTATTAACAGACTCAACATCACCCGTAAAAGCATTACCGTTTGCATCTTGGTTAGAAACCTCTAATAATGCAGCAAAACCACCAACATCATTCCAACCCGCGTCCATAGGAACCACAACTACGTCTGAATTATTTTCAGCACATAAAGGCTCCATTACTGCATAATCGATTGAATCGTCAGGACAAGCCATAAATGCGTCTTTATCTACACGTACAAAATCCATATCTTGGTTTTGCACTTGCATTGCTTTAACACAAGCATCGTAAATTGCAGGGTTATGTTTTTTAAGTACATCAACGTATTGGCTTGCCTTAAACATGAACATACCGCTGTTCCAGTAATACTCACCAGAATCAACATAGCCTTTAGCTGTTTCTAAATCAGGCTTCTCAACAAAGCTACTGACTAAATAAGCGTCATCACCTTTAGTAGCATTAACTGCACCACCACGTTTAATATAGCCATAACCCGTTTCAGGGCTATTAGCTACAATACCAAAAGTAACTAATTTATCATTTTTAGCATGTTCATAAGCTTGTTTAACAGACGTTTGAAAAGCAGCTTCGTCACTAATTACGTGATCAGCAGCTAATACTAATAATACAGGGTCTTCACCATCTTTAGCTGTTTCTAAAGCATGAATTGCCGCTAAAGCAATAGCAGGAGCCGTATTACGGCCTACAGGTTCTAGAAATATACCACCGTGCTGAGCACCTAATGTTCTTACTTGTTCAGCAGCGATAAAGCGATGCTCTTCGTTACAAATAAGCATACATGGCGCATTACCTAAACCATTTAAACGAGAAATGGTTTGTTGCAGCATAGTTTGGCTATGATCATTACCACAACCTAAAGCTAAAAACTGTTTTGGGTAGTTACTACGAGAAAGTGGCCATAAACGTGTGCCAGAGCCACCCGCCATAATTACTGGTAAAATCATTTTTAAATATCCTTTTTTTTAACTTAACAACTAAACAGAGTAGTTGTTTTTTGAGGCATATTTATACCTCTGATAACTTTAATATTA
Source organism: Pseudocolwellia sp. AS88 (assembly GCF_030551755.1). GTDB lineage: Bacteria > Pseudomonadota > Gammaproteobacteria > Enterobacterales > Alteromonadaceae > Pseudocolwellia. The sequence goes on from NZ_JAUPEC010000038.1 coordinate 2,188, forward strand.
TCAAACCAAGCATGCACATTGACATATCCGTTAATATTTTTAGGAGCGAAAATTTCTGAATTCCCTCCATGAAAAGTAGAAAATAGAAATTCAGATATAGAACTTTGTTTTGTGAAATTAGAGCGAAAACTAATATCCGTATTTTCAACTACTCTGATTCCATCGACATATATAATGGAGAACCCATCATTCTTATCTTTATTGTTAAGACGGAGTTGCATTGTTATTGTATGCCATGTACCTTTTTTTAAGATCTTTTTTTTGCTTTTACTACCAAATCCATAAGTCAAATCATAATTTTGATCATATAAATAATTTTGTAACATACCATCTTCTTTAAATAATATACGAGCACTCCAACCGATTGGTTTCCTTTTATTACCACCAGTTACAGGGTTATCTGGTGCTAATCCATGTAGCTTTCCACCTTTAACCCATTGAAAGTCGTTTTCAAAGCAGACATCAAAAGATAAAGTAGCGGATTGAACTTTAGAAGCTAGCTTGATTCTAGATGATACTCTTCTACTACCTTTAGGGTATGCTACATAAGTTACCCTGAGTGCCTTATTATTAATGGGTGAATCAGTAGTTTTAATTTCAACTAATTCGGATAATTTAAAATATTGATATTTATCAAAAGACTCTTCAAAGTCAATGGATAAAAGTTGATCACCTCTAGGGCTTTTACAGGCACTAGTCAAGATGACAATAGTTATTAAAAGGCGATAAATCATTTATTCGATTAGAGCCTGAATTTTACGAGCTATTGCAAGTGAGAATGACTGATTTTTATTGTTAATAACTCCTGATTTAAATCCTCCTCGGTTATCAAGTAAATTAAATAGTCCAGTTTTATCAAAACATGCATTACAACCATCCAATTCTGAGAACTTTCTAGCTGTTGATTTTTGATGTTGGTTACGGTGTTCACCTAAATCTGAATCTCGTGCCATAACAATTATTGGTTTTTGTGCTATTAATGAAGATATTATGGTCCCCATACCTGCATGAGAAACAATAAGTTCAGTTCTACACATTAAACTTGTAAAGTCTTGTGGGTTAATATAATTACTAAACTTCATATTATTAGGTTTAAATGATGTATTGCCAATTTGTGCAAAAACTTCAACATGAGGGTTGTTGCCTGCCCACTCATCCATAGCAATAATAAGTCGGTCAAAAGTTAACTGAGTTCCAATAGTCAAAAAAATCATATAATGCTTCCTATATACTCAGGACCTTCTTTCTTACTTAATTCTGGCCATTGAGTTAACCAAATATCGGTAAATTTTTTTGCTGCTTTACCAGATTTTGATAACTCATCTGCATTTGCAATACTATCTACCCATATTGTTTTTTTACGAAATAATATTTTTGCAATAACAATACAAACTAAACCAGGTAATGCTCCTGTTGATATAACAACATCTGGCTTTATTTTATAAAGTAAATATGTTGTTCTAATTACATTTTTTAATTTAGCTAAAACACCGCTATCTTGATTAATATCATAAGTTGTATATTGTGATATAAAGTGATTAGGTGCTATATAGTCTTTATTAGTAGATATAATCGAAGTGTCATATAATTTAAATAAATCATCTAATCTATTAAGTTGAACTAAATGACCTCCTTCTGATGCTATAGCTAATAACTTCAGCTTTTTAATCATGAAAATACCTCTTTTGAGTCTTGCTTCCATTTTTTTGTATATTTAACATTAAAATCAATTTTTTCAGCTGTATTCAAACTATTAGAAATACAACTCATTACAGATGCAGAGATACTCTCTTCATCTAAACGGGTAAAGGTAGGCCTATAATCAGAAAATATATCATTATTTACCGTGTTATCAGAACAAACAGCATTTTTATTCATACTTACAGCTTCAATTAACGCACACATTTGAATCTTGTCGTCAGTTGTTAAACATAAAACAACATCGCACTGCCTTAATAAACTTACATACACTTCCTCTGATATAAAGCCTGTAAAGGAAACTCCATCAAAGACGGAATTTTCTTTGAAAAGCTTCGTATAACGGCCAGTCATTATGAAATTATGGGTTTTATTTAAAATAGCAGCAGCGTTAATAATCTCATTTATAGGTTCATCTTTAGCATAACTAACCGGTACTAAAACATTTATTTTATCATTCAAATATAAAGATGTTTCACTGGGATTATTTATGTTCCCGTTGTAAACAATAAGTGGATCTCCAAGAACATAACTAACTACACCAAAGGCAGAATCTATATCCTCTTTGACTCTAGCATTATGGCTGAGGACTTTATCGCTTTTCTTAAATAAATAAGAAACAAAAGGGATATGTTTCCATTCAGATCTTAAAACTCCATTATGACAATCAAGTACTATTTTACATTTATGATTAAATAAAAACTTATATAAAAAGACTGAATATAAAATCAGAGTTGGCGGTACAACTACAACCACTAATTTAGGCTGATGTTTAGCTAGTAACAATACAGTTTTAAAGAAATTTACAATATAATTCATGGGCTTTAAGTATTTGTTTTTAAATATATATTTTACCTGTATATCGGTCATAGAGGTTTCAGTAGATAAACTAACAGATCTTCGAATACCTGTTCCCCAGCCTATAATAACCTTATTATTTATGCTCATTTTGAAAAGTGAATCCTATTATTTATTGTCCATGTTATTTCAGGGTCGTGTATTTTAATAAATTTTGCTGGATTACCTCCAAATACATGAAAATCAGGTATATCTTTGGTCACTACTGAGTTAGGAAATATAATGGCTCCCTTCCCAATAGTTACACCTGGCATAATAGTTACATTTGGGAAGAGCCAAACATTATCATTAATGTTTACAGTTCGATTTAGTAGTGGCGCCCCACACTTATTAATATCATGCCCTTGAGAATATATTTTACAATCATGTGAAATATTTACATTATCACCTATATTAACACCGCAGCGATTATCTATATAACACCCTTGATTTATAGTTGTTCCACTACCTATCTTTAAATTAGCAAAGTCAAATAAAAAAACACCTGAATGGACTGTTGAAGTTAAACAAATGTTATTATTTGAGAACAAATTCAGATAATGGGCCCTCAACTTAAAAAAGAAACATAAAGTAAGGATATAGTTATGTAATCTAACAATTAATTTTTTAATACTAATTTTTATAAATTTATTTTTCAACATGCTTTAGCCAATCCTTAAGAGCCTCTCTTGCTTTGATAGCAGTATCTCTGTTTCCTTTCACTTCGTTGGGTATATTGTTGGCTAAATCATCATATTCATTGATATATTTAGTAATATCTATTTCTAAGCCTGCTAAAGTAGTAGATGATGATAAACAAGTTCCTTTGCCTAAAGAAATAGCGACTTGTTCAAGTTTATTCTCTATACCAATAGATAAAACTGGTTTCCCTAAAATGGTTGGTAGCCAAACACCATGTGCTCTTGCGCTAATAATATATTTAGAACCGTCTACTAAACAGCCTAAAAAATAAGACATACTTGATTTATTTAAATCGTAAACTAACCATTCTAAATCGTCATTTTCTTGAATAATATTTTTATCGTATTCTTTAAACAATGCTACTAGTCTTACTCTAATACCCGCTTTATGCTTATTCCTACAACTTTCGATCATGTTAGAAATCATTAATCGCCCAGTTTCAGAATAAGGCCACTCTCTAATAATATATGTATATTCATATAAATTTTCATTAATAGTTGAGCCTTCTTTCGTAAACCAATCATTACTATTGAAAGATGGATCTGTAGTTAATAGTGGTAAATCTTTATTTGGAAAAAAATTTTTATACAAATCATGGCTTTTTTTATCCCTTAATGATACAAAATCAGCAATTGAAGAGAACTTCTTTAACCTCTGAAAACCTTTACCTTCAGATTCAAATGGGCCAATACCGATGGAGAAAGATGCAACATGCTTAGTCTTTATTAAATTTTCTATAACTGCCTTATCTTTTGAATATATTAATCTTTTAATCGCATAATATGGATTTCTATTTTGTGAAATAAAATAAGAAAGCCTAGAAAAAAAACTTTCTTTTTCATAAGCTTTTTGGCTATTTTTAAAAGAAAAAAACTGACCACCTCCACCATAAACTACAGCATCAACCTGCATGGGAATCTTATAATGGATTACTTTAACACCTAGCTGCAGTTTTTCGGCTAATACAACATCTTCGACACCAACGTAAATATTCTTTGGCTCTACAACCTCTTTAATAATATTAACCATACAAACTAGTAAAACATCATCTCCTAAATTACCAGGACCATAAGCCCCCCTGATGTAAACTTTTATACTCACAACGACATTCCTTTTTTAATATTTTGATAAAAACTAAATAACAGACTTATAGACATAATAACGAAGACTGTTAGCCTAATATTGATTGAATCGATGAAATAACCATTCAAAAAACAGACAATTGAAAAACTAAACAAATATAATGACGTTTTACTAAAAAAAACTTCTGAAGAGGAAAAAAGTTTATGTTTTAAATAAACAGGCAACATGACTATAAATGAAAGGAGTGATGATATTAAATATAGTAAAGCAAAGCCCAATAAAGATAAATTCTCAATAAAGTAGACTCCCCCAACAAATAGTAGAAGCCAAATACCGTTACTAATCAAGCTTAGGTAATTTTTATTTTCACCAATTATGACTCTGTAAATAAACGATTTAAAGGCGTTCAAAATTGATACCGATAAAACTATAAAATAAGATAATAGCATGCTCGAATCATAGTATTCATTACCAAAAACTATAAGGTGTGCTTCATGTACTGACATCAGAAATCCAATGACACATGAAGCAGGTAACCAAGCAGAATATATATTCAGAAATGATATATACGGGAAGTTATTATCTTTAGTATTAACTTGAGATATAAGAACATTTCCTGCAACTACAGAGAATTGAGAAATAATCCAACTCCATTGCATAATTGTTACAAACATCGCTATTGTATACGTTCCTAATTTTTCATTTAGGACATTATAGATAATCCAAAAACACAGAGGGACTAATGCTGAAGCGCATAACAAATAGATTCCTTGCGATGTAAATCTACCTAATTCTGCAAAATTAAATATACAATTATTAAGAGTCGTTTTACGCTCTTTTTTTCTTATTAAAAAATAACAAATAAGTGATATTAAAAGCGTAAAGTAGGGTATAGAATATAAAAGGATATAATGATAAATGTCAGATGAAAGTAGAAAGTAATCAATCAATAAAGTGAAAATAAAAAAGATAAAAGACAGAGTACAAAATAATGCATAAAGTTTGTGTTTTCCTTTTTTATATAGTTCACCCAACAAAGGTGCAGACAAGGCGATACCAATTAAAACAGCGCAAAGTATATATTTAGTATTTCCCTCATAAAAAAAATGAAAAAACAGACATATTAATAATAAGTAGCAAAGAGTGAATATTGAGGGGTATAACAGTGAATTATTCTTTTCCTTGTTAGATGAGCATAATTGGGATAACACATTTAGATATGTTGTACCGAATAATACAATACTAGAAGTTAAAATAGCATAAAGACTAAAAACATCCATATTTGCAGTTCGTGCCACATAAATATTGAGCAATACACTACTAATTTTCAGACTAATTGATCCAAAGCCATTCATTAAGATTTTCTTTAAAATATGAATCACTTTTTCTCCGCCATTTGTAATGTAATTATATAGCCCAAAAATATTCCAATTGCATAAATTTGATACGGTGTGGCTGAAACTATAAAGATACAGCACATGAACCAGAAAAGCGGTGGTAAACTTTGCCCCTTGTTATTGAACTTGAAAAAACTCAGAAAGCAGTAAGTAACAAACAAAGAGATAAATCCAAACTTACAATAAAAGGTAAAGTATCCTGAGTCGATATTTATGTTGTATGGATCTAAATCCCTATAACTAAACCAAGGAATATAAAAAGGTTTTCCTATACCTGTACCAAATATAAATTCATTAATGGAGAAAGAATCAATCATATTCAATGCAGGTTCATATCTAGTAGTTATTTGGTATATTAATGCTTCAGCCTCAAATGCATCTAAAACACGTATTGAACCTGAATAATAACTATACAAAATAAATGCAGAAACAAGAAAACAAGCAGAGACTAAATAAGCTATAGTTTTTTTGATGCTTTTATAATTGAATAAAAGAATTATTAAAACCATTGAAATAATTATAAATCGTGAATTTGCAACCATTATACAAATCACTGAACATATAATTGCAAGATAAGCTGAGTTTTCTTTTAATCTGATTGTGAATTTATTACAAAAGATAGCCAGTAGATAAGCGACACAAAAATATGTACCTGCATCCAAATACCTGTAACTATTATCACTGTAGAAATCATCATTAATATGTGAAAGGCTTATTTGGAAATAAGTCAACTTTATTATTGAAAGTACTCCTACAATTATGACGAGTTTATTTATACTTTTTATATTCCAGGAATCTGTCCTAATTACTACAAGCTTATAAATAATGTAGCATTCAAAAATAAGTATTACTGGCCTTAAATCTTTCAATAAATACTTAAATTGAACAGATGAATATAACGCTGATAAAAAATAAACAAAATATACACCAAGAATCAATATTATTTTTTTATCAAAATTGAGCCTAAAATTAACTTCATGGGTTCTTATTTTAAAGAAATGTGCGATTAGCACACCAATAATAATAGAATCATAAAAGAACACGCCCTCGAAGACATTCATAAAACTAAAAGATGTCGATGAAGGATATAAAAGTATTGAAAGTACAAGAATAAAGCAGTATTTATTAGGCTTATAATATGAGAGAAAACCTAACCACATGAATAAACTAAAAAATATAAAAAAAATCATTTTCTCGCCTTAATATATGTTCTAATAAATAAGATTAAAAGACTCAGTGAACGTGATGAGGAAGAAGTATAGAGAAAAACTGAAAGAAGCTGAATCAGTCTATATCGTATCGATTTAATGCTATTAATCGGTTGATTGTATCTAGATCTAAGTACATATTTACATAATATCAGCTTTACCACACTTGGTTTTAGAACTTGAAGTAAATCATCATTAATTTGTGTACCCATAATAAACTTACAATTATAAAGCATGATATATAAGGGGACTTTTGCTCCTAAATCATTTGCTATATTAATTAGTTTTATATCATCAATTGTAAATTTAGATATCAACCTGTGACTATCTACTAAATTATATTTTGCAAAATCCATATCTTTATAAGCATGTAATGCTTGATGTATCAAAGAATATTCAGGTGATAAAACTCTAATAAGTGGATTTTTATATAATACGGCCTCTTCACTATCAGCCCATAAGAAGTCATTATTAAAATTAAATAGATGAGGGTGAATTAACGATTTATGTAAATCAACAGTAACACCTTTGATATTATTAGAAAGAAACGAAATTTCATATAAATCACCAAAAGTACCAGGGCATTCTTTCTCTTTATACTTCATAAAACTGCTCAATATACTTACAGCCTTTTCCCAATGTTCTTCTTTAACAAGTATATCGATGTCATTAGAGGTTCTTGGTGCCTGTGCAGAATAAAGTAAAGAAGAAAAAGCGGCCCCTTTCAAAAGAATCATAGAAACACCAGCCTTAGAAAACTCATCAATCATTTGATTTAATTGTATTTTTTTAGATAGCTCAGTAACTATACCCTTATTAGTTTGAATCGTTAAAAACATTTGAATACTCGGATCTAAATCCTCAAATATATTAATGTTTTTAGCCTTAGATCTAAGTAATGGTACTAATCTTTGATGTAATTCTTGATATACAAATAAATCAGTATAAAGACTAATAATACGTTTTTTATCAGATATTGAATAAGTACAAATATCAGAACCACTTGCTAGGCGAAGCAATTCGAAATATCCAGAACCTTTATTTTTTGTATATTTATAATCAAACATTGAATTAGCTATTGAGCCAATCGCCCAATAGACCAGTAATCAAAACCTTTAGCTTTCATACGTGCTGGTTCAAATAAATTACGACCATCAAAAACTACTGCTTCGCTTAGTTCGTCTTTAACTGTATTAAAATCTGGAGCTTTGAAGTTTTGCCATTCTGTACAAACAACTAATGCATCAGCACCTTTAAGAGCTGATTCTTTAGTTCCCATTAAACTTAAATCTGCGCGGTTGCCACAAATGCGTTGCGTTTCTTCCATTGCTTCTGGATCGTATGCTTGAACTTTCGCTCCAGCTTTCCAAAGCGCATCCATTAATACTAAGCTTGGTGCTTCGCGCATGTCGTCTGTGTTTGGTTTAAATGATAAGCCCCATAATGCAAAAGTTTTACCTTTTATCGCATCTGGGTTTTCAGCTAAACCATAATGTTTAGAGATGTATTCAAATAGTTTGTTCTTTTGCGCATAGTTAACTGCTTCAACCGCTTTAAGTATTTGCGACTCGTAGCCAATACCGTCAGCTGTTCTTACAAGTGCTTGTACGTCTTTAGGGAAACATGAACCACCATAACCACAACCTGGATAGATAAATTGATAACCAATACGTGGGTCTGAACCTATTCCATGACGAACGTTTTCAATATCTGCACCAACACGTTCTGCGATGTTAGCCATTTCGTTCATGAAGCTGATTTTTGTGGCTAACATACAGTTAGCTGCGTATTTAGTTAATTCAGCTGATTTGATGTCCATAACAATGATTTTTTCATGGTTACGGTTAAAAGGTTCGTATAACTCACGCATTAACTCTTCAGCTTCTGTTGAGTCTGTACCAATTACAATACGATCTGGTCGTTTACAATCGGCAACGGCAGAACCTTCTTTTAAAAATTCAGGATTAGACACAACTGAGAACGTTGGTGCTTTGCCTTGTTCAAATCTAGAATTTAATACTTTCTCTACTTGAGCAGATACTTTGTCAGCTGTGCCAACAGGTACTGTTGATTTGTCGATAATCACTTTAGGAGATGTCATGTAGGTAGCGATAGTTTCTGCTACTTTAAGTACGTATTTTAAATCAGCTGAGCCATCTTCATCTGGAGGAGTACCTACCGCGATAAATTGTAGTTCACCGTAGTTTGCGCCAAATTCAGCATCAGTTGTAAAAATTAAACGCCCTCCTGCATAGTTACTTTCAACCAATGGCGTAAGGCCTGGTTCGTAAATTGGTATAATTCCTTTTTTAAGATCATCAATTTTATTTTGATCTATGTCTACACAACAAACGTCGTGTCCTGCATCAGCTAAAACTGCTGCTTGTACTAGGCCTACGTAGCCTATTCCGTAAAAAGTAACTTTCATTTTCTTCTTATTTCCTTAAAGTATTCAATTTAAGTCATTAAACTTGTCAGCGAATTCCGCTAATTTTCTCTAATTAGGGATAAACCCAAAATCTTTTCACCACAGAGTACACCGAGGCGCTTCGCGCTTGACCGAGCAGTGATAAAACACTTAAGGGGTAAACACCTCAAATATTAAACCTGTCAGCGAATTCTGCTAATTTTCTCTAATTAGGGATAAACCTAAAACCTTTTTAACCACAGAGTAAACTGAGGCGCTTCGCGCTTCACCGAGTAGTAATAAAACATTTAAGGGTTAACACCTCAAAGATTATACCTGTCAGCGAATTACACTAATTTTTCGAATTAGGGATAAACCCAAAACCTTTTTCACCACAGAGTACACCGAGGCGCTTCGCGCTTCACTGAGAAGTGATAAAACATTTAAGGGTTAAACACCTCAAAGATTAAACCTGTCAGCGAATTCCGCTAATTTCTCTAATTTCTCTAATTAGGGAATAAACCATAAAACCTTTTCACCACAGAGTACACCTAGGCGCTTCACCGAGCAGTGATAAAACATTTAAGGGTTAAACACCTCAAAGATCAAACCTGTCAGCGAATTCTGCTAATTTTCTCTAATTAGGGATAAACCCAAAACCTTTTCACCACAAAGTATACTGAGGCGCTTCGCGCTTCACCGAGCAGTGATAAAACCTTTAAGGATTAAACACCTCAAAGGTTAAACCTGTCAGCGAATTCCACTAATTTCTCTAATTAGGGATAAACCATAAAACCTTTTTCACCACAGAGTACACCGAGGCGCTTCGCGTTTCACCGAGCAGTGATAAAACATTTAAGGGTTAAACACCTCAAAGATCAAACCTGTCAGCGAATTCCGCTAATTTCTCTAATTAGGGATAAACCCAAAACCTTTTTCACCACAGGGTACACCGAGGCGCTTCGCGTTTCACCGAGCAGTGATAAAACATTTAAGGGGTAAACACCTCAAAGATTAAACCTGTCAGCGAATTCTGCTAATTTTCTCTAATTAGGGATAAACCTAAAACCTTTTTAACCACAGAGTAAACTGAGGCGCTTCGCGTTTCACCGAGCAGTGATAAAACATTTAAGGGTTAAACACCTCAAAGGTTAAATCTGTCAGCGAATTCCGCTAATTTTTCTAATTAGGGATAAACCTAAAACCTTTTTTGTTGTTTCTAATATGCGTTTTTATCGTTAAATGATTTAAATACTGTACCTACAATAATTTTCACATCAAGCCACAATGTCCAGTTACGTATGTATTCAAGATCGTATTTTATACGCATTTCCATTTTGTCTATGGTGTCGGTTTCACCACGCCATCCGTTAACTTGTGCCCAGCCAGTAATTCCTGGGCGTACTTTGTGGCGAAGCATGTAGTAGTCAACTTCTTTACGGTAAGATTCGTTATGGGCTACAGCATGAGGACGAGGACCAACTACTGACATTCTGCCTTGCAATACATTTATAAATTGCGGTAATTCATCAAGTGATGTTCTACGTAAAAAAGCACCTAATGGTGTTATACGAGCATCGCCTTTTGTCGCTTGAGTTACTACGTCTGAGTTTTCGGTAACTGTCATTGAGCGGAATTTATAAACTTTGATTTTTTTACCATCAAGGCCATAGCGATTCTGCTTAAATATAACAGGCCCTTTAGATGTAACTTTTACTGCGATAGCAATAAAGAGTAAAGGTATTGAAATAAGGGTAAGAATAACTAGAGAGAATGCGATATCTTCAAAACGTTTGAGTGCTGCGTTACCACCACGCATAGGATTATCGTAAACACTGATGGTTTGGATATTACCTATGTGTGACATGGAAGCATTCATTAAGGTATAAACAAATAAGTCTGGTACAAGTTGTACGTTTGCTGTTGTATCGCCTAACAGTTGAAGAATATGCTTAATTCGTTCTTCAGCGATCATAGGAAGTGCAATATAAACAACATCAAACTCGTTGTTTTTGGCGCGTTCAACACCTTCTTTAATATCGCCTTCAAGCCAAGCATGGTAAGTCGCATCTATTCTTTCAGGAATTCGATCATCAAATATAGCTGTTAAACGAAAGCCAGTATCTGGGTTGTCTAATATTTGTTGCGCTAAGCGTTGACCCGATTTCGTTATACCTATAATAGCTACACTGCGAGTGTTCATGCCTTTTCTTCGGATTTTTGCTAAAAATCGATTGAAGAGAAAACGCCATGTAATAAGGGATAAAAAAGTAGCTAAAAACCAAATAAATGAAGCAATACGTGAAAAGTCCGCTGATTGTTTAGTGAAGAACATATAAGTGATCACTAAAATTGCAGCAAATGCCCATGAAATAAAGGTATAAAACATGAGTTCATTGAAAAAACCAGCACGCCATGAACGATACAAGGCAAAAGATTCAGCCGTTAAGAAAAAACCAATAGAGGCAATCAGAGATAGTTCAAAATATTCTTTAGTATAAGGAACAGAATAGCCATATAAAGCTACGATCAACATGAGGTGTATTACTGCTAGATCTATTATTCGGTAAACAACAGCAAATACGTTAATGTTGTTCTTAATCATACCGTTATTATTATTGATCATATTACTACATATTCCATTAAACTAGATTTCCATAAAACAACTAATTAAAGTTATTTTATTGTATACTAAAATCAATTTAAAAATGATAATTAAATTGTTTTTTTTCAAAAAAATATTTAGAGATCTAGCTCTCTAAATCATTAATAATTGTTTGTCTAACTTCTGATAAATATTGCTTTCCACTTAAGTATGTGATCTTTTTCACCTTTAAGTTTTTAACTAATTCAGTCAGCTTAAAAAAACGTTGTTGTTCTAACGACAATGCTTTATAAGCACTGCCTAATATACTATTTTGAATTAATAATATAACCGCTTCAGCTGATGATATTGTAGTAATATTACAAACATTTGAAATATTATCATTATTTTTATTAATTTGTTCAACTCTATTTAAGATATAAATAGTTTTGAGTTTTTTTGGTTGATTACAAAAATCAAAACCATTGCTTTTATTAATATTAATAATTTTTTTAGCAAAACTTTCATGAACTTTCACTAATTCATCATTATTTTGATTATCAATTATCTCTAACGTTTCTGGCCACATACGTGCAACTGGCCAACTTGGATATATAATATAATCTTTATCTTCTTGATGTAACGCCATCATATCATCTGTCATTACAGCAAATTCTAACTTACATAGCTCTGCGGTAAGTGTTGTTTTACCTGTTCGGCTAGGTGCTACAAAAGCAATGGCATGCTCTTTATAAGCTAACGCATTGGCATGTATACAAAGTATATTATTTAGTTCTAGCCATAAGGCTAAACCAATAGTTTGAAAATAATGTGCAGAGTCTGTTCCTTGATCATTCCAGCTAACATCAATGTTATTTTTGTTTATTGTGAATAAACCTTTACCTTGGCAATCAATTTTAAGTACATATTGAGTTGATGCTGAGGGATCTTGTTTATTTTGATTAATTGTTAAGCTAACAATTGATTGGTAACGTTCGCCTTTGTCTTCCATGATCCAATCAGGTGCTTTTTCTTTAATACTGTTATTGAAAGTATTTAGGTTTAGCTCGCTGAAATTGATATTTATGCTGTGCTTAATTTCATGATTTTTAAGATCAAAAAAAGGCTTGCAAGCAATACCATGCAAAGGGATTTTATATAAGAGATTCATTTGTAATTGAAGTTATAAAGCCTATAACTATTTATAGGCTTTATAAAAAACATAATTAACCTTGGAAAGGATTACGTTTAGTGTGACCACCTTGCTCATCTGGAATGCTACCAGAAAAACCTTGGGTAAGTTCAGCAAGATTACCAGCATTAGTTAATACAGGTTTTGTATAAGCTAATTTTTGGTTGTTTTCGTTATTTTCTTTAATTGATTTCATATTATTTGCTTCCTTGATATGAGTTAATTAAGATTTTCTACGGAAATTAACTAAAGCTAATAAACCCGTAAGAAATACTAAAGCTGTTGCTGGTTCAGAAACTACTGCTTTATCAGTATCAGTTAAGAAAGAGTAGCTTGCGCCTGCAGCTAAAGAACTTTCCCAAGCAATATTTAATGTTCCAAATAAATCTGGAGCGCTGTATACATCTGTAAATGAAGCAGTTGTACCTACGTCATCACTTGAAACAAATGGACGACCAGCTTCTGAGCCATCTGTATATTCGATAGTTTCTTCAATATCGAAATATACATCAACTAGACCAGCATTAATTAACAAGTTAGTTAAACCTGAAGCTGTGTTGTTAACTAAAACCCACTCACCGAATAGTGTATTAGTACTACCATCGTAATCGCCGAAAGTTTCACCACTTAATGATAAAGACCAATCAGAACCAACTACGCTGCCAGATGTAGCATCTGTAGCAGACCAAGTAACTAACTCTTGTGAGCCGTCAGCAAAAGAAGCAGTAACTTCGATGCCAGCCATGTCTGCGCCATCAATAACACTGATAATACCAGCTTGTGAAGCTAAACTAGCAGATAATAAAACTGAACCAACTAATAATTTTTTTAACATTTATCTTCTCCTTAAGAGGGATGTGTATTTACGTTACATTAGCATATACAACAATCGAGCCAACTATGTTTGTGCATTATATTTCAACAACTTAAGCTAGAGCAATCATCCTAAACACTAAATTCACAGTAAATTGTAAAAAATACAGACAGTGGTTAAAATTAGATAAATCTTTGCAATGTAACCCAACCTATTTATGCATATAAAACGAACAAAGCAGTTATATTAATTCTTGTTTCGTATTATTTGCTGCGGATTATACATTTACTCAGATAATTTTAAACACTATTCATTACATTAATGTTGCAAATTATCTTTAATGTAGGAATGATACACACAATTTTTACAGGCTATAACTTCTATAAATTCACGTTATAGAATAATTAAATTCACCTATAAGCCTTTATATTACTTGGGATTTTCAGTTTTATGGATAATTTATTCGTCGCATTTAGTTCTCTAATAAGAAAAGAAAAGTTTCAACATAATATTAGAAACATCACTTCAGTAAATTATTTTTCCTTTGAAAACAATGAACTTATTGATGTAAAACACCATTCGTATTGTTTTTCTTACTACTCAAAAACATCTGATCACTCAATAAATATTGATCAATTAACTACAAAAACTTATTTAAACGATAGCCACAAAAACAACAATATTAATTTTGTAGGTAACTATAGAATTGACAATAAAGAACAACTTTTGTCTGAAAAAATAGAGATAACCTCTAGTGTAAAAAAATCCGACAGTGAATTAGATTTATATTCTGATGAATTATTTGAAAATTTATATGCGCAATATAAAGATGATTTACCAAAATACTTAAAAGGTAACTTTAGCTATATATTGTGGGATAAGAATAAAGACGAATTGCATGCTGCGCTAGATGCTTTTAGTGGTCGTTCATTATTTTATATGCAGATTAATGATGAATTTTATATAGCGTCTGATGCTAAAGTTTTAGCTGGTCATCCAAGTTTAACGCTTACAGTAAATAAACAAGCCGTTGTGCAATGGTTGTCTGGTAGACCTGATCCTAATATTTCTATGTACAATGAAATTAAGCGTTTGCCTTGTGGTCATCAATTAATTTGGCGTAATAATAAAGTTACGGTTTCTAAGTTTTGGGATATATATGCGGATAAATCTATTCGTTATAAAACTACTGACGAATATAAGCAGCATTTTTATGATGTGCTTTCGAACAGTGTTTTTAATCGACTAAACACTTCTACAAAGAATCTTACATCTGCTCAAACATCGGCTTCGCCTGTTTTCTGCCAAATGAGTGGTGGCATGGATTCTACCTCTATTACTGCGTTAGCTAATATAGAAACGCAAAAATCAGATCAAGCACTGCATACGCTTTCTCATAGTTATAAAAATACTGAAAGCTGTAATGAAATGGATAACATTAACGATATGATCAAGAAGTTAAATTTATCGCATTCTCATTTTGTAGAATTAGATAAGTTTGATGAGATTAACTTTGGCCAACTCTACCCTACTGACTTTGATAACCCAGGCATTGTTTTATCGCCTAAATATCATGAAGAGCTTTCGTTAATTCAACAGTTAGGCGCTACTACCTTATTAACAGGTAATGGTGGCGACGAAATTTGTTGGGGTCACAGCTCCACTTATCGATCTCGCTTATATAAAGGTGAAGTTGGCGTTATTAATGAAGTAGTTAAAGCCTGTGCTGAACTTAACGAGCCTGTTACGGGTTCTTTGATGAAGCTTTTTGTGAAGCCTTTAATTCCTAATAGTTTGCAAAATTTACTTCGTTTAGCCTTAAACAAACCAAGAATTAACGAAACTGACAACCCTACTTCCGCTTGGTTAACTGAAGAAGCTTTAAGCCATTTAGATGAAGACGCTTTTAACCAGAGTATTAGTAATCCGTTTAGCAAAACTTTTGAACCTGCTAAACATGCAAGATTTCATTCTTTAAAAACCACCTCTACTTATAATTCTATGCGCTCTTACCAAAAAGTAGCGAATGAATATGGCATTGATGTTCGACATCCATTTTTTGATGTTGATGTTGTTGAGTTTAGTTTTGCTATTCCTGACAAAATGTTGATTCAAGGTAGCTATCCTAAATGGTTGTTAAGAAAAACCATGGAAGATTATTTACCTGAGTCGGTTGTGTGGAATAAACACAAAACGGTATTTGATCATCATTTTGCTAACCTGGTTAGAAGTAATGAAGATGAATTACGAGAATTGCTAAGTCACACTGGATTGCATGATTTGGATTTATTAGATAATGAAGTGTTATTAAGTGAGTTTGATGAGTTAGTACGTAATCCTAATCGCCATTTAAATGTAGATATGTTGTATGCGATTTTAACTCAGTCTTGGTATCAAACTCATTGTGTTTAGATATGTTTGGTTTGTTTACTTGTAGCGTTATTTATTTTAATAACGCTAAGGTACTTTGATCGTTTGAGGTTTTAAGTTCTTTGTAGGTTGAGATAACTTCTGCTGAGTCGTTAATGATCTGATTATTACTTGATAACCACGAATGAGCCGCTAGTTTTCCATCCACAAATTTTACACCTAAGTGTAATTTTGTTTCTATGTTAAAGCTATTTAACAGTTCTTTTTGAGACAAGCATCTTCGTAAGCAGTTCATGTGTTTGTAATGATTACGCCCTGCCATTTCATTTAAGTTTATTATTGCTAGGATTTTATTGGCGTCGTTAGAATTGGCTAAGGTATTTGTTTCTAATTCAGTTGAAGCAGTTTGACTAACAACATGCTTTTGCCACTTTTTATAACTTTGCTTAGATACACGCCAATCCCATTTAGCATAAAGTATCCAAGACTTTAGCAATATCTTGTACTCATTAAACGACAATGAGAAAAGCTTACTTATTTTGCTTGTGCTATTGCTCACGTTATTTGAGTACCAATAATAAAAGATTAAATGTTAGTTTGCTTCAACCATAAGGTTTTGAGCTAGCATATTGCTAACAAGCTCAGTTAAATCAGTAGTTACTTGTTCAACACTTACTTCGTATTTGGTATTCATCAACTCTATGACTTGCCCAACACTTTTACCTTCTTGTAAGTTTTCAATCATGAAAGTGCCTACTGGATCTAAAGTAAAATAATTGCCGTTTTCTGGTTCTAAAATTACCGTTTCGTCATCAACCTTTTGAAAAAGAACGTTACTAACTAATTGGTATTTATTGGTTTGTGCAAGCAATTGGAGATCCTTAATATACGAATTTACGGAAAATAAAGTTTATCTATTCGGCTTATTAATTTGTAAGCCTACCCTATAAACCAAGTAACTTTGAGAATGCCTATTATGCTAAGTTTGTGAATACAGTGCAACGACAGTATTCGTTAACCAGAGCTTAATATTACAAATTTTAAAGAGTGAATTTAGCAACTTGTATACTATTTACTCAGCTTCTGAAATAATTTATATTTATTTACAATTGAATCTACATAAACAGGCTGATTTTGAGTAGCATAGAGCTAATATCATTTAAAAATTATAAGAAAATAAAGAAGTAAAATTTATGGGTGAAAAACCAAACTTGTTCAAACGTGTGTTATTCGGTATGTTCAATGCCATTAATGTGTGCCGCAAAATTGTTATTAACCTCTTGTTTTTCGGTTTAATTATTATCTTTTTTGTTTCTATCAGTAACGATAACGAAATGATTATTGTAGAAAAAAATTCAGCGCTAATTTTAGATATTAGTGGCGATATTGTTGAGCAAAAGAAACAAGTTGATCCTATGCAAGCTTTTATGAACGAAGCTTTGAGCAACAACGACCAACCTCCAGAAATTCTTCTTGCAGATATTTTAAAAGTTATTGAATCTGCCGCTTCTGACAAAAGAATTAGTTCTTTGGTGTTGAAACTAGACCGAATGGGCAGCGCAGGTTTAACCAAAGTTAATATTATTGCACAAGCCATTGATAAGTTTAAAGAGTCTGGCAAGCCTGTTACTGCAATTGGTGAGAACTTCACACAAGATCAATATTACTTAGCCAGTTATGCTGACGAAATTTGGTTAGATCCCAACGGTTGGTTAGTGTTAGACGGTTATGGTCGTTATCAGCTTTATTACAAATCGGCTATCGAAAAGCTTGCCATTACTCCTCATATATTCAGAGTGGGTACTTATAAGTCGGCAGTTGAACCTTACATACGTGATGATATGTCGGAGCAAGCTAAAGAATCTAATCAACTTTGGTTAAATGATTTATGGAGCAAATATAAAGCTGACGTTGCTGAACAACGTGGTTTTAAAATGACTAACTTTGATGAAACTGCAGACGCTTTAGTAGCTAAGCTTGAAGCGGTAAATGGCGATTTGGCTAAGTATGCTTTAGATAATGGCTGGGTTGATTCTTTAAAAACTCGCAATCAAGTTGAGCAGGCATTAAATGAAATGTTAGGCGTTGATGAAGGCGATGACACTTACGAGTCGGTTCGCTTTCGCGACTACTTATCATTGTTAAACCTAGATTTCCCTATTCATCATACCTTTTCAAATAATGTTGCGGTTGTTGTTGCTAAAGGAACTATTTTAAATGGTTCGCAAGACCCTGGCATTATTGGTGGCGATAGCACAGCTCGTTTATTAAGAGACGCACGTGAAGATGACAGTATTAAAGCTGTAGTTTTACGCGTTGATAGCCCTGGTGGTAGTGCTTTTGCTTCTGAAATTATTAGACAAGAAGTTGAATTACTTAAGCAAGCAGGTAAACCTGTTGTTGCTTCAATGGGTACTTATGCTGCGTCTGGTGGTTATTGGATTTCAGCATCGGCTGATAAAATTTATGCCGCACCAACAACGATTACAGGTTCTATTGGCATTTACGGTTTAATGATGACTTTTGAAAATGCCTTAAGCAAATTAGGTGTTTACACTGATGGTGTTGGCACAACTGAGTTTGCGGGATTTACCCCTACTCGTCCAATTTCTAATGGCATTGCTCAAATTATTCAAATGAATGTTAATAAAGGTTATCAAGACTTTATTACTCTGGTAGCTGATAACAGAAATATGACAACCACTGAAGTAGACTCTATTGCTCAAGGCAGAGTTTGGTCGGGCGCTAAAGCTAAAGAATTAGGTTTAGTTGATGAACTAGGCGGTTTAGAAGACGCAATTGTTTCTGCAGCTGAGTTAGCGGATATGGAAGATTACGGTACCATTTTAATTGAAAAGCAGTTATCGCCAACAGATTTATTTTTAAAGAATGTATTTGGCCAAGCGAGTGCTTTTTTACCTGAGTCTGTTTTTGAGCTTAGCCCGATTGAGAAAGCTATGGCTGAACTTAAAGGTGAACTTGAGTCGTTAACTTACCTTAATGATCCTAAGAACATTTATACCTTGTGTATGAGTTGTGATGTTCAATAAGCCGTTTGCTGTTTTCTGAGCTCATTCTGCTTAAATAAAAAATACAGTATTAAAAAAGCCCGATTAAAGTTAATAATCGGGCTTTTGTGTTTCTACTGTCTCGTCCTGAAATGTGTTTACACATTTAGGACTTATTATGTGCAAGCCAAACAAGACACCCACTAAACGTACAC
>NZ_JAUPEC010000039.1 GCF_030551755.1 Pseudocolwellia sp. AS88
GACTACCTTCACGGACGTGAAGACCGAGCACGTTAAGGTACTATGCCCAATGGTATATATTTAGTTAGCGAGGGCGAGGAGCTCTGCGACGAAGTGGAGAGTCGTACAGTTGGTGCAGGTGTTGTTTCAAAATTTATCGACTAATTTTTGTTAACACAGAACCTAAAAAGGATGCTTAGGTATCCTTTTTTGTTTTCTGGA
The DNA here is from genome assembly GCF_030551755.1 of Pseudocolwellia sp. AS88. GTDB lineage: Bacteria > Pseudomonadota > Gammaproteobacteria > Enterobacterales > Alteromonadaceae > Pseudocolwellia. Next base: position 202 of record NZ_JAUPEC010000039.1, read on the forward strand.
AATAATGTTTTGAAGAACGTGAATACGGAGCAAGTTGAGAGTCAGTGAGACATTACATGGATTTATTCATATCGTGAAATGTCTAAAGGCTATGCTAAAAACTTATGAGTATTAGAGTTGGTCTTGTTTCATCTTAAGTTCTTATGTGATTGCCAACTTAAAGTAAGATCTTAATAAAAAAAGAGCACCTTAGTGCTCTTTTATACGGGGAGTATTCAATAATACCAATTTGATTAATAAATGGTTCAACTTATAGCTACATTAGCAGACTTAGAACAAACACATTATTTATACACAGTTATTCTATTCATCCGTAATTTTGTGCAGTTATCAGATTGCTAATGAGCTCCCAAGGGCGAGCAATCATGCTCTTCAATCAATATCTTGCCTATAAACCTTTTAATTCTCGCTAAGTGGTCAATTAATCTATCAACTTAGTATGGTTTAAAATTAAGAAAGTGATAGCGCTAGTTATGCTTTACTCGGAATGATTTGTATTTCTACGCGTCGGTTTATCGCTCTATTTTTCTCTGTACTGTTATCCACTAAAGGTTGTGTTTCACCATAGCCCGTTACCTGTAATCTTCCATCTAAAATGTTTTGCTGAACTAGATAGTTTTTAACACTCACAGCTCGTTGCTCTGAAAGGTTTTGGTTAAACTCATAACTTCCTTGGCTATCTGTATGGCCTTCAATACTTAAATAAGTTTTATCAAATTTGGTTAATACTTTAGCTACGTCGTTTAAGGTAGCGTGAAATCCCGAAGTTATATACGACTGACCTGTGGCAAATGTAATATTTGAAGGCATTACTAAACGAATATTATCGCCTTCTCTGATAACTTCGATACCTGAGCCTGAAAGTTCTTCTCTAAACTCTTCTTCTTGTTTATCCATGTAGTCGCCCACAGCAGCACCCGCTATTGCACCTATAGCAGCCCCCCAGATCAAGCGTTTGTCTTTATGGTTGCTCGTTGATTTACCTAAAACAGCACCTGCTACAGCTCCTATAGCAGCGCCTTTACCTGCATTTGTAGATGCACAACCTGAAATGATCAAAGAAAGTGTAATAGCAGAGATAATAGATTTTTTAAATTTCATTGTGGACCTCTAAACTTATAAATAACATCGATAAAACTTAATAATTAGTTTAATACTAGAAATATTGTAATCTTAATAGTTCTAGTTTATTAAGCTTATATTGTAGAACGACTGATAATAACATCTTATGCTTGTTTACATTAACCCAAGCTGAACGTTTGGTGAGGAATCTTTAAGTTTAAGTGCATGCTAGCTGGCTTAGTCATTAATATTGCAGATTATGTGAAATGCTTTTAGATTTTAAAATAGAGATGAGTCGATTATCTTTCTCTAACACAGTCTCAGCCTTAAAATAATAATCGTAAAACTAAGTATAAATAGCGATTATATTCTTTTTAAATTAAATAAATTTTCACCTTGAAAGAACAATAGGCCTTTATGTTTTAGTTACCTTAAAATATCCCTTGAGTAAAATACACGTCTGAGTATAATAGCGCCTCACTTCTAGAGTCTCTCTTAATTTCCAAACTAACTAAGAATCACTCGATAAGTGCAGCTATTTAACAGTAATTTGTTGAATACGATAGGGGTATAGTTCCAATTGGTAGAACAGCGGTCTCCAAAACCGACGGTTGGGAGTTCGAATCTCTCTACCCCTGCCAAATTAATAAACATGAAAATGTTTGAAGTAAAACCTCAAATGAGGTTGTTTCGTCTTAGTTTAGACGCGTAATTACAGGTTAAGAATATGAACGCAAGTACTGAAAGCCAACCTAGCGGTTCTTTAGATTTTTTGAAATGGGCATTAGTTCTCATTATATTAGCAGGTGCAGTTGCAGGAAATTATATCTTTGGTGAGGAATCTGTTCTTTACCGTGCAATTGGTGTAGTTGTTGCTATCGCAATCGCTGGTTTAATTGCAATGCAAACTGAAAAAGGCCGTACAGCGGTTACTTTTGCTAAAGAATCAAAAACAGAAATACGTAAAGTTGTATGGCCAACTCGTCAAGAAGCTATTCAAACAACGGCTATCGTATTAGTGGCAACACTTATCATGTCTATTATCATGTGGGGTCTAGACTCAGTATTATTCTGGGTAGTTGGCTTTATTACTGGCTTACAGGTTTAAATTATGACTGAAGAAATTATTAACGACGAGAACGAAAACGAAAATTCAGCGGAAGTTCCTGCTGAAGTTAAAGTAGAAGAGCCAAAGCACAAACTAAGATGGTATGTGGTTCAAGCTTTTTCTGGTTATGAAGGTCGCGTTCAAAAAACATTACTCGAACATATCGAAATTAATGGTTTAGAAGAAAAGTTTGGCCAAATTTTAGTACCAACTGAAGAAGTGGTAGAAATGCGCGCTGGGCAAAAACGTAAAAGCTCACGTAAATTTTTCCCAGGTTACGTTTTAGTACAAATGGCTATGGATGAAGAAGCATGGCATTTAGTTAAAAGCGTTCCACGTGTATTAGGCTTTATTGGTGGTACAAGTGACCGTCCAGCTCCTATTACACAGAAAGAAGCGGATCGTATACTTCAGCGTTTAGAAGATACAGACAAGCCTAAACCTAAGACATTATTTGAGCCAGGCGAAGTTATTCGTGTTATTGATGGCCCATTTGCTGACTTTAATGGTGTAGTTGAAGAGCTTGATTACGAGAAAAATCGCATTAAAGTTTCAGTACTTATTTTTGGCCGTTCAACACCTGTTGATTTAGAATTTGGCCAAGTAGAGAAAGGTTAAACCTTAACTGATACAAGATTATAAAAACCAAAGCCTAGCTTTGGTTTTTTGCTTTCTAGCACAAAAGAATATCTTACATCTCCTTACAGATTAGCTCATACCAAAACTAACTCACAAATGACTTGAATTAACCTCGTTGATTAATATATAATCCGCTGCCGATTTTTTTTAAGCTATGTTATTAGGTTGAAAAGTTGGTATTTTTATAACGGGGAGCTAGTTAAATAATATAATTAGCGTTAGTACCCACACTATAGGTATTGAAAAATGGCTAAAAAAGTCCAAGCTCTAATCAAGCTACAAGTTGCTGCTGGTGCAGCAAATCCGTCACCACCAGTTGGTCCTGCACTAGGTCAACACGGTGTGAACATCATGGAATTCTGTAAAGCGTTTAACGCAAAAACAGATTCTTTGGAAAAAGGCGCTCCAGTTCCAGTAGTTATTACTGTATACAGTGACCGTTCTTTTACATTTGAAACAAAAACTCCACCTGCTTCTTTCTTATTGAAAAAAGCGGCTGGTATTAAAAGTGGTTCAGGCCGTCCTAACACAGATAAAGTTGGTACTGTTACTACAGCACAACTTGAAGAAATCGTTAAGACTAAAGAACCTGATTTAACTGCTGGTTCACTTGAAGCTGCAGTGCGTACCATTGCGGGTTCTGCTCGTTCAATGGGTTTAGTGGTAGAGGACTAATCAATGGCTAAATTATCAAAACGCGCTCGTCTTATCCGTGAAAAAGTAGACGTATTAAAAGAATATGAAATCAGCGAAGCAATCACTTTATTAAAAGAATTTGCTACTGCTAACTTCCGTGAAAGTGTTGATGTTGCTGTAAACTTAGGCATCGATGCACGTAAATCTGATCAAAACGTACGTGGCGCAACTGTGTTACCAAACGGTACTGGTCGTGATGTACGTGTTGCTGTATTTACGCAAGGCGCTAACGCAGAGAAAGCTAAAGAAGCCGGTGCTGACATTGTTGGTATGGAAGATTTAGCTGAGCTAGTGAAAGCTGGTGAAATGAACTTTGACGTTGTGATTGCAACTCCAGACGCAATGCGCGTTGTTGGCCAATTAGGTCAAATTTTAGGGCCACGTGGTTTAATGCCTAACCCTAAAGTTGGAACAGTAACTCCTGACGTAGTAACTGCAATTAACAATGCAAAAGCTGGTCAGATTCGTTACCGCAACGACAAAAACGGCATTATCCATACTACAATTGGTAAAGCTGATTTTGAAGAAGCACAGTTACAACAAAACCTTGAAGCATTATTGGAAGCTTTGAAAAAAGCTAAACCAGCAAATGCTAAAGGTCAGTACATTAAGAAAATTTCTGTTTCAACTACTATGGGTGCCGGTGTTACCGTTAGCCAAGCAAGTTTAACAGTATAATTTTCAAAGCGCTTAAATTTTAGGTGCTTTACAAGGAGGGAGTTATAAATTATAATCTCGCCCCTTAAAATTTGGTAGATGTTGTTAATTTTTAATTATATTAATAGTTAACGACCTCGTCAAAGACCGTCGGTGCTTCGTTTCATACTTAGCTTAATTAATGCCAACGTAGATGGTGATTACCCAGTATTTCCTAATTCTGGTCCTCGCCGTAATGGCCTAAAGCATATTGATATAAATTAATTGTTTTAGGGATAGTAAATACCGGTTTTTTTTATTGCCGGTGAACCAGGAGTTAAAGCCAATGGCTATCAATCTTGATGACAAAAAAGCAATTGTTGCTGAAGTTCAAGAAGCTGCTAAAGGCGCTCAATCAGCTGTAATCGCAGATTCACGCGGTGTTTCAGTTGAAGCAATTACGACGTTACGTAAAGAAGCTCGTGAAAATGGTGTATGGATGAAAGTTATCCGTAATACATTAGCACGTCGCGCTTTTGAAGGTACGGATTATGAGTGTGTTTCTGACACATTAATTGGTCCATCGTTAATTGCATTTTCAAACGAGCATCCAGGTGCTGCTGCACGTATCTTTACAAACTTCGCTAAAGCTAACGAAGCTTTTGAAGTTAAAGCAGCTGCATTTGAAGGTAATGTTGTAGACGTAAACATGTTAGCTAAGCTACCTACTTACGACGAAGCAATTGCACGTTTAATGAGCGTAATGAAAGAAGCATCAGCTGGCAAATTATGCCGCACGATTGCTGCAGTACGCGATCAGAAAGAGCAAGAAGCTGCTTAATAATTGTTTATCTTTTACTAAAAAGAAAACAATTTGCACTTTTTTATTTTATAGTTATTTATAACAATCATAAGATTGTTACTTAAACAGGAAATTTATAATGTCTATTTCTAAAGACGATATCCTAAACGCTATTGCTGAAATGTCAGTAATGGATGTAGTTGCTCTAGTTGAAGCAATGGAAGAAAAATTCGGCGTATCTGCTGCTGCTGCTGTTGCAGTTGCTGGTGATGCTGGTGCTGCTGCTGAAGAGCAAACTGAATTCGACGTAATCTTAACAGGTTTCGGTGAGAAGAAAGTTGCAGTAATCAAAGCGGTACGTGGCGCAACTGGTCTTGGCTTAAAAGAAGCTAAAGATTTAGTTGAATCAGCACCTAAAGCACTTAAAGAAGGTGTTGAAAAAGCTGAAGCTGAAGAACTTAAGAAAGCTCTTGAAGAAGCTGGTGCTTCTGTTGAGATCAAATAATCTGTTTTTAAACAGATTGTTTGCCTGAAAAGGCAATGGCTGGTGATTTAAAAGTCACCGGCCTTTTTGCGCTAAAGAAAATGGTTTTTTATTGAAAAACCAACACAGTGCATTATTGACGTCTAGACGTAGATGTCACTGTAATACTCTGCCACATACGAATGTATTTAGGCAGTTCGGTCATAACCAGCTAGCTGAGGAAACCCATGGCTTACTCATATTTTGAGAAGAAGCGAATTAGAAAGGATTTTGGTAAAAGTGTACAAGTAATGGATTATCCATTTTTGTTATCAATCCAATTAGAATCTTTCCGCAAGTTTATAGATATTGATCCGACAGGTGAAACAGGCCTAGAAGCTGCGTTTCGTTCTATCTTTCCAATAAAAGCGTATTCTGGAAGTTCAGAATTACAATATGTTAGTTACCGTTTAGGTGAACCGTTATTTGATGTTAAAGAATGTCAAATCCGTGGTGTTACTTATTCTGCTCCTTTACGTGTAAAACTTCGTTTAGTTGTATACGACAAAGAAGCTGCAGCTGGTACGGTAAAAGATATTAAAGAGCAAGAAGTATATATGGGTGAGATCCCATTGATGACTGAAAACGGTACGTTTGTTATCAATGGTACTGAACGTGTAATTGTATCTCAATTACATCGCTCTCCAGGTGTATTTTTTGATCATGATAAAGGTAAAACACATTCATCAGGTAAAGTGTTGTATAACGCACGCGTTATCCCTTACCGTGGTTCATGGTTAGACTTTGAATTCGATCCAAAAGATAACTTATTTGTACGTATTGATCGCCGTCGTAAATTACCAGCATCAATCTTATTACGTGCATTAGAATATTCTACTGAAGAAATTTTAGATATTTTTTACGATACTACATCGTATCAAATCAAAGGCGATAAGCTTGTAATGGAGCTTGTGCCAGAACGTTTACGTGGTGAAACTGCGACGTTCGATATTATTATAGGTAAGGGCGATGTTCTTGTAGAACAAGGTCGTCGTATTACTGCTCGTCATATACGTGCATTAGAAAAAGCAAAATTAACATCATTAGATGTTCCAGCTGAATATATTGTTGGTAAAGTTTTATCTAAAGCATATGTAGATGAATCAACTGGTGAAGTAATCGCTGAAGCGAATGCTGAAATAACATTAGAGTTATTAGCAGAGCTGAGCCAAGCTGGTCATAAAAATATTTCAACTTTATATATGAACGAATTTGATGTTGGTTCATATATGTCAGATACATTAAGAGTAGACAGCTCAACTAACCGCTTAGAAGCATTAGTTGAAATCTATCGTATGATGAGACCTGGCGAGCCACCAACAAAAGACGCGGCAGAAACATTGTTTAATAACTTGTTTTTCGCATTAGAACGTTACGACTTATCTACAGTTGGTCGTATGAAGTTCAACCGTCGTGTTGGTAACGCTGATGAAGTTGGTGATGGTATCTTATCAAGAGAAGATATTATCTCAGTAATGAAAACACTAATTGGTATACGTGATGGTAAAGGTGAGGTTGATGATATCGATCACCTAGGTAACCGTCGTATCCGTAGTGTTGGTGAAATGGCTGAAAACCAATTCCGTGTTGGTTTAGTTCGTGTAGAAAGAGCTGTTCGTGAACGTTTAAGTCTTGGTGACTTAGATGCGATCATGCCACAAGATTTAATTAACGCTAAGCCTATTTCGGCAGCGGTTAAAGAATTCTTCGGTTCTTCACAACTTTCACAATTTATGGATCAAAACAATCCATTATCAGAAGTTACACATAAACGTCGTATTTCTGCATTAGGTCCGGGTGGTTTAACTCGTGAACGTGCAGGCTTTGAAGTTCGAGATGTACATCCAACCCATTATGGTCGTGTATGTCCAATCGAAACTCCAGAGGGACCAAACATTGGTCTAATCAACTCATTGTCTTGTTATGCAAGAACAAACGACTATGGTTTCTTAGAAACTCCATACCGTAAGTTAGTTGATGGTGTTGTAACAGACGATATTGAATATTTATCAGCAATTGAAGAGGGTAACTTCGTTATCGCTCAAGCAAATGCTGAATTAGATAAAGGCAACCGTTTAACGCAAGAGCATGTACCTTGTCGTTACAAAAACGAATTTACATTGAAAGCTGCTGATTCAGTTCAGTATATGGATGTATCGCCACAACAAATTATTTCAGTTGCTGCAAGTTTAATCCCGTTCTTAGAACACGATGATGCTAACCGTGCATTGATGGGATCAAACATGCAACGTCAAGCTGTTCCAACATTGAAAGTGGACAAACCGCTTGTTGGTACAGGTATGGAAAAAATTGTTGCTGTTGACTCTGGTGTAACTGCAGTTGCTAAACGTGGTGGTGTTGTAACTTACGTAGATGCTTCACGTATTGTTGTTAAAGTTAATGAAAATGAAATGGTAGCTGGTGAAGCCGGTATCGACATTTACAACTTAACCAAATACACACGTTCAAACCAAAATACTTGTATCAATCAACGTCCAGTGTGTCGTATGAATGAGCCAGTAACACGTGGTGACGTATTAGCGGATGGCCCATCTACAGATATGGGTGAGTTAGCACTAGGTCAGAACATGCGTATCGCATTTATGCCTTGGAATGGTTACAACTTCGAAGATTCAATGTTGTTATCTGAACGTGTTGCGATAGAAGATCGTTTTACTACGATTCATATCCAAGAACTTAGCTGTATTGCTCGTGATACTAAATTAGGTTCAGAAGAAATTACTTCTGATATTCCTAACGTTGGTGAATCTGCATTATCTAAACTTGATGAAGCTGGTGTTGTATATATTGGTGCTGAAGTAAATGGCGGCGATATCCTTGTAGGTAAAGTAACTCCTAAAGGTGAAACACAATTAACACCAGAAGAAAAACTATTACGTGCAATCTTTGGTGAAAAAGCAGCTGACGTTAAAGATAGCTCTTTACGTGTTCCAAATTCTGTTTCAGGTACAATTATCGATGTTCAAATCTTCACTCGTGATGGTGTTGAAAAAGATAAACGTGCAGTTGAAATCGAAGAAATGCAGTTAAAAGAAGTTAAGAAAGATCTTGGCGATGAATTTAGCATTTTAGAAGATGGTATTTATGCACGTGCTAAGAAACTATTATTATCTGCAGGCTTAAACGAAGCTGATTTAAATGGTATGTCTCGTGATAAGTGGTTAGTTCAAAACTTATCAGATGAAGGACAACAATCTGAATTAGAACAAATTGCAGAACAATACGACAATATTAAAGCAGACTTCGATAAGAAGTTTGAAGTTAAACGCCGTAAAATCACTCAAGGTGATGATCTAGCACCAGGTGTACTTAAAATTGTTAAAGTATACTTAGCCGTTAAACGTCGTATACAGCCAGGTGATAAAATGGCTGGTCGTCACGGTAACAAAGGTGTTATTTCAAACGTTGTTCCTGTTGAAGATATGCCTTATGACCAACATGGTGTTCCAGTAGATATCGTATTGAATCCGTTAGGTGTTCCATCACGTATGAACATCGGTCAGATCTTAGAAACGCATTTAGGTATGGCTGCTCGTGGTGTTGGTGAAAAAATTAACCGCATGTTAGAAGCACAACAAGAGATCCATAAATTACGCAACTTCTTACAAGAAGTTTATAATGTAGGTGAATCTCGTCAAGAAGTTGATATTGCAAGTTTCTCTGATGACGAAGTTATGCGTTTAGCAGGTAACTTACGTGCAGGTTTACCAATTGCAACACCAGCATTTGATGGTGCAGCAGAAAAAGAAATTAAAGAGCTATTTAAACTAGCTGATATGCCAGAAAGTGGACAATTTGTATTAACTGATGGTCGCACAGGTCGTGAATTCGAACGTCCAGTGACTGTAGGTTACATGTATATGCTGAAACTGAACCATTTAGTTGATGACAAAATGCATGCACGTTCTACTGGTTCATACTCACTTGTTACGCAACAACCTCTTGGTGGTAAAGCACAATTTGGTGGTCAGCGTTTTGGTGAGATGGAAGTATGGGCACTTGAAGCTTACGGTGCTGCATATACTCTACAAGAAATGCTAACAGTTAAATCAGATGATGTTAACGGTCGTACTAAGATGTATAAAAACTTAGTAGATGGTGATCATCGTATGGAACCAGGTATTCCTGAATCATTCAACGTATTGTTGAAAGAGATTCGTTCGTTAGGTATTAACATCGAATTAGATCAAGAATAGCAAATAACTGATTTGCTGGCTTTTTGTTATAAAGGTTAGTACATGGAGAGAGTAGAAATACTCTCTCGCGTATTTAACTCCGACAGGAGAATAGTGTGAAAGATTTACTTAAGTTTCTTAAGCAACAAAATCAAACAGAAGAGTTCGATGGCATTCGCATCGGGCTAGCATCACCAGATATGATCCGCTCATGGTCATTTGGTGAAGTTAAAAAACCAGAAACAATTAACTACCGTACGTTTAAACCTGAGCGTGATGGTTTATTTTGTGCGCGTATATTTGGACCTGTTAAAGACTACGAATGTCTTTGTGGTAAATATAAGCGTCTTAAGCATCGTGGTGTTATTTGTGAAAAATGTGGCGTTGAAGTTACATTAACTAAAGTTCGTCGTGATCGTATGGGTCACATCGAATTAGCAAGCCCAGTTGCACATATTTGGTTCTTAAAATCATTACCTTCACGTATTGGTTTATTACTAGACATGACATTACGTGATATCGAACGTGTACTATATTTCGAATCATACGTAGTTACAGAACCAGGTTTAACGACTTTAGAAAAGAGCCAAATTCTTACTGAAGAAGAATACCTAGATGCTTTAGAAGAGCATGGCGATGAGTTTGATGCGAAAATGGGTGCTGAAGCAGTACTTGCATTATTACAACAAATCGATCTTGACGGTGAAGTAGCGCAAATGCGTGAAGAACTTCCTGAAATTGGTTCTGAAACTAAACGTAAGAAAATCACTAAGCGTTTAAAATTAATGGAAGCATTCGCTGCTTCAGGCAACAAGCCTGAGTGGATGATTATGTCTGTTCTTCCAATTTTACCACCTGATTTACGTCCTCTAGTTCCACTAGATGGTGGTCGTTTTGCTACGTCTGATTTGAACGATTTATATCGTCGTGTAATTAACCGTAACAACCGTCTTAAACGTCTTCTTGATCTAGTAGCTCCAGATATTATCGTACGTAACGAAAAACGTATGTTACAAGAATCTGTTGATGCATTATTAGATAATGGTCGTCGTGGTAGAGCTATTACTGGTTCAAACAAACGTCCATTAAAATCGCTTGCTGACATGATCAAAGGTAAGCAAGGTCGTTTCCGTCAAAACTTACTAGGTAAACGTGTAGATTACTCAGGTCGTTCTGTAATTACAGTTGGTCCAACGCTACGTTTACATCAGTGTGGTTTACCTAAGAAAATGGCACTTGAGTTATTCAAGCCATTTATCTACGGAAAATTAGAAGCTCGTGGTCTAGCAACAACGATTAAAGCGGCTAAAAAATTAGTTGAGCGTGAAGGCGCTGAAGTTTGGGATGTACTTGATGAAGTAATCCGCGAACATCCAGTTATGCTTAACCGTGCACCAACACTTCATAGATTAGGTATCCAAGCATTTGAACCTGTTCTTATTGAAGGTAAAGCAATCCATTTACACCCATTAGTTTGTGCGGCATACAATGCCGATTTCGATGGTGACCAAATGGCGGTACACGTACCATTAACTATCGAAGCTCAAATGGAAGCTCGTACGTTAATGATGTCGACAAATAACGTACTTTCTCCTGCTAACGGTGACCCAATCATCGTACCATCACAAGATGTTGTATTAGGTTTATATTACCTAACACGAGATCGCGTAAATGGTTTAGGTGAAGGTATGATTTTTGCTGATACTAAAGAAGCTGAAAAAGCATATCGTACAGGTGTAGCAGAATTACATGCACGCGTTAAAATTCGTATTACTGAACATGTACGTAACGAAGCAGGTGAATTAGTTGAAACTATTTCACTTCGTGATACTACTGTTGGCCGTGCTATTTTATGGCAAGTATGTCCTGACGGTTTACCGTACGACTTAATTGATCAGCCTCTTGGTAAAAAACCAATTTCAAAACTGATTAACCATGCATACCGTAATCTTGGTTTAAAAGAAACGGTAATGTTTGCTGACCATATCATGTACACAGGTTTTCATTACGCAATGATCGCTGGTGCATCTGTTGGTATAGACGATATGGTTATTCCAGCGGCTAAGTACACCATCATTGAAGATGCTGAAGAAGAAGTAGCTGAAATTCAAACTCAGTTTGAACAAGGTCTTGTTACAGCGGGTGAGAAGTACAACAAAGTAATCGATATTTGGTCATCTGCTAACGAAAAAGTTTCGAAAGCGATGATGGATAACTTATCAAAAGAAACTGTTATTAATCGTGATGGTGAGCCAGAAGAACAAGATTCTTTCAACTCAATCTTTATGATGGCAGATTCTGGAGCTCGTGGTAGTGCTGCGCAAATACGTCAGCTTGCTGGTATGCGTGGTCTGATGGCTAAACCAGATGGTTCAATCATCGAAACACCAATCACAGCTAACTTCCGTGAAGGTTTAAGTGTATTACAATACTTTATCTCTACTCATGGTGCGCGTAAAGGTCTTGCCGATACAGCACTTAAAACAGCTAACTCGGGTTACTTAACTCGTCGTCTAGTTGATGTTGCACAAGATTTAGTTGTAACTGAGCATGACTGTGGCACGTTAGATGGTCTATTAATGACACCATTGATTGAAGGTGGTGATGTTGTAGAACCGTTAAGAGAACGTGTGCTAGGTCGTGTAGTAGCTGAAGATGTATTAAAACCAGGTACTGATGAAGTTTTATTACCACGTAACACATTAATTGACGAAGCACTTTGTGATTTCATTGAAGAAAACTCAGTGGATCAAATGAAAGTACGCTCAATCATTACATGTAAAACAGATTTCGGTATCTGTGCACATTGTTATGGTCGTGATTTAGCACGTGGTCATATGATCAACCAAGGTGAAGCAATTGGTGTTGTGGCAGCACAATCAATCGGTGAACCAGGTACACAGTTAACAATGCGTACGTTCCATATCGGTGGTGCTGCATCTCGTGCATCTGCTGAGAACAATGTACAAGTTAAAAACAATGGTACTTTAAAATTACAAAACGCTAAGTTTGTAACGAACTCTTCTAACCACTTGGTTATTACATCACGTTCATCTGAGTTAACAGTAATTGATGAGCATGGTCGTGAGAAAGAACGTTATAAAGTGCCTTACGGTTCTGTAATCTCTAAACAAGATGGTGAAGAACTTCAAGCAGGCGACATCATAGCTAATTGGGATCCGCATACGCATCCAATTATCACAGAGGTTGGTGGTAAAGTTCAATTTGTTGACTTAATCGATGGTGTGACTATGGTTCGCCAAACTGATGAATTAACAGGTTTATCAAGTATTGTTGTAACTGATGCTGGTCAACGTAACTCTGCAGGTAAAGAGATGCGTCCTATGGTTAAACTAATCGATGCTAAAGGTAATGATGTAATGATTGCTGGTACAGAAATTCCAGCTCAATACTACTTACCAGGTAACGCGATTGTTAACCTAGAAGATGGTGCAGAAGTAAACATTGGTGACGCGTTAGCACGTATCCCACAAGAAAGCTCAAAAACTCGTGATATCACGGGTGGTCTACCGCGCGTTGCAGATTTATTTGAAGCACGTAAGCCTAAGCTACCAGCTATTCTTGCAGAGAAAACAGGTATCATTGGTTTCGGTAAAGAAACAAAAGGTAAAGTTCGTTTATTGATCACTCAACCAAGTGGTGAAGTATACGAAGAAATGATCCCTAAAATGCGTCAACTTACAGTGTTCGAAGGTGAATCAGTACTTAAAGGTGAGGTTATCGCCGATGGTCCTGAGTCTCCACATGACATCCTAAGATTACGTGGCGTAGCTCCAGTAGCTAATTACATCGTGAACGAAGTACAAGAAGTATATCGTTTACAAGGTGTAAAAATTAACGATAAGCACATCGAAGTAATTGTTCGTCAAATGATTCGTAAGTGTGAAATCTTAGATGCTGGTGATAGTGATTTCTTAAAAGGCGAACAGCTTGAAGTTGCTCATGTAAACATTGCAAACCGTGAATTAGAAGCTGCAGGTAAACAACCAGCTGAATACGAAATGCAAATGATGGGTATTACTAAAGCTTCACTTTCTACTGATTCATTTATCTCTGCTGCTTCTTTCCAAGAAACAACACGAGTATTAACTGAAGCTGCAGTTGCAGGTAAGAAAGATAGCTTACGTGGATTGAAAGAAAACGTAATTGTTGGTCGACTAATTCCAGCAGGTACGGGTTACTCATACCACCAAGAAAGAGCACGTAAACGTAATGCAGCTCCGGTTGAAGAAACTACAGTTTCTGCAGACGATGCAGCACAAGCGTTAACAGATGCATTAAATGCCGATTAATTTAAATCGCTATTTAAAGTAGAAAAATTAGGTAAAGTAGGCTGTAAAACTTGACAGTCTACTGCTTGACCTATAGAATTCCGCGACCTCATATTCTGTACGAATTTTGTATGAAATATAAGGTCGCGGATTTTCACGTTTATAAGGGTATAAATTTTCATTGATTGAATTTATACAAGTTTAACTAATCGGGAGCTATTTAATGGCAACTATTAACCAATTAGTACGTAAACCTCGTGTTAGACAAGTAACAAAAAGTAATGTTCCGGCATTACAAGCTTGTCCACAACGTCGTGGCGTATGTACTCGTGTGTATACAACTACACCAAAGAAACCAAACTCAGCACTTCGTAAAGTTGCTCGTGTTCGTTTAACTAACGGATTCGAAGTTACTTCATACATCGGTGGTGAAGGTCACAACTTACAAGAGCATAGCGTTATTTTAATACGCGGTGGTCGTGTAAAAGATTTACCAGGTGTGCGTTACCACACCGTTCGTGGCGCACTAGATTGTTCTGGTGTAAACGATAGAAGACAAGGCCGTTCGAAATACGGTGCTAAGCGCCCTAAATCTTAACGGTTTCCGTAAAGTAAGGCCAAATTAATAAATTAACATTTTGGGTTATTCCTGAATATAACGGAGAAATAAGATGCCAAGAAGACGCGTCGTAGGGCAACGAAAAATATTGCCAGATCCTAAGTTCCATAACGAACTTTTAGCAAAATTCATCAACATCCTTATGGTTGATGGTAAAAAATCTACTGCAGAAAAAATTGTATATGGTGCACTAGACATTTTAGTTGAGAAATCTGATAAAGATCAATTAGAACTATTCGAAGAAGCGTTAGAAAACATCCGCCCGCAAGTGGAAGTTAAATCGCGTCGTGTAGGTGGTTCTACATACCAGGTTCCAGTTGAAGTACGTCCAGTTCGTCGTAATGCACTAGCCATGCGTTGGTTAGTTGACGCAGCTCGTAAACGTGGTGAAAAATCAATGGCTCAGCGCCTAGCTAACGAAATGTTAGATGCGTCTGACAGCAAAGGTTCAGCGGTTAAGAAACGTGAAGACGTTCACCGTATGGCTGAAGCAAACAAAGCATTCGCTCATTACCGTTGGTAAGAAAGTGATTGTCGTGATTACCGTTTGTCATAAAACGGTAATCACAACTTTTTATTATCTGAGTATGAAGCTCAGGAAGAGGATGTAAAAGTGGCACGTACTACCCCTATAGAGCGCTATCGTAACATTGGTATCTGTGCTCATGTTGATGCCGGTAAAACGACAACTACAGAAAGGGTACTATTCTATACTGGCCTTTCACACAAGATCGGTGAAGTGCACGATGGTGCAGCTACTATGGACTGGATGGAACAAGAGCAAGAGCGAGGAATAACAATTACCTCTGCTGCAACAACTTGTTTTTGGAAAGGTATGAATGCGCAGTTTGAAGACCATCGCATAAATATCATTGATACTCCCGGTCATGTTGACTTTACTATCGAAGTTGAACGCTCTTTACGCGTACTCGATGGTGCAGTACTTGTATTATGTGGTTCTTCAGGTGTTCAACCACAAACAGAAACTGTATGGCGTCAAATGGAAAAATATTCCGTTCCGCGAATTGTTTTTGTTAACAAAATGGACCGCACTGGAGCTAATTTCCTAAATGTAGTTAACCAAATGAAAACTCGTCTTGGTGCAAATGCAGTTCCTATTCATTTAGCTATTGGTGCAGAAGAAGATTTTAAAGGTGTTATTGACCTAATTAAGATGAAAGCAATAAACTGGAACGAAGCAGACCAGGGTATGACTTTCACTTACGAAGAAATCCCAGCAGAAATCCAGGATGAAGCCGAAGAATGGCGTGAAAATTTAGTATCTGAGGCTGCAGAAGCGTCAGAAGAGCTTATGGATAAATACCTAGAAGAAGGTGATTTAACCGAAGCAGAAATTAAAGCAGGATTGAGACAAAGAACATTAAATAACGATATCATCTTATGTAGTTGTGGTTCAGCCTTTAAAAATAAAGGTGTTCAAGCTGTATTAGACGCGGTTATAGAATACTTACCATCTCCTGTTGAGGTACCTGCAATTACAGGTATCAATGATGATAAAAATGAAACTGAAGGAACACGTGAGGCAGACGACAAAGCCCCGTTTTCAGCTTTAGCTTTCAAAATAGCAACAGACCCTTTTGTTGGTACGCTAACTTTCTTTAGAGTTTACTCTGGAGTAGTTAAAACGGGTGATACCGTTTACAATCCAATTAAAGGGAAAAAAGAACGTTTAGGTCGTATCGTGCAAATGCATGCTAACGACAGAAAAGAAATTAAAGAAGTTCATGCTGGTGATATTGCTGCGGCAATAAGCTTAAAAGATGTTACAACTGGGGAAACACTTTGTGATCCTAATCATGTTATAACACTTGAGCGTATGGAGTTTCCTGAACCAGTTATCTCTGTAGCAGTTGAGCCTAAAACTTTAGCTGATCAAGAAAAACTAGCTATAGCACTTAGTAAGCTTGCAGCAGAAGATCCTTCATTCAGAGTAGAAACGAATGAAGAAACAGGACAAACAATAATTTCAGGTATGGGGGAATTACACCTCGATATCTTAGTTGAACGTATGAAACGAGAATTTAGTGTTTCATGTAACGTGGGTAATCCTCAGGTTGCTTATCGCGAAACTATCCGATCAACGGTAAAAGTTGAAGGGAAATTTGTTAGACAATCAGGTGGTAAAGGCCAATTTGGTCATGTTTGGTTGAAAATGGAGCCCTTGCCGGAAGGTAAAGGTTTCGAGTTTGTTGACGAAATTGTTGGAGGAGTTGTTCCTAAAGAATATATCCCTGCAATTGAAAAAGGCTGTAGAGAGCAAATGGACAGTGGCGTAATTGCTGGTTATCCTATGCTTGACGTAAAGGTTACTCTTTATGATGGTTCTTTTCATGATGTCGATTCAAACGAAATGGCGTTTAAGGTGGCTGCATCAATGGGCTTTAGACAGGGGGCTTTAGAAGCTTCTCCTGCGCTATTAGAACCAATGATGAAAGTTGAAATAACTACGCCAGAAGAAAATATGGGTGATGTTGTAGGCGATTTAAATCGTCGCCGCGGACTAATTGATGGCATGGATGAAGGACCTGCAGGTTCTAAAATAGTGAATGCTACGGTACCACTATCTGAAATGTTCGGTTATTCTACTGCCTTGCGCAGTGCCACTCAGGGGCGAGCCTCTTACTCGATGGAGTTTCAGCAGTATAGTGAAGCACCTCAGAAAGTACTCGACGCATTAACAAATTCTAATGGATTCTAATGGATTCTCGTAAGGCGCTCACTTAATATTTAGTGAAAGTCTAGCTCGGTCAACATGGCTGCGCTTTTAATAAACTTTAAGGTAATTGTAAAATGGCTAAAGCAAAATTTGAACGTAATAAACCACACGTAAACGTTGGTACAATCGGACACGTTGATCACGGTA
>NZ_JAUPEC010000004.1 GCF_030551755.1 Pseudocolwellia sp. AS88
TAATCAGCATGGCCAGGACAATCTACGTGTGCGTAGTGACGAGTTTCTGTATCATATTCGATGTGAGAAGTATTGATTGTAATACCACGCTCACGCTCTTCTGGAGCATTATCGATTTGTGCGAAATCTTTTACTTCACCACCGTGTACTTTCGTTAATACCGCAGAGATTGCAGCTGTTAACGTTGTTTTACCGTGATCAACGTGTCCGATTGTACCAACGTTTACGTGTGGTTTATTACGTTCAAATTTTGCTTTAGCCATTTTAAAATACCTTGGGTAGATTAACAAAAGTTTAATGGTTTAAGATAAGCAAATAGAAGTAATCTTTGAATGGTGCTGATAGGCAGATTCGAACTGCCGACCTCACCCTTACCAAGGGTGCGCTCTACCAACTGAGCCATATCAGCATTCGATTTAAAGATTGGAGCGGGTGGCGGGAATCGAACCCGCTTCATCAGCTTGGAAGGCTGAGGTAATAGCCAGTATACGACACCCGCTAAATTCTATCTGTTCATCCTGTTAAAATTGGTGGAGGGAGGTGGATTCGAACCACCGAAGGCTGAGCCGTCAGATTTACAGTCTGATCCCTTTGGCCACTCGGGAACCCCTCCAAATTCTTACTTACTTTTTATCCGTATAAAATAAAAAGTATTAATGGTGCCGACTGCCGGAGTCGAACTGGCGACCTACTGATTACAAGTCAGTTGCTCTACCAACTGAGCTAAGTCGGCACTACATTAAGTGGAGCGAATTCTAGAGTAATGTTTTCCAGCTTGCAATAGAAAAAAACAAAAAGTTTGATGTTTTTTTATCTTTATCTCAGGTTTAACTCTGGTTTGATGTTTTTTTATTCACATTGCACTAAGTTGGTGTAAATAAATAGAAGTTAAACTCCTTTATCAGTATAGGGAGTAACGCTTTAACCCTTCAAAAATTAGTTCGTCAATGATAAGTGCTTTAGAGTTAAGACTAACTACAAAAGGTAATATACGCTCAGCATTACCACCTAAAAAAATACAATGCTGGATGTTATATAAATCTTCAGCCTCTTTAATAGCTGAGTTGATCATACCAATAGTTGCAGCCCAAGCTGCATTATTAACACATTCAGATGTGCTTTTACCCAAACCAATATTTGTAGTATTACTTACTTCAAATTTAACTTTTGATGTATTTGCGGTTAATTGAGCAAGCATTAAATCAATCCCCGCGAGTATTAAGCCACCTTGATGTACCCCATTTTCATCTAATACATCAAAAGTTGTAGCAGTACCCGCATCAATAATAGCCACACCTGACTTAGGAAAAAGTATTGATGCACCTATCATTGTTAACCAGCGGTCTACGCCCAGCGACTTAGGTTGTTGGTAGCTATTGATTATACCAAAACGTTGTTTTTCACTTTCGATAAAATTAACACTAACATTATGGGTTATTGCCCAAGTTGAAATAAGATCAGTTAAGGCTCCTAACTTCACACTACCAATAATAACCTTACTGGCACCTTTCCAATGTTTAGTTAACCACAATAAAGTTATTTGATTGTTTTCAATGACAATACGTTGTTTGGTTTTTGTACTTTCTTGTTCTATTAAGCACTTAGTTCGCGTATTCCCTATATCGACTAGTACAATCATTTTGTACCTCGCAAACTTACTTCACCGCCATAAATAATTTTTAATTCATTATCTATTTCAAGTAACAAGGCACCTTGCTCATTAATACCTTTACATATTCCATGTGTTTCATTTTTACCGGTAATTAATCTTACGGGTTGGTTATAAAAATAATCCAGAGCATTCCATTCATTAACTACATTCGCTAACCCTGAAGCTTTATGTTGTTCGAGACGACTCGCTAAACTTTGGATAATGGCAGCCACTAATTCGTTTCTATTAATTTTTATTGGAGTATGGCGTTGTAAATCAGTCCAAGGTTGATCCACTTTTTCACCACTTTTATCGGGCATATTTAAATTTAAGCCAATGCCGATAACGGCGTGACAAGGCTCATTTGGCGTTCCTTCTAGATCAATTAAAATACCCGCAAGTTTTAATCCTTTTATATAGATATCGTTAGGCCACTTTAATTGCACATTGATGTCATACAAGGAAGTTATTGCATCACTTATCGCCAAAGCAACAATAGTATTTAATCCCATTGCGGCAGTCATACCTTGAGGAAGCAACCAATACATAGACATATAGATGTGTGACCCAAAAGGTGAAATCCATTGCCTACCTCTTCGGCCTCGACCTGAACTCTGATATTCAGCTATACACACTTGTCCATTTTGAACATGATTAGGTATACGGCGCATTAAATAATCATTCGTGGAATCTATAATGTTATGTATTTCTAATGGGCTATCTATATTGTTGGCCGCTAACATTTTCAGAATAAAGGCTTTATCTAACAACTCGATGGGGGCTACCAGTTTATAGCCTTTACCTGTAACCCTGAAGATATCTAACCCCATCTCAGCAAGGCTGTTTATTTGTTTTGATATGGCTGTTCGACTTACACCTAGCTCATCACCTAGAATTTGTCCTGAAACAAACTCTCCAGCTGCTAATTTATTTATTAGTAACTCTTTTATCGCCTTAGCCATTTTTATACTCTGTTAAGTTGTACTCGCCTTTCGAAAAAACAGCTCTAACTTCAGGCTCTAAAATAATATTAAATTGTTGTGCAACTTGCCTTCTTACATACAAAGCTAAGCTGGCAACATACTCACCACAATCCGCTTCATAATTCACAATCACTAAAGCTTGTTTTTCGTGTACCCCAACACCTTTAGCTTTGTAGCCTTTTAAACCCGCTTGTTCAATTAACCAGCCTGCAGCAACTTTTACTTTATTATTAGGCTGTGGGTAACTAGGCATATTAGGAAATTCGCTTATTAATGTTTGCCATTGATCATGTTCGATAACAGGGTTTTTAAAGAAACTTCCTGCATTAGGTAACTTATATGGGTCAGGTAGTTTATATTGACGTATTTTGATCACTTCATTCATCACTTCTTTACTTGAAGTGGATGCAGGTAAATGATCTAAACCAGCATAAGTTAAATTAGCAGTCCATTTTTTAGGGAAACAAAAAGTCACACTAATAATTAAACCTTTATTCTTTAACTCACGTTTAAAAATACTTTCTCTATAACCAAAGGCACAGTCTTTGTGTTGATATTTAATAACACTTTCAGTTTCAAAGTCGAACCATAGTACTTCTTGGCAATATTGCGATAACTCTACACCATAAGCTCCTATATTTTGTACCGGTGCTGCACCAACACTACCAGGAATAAGCGCTAAGTTTTCTAAACCATAAATCCCTTGTTCTATACAAAAACCAACAAACTCATGCCAGTTTTCACTTGCAGCAGCTTTTACAATAGTGCAATTTAACCCCTCATCTATTTCAATACCTTTAAATTCTGGTTTCACGATAATAGGTGATTGGTTTTCTACAAGTAAGGTATTAAACCCCTCTCCCAAAATATAAAAAGATGATAAGTTTAGCCCAGACAATTCAATGAGATCGTAAATAGTACTAGGGAAATAAGCGACAGAAGCTACAGATTCAACACCGAAGCTATTGTTTTTTTTGAGGGAGAAATTAGATATTTTTTTCATTTAGCTATTTTACATATAACGCCAATTTATATCAGCGTTAATTTTTAACTAATCGTTTTTGCTGAAACCTAATTACATCTGCTTTCGCACAGGAAGCTTTATAATATTGGCCATATCATTATAGTATTTACTTTGATAATCCTCTTTATCCATATTTTCACTTTGATTGATAACAATACCTTCAATAGGCGCATTAACCTGTTTAAGCATGCGTAACCCTTGTGATATATGTTCACGTTTTGTTTTAGAACCGTGAACAACATAAATAACACCATCAACAATTTTAGAAATAATAACAGCATCACTCACTGTGTTAACTGGCGGTGTTTCAATAATGATTCTGTCGTAAAAATTTGAAAATACTTTGATCAACATGCCAAAACGCTTCATTGATAAAAACGCTAATGGGTTTGCTGGAGATATACCTGAAGTTAAAATATCTAACTTTAAATTTTTGTCTCTTACAATACACTCGTTTATTAAATGAGTTTTCGCAAGAAGGTTTGAAAGGCCTGGGCGATGAATATCTAAATTCAAATTCTTAGCAACTGTTGGATGACGTAAATCAGCTTCAATCAGCAGCACTTTCTCCATTTCACTAAATGAACGAGCTAAATGTAATGCTACTGTTGATTTTCCTTCATTAGGCACAGATGAAGTAATCGCTATAACTTTCGATGCTTTTTTCTCACCATTAAATAATAAAGTTGTTCTGAGTGTTCTAATAGCTTCAGTGAACTTTGTGTCTTTTAAGTCAGAATGAGATTCATTGCTATTGTTAAGTTTAAACTTAGGTAATATTGCTAAAATATCAGCTTCTTGGAAGTTATCTAATTTACGTCTTGAGTTTAATGTATCAACAAAAACTTCTCGCATAATAATAAAAAGTGATAAAACCATAAGAGAAAGAATAAAGCCTAATACAACATACAGTTTTTTCTTAGGTCCTACAGGTGACTTTGGTAAAATAGCTTCATCAATAAATTGTACATAAAAGTTTGCTTTGTAGCCTCCCATGGCGTCAGCTTCTTTTATGCGTATCAGGTAGTTGCTATAAAGCTCTTTGTTTGTATCAACTTCTCTCTGTAATTGAAAAAATTTATTTTGCAGCCTATTTAATCGTAAAAAATCCGCTTTAGCCGCTTCTAACCTTTGTTTATTCACTGTAGCTTTTTGCATCGCTGACAAATAAAGTTTTTCAACTGAGATTATGATTTCGCTTATTTGTAAATCGATTCTAGTTTCTATAGATTCTAGTTCAGCCTCAACTGCGATTCGTATTGGGTGTTTAGGTCCATACCTTTTAGATAACTCAAAAACTTTTCGTTCAACCACTTCTTGTGAGCGTCGTAACTGTACATAAGTAGAATGGTTACTAACTTCATTCAATTCCAGTAAGGTATTAAAATCGTCTCTATTATTTTGAATATATTCATAGGTGATTTTTAAGTCATCTCTATGTTTTTCAGCTTTTAATGCCGCAGAAGTTAACTCTGTGAGTTCAGATCCAACTAAACCAACCACACCTTTAATATCTATTATTCCTTCAGCTTCTCGATATTCTTGAAGCTTTAATTCTGAGGCTTGTAATTTTTGTCCTAATTCATATAACTGATCAACCAACCATTGTGATGTAGTTTCTTTTGAAGCGTTAGATATTTCATCTTGATAGGCTAAATAGGTTTTACCTACTTCATTCGCTACTTCCTGTGATACTTCTGGATAATATGATCTAAAGCTAATATTAACTAATTCAGTATCAGTAATGGGCTGAATAGTTAAACGTGCTTGAAATTTGCTAACAATAGCATCGCGTGACAAAGGTTCTTCAGTCTTATCAACCTCAGCTAAGAAAGGTAAAATATGGTTGTATTTAGTGCTATAAAACTCATCATGCTCAAATAGATTAAGGTTTGTTAGCACCCTTTCAGAAAAGTTTCTCGACTTTAACAATTCATATTGAGTTTTAACCTGCTCTTTACTGACATTAGATTCATTAAATGCATTATTAATTGATAAAGTGTTTTTAGGTTTATTGTTACTAATTTGTAATGTTGCAGTGGCGGTATAAGATGGTTTCAATAAAGAAACATAAAAAATTATAAATAACGTTGCGAATGAGGTAGCGAATATAAGCTTCCATCTACGAACCCATAATGGCCGAATTAGCTCACTTAAATCAATTTCTTCATTTGAAATTGTTAAGTTATCATGATGGTTATTTACGTTATTCAAAAGAAGCTCTGCTCTATTTTTATTATATCGTCAGGCATTATTTGAGTCGCTACATTTGCTTCAATTGTTACAACATCACCATTTACCTTACGTGTTATTGCCCAATCAGTTTTAGATGCTCTTATTGATAGGCCACCAGCAACAGCTATAGCTTTATCAAAAGTTAAGTTTTCTTGATAGGGATAACCGCCGGGACGATTGACTTGGCCATGTATATAAAAAGGTCGGTATTGAACAACAGAAACAGATACTTGAGGAGAAATTAAATAGTCGCCTAATAATCCTTGATAAATCACTCTCTCTAATTCTTTAACAGAGAGGTCAACCACTTGTATATCCTTCAAAAATGGAAAGGATATTACACCTGACTTATCAATAGTGATCTCTGTGGTTAAGCCTTCTTCACCATAAACGATAATTTGAATTTTATCGCCAGAGCCTAACTTATAATTATTAGCAAGCACAAACGGGCTAAATAATAATAGAAATATTAAACAACGCATATATAACCTGATGGTTTTTTATTTTAATAATATTTATTAATGTTTGCTCATTACTACCTCCATAAATGGGTTTACTTACCCGTTTTTGCAGTAGATCAAATACAAACTTATTTTATCATTGGTTATGAGTATCAGTTACTTGCACATAGATTTTGTAACAAGTTAACTTAACAGTAACACTTTTGTAACAGAATATGAAAGGAAAATACGTAGAATACTAGAAATGTACAGTGAGATTTTTTCACTCACTGTAATAATTTGAATTTAAAGGAGTTATATTTCTTTGGTGAAAACTTTTGAGTTGCGTTGAAAATTGTACATTTTCTTTTTGCCTTCAGGCAATTTATCAATCGGTTGTTCAGTAAATCCTTTCTCTAAAAACCAATGTCCACTCACTGTGGTAAGTACAAATATTGAAGACAACTTTTGTTCTTTAGCTAATTCTTCCAGGGTATTAATGAGTCTAAGCCCTCTATTACCTTTTCGATAATCAGGATGTATAGCAACACAAGCAACTTCACCTGAATTCTCTTCTGGATAAGGATATAGAGCTGCGCAAGCAATGATCACATCTTCTTTTTTGATTACTGTGAAACGTGATATTTCAACTTCTAAAAGCTCTCTTGAGCGTTTTACCAATATCCCTTCAGCTTCTAAGGGCGCAAGTAATTCTAAAATGCCCCCTACATCATCAATAGTTGCTGTAGATATTTGTTCTTGATGATCTTTAGCGATTAACGTACCGGCACCATCTCGAGTAAATAACTCTTGAAGTAACGCACTATCACTTTGGTAATTCAAACAGTGACAACGTTCCACACCATTTTCACCGCTTTGAATAATGGCACGCATCAATAATTGCTTAATAGGATCAGTACTTTGCTCTAATAAGGTTTTTACTGTGCTAACTCCACAGCTTTTAATTAACTTGCCCGTTTGATCAACTAAACCTTCATCATCAGTAAACGTAATGAGTTTATCGGCTTTTAAAGAAATTGCCGTTTGAGTTGCAACATCTTCTAAAGATAAATTAAAGACTTCGCCTGTAGATGAATAACCCACAGGAGATAACAAAACAATTGAACCGAAGTCCAATTGAGTATTTATACCTACAGTATCAATTCTTCTAACCGTACCTGTATGCTTAAAATCGATACCGTTTTTAACACCAATGGGTTTAGCTATAACAAAGTTGCCCGTACTCACTCTTATTTGTGAGCCATGCATAGGCGAATTCACTAACCCCATAGTTAATAGCGCTTCAATATGAATACGTAGTGAGCCTGTTGCATCCTTCACGGCTGATAACGTACCTGCATCGGTAATACGAATATTATCTTGCATTAATGGCTCCACTTTCTGAAGCTTCATGCGCTCTTCAATTTGTGGTCTGGCACCATGTACCAAAACAAGCTTAACTCCCAAACTTCTTAATAAAGCAATATCATGAATAATATTGGCAAAATTTGGATGCGTTACCGCCTCACCACCAAACATTAATACCACCGTTTTCCCTCGGTGAGCATTGATATAAGGTGCTGCATTTCTAAACCATTTAACGTTATTTTCGCTATCGTTATGCATTTACAGAGTCACTACTTTTCTATTAACTTATCTTGTCGACGTTATGAACGTTGAACAAGGTATTCCATTGCCACTTCATCATCAGGATTTTTATGAGGACTTTGTTCACTGTCTTCAATAATATTATCTGCTAATGAACTTTTCTCGATAAGTGCAAAACCTAACTTATTGAAATATTCTGGGGCATAAGTCAGCACAATAATTTTTTGTAATTCGATTTCATAAGCGAATTGCAATAAGTATTGAACCATTGCTTGGCCTTGGCCTTGATTATGGAATGCTTTATCAACCACAACTGAGCGTATTTCAGCTAAGCCTTTTTGGTAAATATAAAGTGATGCACTACCAACAACTTGACCATCAATCTCAGCCACAACAAAATTTTGAATGTCGTGAATGATGTTATCTCGGCTACGCGGTAAAATTTCACCTTTCTCAGCCCAGTAAGCCACTATCTCAGCAATCTTATCTACATCAGACATACGAGCACGACGTACTGATAATGCTGCTGCAAGTTGTGCATTTAAACGTTGTTGAACTTGTTTTAATGCATGCTGAATTTGTACTTTACCTGGCGCACCAATCACTTGAGCATTTAAGCTCGCGTTTTCGCCTGACATAGTATCAAGAGCTTTCTGAACTTGACCTGGTGAAGTTCCACCTAATACTTCTCGCTTGTCTAAACAAGATTCAATTGATAAATATTGGTAAACATCGTTTTCAATTTTATCGCTGAATTCTTGTAATTGCGCCAGCGTAAAGTCTTCTAAAGCATGTCCTGCATCAATTGCCGACAATACCGCTTCACCAACAATATGATGAGCTTCACGGAAAGGAATATCTTTAGCGACTAAGTAATCAGCTAATTCAGTTGCGTTTGAATAACCTTGTTGAGCTGCGGCTAATGTACGAGAGCGATTTACTTTCAAACCGTCTGCCACTAATACAGCCATTTCCATTACTTCTAACCAAGTATCTAATGCATCAAACAAACCTTCTTTGTCTTCTTGCATATCTTTGTTATAAGCTAACGGTAAAGCTTTCATGGTAACCATCATGCCAGTTAACGAACCAATAACTCGGCCCGCTTTACCACGAATAAGTTCACATGCATCTGGGTTTTTCTTTTGTGGCATTAATGAAGAACCTGAGCTTACTAAATCGCTCATTTCAACAAAGCCAGCTTCACCTGAGTTGTAGAAGATTAGATCTTCAGCAAAACGTGACATATGCATCATACTGATACTTGCCGATGATAAGAATTCAATCACATGATCACGATCAGAAACAGCATCTAAGCTATTTAATGTTGCACGACGAAAACCTAAGTTTTGTGCTAATAAATCACGATCAATTGGGTAAGCTGTACCTGCTAATGCGCCAGAACCCAACGGTGAAGTGTCAGCACGATATAAAGCGTCTTTTAAACGGCCAATATCACGATTAAACATTTCAACATAAGCTAAACACCAGTGACCAAAAGTTACAGGTTGAGCACGTTGTAAATGAGTATAACCAGGTAATACGGTATTCTTCTCACGCTCAGCTAAATCCATCATGGCTTGTTGTAAATTAACTAAAGCCAGTAATAATTCACCGCCCGTCTCTTTACACCATAATTTTAAATCTGTAGCGACTTGGTCATTACGGCTACGACCTGTGTGTAGCTTTTTACCTAAGTCACCCGTTGCTTCAATTAGCTTGCCTTCAACCCAACTATGAATATCTTCAGCGTCAGACGTTAAAATTTGCTCAGGATCTGCTTCAACTGATGCCTTTAATTCGTTAAGTGCTTCAACTAACCGCGTGTGTTCGTCTTCACTTAATACACCAACACTATAGATTGCACCCGCCCAAGCGATTGAACCTACAATATCTTGCACTGCCATGCGGTAATCCACAGGCAGTGAGTCATTGAATTTTTTAAACTGTACACTTGCTTCGCCTTTAAAGCGGCCGCCCCATAATGCCATGCTTAGCTATCCTTATTTTCTGAAGGAGAAGCTAGTTTACTGCCTTTTTGAGAAAGTGCAGTAATACGGCTAGACAAACTAAATAGACGAATAAAGCCTTCAGCATGTTTTTGGTCGTATACGTCATCAGCACCAAATGTTGCAAATTCTTCTGAGTATAAAGAGTTCGGAGAACGACGTTGAGTTACTTGCGCCATCCCTTTATATAATTTAACAACAACATCACCTGTTAATTGCTCTGCAAAAGATGCTGCGCCAGCAAGCTGTGCTTTAGCCAAAGGTGTAAACCAACGACCATCGTAAATTACATGTGAAAATTCATGCCCAATTGACTCACGGTATTTTAATGACTCTTTATCTAAAATTAGAGTTTCTAATCCCTTGTAAGCTGCCATCAAGATAGTGCCACCTGGAGTTTCATAACAACCACGAGACTTCATACCGACTAAACGGTTTTCTACGATATCAATACGACCAACACCGTGCGCTGCACCTTTAGCATTTAAGTACATAAGTGCATCATGAGCTGGAGAGCCATTTTCAGTAAAGTCTTTACCGTCTACAGCAACTAATTCACCTTTAACAAAGCTTAATTGAACACGCTCTGCTTCATCAGGAGCATCCATTGGATCTACAGTCATAGTCCAAACTTCTTTAGAAGGCTCACACCACGGATCTTCTAACTCACCACCTTCGTGTGAAATGTGCCATGCGTTTGCATCACGACTATAGATTTTTGTTAGTGAAGCTGAACATGGAACATTACGCTCTGCTAAGTAATCTAATAAATCTTCACGAGAAACCATGTCCCACTCACGCCATGGAGCAATAACAGTTAACTCTGGCGCTAAGGCAGCAAAACAAGATTCGAAACGTACTTGGTCGTTACCTTTACCAGTACAACCATGACATACAGCGTCAGCACCTACTTTTAAAGCAACTTCAACGTGTGCTTTAGCAATAACAGGACGAGCCATTGAAGTACCTAAAAGGTATTGACCTTCATATACCGCACCTGTTTTAAGAATTGGGTAAATATATTCTTTTACGTATTCTTCTTTAAGATCGACAACGTGACATTCAGTAGCACCTGAAGCAATTGCTTTTTCTTGAATACCTACAAGCTCTTCTTCACCTTGGCCAACATCGGCGCAAAATGCGATAACTTCACAACCTTCATAGTTTTCTTTCAACCATGGAATAATTGCTGATGTATCTAAACCACCTGAGTATGCTAATACTACTTTTTTGATTTTTTTCTTTGCTGCTAAAGCCATTTTATATTCCTTAGTCTTTGTAATCGGCATTTGTACGGCGTAAATGCCGAGTACTGTGATTACAAACTGTTTAATTAAAATTTTGCTTTAATGAAGTTTACACAATGTAAGTTTCACTAAAAATAATTGTTTTTTGATTGAATACTGTTCGTCTGTTATTTGCCTCAAGAGCAAGAAAAAAGCACGGAATTGATAAGTATCAATGAGTACTTTTGCCGCGGCTATTGGGGCAAATTACAAGAACAGTGTTTAATCAACAAAGTAAGGTGACTAATACGGCTGCTTGAGCCCACATTCTGTTCTCTGCTTCTTGGAAAACCACTGACTTTTCTTTATCGTCAAATAGCTCTTCTGTTATTTCTTCACCTAAATGAGCTGGCTGACAATGCATAACTACATTGGCACCTGCTTTTGCCATTAATTCATGATTCACTTGATAAGGCGCAAATTTCTTTAAAATTTCTGCTTTTTTACTTGGGTCTTCATCGCCCATAGAAACCCAGGTATCTGTTGCAATAACATCTTGAGAACCAATAGCATTAATGTCATGACTCAGTTCCATTTTAGAACCTGATGCTTTAGCAATGTTTTGAGCTTTACTGAACATCGCATCTGTTGGACCACAACCTTCAGGGCAAATTAACGTAAAGTCCATGCCTATAGTTGCTGCCATTAGCATTAATGAATTTGATACGTTATTTCCATCACCAATATACGCAAATTTCACTTGGCTTAAGTCGTCAAAGTTTTCTGATAAGGTAACAAAATCAGCTAATGACTGACATGGGTGATATAAATCACATAACGCATTTATAACAGGTACGCTAGCATGTTGCGCTAAACCTTGAATGGCATCATTACTGAATACTCGAGCAACTATTGCGTCGGCAAAACATGATAAATTATTAGCGTAATCACTAATACGTTCACGCTCACCTAACTTACCGTTTTGTTGGCCTAGATATAAAGCATGACCACCTAATTTGTTAATACCCATATCAAAACTTACATGGGTGCGTAATGATGGTTTTTCAAAGATCATCACAACAGATTTACCCGCTAATGTTTGCGAATAATCAGCTGGATTTTTTTTAATCTTTTTTGCAAGCTCAATAAGTTCAAGCGTTTGCTGTTTGCTTAGCTGATCATCAGCTAAAAAATTCTGTAAAGACATACAAGAAACCTTTTAAGTGTTATGCGACAGTCTATAATATTTCGCGCAATAAGTTATAACGTAATAAACAACCTGAACTCAGGATAAATACGTTTAGTCAGCTAAAATACGGGTACCTACATTGTCACCTTTGATCAAATTAACGATTTGTTCTGGAGACTTCCAACTGGCAACCGCGATACTTCGTCGTAACTGATTAGCAGCCAATAATGCTGCATTAACTTTTGCTGTCATACCGCCAGCAATAACACCTTTTTCAATAAGTTGGGCAGCTTGTTTGCTACCAAGTTCACTTAACCATTCACCTTCAGCGCCTTTCACGCCAGGTACATCAGTTAATAATAACAATTCTGCTTCTAATAATTGGCAAATAGCAACCGCTGCATCGTCAGCATTTACATTCACTAATTCACCATTATCTAACGCACCTATTGAAGAAACAATAGGGAAAAAATCATTCGCTAGTAATGTTGTTAACAATGCGCTGTTTTTAGGGCTTGGATCACCTACATTACCCAATGCTGGATCAGCTAATGTACAGCTAATCATATTTCCATCACCTAATGATAAACCAACAGCTGACAGTTTTAACTCGTTTGCAACACCAACAATAGTTTTATTTACAAAGCCCGCCAAAGTGCCGGCAATAACAGGCATTTGTTCAGCGGGTGTTATGCGCTTGCCGTCTTTCTTTTCAGTTTTAAAACCCGCTTGTGTTAGTTGTTTATCAACAGAGCTGCCACCGCCATGTACTAACACGATTTGTTGATTTTCTAACTGAGATAATTCAACCAATAAAGCCTTTAATGCCGAAGCTTTGTCAGGATCATGATCTAATATGGCACCACCAATTTTTATCACTAATGGTTTAGCCTGATTTACTGATAACGACATTATTTAACACCTACATTAGGTATTAAACCGTATTCACTTGGTAACCCCATGATCAAATTAGCACATTGAACCGCTTGCGATGCTGCACCTTTTAATAGGTTATCGATTGCTGTACTTACAACTACGACTTGTTTCTCTGCATCATATTTCCAATGAATATCAGCAAAAGGAGTATAAGCAACATTATCAATTTTTGGCCAAGTTGCCGCTATACGTACTAATGGCTTATCGTCGTAAGCATTATGATAAGCTTGATTAACTTGCTCTTCAGTTACATCAGGTTTTAGCTGTAAAGTAACTGTTGATAATAAACCACGTTTATACGGTGCTAAATGTGGATTAAAAATAACTTGAGAGTTAGCTTCCTGACTAATTTCAGGCTGATGTCTATGTTGTAAAATATTATAAGGCGTTAAGCTCACTTCATTAAAGCTAGTGCCTAAAGAGGCTTTGCGTCCAGCACCCGATACACCACTAATGCCATTTACAACAATTAAAGAATTTTCAATATGTAAGTTGTTTGCTGTCATAGGCTTTAGGCCTAATAAACTCGCGGTTGGATAACAGCCTGGCACAGCAACAATTTTAGAATCAGCAAACGACTCATCTAACCATTCAACTAAACCATAATTAGCTTGTTCTAACGCCGCTAAATTTTTATGCTCAAAACCATAATAAGTTGGATAGTCTGATGCATCTTTTAGACGGAAGCCACCAGATAAATCAAGAACCTTAACACCTTCTTCTAAAAAAATATTTGCCCATTCTGCGCTATACTCATGTGGAGTAGCAAAAAAAACAGCATCAATTTTGTCCGCTGCATTTTTAATATTTTCATCAAACCAAGCAGGAGAAAAGGCTTGTAAAGGTAAATCACAAATCCCTTGGTATTTAGCATGTAAGTCTGAAAATAATAATCCTTCAGATGAACTGTTTTCAGACACTAAAAGATGAACAATAGAGATTTTATTGTGAGCGGTTAATAAATTAATTAATTCTGCGCCAACGTAACCGCTAGCTCCAATAATTGCGACTTTCATGTTATTCCTTAAAACCTTTTGATATTTGTATTGACTAGATCAGAGAATAACATTTATTTTATCAAATAAAACAGGATGTTAAATAAGTATTTTGAAAAACATGAAAGGAGATAAGGTTTCTCTTTATATTTTTAAATAGCGTTATTGATCTAGGTTATCTACACTAAAGAAACATGTTATCACTCGATAACTAGTTATGCAATAAATCAACATAACTACCCATGAAAAACATTTAAGATAAATCGTATGAAAAAATTGCCTAATTTTACTACAGCACTGAAAGAATTAATCTCTAGCCCATCTATAAGCTCAACTCAAGAAAAATGGGATCAAGGGAATAAAGAAATAATTCATTTATTAGCCGGTTGGTTTGAAGCTTTAGGTTTCAGCATTACTATTCAAAAAGTACCCAATACACGTGATAAATACAATTTATTGGCAAAACTAGGTTCTGGTGAAGGTGGTTTATTACTCGCTGGGCATAGTGATACTGTGCCTTTTGATGAAAACAGATGGCAGTCAGATCCTTTCGCTATTATTGAGAAAGATGATAAATTTTTTGGCTTAGGTACATGTGATATGAAAGGCTTTTTTGCTTTTATTCTTCAAGCTTGTAAAGATTTAAACTCTAGCATGCTGAAAAAACCTTTATATATACTTGCAACAGCTGATGAAGAAACAACAATGGCGGGTGCTCGTTTCTTTTCAGAATCTCAAGACATTAAACCTGATGTCGCTATTATTGGTGAACCTACGAATTTAGTTCCTATTGTTATGCACAAGGGACATATGTCTCATCGTATTAGTGTTGAAGGTCAATCTGGCCATTCAAGTAAACCAAGTTTAGGTGTTAACGCGATTGAAATAATGTACCAGGTTATTGGCGCACTGCTTACATTAAAAGAACAGCTATCAACAAACTATAAAAATACGCATTTTGATGTTTCTTCGCCAACATTAAATTTAGGTGCAATTAAAGGTGGCGATAATGCCAATAGAATATGTGGTCATTGTGATCTAGATATCGATATGCGTTCGTTACCGGGTATGGCAGATGAAGAGTTGATCACATGTCTAACTGATATTTTGAAACCTTTGGCTGAGAAATACCCAGGAAGGATCAAGGTTAATGAATTACACCCAAGCTCACCAAGCTTTGAACAAAGCCAACCAAGCGATTTGATAGAAACAGCTGAACACTTCTCTGGTCATAAGTGCTGTGCAGTAAATTATGCGACTGAAGCACCATTTATTCAGGAATTAGGTTGCCAAACAATAGTAATGGGTCCTGGCTCTATAGACCAAGCACACCAACCTAATGAGTTTCTAGCTTTGTCAGAAATAACTAAAACAGAGAAGTTACTTACTCAAATGATAAATAAATTCTGTTTGTAAAGTTAAAGGCTTGTTCGAAAGGCTTTCTTTTATTAATTTGGGCTCGTCAAAGCTCATCCCTCAACAGCTAAAGAACTTAACTTATTTGTTCCAAAGGTTTTGATGAGCTTTACTGGTGAAGTATTCATTCGCCAGCCAATAACGCGGGATCAAATCTTCTTTGCTCCGCTCTGTATAATTAGAAGATAACAAACTTAAAATCTTATTAAGTCTAACCTTATCTATCATGGTTAGCTTTTTAGATACCTCGGTAAAGTGCAAATTACGCTCTTTAGATACAACAATATCTTGCCCAAAAGAGATAAAAGACAAATTACGTGTAGCAGTTCTACAAATAGGACTGTCAGGATCATCGGGATATAACCCCTTAACGATGGCATATTCATAGCAATACTGTTTATCGCCTTGGGTGTTTTCAGAAAGATATGTAACCCCATACCCCAAAGGGAAATTACCCGTTATAATTTGCATGGCGTCAACAACAGTACGCTGGCAAACACCTTTCTCAGCATTTTTATACAGTACCTGATAGACCTTAGGTAAAAGAGCATAATTGTAGTTTGATTTCGTTGATAAAATAATTGAAGTATAAATCTGAGGAACTTTAAGTAAATTCCCTATACCTTTCTTAGGGTTAATACTGCCTTTTAATAAAGTTTTAATAAAAAGTAATTTATGTTTTTCTTTTTTATCAAAAGAGTCTCTTTCTTCTCTTAAATTACCTGTGTATCTAGCGACACCTATACCTTCAACAAGGTATTTTATTGTTTCTCGGTAATCGATTTGCAGTAAGTTTTTTCTATCTTCTACATTTAGTACTCTAAAGGGATCTTCTTTGCCATCTTCCCCTCTCAATATTAACTGCGCATCAGGATGATTATTTCCAATATCTTGTAGTAAAGCAGCCTTTATCAAAGGGATTTTTACTTCCTCAACAAACTTTTTATGAGCTATAGGATCAATTGACTCAAAACGAGCATAGTTTTCAGGAGGGATATCGGCCAAACGTTCTTTAATATAAGGTTCCGAAATTGAGTTATCAATACACAGTCGGTCTAATACTCTTAAACACAATACCGCTTTATAAAGAGGTTTATTAAGTTCATTTGATAAAGGTATTCTACTTACATCGCTAGGGCTTAGTAATTCTATTGTTGCTAGTAATTGTGCTGATTTTCGATTATCTTCTGCGAAAGTAGCTCCTTCAGATAGAAGCAAGATATCTCGACAAAGGTGGTCTAGATGAATGTATCGCTGCTCTCTAGCAATCTCTTTTTTTACAGACTCATCAGGTTTATCTTTGATCCTACGCTTTGTATTATTTTTAGCTTTCTCAGGTAATTCTTTTGCTACAACTTGCAAGGGATCTAGGGTGTTAAAATACCCTATCGCTAATTGAAGCATAGATTCTTTTTTAGGATTTTTACCAAAAATTTGTTGTGAAAGGTTTTTCACACTCTTAGTAAAATTTGTATCTTGATGAGTATTCAGTGACATTTATTACACAAAATAAAAAACTCTAAATTTTTTATTACTTTAAGGTTAGTAAATATATTCAAAAAAACAAGTAAGGTAATAATTTTATTAAATTTATTGTTGAATACCTTTAAGTTTTACTGGCTGTTTTCTATGAGCTAATCGTTTACATATAATAGCTAAATCAGAATGTAAGCCAGCTGATGTAACATCTCTCCCTGCACCAGCACCTCTAATAATTAGAGGGTTATCTTGATAGCATTGGCTAATAATTTTAAAAATATTATCACCCGGTGTTAAATTAGCAAAAGCATCTGTTTTAGGTAATATTTCTAAACTCACTTTAGCTTTAATCTTATTATTATCACAAGTAAAGGCTGCAACATAACGTATACACCCATTCTGACTATTTGCTTTTTCAAGCTTATCGGCAAAGTAGCTATCAAGTTGCTCTACATTATCTAAAAATTCTTGTGTTGATATCTCTTGAAGGGGTCTAGGTACTAAATTCTGGCAATCAATATCTTCCAATGCTAATTCAAATCCAGCTAAACGCGCTAAAATTAATAATTTACGTTGTACATCTCGACCTGATAAATCTTCGCGAGGATCTGGTTCTGTGATGCCTTGAGATAAAGCTAATGTTAACAATTCAGAAAAAGGCACATCACCATCATAAGTTTCAAATAACCAAGATAAGGTTCCTGAAAAAACACCCGATATTTCTTTAATTGAATCGCCACACTCTAACAAATTATCAATGGCAAAATTAATAGGTAAACCTGCACCAACCGTTGTATTACCTAACCATAAACAATGATTTTTCTTTGCTATATTAAGCAGCTGATTATAATGTTCTGTTGATGAAGAAGCTGCCCACTTATTCGCACCAATAACATGAATACCTTTTTCAAAAAACTCTTGGTATAGCAAACTAAAGTCTTCACTCGGGGTAATATCAACAACAATTAATTCATCGTACGGATGATTAGCTAACCACGACAATAAATCTTCTGTCTTGTATGGCGTTGCCTCTTTTTGAAAAAGTTCATAAGCTTGTGTTACATCAATCCCATCGCGACTAATGATGGCTTTTTTAGAGCTAACTAAGCCAACAAGATGAACATTTTCAAGCGCAGGAATGCGATCCATTTGTGCAGGTAACATTTCTATAAATCGTTCACCAATATTACCAACACCGGCAATAACAACACCAATGTGACGTGCATCTTTTGTCATATCATGATGAACATTGTTCACTGTCTCGCCCGTACAAACATGAGGTAAAACAGCAATTAAACTATGTTCATTCGTTGAGCTAACTAAGTGCATAGTTTGATAATTTTTTAATGCGCGTTTAAATCGGGCTTTTACATCACCGTGTTTTGCTACTTCATGACCCACAATAGCGATAATAGAAACCGGAGTGAAAGACACTTCAGTATCATGGCTTGCTAACCATTGGCTCAAAGCTTTTTGTTTGTTTTGCGTAATAACAATAAAACCTGCATTGATATCAGAACAAATAGCTGAAAATTGTTTAATCGCTTGCTCGCCGTATGATCCAGTTAAACTGATTGATTTGGCGATGATTAAATCATTAAGATAGGTAACAGATAATTCAGACTTAGCAATTTGGCCAAAGCGCCCTACTTCAGTGCCGCTGGTATTAGGATCGAAGCTACTGGCAATATGTAAATGGGTACTGTGATTTTCTAAAGGCTGAAGAGTTTTAGCATGCAATACTGGATTACCCAAACGACCTAATTCTTTTGCTACACCGTTAGGTAAACGATTAAGCTTTCTTGCTAATGGAACAATACGTGGATCAGCACTATAAATGCCATCAACATCGGTCCACAAAGTAACATTTAACGCCCCTATTAATGAAGCGACAATCGTTGCTGAGTAGTCGCTACCATTTCGACCTAAAGTGCAGTTATAGCCTGCAGCATTCTTAGCAATAAAACCTGTAACTACGGCTAATTTATCGCCTTGTAATAAACGAGAAAACTGTTGCTGACTTAAACTGTCGTCAACCACGCAATCTTGGTCGTTATTAACAACAAGAAAGTCGCGTGAATCAACAAAATAACTTGGACAAACCCGCTCACTTAAAACTGCAGACAATAAACGCGCAGACCATAATTCACCTAAGGCAAGAATGTTAGCTTCGTTCTTTGCGATATGTTTATCATTGGTACGAGTATTTACAACCCAGCTTTTTAGTAATTCAATATCTTGTTCAAGCAGAGTAATTAATTGCGCTGAGTGACTTTTAAGTAAAGTATTAATTAACAGTCGTTGAGCAACTTGAAGTGCTTCAATAGAAGCCTCAAGTTCAGACGAAACATCGAGAGCTTGTTGATATATATTAACAAGAGCATCAGTAGTTTTACCATTAGCTGAAACCACAACAAAGTCGTTAATCTTACAGTGATTTTTAATAATATTAACAACACGCTCAATACACTCGACACTGGCTAAACTACTACCACCAAACTTATGTACATGAATTGCGTGCTTTGCTAACTGATTATTTTCACTCACTAGCTGTTCTATTGCGTTTACTGATTTCATTTATACCAACAAGAATATTTAATTCTACAGCTGTTTATTTTTAGCGTTAACAACTGTAGATAAGTGGTTATTATTTTTGGCAGGCTAAAAGCCCCTGCTTTAAATCTTCGATTAAATCGTCTACGTATTCTATACCTACAGAAAGACGTACTAACGACTGAGTTATACCTGCTTCTAATTGTGCTGATATTTCCATACCTGCATGAGTCATGGTTGATGGATGACTAATTAAGCTCTCAACTCCGCCTAACGATTGTGCTAAGGTAAACATGTTTAAGCTTTCAAATAATTTCTTAACCGCTTCTACGCCACCTTTAACTTCAAAACTCATCATTGCGCCAGCGCTTACTTGCTGCTTCTTAGCAATCTCGTAGCCGGGATGATCAGCTAATCCGGGATAATACACCGCCTCTACCGCATCATTTTCATTTAAAAAGTTTGCTATTTTATCTGCATTTATTTGATGTTGTCTCATTCTTACAGGTAAAGTTTTTAAGCCACGTAAGGCCAAGTAACTATCAAACGGCGACCCTGTAATACCAATACAGTTTGCCCACCATGCTAACTCATCACCTAAAGCTTCATCTTTAGTCACTAGCACGCCACCCACAACGTCACTATGACCATTAATATATTTAGTTGTTGAATGGAAAACGATATCAGCACCCAAAAGTAATGGTTTTTGAAGTAATGGCGACATAAATGTATTGTCTACCGCAACCAATGCTCCTACTTCGTGTGCTGCTTTTGTTACTTTTTCAATATCAACAATGCGTAATAATGGATTACTTGGCGACTCGATTAATACCAACTTAGGTTTTTGTGCAAAAGCTTCAGCTAAAGCAGCATCGTCATTTTGATCAACAATAATAAGTTTAAAATTGCCTTTCTTCGCAAGGTGGGTAAATAATCTATAACTACCACCGTAACAGTCATGAGGTACAACTAACAAATCATCTGTTGTTAGTAATTGGCAAATTAAATGCACTGCAGCCATACCAGTGCTGGTTACTATACCTTTGGTACCTTCTTCAAGTTCAGCTACAGCTCCAGCAAATGTTGAACGTGTTGGATTGCCAGTACGTGAATAATCATAATCACGCTTTTCATTAAAGCCTTTTAAAGCATACGTACTTGATAAATGTATTGCTGGCACTACGCCAACATGTTGTTTATCGCTATTAATACCAGCCCTTGCCGCTATTGTTGCCATACTTTTTTTGGTCATTTTGACTCCAGCTGTGCATATATTTTCAAATAGATGTTTAGATGTCTAAAACTCTAAACGGTTTACTATATTTGGTCAAGAAATTTTAGACATCTAAACTTCTACACATTCGTTATTGACTCAAGGCTCACAAACAGTAAAATTGGTTTATTATCTATGTAATTGATTTTTACCTTCAATAACATGTTTCTTTATAAAAGGTGTAGAACTTATGGCAGAGTGGAATGACGAGTATATTAATCCATACGCCGAACACGGGAAAAAAAGCGAGCAAGTAAAGAAGATCACAGTATCTATCCCTTTACGTGTTCTTAAGGTGTTAACTGATGAGAGAACTCGTCGCCAAGTTAACAACCTTCGCCATGCAACTAACAGTGAATTATTATGTGAAGCATTCTTACATGCTTTTACTGGCCAACCTTTACCTGATGATAACGATTTAGCTAAAGACAATAACGAGAAGTTACCTGCAAGTGTTCGTAAAATACTTGAAGCCAAAGGCATTACTGACTTTAGCGCTTATGAAACAGAAGATGAATAAGTAAGGAACTCATAAGGGTAACGTAAGTAACCCTTGTTTTTCAGCAATCTCGTTGATCACTTTCTTCATTTTAATTGATATATAGCCTGATAATACTTTAGGCTCTTTATCTAATAATTCCATTTCAACATCTGTTATCGCGATAATACACTTTAATTGTGTTTGATTAATGTAGAGCATAACATCATCAGATATCTCAGTTATATCGCCACTATTATCAGTTGCTAATTGCTGAAGATATTCATCGTTGCCAACTAATAGCATTTCAATATGGGTGATCTTGTCTTCATCTTCATACCAACCTGCCGCTAACGTTTGAAAATTAACCTGAGCTTCTTGCTTATTCACAACACTCGTTAACTTGTTATAACGCTTCGTTAAGCTTTCACTTGCACTAATTGTTATAGGTAGCGATTCTTCCATTATTCAATACTTTCAATTGATATACATATCACTCCATTATACTCATACCAGATAGAGATGCGAGTTTCTGGAAGAGTGATATTTAACTATAAAAAAAGGGCTTACGCCCTTTTATTACATTTACGACTTTAACCACATTGGGTTGATTAAAGCATGTAGTTTTCTGGGTATTCTAGCGCCGCTACACCTGAATCAACCGCAGCTTTGGCTACTGCACGAGCTACGTTAGCACATAAACGCGGATCCATAGGCTTAGGTATAATGTATTCTTTACCAAATACTAAGCTACTTACTCCACTTGCATCGAGTACAGCTTGTGGTACTTCTTCTTTAGCTAACGCTCTTATTGCATGAACTGCAGCAATTTTCATTTCATCATTGATTGTTCTAGCACGAACATCTAATGCACCACGAAAAATAAATGGGAAACATAAAACGTTATTTACTTGGTTAGGATAATCTGAGCGACCTGTCGCTATAATAAGATCTTTTCGGGCTTCATGAGCGAGTTCAGGTTTTATTTCTGGATCAGGGTTTGAACAGGCAAATATTACAGGATTGGCTGCCATCATTTTTACGTGCTCGGCCGTTAATAAATTGGGCCCTGAAACACCAACAAATACATCAGCACCATCAATTGCATCTTCTAATGTTCTTTTATCGGTATTATTAGCGAATAGTTTTTTGTATTCATTTAAATTATCGCGTCGGGTATGAATAACACCCTTGGTGTCTAGCATGTATATTTGTTCACGCTGAGCTCCACATTTAATAAGAAGCTCCATACAAGCAATAGCTGCAGCACCGGCACCTAAACAAACAATACGGGCTGATGATATATCTTTACCTTGTACTTCTAATGCATTGATCATACCTGCAGCCGTGACTATCGCTGTACCATGTTGATCATCATGAAATACAGGTATTTTACAACGCTCAATTAAAGCTTTTTCAATAACAAAACATTCAGGTGCTTTAATATCTTCTAAATTAATGCCGCCAAAGCTATCAGCAATATTTGCTACCGTACTGATAAACTCTTCAACCGTATTATGTTTTACTTCAATATCGAAAGAGTTGATGTTGGCAAAACGTTTAAATAATAAAGCTTTACCTTCCATTACAGGCTTTGACGCCATCGGACCTAAATTACCTAACCCCAAAATCGCTGTGCCATTAGTAATGACAGCAACGGTATTTCCTTTGCCTGTATATTTGTAAACATCATCAGGATTATTCGCAATTTCCCTGACCGGTTCGGCTACACCAGGACTATAAGCTAATGATAAGTCTAAACTAGTTTCAGCTGCTGTAGTCAGTTCTACACTAATTTTACCTGGAGTTGGGTACTGGTGATAATCAAGTGCTTGTTGGCGAAAGTCTGTCATTGAAAGTCCTAATATAAATGTTAGATGTAAAGTTACATACCAAGATAATGGAATTACGGTTTATTATTATGCAGATAAAATAACACGAAAAATCGCCAATGACTTTGTAATTTAAATAGTGTTTCACTATAAACAATACTTATAAGCTCTATAGAACCCATAGTTATAACTTTACTCTCAATACGGGCTTTTATTTATAAGACTTTTGAGTTTACTTTTAAAAATTTCAGGCATAAAAAAAGCCACTCTATTGAGTGACTTTTTTGGGATAAATAATAATTTATCTATTATTCAAACGGATTAACTAAAATAATCGTTTCGTTACGGTCTGGACCCGTAGAGATAATATCAACCGGAACACCTGTAACTTCTTCAATACGCTTAATGTAAGCAATAGCGTTAGCTGGAAGATTTTCACGCTTAGTTACACCTGCAGTTTTTTCACTCCAACCTGGTAGAGTTTCATAAACTGGTGTAATTTCTTCGTAGCCTTCTGCAGCTGTTGGAGAAACAGTAATGATTTCTCCTGAAGGTTTTTTATAACCTGTACAGATTTTAAGTTCTTTCAAACCATCTAGTACGTCAAGCTTAGTTAAGCAAAAGCCTGTGATACTATTAATTTGAACGGCACGATGCATTGCTACAGCGTCAAACCAACCACAACGACGCTCACGACCTGTAGTAGCACCAAATTCATGGCCTACAGTTCCTAAGTGCTCACCTATTTCGTCATCTAATTCTGTAGGGAATGGACCTGAACCTACACGTGTAGTGTAAGCTTTCGTAATACCTAGAATATAATCAAGGTTACGAGGACCAAAACCACAACCAGTAGAAACACCACCCGCTGTTGTATTAGATGAAGTTACATAAGGGTATGTACCGTGATCGATATCTAATAATGTACCTTGTGCACCTTCAAACATAATAGACTCGCCTGCTTTACGCGATTGGTCTAAAAGTTCTGGGATGTCAGCAATCATATTGATAATAACTTCACGAACCGCTAATGCATCAGCAAGTACTTCTTCGTAGCTTACCGCTTCAACTTTATAATACTGAGTTAATGCAAAGTTATGGTATTCCATAATTTCTTTTAACTTTTCAGCAAATGTCTCAGCATTAATAAGATCACCAACACGTAAACCTCTACGCGCTACTTTATCTTCATACGCTGGACCAATACCACGACCTGTAGTACCAATCGGCTTATTACCGCGGGCAATTTCACGTGCTGCATCTAAAGCGTTGTGATAAGGAAGAATTAGAGGACAAGCATCACTAATTAATAGACGCTCTCTAACCGGTACACCGCGTTCTTCTAACATGCCGATTTCAGTCATTAATGCTTTTGGACATAAAACAACACCGTTACCAATTAAACATTTCACGTTTTCACGTAAAACACCTGATGGTATTAAATGTAATACTGTTTTTTGACCGTCGATTACTAA
This sequence comes from Pseudocolwellia sp. AS88, assembly GCF_030551755.1. GTDB lineage: Bacteria > Pseudomonadota > Gammaproteobacteria > Enterobacterales > Alteromonadaceae > Pseudocolwellia. The sequence goes on from NZ_JAUPEC010000004.1 coordinate 24,803, forward strand.
AGTGTGACCCGCATTGTGCCCACCTTGATAACGAACTACGTATTTAGCTTTATCTGTAAGTAAGTCAACTACCTTACCTTTACCTTCGTCACCCCATTGAGTGCCTAGAACTACAACGTTTTTACCCATGTTAGAAAATTTTTAATAGAAAAAATTAGGCGAGGATTCTATCAAATATGAAAACACAGTCCAAGTACTAAATGGCTCTTTTCACGAAGATGATAAAATAAACAAAATAATATTTATTAGAATTAAAGGTTATAACTTTTAAATTGAACAGGTTAAGAGGTAAATCAGTCAGAATAACTATATTTAACTTTATTGAGATAAGTTGGAGTTTACTAATAAATAAGTCTAATTTTGCAGAAATATAGAAAATGAATAAAAATAGTTCCGCGCTGAGGTTAAGTAAATAATTGCCAGACAAGCACGAATTTTAGATATAAAAAAAGGCCATGATAATTCATGGCCTTTAATAGCATTAACGATAACTTAGTGTTATTTAGCTGATGCTGGGTTCTTTAAGTAATGGAAGAAGTCACTATCAGGTTTTATAACCATGATGTCATTCTTACTGTTAAAGCTGTTCTCATAAGCCTCTAGGCTTCTGAAGAACTTGTAAAAGTCTGCATCTTGAGTATAAGAGTCTGCATAAACTTTAGCAGCTAAAGCATCACCACTACCTCGAATTTCAAAAGAGTTCTTTTGAGCTTCAGCTAACATTACTGTTACTTTTGCATCGATAGTTGCACGAATGATTTCTGATTGCTCTTGACCTTGAGAACGATGTTCTTTGGCCACAGCAGTTCGCTCAGCACGCATACGGTCATAAATTGATGCACTTACCTCTGCAGGTAGGTTTATCGCTTTAATTCTTACGTCAATCACTTCGATACCTAAATCTTCTCTACTACTTTTAGCACTAACAAGTGCTTTTTCCATAATAGAGTCACGATCGCCAGAAACAATTTCTTTAATTGTTCTTGAACCAAACTCAGTTCTTAAACCATTATTTACTTTCTGTTTTAAAAGCGCTCTTGCATTATCGATTGAGCCAGTTGTACGTAAGTAATACGTAGAAAAATCTACAATACGCCACTTAACAAATGAATCAACAATTACATCTTTCTTCTCTGAAGTAACAAAACGATCTGCGCCTTCATCAAGAGTTTGTATACGAGCATCAATTTTCTTAACCGTGTTAATAAACGGAAATTTCAAATGAAGACCTGGATCATAGACCAGCATATCACCGGTAGCTGCATCTCTTTTAATTTTAGAAAATTGAAATACAATACCGCGTTGCCCTTCAGAAACAACAAACACAGAAGAAACCGTTAGTAAAAATAATAGTGCCACAATAGCAATAATAAAGTTTTTCATCGCTTAGTTTCTCCCACTATTAAAACGGTCAGCTCGGTTACTATTCGTTGTAGTAGTTTGTGAGCTAGTTGATACTGGCTGTTGAATATTAGGTTGCGACGTTACACCATTAGACTGCGATGATTGGTTTTGGATAATTTTATCCAATGGTAAATACATCATGTTATTACCACCATCTACATCAACCATAACTTTACTTGTGTTAGCGTATACTTTTTCCATTGTCGCAAGGTACATACGTTCTCTTGTAACGATAGGAGCAGCTTGATATTCAGGAAGTAGTTTATTAAATTTAGCTACATCACCTTCCGCATCTAAAACAATTTGCTCTTTATAAGCTAAAGCTTCTTGTTCCATACGCTTAACTCGACCACGAGCGATTGGCTCAATACCACGTGCATAAGCTTCTGCTTCACGTAAATAACGAACTTCATCTTCTTGTGCTGAAATAGCATCATCGAATGCATCTTTAACTTCTTCAGGAGGACGTGCATCTTTAAAGTTAACATCAACAACAATTAAACCTAAGTTGTATGGTTCAATAATGCCTTCCAATTCAGTCCAAACCGCTTGTCTTACAATTTCACGACCACTTGTTAATACATCATCCATTTTTGAATGACCTACAACATAACGTAATGCGCTATCTAATGATTGACTTAAGCTGTCATCAGCATCTGTTACACTAAAGATATAATTACGTGCATTAACTACACGATATTGTATTTGCATTTCTACACGTACAACATTTTCATCTTGCGTTAACATAAAGCCTGAAGCAGGTAAGTTTCGTGTGGTTTGGATATCAACAGGAATAACTCTGTCAATAAATGTCCATTTCCAACGAAGACCAGGTTCTACATTACCGGTGTATTGACCAAATCGTAATACAATACCTTGCTCAGCTTCTTTAATGGTATAAAAACCACTAAATACATAAACAAGTATTGCAACGATTAGCGCAAGACTAATACCAATACTGGAGAAATTTTTACCTGGCTTACCATTTGATGATTTACCACCAAATATACCGCCAAATTTTTTACTTAAATCTTTAAATAAATCGTCTAAGTCAGGTGGACCTTGATTGTTGCCACCTTTATTTTTCCAGGGGTCTTTATCATCTTTCCCCGGTTCATTCCAAGCCATGTTGCTCTCCAGTAAATACAATTGCTGCTAATATATCAGTCTGTTAATCTATGATAAAGCCTTCAATTGAAGCCTTTTCTTGTTTTAATAATCTATTCCATTCACGACTAGGCAACTTTATCTCTAGTAGACAGTTCCCCTGATCGTCATATGATTCATCAGTAATGCAATTTAAGGTATATAAAATACCACGTAATTTCCCTTCATGAGGGGGTATTGTTAGCTTTTGTGTAACAATTTCTCTGCCTAAACGCTCAGCTAAGGCTTCAAACAAGAGTTCAATTCCAACACCTGCATGAGCTGAAAGCCACACGCGTATTGGCATACCTGTATCATCTCTATCGATTCGAGGCTCAATATCATCTAACTTATCAATTTTATTACAAATTAATAATTGTGGTACATCGCCCGCTTCAATTTCATCTAATACATGTTGAACTTCGTCTATATTTTCAGAACGTCTTTCATCTGCAATATCAATTACATGTAAAAGCAATTCAGCTTCACGAGTCTCTGTTAATGTTGCTTTAAAAGCATCAACAAGATCATGAGGTAAATGTCTAATAAAACCAACAGTATCCGCCAGAATTACTCGACCAACATCTTCAACCTCAATTTTTCTTAAGGTTGGATCGAGTGTTGCGAATAATTGATCAGCAGCATAAACATCAGCATTAGTAATGTGATTAAATAATGTAGATTTGCCTGCGTTGGTATAACCTACTAGTGAAATTGTAGGAATTTCCGCTCGAGTTCTTGCTCGACGGCCTTGTTGTCTTTGGCGTTCTACTTTTTCTAAACGTTTGCGAATATTGGTCATACGCTCACGTAATAAACGTCTATCAGTTTCTAACTGAGTTTCCCCTGGACCTCTTAAGCCAACACCACCTTTTTGTCTTTCTAAGTGAGTCCAGCCTCGGATAAGTCGAGTACTCATGTGTCTAAGCTGCGCTAATTCAACTTGCAACTTACCTTCATGTGTACGCGCTCTTTGCGCAAAGATATCGAGTATAAGTGTGGTTCTATCAATAACACGGCACTGACAAAACGCTTCAATATTCTTTTCTTGGGAAGGAGATAGCGTATGGTTAAATAAAATAACATTAGCTTCGAATAAACGAACAGCTTCAGCTATTTCTTCAACTTTACCACTACCTACAAAAAACTTTGTATGAGGTTTGTCGCGCTTTCCTTTAACAACAGTTAACGCCGAAACACCCGCAGAACTTACAAGCATTTCAAACTCTTGTAAGTCTTCACGAGCATTATCATCAGGAAAGTCGACATGAACAAGTACGGCTTGTTCGCCAGCTTGGTAACGATCAAACAATTGAAAAGCACCTGTTTATTAGATTATAGCTACAAGAAAAAAACTCAGAAATCATTATCATTTAATAATGTTCAACTGAGTTTTTTGAAGGAAATTTTGGATAAATTAATATATTCAATTCTACAGCGAGTCTTCAAGTTTCGAATATCTACAACAATTTTAACAATTAACTTCATTAATCTTGTGAATCTGATGATTCAGAAGCTACTGGAGCAGTATTCACAGCACGTGAAGGAACTACAGTAGATATTGCGTGTTTGTAAACCATTTGGCTTACTGTGTTTTTAAGTAAAATTACGAATTGATCAAATGATTCAACTTGTCCTTGTAATTTTATACCATTAACTAAGTATATTGCTACAGGAATGCGATCACGACGTAAAGCATTCAAAAACGGGTCTTGTAACGATTGCCCCTTTGCCATTTTGTGGCCCTCTTGTTATTTTTGTGTAAGTTATTTTTATTTCTGTAAATTATAGCTGACTTTCAGCCAAGTTATTAATTATACATCAATATTTAAAGTTTTTTTACGATTGATATAATTTGTTGCAAATTAGATTCATCTTCCATCGTAAGGTTAACTGCTTTTTCCCAGCTACGCAGCCAAGTTAGTTGACGTTTCGCTAGCTGACGCGTTGCACATACGCCTTTAAAAATCATTTCTTCGTGATCATAATCTCCATCTAAATATTGCCACATTTGACGATAACCGACACATCTAATAGAAGGTAAATCAATATGTAAATCTGATCGCTCTCTTAGCTTAACGACCTCGTTTTCAAAACCTTGAGCGATCATTTGCTTAAATCGCAGTTCGATTCTATCATGTAGAATGCTTCGGTCTTTAGGTGTTAAGGCAAACTGTAATACATTGCCTTTCAAAACATCACCTTTAACTGCCGTTAATTCCGTTAACGTTTTTCCTGTTATGCGATAAACTTCTAGCGCACGGGATAGTCGTTGTGGATCATTCTTGTGTATTCTTGCCGCAGACACAGGGTCTATCTCTGTTAGTTCTTGGTGTAGAGCATCCCAACCTTTTTCGGCAACTTCAGCTTCAATATCTTTTCTTACTTGAGCATCAGCTGCTGGTAAAGGCGATATCCCTTCTATCAGACTTTTAAAGTACATCATAGTTCCACCAACAAGCACTGGAATTCTATTATTTTGATGTGATTGCTCTATAGCTTTCAATGCATCACTACAAAAATCAGACGCAGAGTAACTTTCAGCTGCATCTATCATATTAATTAATTGATGTGGATATGCAGCTAGCTCTTCAGCTGTCGGTTTAGCTGTGCCGATGTCCATATCTTTGTAAACTAATGCGGAATCAACACTAATAATGTCTACAGGCAAGTGATCTTGTAGCCCCATTGCTAAAGCTGTTTTACCTGAAGCTGTTGGTCCCATAATACAAATGATGGGTAATGATGTATTTGTATCTGTTGTGCTTTGTGTCATTTTAACGCCATCATTTAAAGGTAAGTTACATCAGTTGCTTTAATTCATATGTAAGGTCTACAGGAGTAGAATTCAAGAGGAGTAATTGATCTATTACATTTGGTTGTGAATTTTTTAATCGAATAAACAACGCCTGGATAATTTCTGTTGTATAACTACTTGGTTGTAATAATGAAATAATAGCTAATAGCCAGTCCGCTTCCTTTAGCTCATTAGCTTCATTCAAATTAAATAGGGTATCTATAATTTGTGAAAAGCTACTAGCGACATCTTTATTACGTAAAAGCGCAGGAAACTGTCTAATTTGAACCGAATTATTGTTTACCACATTGACAATAATTCCTAAACGCTCAAAGTATGATTGATTTGATTCTAAAAATTGTAACTTAATCTTATCTAACTCAATTTTCACCGGTAACAATAGAGGCTGGCTAACAAAACCTACCTCCCATTTTGGCTGTAACTCACCAGTAAAAACATCAGCATCTAGCTTCACTAAAGATAATAGCCTTAATTCTTTATTCAATAGTACAAGGGCATAATTTTCTTGCACAAGATGAAGCACAGAAAGATTCTCGAGCACATTATCTAATATATTTGTCGAATGATTAGTTGCTAAAGCACCTTCAGGATGAGAGTTTTCACTTACATGTGAACCTTCTGCACGAGTATTATTAGCACTATCATTTAAAGTATTTGATCTTGAAAGCTCATCATTTGAATGTTCAGCATCATTAGTCATTAATTGATAATAAGCATTTTGTTGTTTTGCCGATGGTCTATCATTTTGATGAGTCGAATAAGATGGCGCATATTGAGCACGACTCGATTCAGCTACATACGATAGAGGCTTTATATAACTTTTATCAACTTGAGTATGTTGATTATTCTGGCTACTTTGATGTGTTGGTTGCTGACTAACTGATTCATAAACACCATCATCATGAGCATCATGAGCATCATGAGCATCATGAGCATCATGTAACGAGGTTTGAACCACGCCTTCATCATGCAATGCTTTTTGACAAACAGAAAAAATAAAGTCGTGAATATATCGACCTTGATGGAACCTTACTTCATGTTTTGCTGGATGAACATTTACGTCAACATCACGATGATTTAACGTTAAAAACAATACAAATGCGGGATAAGTATCAGGTGGTAATAAATCGCTATAAGCTTGTCTAATCGCATGATTAATTAATTTATCGCGCATCATACGACCATTAACGTAACTATAACAAAGGTCGTTTTGGTTGCGAGCAAAACTCGGCTTAGCTAACCAACCACTAAAATGTAAATCGTCATGCTGGCATTCAACTTCAATAGCATGTTCAATAAACTTTTGACCACAAACTTGAGCGACACGTTTAGCACATTGAGCTTTAGTACTAGCCGCTCTGTATTGACGAACTAATTTGTCGTTATGAATAAGTACAAAAGTTACATCTAAGCAAGCTAATGCAATACGCTTGATGACTTCTTCAATATGTGTAAATTCAGTTTTGTCAGTACGTAAAAATTTACGTCTAGCAGGAGTATTAAAGAACAGATCTTGTACATCAATTGTTGTGCCTGTTGGATGTGCCGCGGGTTTTATATCCACCGCCATATCACGACCTTCAGCACAAGCTTGCCATGCTGATTCTTGATTTTCAGGTTTAGATGTTAAAGTAAGTCGTGACACTGAACTAATAGATGCTAAAGCTTCACCTCTAAATCCTAAACTGCTAATACCTTCAAGATCATTAAGGGTTTTAATTTTACTGGTAGCATGTCGACTTAGGGCTAAAGACAATTCATCTTTTGATATACCACTACCATTGTCGCTAATTTTTATGCGTTTAGAGCCACCTTTCTCAATTTGAATTTTAATTGTGGTAGCGCCAGCATCTAAACTGTTTTCAACGAGTTCTTTAATAACAGATGCAGGTCTTTCTACAACTTCACCTGCTGCAATTTGGTTTGCCAATTGGGCAGGTAATATTTCTATAGACATTAGGGTTATTCAGCTCGGGGAATTGTGAGTATTTGGCCAACTTTAATCACATTAGACTTGAGATTATTTTTGCTTTTTAAACTTGTGACAGACACTTTATAGCGTTGAGCTATTGTACTTAACGACTCACCTCGACGTATTTTGTGTTGGTGCAAACGAGTTGAGGCATAAAGGCTACCATCAGGTGGATTATTACTAAAGTAAGAATCAACTGCGGTGTATATAGCTCTAGCAAGCTTTTGTTGATGAGTTGAACTAGTTAAGTTTCTTTCTTCTTGTGGGTTTGAAATAAAGCCCGTTTCAATAAGTACCGAAGGAATATCTGATGATTTTAATACCGCTAAACTTAAACCTTCAGGCTTTGATTTATGCATTTTCGTGACTTTCTTCAACTGTTGAATAACATGCTCTGCGAAAGTGTAGCTACTTCCCATGGTATGTTCTTTTTTCATATCAGCTAAAGTAAAGGCTAAGTTCTTATCTGTGGTTTTTTTAATCGTTTCGCCGGCACCACCAAGTAACTCAGATTCTTTTTGCCGATTAGCAATCCAACGAGTAAATTCAGAATTAGCACGACGAGTAGACTGAACAAGAACCGAAGCACCATGAGGCTTAGATGATGTAAATGCATCAGCATGTATTGAAATTAATAAATCAGCTTTGTTTTTTCGAGCCAATTCAATTTTTCTATTGTGATTAACATAATAATCACCCGTTCTGATCATTACAGCTTTTAAACCCGCTCGGTTATTAATAAGGCGTTCTAGTTTTTTAGCTATGCTCAAAGTAACTCGTTTTTCGTAAGTACCGCGCGCACCTATTGAGCCAGGATCTTCACCACCGTGCCCGGCAACAATAGCGATCACAATATCTCTTTGGCTTACTACAGGTTCCCTTTTAACAACGGTTGCTTCAGTATCTTTATCATAAATATCAAGAACAAGTCGATCACCATAACTCCCTGCAGGAGCTAAAGGAAAAAGTGACAGCTGATAATCAGCAGCAAGCTCTAACACTAAACGAGTTGAACCGTCTTTTTTAGTGCCACTTGTGCGAACAACTTTGATACGTTTATCGTCTTTTAACAAACCATTTAATGATACAGATGATTTACTATTGGCAAAATCAATCACTAATCGTTGTGGTTTAGTTAAGGTGAAATATTTGTACTCAGGTTTTGCTGATAAATCAAAAACAACACGTGTACTTTCTGGCGCGGGCCATACACGAATACCTTCTATTTTATTCGCTGCATAAGCTTGAGACGTAAATATGCTTAGAAAAGTAATAAATAAAATAAAGTGTTTTTTGGTTACAGCTAAGAGCATGGAGTTCCTATAAACAAGTGTTAAATGGTTGGCTGGGCAGTTCTAACATTTTATCTAATAATAACTGAGATAATTCTGTTTTCGACTCTAAAGTAACTTGTCGTTGCGAACCAACATATTCAATAGTAAGAATTAAATCAGGTTTAGGTAATAAACCTTCGCCTTTTTCAGGCCATTCAATAAAACAGCAACTATTTTCTCCAAAGTAATCTCGAATACCCATATATTCAAGTTCTTCAGGATCAGCTAATCGATATAAATCAAAATGATAAACATTCCATGCGTTTAACTCATAAGGTTCAACTAGCGTATAGGTTGGGCTTTTCACGTTGCCTTTATGCCCCATACCTTGAACAAAGCCACGTGTTAATGTTGTTTTACCTGCGCCTAACTCACCATGTAAATAAACAATAAGCCCTTTTTTTAGCTCATTTTTTATCAATTGTGCAAGGGTATTCCCCATGGCAATAGTGTCTTCGCTATCAACTAAATCATAGCGTAATGTGTCTGTTTTCTTGTTCATTTCGAATAGTGATTTCGATATTTTATATATAAAGATAGTTTACCTAAATGCTGTTTTGTCGCAATAGCTATCGTGGTAAATCGCTATTTAAGTGTAACTTTTTGTTCAACTTAGCCAAAATCAATTTTTACAATACAAACTTTCAGGTTAGGCAGGTTAATTAAAACGATGATAAACTATTCCTATAGATAAAACAGTTCCTAGAATACTAACCATGACACTTGCTTCCATCAATTACACTGAACTCACAGAAAAAATCACACAATGGGGTGAAGAATTGGGATTTTCGCAAGTAGGATTTTCTGACGTTAATTTATCTGAACATGAAGAAAAATTTAGCCAATGGATTGCAAAAGGTTACCACGGCAATATGGACTACATGGCGAGACATGGATCTATGCGAACTCGTCCTGACGAACTTGTAGAAGGCACGTTAAGCTGCATTAGTGTTCGTATGGATTACCTACCCACAAATGCGAAATTCGCACAAATTTTGAAAAAAACAAATCATGCTTACATTAGTCGATATGCATTAGGTCGCGATTATCATAAATTAATGCGCAAGCGCTTAAAGCAGCTAGGTAATATGATTAGCGATTATTGCGAAGAAGGTTTTAATTTTCGACCTTTTGTAGATTCCGCACCAATACTTGAACGCCCTTTAGCTGAAAAGGCAGGTTTAGGTTGGACAGGTAAACATAGTTTAATTATTAATAAAGAAGCAGGCTCTTGGTTTTTTTTAGGAGAACTTCTTGTCAATATCCCTTTACCTACAAAAAAAACAACACCTGAAAATGAATGTGGTAAATGCGTATCGTGTATTAAAATTTGCCCTACTGGTGCTATTGTCGAGCCTTACTTAGTCGATGCCCGCCGTTGTATTTCTTATTTAACTATCGAGCTGAAAGAAGCAATTCCTGTTGAATTTAGAGCACCTATGGGAAACCGAATTTATGGTTGTGATGATTGCCAACTCATTTGTCCTTGGAATAAGTTTGCTAAAACGACACATACTGATGACTTTAATGCACGTGAAAACTTAGACGAAATTGAATTATTAGAATTATTTTCATGGGATGAAACTTACTTCCTACGTAAAACTGAAGGTTCACCTATCCGCAGAATTGGCCATGAATGCTGGCAACGTAATATAGCGATAGCTTTAGGCAATGCAGCTTTTGATGAAGCTATAATAGCGGCTTTAAATGAAAAGCTACCTACAAGCACGACTATGGTTGCAGAACATATAGAGTGGGCCTTAGCCCAACAGAATAAGAAAAAGAAAGAAGCATCCCTAGTAATAAATGTTGGTTCAGATCAAACACGTTTAACAGGGCGCTTAATTAGAAGTATCGAGAAAGGCTTACCTAGAGATGCATAGAATTTATGATCTAGCTTTTACTTACTGGAAATACATTAGACGTTAACACTTCGCGTTAAATAATCAGATCGGAACGGTTCTTCTAACTTTATTAACAACAATGCTTGAACAAGCTAATGCTTAATAAAAAACCCTCAAGATTAACTCATTCTTGCTGGATGAACATAAGGTTCAATTACTTTTTTCATTTCTTTTTTACGCGTTGCACAAGTGTCTAATACTTGTTGTTTGCCATCATTTGATAAGCTTTTCCAGTCCATAATTTCTTTTATATGACGAAAACAACCTAAGCAAATATCATTTTTATCTAGACAACAATTAAGTACACAAGGGCTTTTTGTGACTGATGTTTCCAGATTGATCTTGTTTGAATTATTACTCATGATTGTCTTGTCTCAATATGTTGTATCACTATATCGCATCAGAGAATTTTTTAAGTGCTTTTAAATGACTACGTAACTTAACAGTATATTCTGTAAAACGTGAAAAATCGCTATTGTTTAAATCATCATTAAGCAACTCTTTAACTTCTTTTATCTCACTGTTTAAGTTATTAGCCCCCATTACTTCAGATAACTTCAAGATAATACGGGTTGGTTTCTGCATATCATTAATCGATTGAGCATGAGTTGCGGTTTCGATATTAGCAATGGCGTTACCTATATCATCAAGATATTCATCTAGCATATATGCAGCAAGCTCAGAAGAACCTTGATTAAGTGCATATTTTTCCATATCTAATATATCACTTTGTAGATCATTCCCTTGTTCGATTTCAATGTTAGGATTTAGTAGCTGAAAGTGATTCAGGTACTCTTTATCTGCATCATCTAATTTATTACTATCATTTAAAAACTCATCGTACGATTGCGGCTGAGGTGCAATAACTTTTACAGATGAATTTGACTGTTTTACAGCAGCTACCTGAGATTTCAACCAAGGTTCCAACAATGTCACTAAGGCTTTAATATCTAAAATATTAGGTAACGTTGAAACTTTCCAATGCTTAATTGTATTGTTCAATCTGCCTGTTGGTTTATCAAATAATTCACTTTTGAAGGTAAAAACACCACGTTGAATATTTTTACCTGTAGATAACATGATATAAGGCGATTGTGAGAATTCAGACAACAACACTAAATAGCGTCCTGACTGCCAGCTTTGAAGCATAGCTTGTGGTTGAGATACCACATGAACATGCAAACCTAACCACTGTAAAATGTTAATTAATAATTGGTGCTCTTCAGGTGCAGACACAGCTAAAAGCACTTCAACTCGGGTAGGTAAATATTCATATTGGCTTAATACTTCAGCATCAATTAATAAGTTATCACGAGCATTACTTTTTAATAATTTGTCGAGTTGATTTAAAAAACTATTTTCCATCAAAGGAGTTGATATTTGATTGTACACACCTTGTTTGTGGTATCGCGGATTAATAGGTGATTGCATAACAAACAATTTAGGCTGCAAGTCGGTAGGTAATATTTTTTGATAGTTTTTAACCTGTTCTAAGCTCGTTTTAGCAATATCATCATTTACGACAATAAGATGAACAGGTTTACGCTCTAAGACTTGAACAGTAAAATCTTTATTAAGTTCTTCAACGTTATTCAACGTTATTATTTCTGCGCCCGCCGCTCTAACATGATGTTCAATAACTTGTTGTGATTGTGGACAAATGCCAAGTGAAATTATTGAGATATTTTGTAAATTAACTTGAGAAATGTCTTTGTTTGTTGGATGAATATCTTGCGCAACCAAAGGCATATTGAAAATAACTTTAAAGCCTTCGTCATGCAGTTCATTTTGCACTTGATTGATATTAAGACGCGGCATTAAGGCATTTAAGTAAACAATAATATCTGAAGAAAACTCGCTTTTCCTATCTTCATTAACTAGACGAGTAACTAAGTCTGGCATTACTTTTAGTGGCTGACTTGGTGTTACCGTAAAGCTAAATTGAACAGTCTGCTTGGCTGTATCGCTATCAATAACTTGTAAGTCTAGTTTTAATGTTGCATTAAACAATTCAGCTAAAATAACGCGAATGACACTGGTTAGCATGCGATGGAATAATAAATGGTCGATATTACTAAAAGGTAAAATTTTGCTATCGACACTAAGGTACACTTTATTCTTTTGTAGATGAGCTTCAGACATTGCGTTAAAAACAGCTGCATGCAACTCATCTTTAAAACTAATATCGATATTCTGAGCGCTTTTAGGATTACTTTGCAGTTGTGTAACTATATTTGTTTGACCACACCAATCGAGCATTCGCGTTAATTGGCGATAAACAGGTAAAGAACTCCCATTTATATCAATTGAACTGCCTTGGCTTTGGATCATAGCCCTTAATATCATTTGGCTGAATCGGTCGATAGTTTCAGACAACTCTTCCCTTGAAAGATTTCCTAGATCTTTGTTCTTTTTCTTCAAGCTAGTAACTGTATTTTTTAATAGCTCTAGTTTTTTATGGTGGCTTAAGGTACCAAACCATGAAACACCATCGAAACCAATTAAGATTTCAAGTTGAACTCCATTTTTTAGCTTTAAGGCATATGACTGAATGATTTTAGAATCTCGTACATTTTTAGCAATAGCTATAACCTCAGCCAAAGATTTCCGAGTAAATAAATGACGCCAGCTTGTTGCTTTGTTATCTATATCTGTCGATAGGTGTTTTAAGAAGTCGTTAACGTCAATATAGTTGCTAAAAGCTTTGTATTGCCAAATAACAATATGATGGTGTTCGTTAATAAAATTTAGATCTCGTTGATGTAAATTCTGCAATACTTGATATTGGTTTTCGCTATGTTCAGGTTTTTGTATTTGTTTTATTAGCCCAACAATACGTAGTTGTTCCGCGGTTTTTACATATTCACCTTGATCTTTCTCATCACTATCGTCAGACAAAATACTTTCGCATAAATTTACTGTGTCTTCACCATAGACTTTAACTCTTGAACGGTATCTCAAAAGCGAAGCAAGTAAAGACAGTGAACCGATAAGCAATAAACCTATCAGCCCATAATAATATTCTTGAACCGTGATCTTATAATTTATTTTATCTGTAACTTGAGTAACAAAACTAGGAATAACCTGATCAGATGAAATGTAATTAACGGGTACATTAATCGACGGATATAAACCTGCAAGCTTCTGATTGATTAGTTGAACTCGATTAAAAACTTCTTCAGATAACCTTAGATGGCTATACCACTTTCCTAGCACTCTATGTTCTACATTCAGTAAAACTTGAAGATCTTCAATTTTATTTCTGACCTCCATATCTGCTAGGTCACTACCTAAAGCGCTTAACCAAGTTGTTATAGCTAAATCAATCTTTCGGGTAATTTCTTCTAATTCATCAACCGAATATTTTATGCTAAGTGAGTCGAATCCAATTATAGCCTCGTCAAGCAAAACCAAGGTTTTATTCAGCTGGTTTAGTATGCGAGTGATCTCTACATATTGAATGGCATTACCAGCAGGAATGTAACCATTAACACCATTCATAGTTACCTTTTTGTGATGTTTGAGCTGTTCTTCGGTATTAAAATCTATTTGAGCGATTAACGTATTAACAAGTATATTTAATTGTACAATTGAGGTTTGCTTTAACGTCTGATTTCTTGAGTCGTTAGCAACAATACGATCTACAACATTATCAATATCATTAAGCTCTGAGATTAAACGATTAACGTTTCTTACATTAACCGAATTTAAGGTAGAAATATCTTTTAGGTTTTGCTTTATGTTGGTAAAAGCATCTACTAACTGCTCTGCACTTTCACTATTATTTAATGAAGTAACAAGATCACTATTGAGTTTCAAATGTTCTTTATATTGATAAACAAACTCTAATTCAGGAATTTCTGTATTAAAAAGTTCATTTATTTGTACATTACGTTGGTAAAGCAAAAAAGACGTAAAGCCAATAATAAAGATAAACGACAAATATAAGAAAACTAAAGAACCAGAAATTTGACGATGGAAAGGTATGTGCGACTTAAAACTCATGAATGTGCAGTTCTCTGTTGAAATGTATGAATGAAATGCTTAGCTCAACTCATTTATGGTGTGTCATAGTTTATTTAAATACAGAGAAGAATCAATGTTTATTAATGGAAGTCATGAAAGGAGAGATAAACGTTAAGATATACATTCATACCTTAACGTCTTTATTGGTAACAAATTAAACTAAAAGATAGGTTACAGTTTAAAGAAATGCTCTTGATAAACTTTAAGCTCAGCAATAGATTCACGAATATCATCCATAGCCAAATGAGCCCCTGTTTTAACTACTTTATCTAAAACTTCAGGCTTCCAGCGTCTTGCCAGTTCTTTTACTGTACTTACATCTAAATTTCGGTAATGAAAGTAATCTTCAAAATCAGGCATGTATTTATTAATAAAACGACGATCCTGCCCTATGCTATTTCCACACATAGGTGACTTTCCTTTAGTCACGTATTGCTCAACAAATTTAATGGTTTCTGCTGTTGCTGTTGCTAAATCTGTTGTGCTGTCTTTACAGCGTTGTGTTAAACCCGATTTACCATGATGATCGATGCACCACTCATTCATATTATCTAAAATATTATCGGGTTGATGAATAGCAAACACAGGACCTTCTGCTAAAACATTCAACTGACTATCAGTCACTATACTTGCGATTTCTAAAATCACATCGGTTTCAGGCTCTAAACCTGTCATTTCAAGATCAAGCCATATTAAATTTGTATCATTGCACGCCATAAATGTTTCCTTATTCCTTGCTAATTGAGCTATACCAGTAAACATAATGGTATGATTACCTATTAATGATCAGACAAGGTTAGATGAATTATTCATTTTTCAGTATAATACGTGAGAATGAATAATGTTCAAAAACCTTTAAACGGATAATAAGCAATAAACTATGATGACTCCTCGTGGCTAAACGAACAAAACTGACTAAAGGTCAGGTTAGACGCATTAATGCGAATCAGGACAAAAAACTCAATAAAAAAACTGATAGCGTGCAATGGTTTGACGAAGAATTAGGTGAGCCTCAACTCGGCACAATTATCAGCCGTTTCGGTCAACACGCAGATGTTGAAGATGAAAACCAAAATTGTCATCGCTGTAATATTCGTCGTGGCGTTAAATCTTTGGTATGTGGCGATAAAGTTTTATGGCGACTAGGTAAAGAAACCAAACATAGTATTACCGGTGTTATTGAAGCTGTTCATGAAAGGACTTCTATTTTAAGCAGACCCGATGTTTATGATGGGGTAAAACCTATTGCTGCTAATATTACTCAGATTTTGATTGTTTCTTCAGTCTTACCCGCTTTTAATCCTGACATTATTGATAGATATCTCGTTGCTGCAGAGCAAACAGGGATTACTCCCCTTATTGTTCTCAATAAAACTGACTTATTTGATGAAACAAACCGTCCTGAAATAGAAGCACAGCTCGATATTTATAAAAATATTGGCTACCAAATACTATATGTTAGTAACGAAACTCAAGAAGGTATTGATACATTAAAAGCTCAGCTAGATGAAAATACCAGTATTTTTGTTGGTCAATCTGGCGTAGGCAAGTCAACCTTAACCAATAGTTTGATGCCTGAATTAGGCTTAATCACTAAACAAGTTTCTGAAAACTCAGGCTTAGGGCAACATACAACAACTGTGGCTCGATTATTTCATTTTAATGATGGTGGCGACTTAATTGATTCGCCCGGTATTCGTGAATTTGGCTTATGGCATTTAACACCTGAACAAGTATGCTCTGGTTTTATCGAGTTTTCAGACTATATCGGCACATGTAAATTCAGAGACTGCAAACATCAAAAAGATCCTGGTTGCGCATTAATTGCTGCGACTGAAGAAAACAAAATACATGAGAAACGATTAGCTAGCTTTCAGCGAATTTTATCAAGTTTAGGTGAAAACACCTTAACGTCTCGCTTTAATGACTAAGTAATTGATACATTTAAACCAATTATACCAATAAAAACTAAGACTATATTTAAAGGAAAACCCGTGAACACTGACAACATCAAAATTGCACTTCAGTACTTAATGCCTAAACATGCTATTTCTCGTTTAGTAGGAAAATTTGCTGCAGCTGAAGCGGGTTGGTTAACCACCAAAGCTATAGAAAAATTCATTAAAGCTTACGATATTAATATGAGTGAAGCTAAACTCAAAAATGCGAGCGACTTTAAAACGTTTAATGACTTTTTTACTCGTGAATTAGAAGAAGGTGCTCGTAACATCGACGATAATAACAACACACTATGTTATCCAGTTGATGGCGCTATTAGCCAACAAGGCGATATTGAAAAAGATCAATTAATACAAGCTAAAGGCTTTAATTACAGCTTAACAAGTTTATTAGGTGGACATGAAGACGATGCGATTCCATTTGAAAACGGAAAATTTTCTTGTATTTATTTAGCTCCAAAAGATTATCACCGTATTCATATGCCAATGGCAGCGACTTTAAGGAAAATGATTTATGTTCCTGGTGAATTGTTTTCAGTAAATCCGCTAACGGCACAAAATGTTCCAAACTTATTTGCTCGAAACGAACGCGTTGTAACTATTTTCGATACTGAACATGGGTCACTTGCTATGGTATTAGTAGGGGCAACCATTGTTGCAAGTATAGAAACAGCTTGGGCTGGAACTATCACTCCACCAGCAGGAAAAAACATTTTTACCTGGCATTACCCTATATCAGGACCTGACTCTGTACACTTAAAGAAAGGTGACGAAATGGGTCGATTTAAGCTAGGTTCTACGGTTGTTTCAACCTTCTCACCTAATATGATTGAGTTTAATAAAGACGCTGGGCCTGAAACAGTAACGCGACTTGGTGAGCATTACGCAGATATATGTAATTCAAACAGTTAAATATCAATTCGAATAATAAAATGAGCAACTTGATATTATTTTAGTTGCTCATTTTAAGAACACGATATAGGATTAAAGAATACAATTTAGTACTCTTTTAGAGACATTATTTAAAATTTTAAGGAAATGCAATGAGTCGTAGTAAGTCGGGTTTAAAACCAACTGCAGCGGAACTATCTCTTCTCAATGTTTTATGGCAAATAGGCCCAGCAACAGTAAGACAGATTCATGACATAGTAAGTGAAAAACAAAAAACTGGGTATTCTACTGTTTTAAAGATTCTTCAAATTATGCACGAAAAAGCTTTAGTTATAAGAGACGAAAGTAACAGAGCTCATGTATACGCGCCAGCAAACAGTGAAATACAAACTCAGTCATCTTTATTAAAAGACCTAGTAAGCAAAGCTTTTGGTGGTTCAACATCTAAACTTGTATTACGAGCATTAGATGACACAACTAGTAGCGAAGAAATTGCAGATATTCGCAAATTGCTTAACGAATTAGAGCAAAAATAAATCATCAGTTAACGGATAAGTAATGCAAGACAGCTTTTTAAACAGCCCTCTAGTTTACAGTATCGCTCTAACGCTTATCCATTTTTTATGGCAAGGGGCATTAATTGCACTTGCTCTAAAAATCGCTTTAATATTTACCTCTCATCAAAAATCTCAATTACGTTACGCCTTTGCATCAGGGGCAATGTTACTCAACTTTGTTATTCCTTTAATTACCTTTTTTATTGTTTACCAAAACAATGCCCTGCATTTAACTTCGCAGTTAACCGTAATTTCAGTTACCGACATTGTGTACGTAAAATCTCTAGTAGATGACACTTGGTACGCTAATATTATTCAATATTTGCCTTATTTAACTATACTTTGGCTAAGTGTTATCTCAATATTGTCACTGAAGTTTTTAATTGAACTTTATTCGGTAAATCAATTACCTAAAAACAATGTGCTAACACCAGAAGCCGAGCTACTCGAACGTTTCGCAGCTCTCGCTAATAAAATTGGTCTGCCAAAAGCCCCTAAATTATTGTTGTCATTAGACACTCATGTTCCAATGGCTATCGGCTGGATTAAGCCTATGGTTTTGCTACCTGTAAGTATGTTAACAGGATTAACGCCAGCGCAATTAGACATGTTAATGTTGCATGAGTTAGCACACATTCGCAGATACGACTACTTTGTAAACTTCATACAATCTCTTGTAGAAATCATCTTGTTTTTTCACCCTGCTGTACTTTGGGTGTCGAACCAAATGCGCAATGAAAGAGAATACTGTAGTGATGATATTGCAGTAAGATATTCTGGAGACCCTGTTGCTTATGCCCACACACTTGCTGATACGGCAACTTTATGTAACAAGCATCGTAATCATTCAATACCGAATATGGCAATGGCAGCTTCTGGCGGAGACTTAACACAAAGGGTATTAAGGTTAGTAAATGAACATCATTGTGCTTCAAATAATCAAGCAAGCAAATGGTTCGCCTCATTAGCTGTTTTGTCTATGGTGTTAATCGCTTCATCGCAGCAATTAATCACCTTGTTGAAAATGGAGATAAATGCTGCCTCCTATACTCCTAAAGTAAGGATTATAGACGCTCCTCTACATAGCGAAGTTAAAAATAGTAATCCACTAAGCACAACATTAGCTCAGTCAATTAACAATAAACTCGCAGCTCAGAATCTGCAAAATAATAATTCCATTGAAGCTAGCGAACCTGAAATTAAAGCTGATATTGAATCGCTGATCAGCAAAGACCAAACACAACAACTGACTACACAAGCCACAAACTCGGTGGTGAAGATACAAGAAAGCACTTACAGTGAAATTGAAGCTAAATTAGCACCAAAAGTAATATCATCAAATAAAGTTACTGATAATTTACTTGTTAACTTAAAAGATAACCCTACAAATAAATCGCCGTCTGCAATAGCTTTTGAAAAGAGAGATTCAAGCTCAGCGATTAATGCATCCAAAAGTAATTACCTCTCAAGAAACAACTATGCGCAACAATTATCAGAGTTAAAAACAACATTAGACCAGAGTAACAAGCATTCACAGCTTAACAATCTATCTGTTATTGATGCTCTGGATAATGCACAAGCACCTCTAATTCTTGAATCGGAGCAAAACACAGATTTACATAATGATGCAGAATTGATCTTTTCTGTTCCTCCTAGATATCCAATCATGGCTAAACGCAAAGGTATTGAACTGGAAGTAAAAGTTAATTTCACCATTGACGAAAACGGCTATGTTAAAGACGTTGATTTTCCACCTATTAAATATCATCGTAATTACTTCAAAAGCTCTGTTCGTTACGCCATGGAAAAATGGCGATTTATACCTGCGCAACATAATGGTGAAGCAGTTGAGAGTGAGATGTCGAAAATATTTTCTTTTAGTTTAGAAAAATAACTTTTTATACATCCGCCTTAAGTTCGTACACCAACATCCCACTTTTATCTTATCTATTTCATTCTCATTTTGATGGCATAGTGCTTTAAGACTTGGTAAATTCACTTTTGAATATAAGCGTATAGAAATAAAGGAAACTTAGTTGGGCATTAATGAAGACAACAAACAAGAAATCTTCTGGGGAAAAGGCATTTTTAATACCTTTAAAGGAAAAGATGATCTAGATATTCACTATGCTCATTTTGAACACTCCCCTGCCTCACCTGTCATTGTCATTTCACCCGGTCGCTGCGAGAGTTATTTAAAGTATAAAGAAACAGCTTTTGAACTCTACCTTTCAGGTTACAGCATATTCATTGTAGATCATCGTGGACAAGGGTTATCGGGTCGAATGTTGACGAATGTGTTTAAAGGGTATGTAAAAAACTTTGATGATTATGCTGACGATTTATATCAGTTTATCACTAAAATTGTAGCGCCTAACTCAGGTAACACTCTTCCGTATTTATTAGCTCATTCTATGGGATGTGCAATTACTTTAAGAATGCTTCAACTTTATCCAAATGTTATACAAAAGGCTGCATTACTCTCTCCTATGATTGCAATAAACACTGGGCCTCTACCTCATTTTTTAGCTACGGGGTTAGTGAATTTATTAGAAAAGCTCAATCAACTATTATCGAAAGAACCTTGGTATTTTGCTGGTCAATCAAATTATAAGGCTAAGCTTTTCAGAAATAACCCACTGACACATTGTGAAAATCGCTATCAAGCATTCGTGGATTTATACCAAAGTAATAATGCGATACAACTTGGTGGTGTAACAATTAAATGGCTACATGAAGCATTTAAAGCCAGAAAAGCAATATTCTCTAACTTAGATAAAATCACAACACCTTTAACCTTATTTCAAGGGAGTGAAGACATCGTTGTAGATAACAAGAAGCAAAATGATTTCTGCCGTTTACTTCATGCATTATCACCTGAACTAATCGCTCCTACACCGATAATCATTGAAGGTGCTCATCATGAACTACTTTTTGAAATAGATCCTCTCAGAGAGAAAACGCTATCACAAATACTTCAATTCTTTTCAGCTTCACCAAAAACATCGGGCTGAGGGTGAGGATCATGATGAATAAGCACTTCACAAGGTTTTAGTGCTTCTTCTATTTCTTTTTCAATCATTTCACCAATTGCATGTGCCTCAAATAAAGATAACTTATCATCCAGCTCTAAATGAAATTGTATAAACTTATCTGGGCCCGCTTGCCTTGTTCTTAAGTCATGTAAACCGTAGGTTTTCTCATGATTAACGACTATATTGGTAATAATATCTTGTTCGTCTTTTGTAAGTTCGTGATCCATAAGCTGATATACACTTAGCCAAACAATTTGGCCAGCCCCCCACAATAAGAAGACACCGACTAAAATTGTAAAAAAACCATCAGCTCTTAACCATATACCACCACTTAAAAACAGCGCCAACAACACGCCAATATTAAGAACTAAATCTGATTGATAATGTAAAGCATCTGCACTAATAGCTACCGACTCAGTTTTTTTGATCACAATTTTTTGAATTACAACCAAGCCCAATGTAAGAATAATGGCAACAACAGTAACAATAATGCCAACATTTGAATGAACAATGGCTTGTGGTGTGATCATTCGACCGATGCCATGAAAGATCAGTAATAATGCGGAGCCCATAACAAATGCCGACTGTACTAAACCAGCTAAACTTTCAGCTTTACCGTGACCAAATCTATGTTCGTTGTCTGCAGGTGCTAAAGCATATCGCAATATGACAACATTCATTATAGAAGCGAATAGATCAAGTAAGGAGTCTGTAGTTGACGCTAGCATTGAGCTCGCATCGGTAATAAACCATGCATATAGTTTTATAATAACAAGCAATAAAGCTGTACCTGAGGCGCTATAAGCCGCAAGTTTAACTAAAGCACTATAGTCTTTCTCTTTATCTAAGATTTCCAAAAAGTCTCTTCCTGTTGATTTTAAGGCGTTTATTAACACTGTTCTTAAGTTATACCAAACGGATTAATTAGCATAGCCTTATCATTTATTAAAACCAAGTCGTAAATAGAGTCCATACAAATAAGTTTTAGCAAAACAGTTAAGGTTGTTATAATTGAAGAATAGACTAAATACAGAGTGTTACTATGTTAGATGTTGTACTTTACCAACCACAAATCCCGCCTAATACAGGCAATATAATCCGCTTATGCGCTAATTCAGGCTTTCGCTTACATTTAATCGAACCCTTAGGTTTTGATTTTGATGATAAAAAATTAAAACGAGCAGGTTTAGATTATCACGAATTTGCAGCAACAAAGCGTCATAGTAATTTTGAGGCATTTTTAGCAAGTGAATCACCTAAAAGAATATTAGCCATTACCACGAAAACAAATAATTATTATGGCGATGTGAAATTTACAGAAGGTGATTATTTGCTTTTTGGTTCTGAAACGAGTGGATTACCAGAAGAAGTAAGACAGCAAATACCTGACGAGAATAAAATACGTATACCAATGCTGGAAGGTAGTAGAAGCATGAATTTATCGAATGCGACTGCGGTAATTGTATATGATGCTTGGAGACAGTTAGGCTTTCCTAACGCGGTATAATCTTAATACACTAAAGCATATAAACTAATAAACCATCAGTATAATGATGGTTTATTTTTTGTAATTGAGAGAAACTAAAGAAGTTATTACTCGTAGGTTGGCTCGCGTGAAAGTAAATCAGCTGCGGCTAACTTAGCAGGTTTATCACAGTATAATACTTGATAAACTTGTTCAACAATGGGCATTTCAACCTTCATACGTTTAGCTAACATATACACTTCATTGGTGTTTCTATAGCCTTCAACTACTTGGCCAATATCTTTCATAGCTTGCTGACTTTCAGCTCCACGCCCAAGCGCTAAACCAAAACGTCTGTTTCTCGATTGATCATCAGTACACGTTAGTACTAAATCACCTAAACCGGCCATACCCATAAAAGTTGTAGGCTCTGCACCTAATGCAGCACCTAGTCGAGTCATCTCAACTAAACCACGCGTAATTAATGCTGTTCTTGCGTTAGCACCAAAGCCAATACCATCAGCAATACCTGCACCGATAGCAATCACATTCTTAACAGCTCCGCCGAGTTGTACACCGATAAAGTCATTATTACTGTAAACCCTAAAGGTTTTTCCACAGTGTAATAAACTTGAAATGTCTTTAACAAAGTCATCATCTGTTGATGATACTGAAATAGCGGTAGGTAAACCCATGGCCATTTCTTTGGCAAATGTCGGTCCTGATAATACCGCTAACGATATATCATCACCTAAAATATCACGTGCTACATCTTGTAATAATCTGCCCGAATCAGGGTCTAAGCCTTTAGTTGCCCATGCAAGACGAGAGCTAGGCATGATAAAAGGCTTAAGTTGTTGAAGTGTCTCACCAAAAGCATGACTTGGAACAACAACAAGAATATTTTCACTTGAACGAATAGCTTTTTCTAAATCAGCTTCTAACGTTAAGGTTTCAGGAAATACACATCCAGGAAGATACTTATTATTCTCGCGTGTTTTAGCCATTTCAGTTATGTGTGCGGTGTCACGAGCCCATAAGGTTGTTTGATGACCATTACGAGCAAGAGATATAGCAAGAGCAGTACCGTAAGATCCTGCTCCTATAACTGAAATACTTTTATTGAGAGCAGACAACTAGTGAGTCTCTGCACCTGAAGTGTTAGCTTCAGCTTGTTGCGCAGCTTTTTGTTGAACATAAGAAGCGAATAAAGCTTCAAAGTTAACAGGTGCTAAGTTCAACTGAGGGAAAGAACCTCTGTTTACAAGGTTAGCAACAGTTTCACGTGCGTATGGGAATAGAGTTGTAGGACAAAAAGCACCAATTGCATGTGCTAATTGAGCTTCAGGTAAGTTACCAATAGTAAAAATACCAGCTTGTTGAACTTCTGCTAAAAACGCAGTTTTTTCATTAACTGTTGCTGTAACTGTTAAAGATAAAACAACTTCATAAGTATCGTCAGCTAATTTGTCAGAACGAGTATCAATGTCTAATTTAACTTCAGGTTTCCAATCTTCTTGGAAAATTGCAGGTGAATTAGGTGTTTCAAATGAAACATCTTTTGTATAAACACGTTGAATAGCAAATTGAGGAGCTGATTCAGCTGTAGCGGCTTCGTTACTTTGAATGTCATCAGACATAATAAATACTTCCTATATTAATGGTGCTTAAATAGCACCTTATTATTCAATTTAAAACATTACTCATTAATGCTTATTTTAATAACTCATCTAACTTTCCACTTGTGTGTAATGCGAATAAATCATCACAACCACCAATATGGTTCTCATTAAAAAAGATTTGTGGAACTGTGTAAGCGCCTTTACTGCGCTCAATCATCTTAGTTCTAAGATCGTTGTCGCCATCAATTTTTATTTCATTAAATGCGACATTCTTTTCTGTTAGTAAGGCTTTAGCTCTTACACAGAAAGGACACGTTTGTTTTGTATAAATATCAACTGCAGTCATGGTAACTCCTATGGATTATTTTGAAACAGGTAATCCACCGCTGAGCCATGAATTCATTCCACCTTTCAAGATACTTGTTTTGGTGAAACCTGCTTTATAAAGCGAATTTGCAACTTTAGCGGAAGTTAATCCAGCTGCGCATACTACAATAATGGGTTTATCTTTATAATTTTCAAGGCTAGTAAAATCATTGCTGTTCGCTTTTTCACTACTTAAGTGTTTTGAATCAAGGATATGACCTGCTTTAAATTCTTTTTCTGCTCTTATATCTACCACCAAACCATCTTCTTTATTCATTAAGAAAGTTAGCTCTTGTGTCGTAATCTTCTTAATAGGTGATAGTTGAATCTTAATGGTTGTAAAGATAAGTAAAATAACAATTGCAGCCCACGCGGCACTCAATAAAGCGTTATCTGTCGCAAAAGCGATAAGTTGTTCCATAAAAAGCCATTTATTCATTAAATTTGCTGCATAGTATACAGGCTAATAAGTTATTGCCGCAATAAAGAATAATATCCCCTAACAATAGAAAATTATTAAATAGTTATGAATGTATGTAAGGAACATTTTATAATCATCTACACAAGAAATTATATTTTTCCCTTGATATACTCTTAGTTATAAGAAATTCTCAATTTTCGTAGCGTACCATTTATTATTTTGGGCTATTGATATTCAAACTTAGTTCTATAGGAAAATTCATGTCACATAAAAAATCTACTGTACTTATTATTTTAGATGGCTGGGGTTATAGCGAAAACCATGATTCCAATGCTATTTACCACGCGAAAACACCTTTTATAGATAACTTAATGGCAACATGTCCGAGTATGTTAATTGAAACTTCGGGTATGGCTGTTGGTTTACCTGATGGTCAAATGGGTAACTCTGAAGTAGGACATGTAAATTTAGGTGCTGGCCGTATTGTTTATCAAGACTTTACACGTATTACAAAAGCTATTGCTGATAACGAATTTAATTCAAACCCAACGTTATCATCAGCTGTTGATAAAGCTGTAGCAAATGATAAAGCTGTTCATATTTTTGGTTTATTGTCTGCTGGCGGTGTTCATAGCCATGATGATCATATTATCGCTATGATTGAATTAGCCAAAGAAAAAGGCGCTAAACAGGTTTATTTACATGCATTTTTAGATGGTAGAGATACTCCTCCACGAAGTGCAGAAGCACCACTTCTTAGAGCCCAACAAAAATTTGAAGAATTATTCACAGGTTCTGATGCCAAAGGACAAATTGCTTCAGTGATCGGTCGTTACTATGCAATGGATCGAGATTCACGTTGGGATAGAGTAGAAAAAGCCTATAATTTATTAGTTGACGGTCAAGGCGAGTTTCAATTCAATAATCCAATTGATGCATTAAATGCTGCTTATGCAAGAGATGAAAATGATGAATTTGTAGATGCTTCTGCAATTTTAGATGCTGATGGCAATACCATTAAAGTAAATGATGGTGATTCACTTATTTTTATGAATTTCAGAGCGGACAGAGCAAGACAGTTTAGCCGTTGCTTTACTGAAAAAGATTTCTCAGGTTTTGCTAGAAACAGAACACCTGAATTAGCAGACTTTGTAACACTGACTCAATATGCCGAAGATATCGAAGCTGCTAATGCATTCCCACCAGAATCATTAAATAATGTAATGGGTGAATGGCTAGAAAAGAATAATAAAACACAATTACGTATTTCAGAAACTGAGAAATATGCACACGTTACTTTCTTCTTCAGCGGCGGTAAAGAGGATGAATATGTAGGTGAAGAACGTATTTTAGTTCCATCACCTTCTGTAGCAACTTATGATTTGCAACCAGAAATGAATTCAAAGCTTTTAACAGATGAATTAGTTGGCGCAATTGAAAGTGGCAAGTACGACTTTATTGTTTGTAACTACCCTAATGGCGACATGGTAGGCCATACAGGTAAATTTGATGCGGCTGTGAAAGCTTGTGAAGCAGTTGATGGTGCGATTAAACGTGTAGTGGAAGCAGTTCGAGCCACAGGTAGTGAATGTTTAATTACAGCCGATCATGGTAATGCTGAACAAATGCTTGACCCTAAAACAGGTCAAGCACATACAGCTCATACATGCGAACCTGTTCCATTAATTTATGTTGGCCGAGATGCAACTCCAGCTAAAACTGGTGCTTTAAGTGATATATCGCCAACAATTTTGAAATTGATGGGCTTACCTCAACCTGAAGAAATGACAGGTTCTGTATTAATGAACTTAAAAGATTAAATTTCATTAATGAAATTAAAGTCTCTGCTTAAAAACACGATAAGCTTATACACACTTTTGTGTGTATTTGCTTTTTCGTGTTTAGCAAAGCCGTTTGTTGATAATCAAAGTCAAACAACAGATAAACTCAAAAGTGTGAAATCTGAAATTTCTGATGCAAAATCACAGCTCAAGAATGTTAATAAAAAAAGAGCCGCACTAGAAAACCAACTTAAAGAAAATGATATTGCAATTTCTTCTATCACAAGAGAAATACAGCAAAACAATAAGAATAAAAAAGAAACACAAAATAAAATACAAGAGCTTGAGCAAGAGAAAATAGTTCTAATTACAAGTAAACAACGCCAAGAGAAATTACTTGCGAAACAACTAAGAGCAGCTTATTCAGCTGGCCACCACGATTATATAAAATTACTACTCAATCAGAAAAATCCAACAACTATTCAACGAACAATAACAAATTACCAGTATGTTAATAATGCTCGTATTGCAGAGATAGAAAATTTTAAACAAACCATTAATGAACTTGTTGTTTTAGAAGATAGCCATAAAACTCAATCCATTGCGTTAGATAAAATCACAGCAGATCTTATCGCAAATAAGAAATCATTAGAGAAAAATAAAAGCGAAAGAACAGCAACGCTGGCACTAATCAAAAAAGAACAGCTAAGCACCGAGCAACAACTTAATAAACTAGTTGCCGAAGAAAAAAGCTTAAAAGATACCCTTAAAAAAATTCAAACATTAGCTAAGTCGAGTAAAGAACTAAATGGGTTAGCTAAATTAAAAAGGAAGTTAAAATGGCCAGTTTCAGGTAAAATAGTGCATAGCTTTGGTACCCAGAAACATGGTTATATTAAATGGAAAGGTGTTTTAAAAAGAGCAAATGCAGGCCAGCAAGTTAAATCAATTGCTAATGGTAATGTGTTATTCTCTGATTGGCTAAAAGGCTATGGTCTAGTCACCATTATTGATCACGGAAAGGGATATATGAGTTTATACGGACATAATCAAACGTTGCTAAAAAAAGTTGGTGATTACGTTGAACAAGGTGAACCGATTTCATTAGTCGGCCAAAGTGGAGGACAATCACAACCAGCCCTTTATTTTGAAATACGTCATTCAGGACAAGCCCAAAACCCTAAATTATGGTGTAGGTAGTCTTTTGTACTCTATTACCTCCTTCCTTTTCAATTCGATCTAAGCAACATTCAATGCTATCCTTTACGTTCATCAACTTAACCTTTGTTACTAATACATTGCGCATACTTCTTGTTTTATTATTAAGCTTTACCTCTTGTTATTCTGTCGCCGAAAAAATGAAAATCGCTATTATTATCGATGACATAGGATATAGAAAAACAGATAGTAATATATTAGAACTCCCAGCTAATGTTACTTTTTCTGTATTGCCGCATACACCTTATGGTAAATCTCTCGCACTCGAAGGTTTTAACAAGCATCACGAAATCATGTTACATATTCCTATGGAAGCTGAAAATGGTAAATTTTTAGGTCCTGGTGGTTTAACACATGATATGAATGAAAAGGTTATCCGTAAAAAGCTTAAAGAAGCATTTAAAGAGATCCCTTTTGCAATGGGGATTAATAATCATATGGGAAGTTTGTTAACAACATTACCTCAATCAATGCTCTGGGTAATGCAATTTATTAAAGAAAAAGAACTTGTATTTGTAGATAGTATTACGTCTTCAAAAAGCCAGGCCGGCGCTATGGCAAAAAAATTAGGTGTACCTACTTTAGATCGTAATATATTTCTAGATAATCACCTTGAACACGAATACATTTCCCATCAATTTACTTTACTTATTGAACGAGCAAAAGAACACAAAATGGCACTTGCCATTGCCCATCCTCATCCTGAAACGGTACGTTCTTTACTTAAGCTTATCCCCTTGCTCGCTCAGAAAAATATTGAATTAGTTCCAATTTCACAATTATTTGAAGACCAACAGGTTTTAACAGAAACCTCTTATTCTGAATAGAATCATATCAATAACCTGAACATTCACGGATTAAATCTTAATATTCTTTTCTTCTAGAAGTTCGTGTAAGTACTTAACAGGTATAGCATAAGTAATACCACTTGGTTTACTAATAACAGCTTCTTTGCTTTCTTGTATAAAGACTTTATTAATGATCCCTATCACCTTACCTGTTTCAGCATCGTACATAGCACTACCACTATTACCTGGATATGCGGTGGCATCTAATTGATACACCATAAAAGGGTCTCTCAATTTTTTCAGCATTTTAATGCTCAACTGCCTAACATCGCTAACAGGTGTTATTGTAGGCGTTATTGCTGCAATAATACCTCTATGAGTTACTGGGTATAACCCAAGAACTGAGCCAATAGGAAAACCGGTAAAAGCAATTGAAGTTCCTTCTCTTATATAAGCCGAAGATGCCAAAGTTAACGGAGGCAGTTTAGCTCCTTTAATTTCTAATACCGCTAAATCATACCTTTCAGAACTTGCTATTAATGATGCTTTACGGACTTTAGCTGTTTTACCTGAACCTACAAATACTGCCATTTCTTGTAGTAGTTTTGCATCGAGTTCTTTAGGAACAACATGATGGTTAGTAATGACATAACGGCCATTACCTATCACAAAGCCACTTCCACTTAAAATATTTTTAGGTCGGCCAGTTGGCGTATATATACCTACACCGACAATTGAAGGTTTTACTTTTTCTAAAGTATCAGCTAATTCTGCCGACACAGATAAAGTAAAAAATAGAGATATAAGACAAAGATATTTATAAAAATTATTCATTTGGGACTCCCTTAATGAATAATATGTTACCAAGAAAACACAACTTTAAGTGAATAATAATCACTAAACTTATTATTTGAGCCATACTAAAAGAAAAAGAAAGGTTTTTACGGCTTAAGTAAGAGAGAACACTCTTTCTGAGAATCTTACTCTCATGTAAAAACAATACTTTAGATGCAAAAAATTAACATTAAGCATTAGATAACTGTTATATTTATTTACAATTATTTTTTGCCTATAAGAAGAGTAATATAAGTTATGAGTTCATACTCCATCGCAGAGAATTTTAATAAATACTTTAAAATTAAATTTGCCAGCAGTAAAACACTTAGGCAAGAAGCCTTCAAAATTCGTTATGGTGTGTATAGTCGTGAATTAGGCTGGGAGCCTGAGAATGAACTAGAAATGGAAACAGACGAATATGATGATCATTCATATCACTGTTTGTTAGAGCATAGGCGTACAGAAGTTTTTGCTGGCTGTATCAGACTTATAATACCTCCAGTACAAAATCCTACACTACAACTCCCTTTTGAAGCTAACTGTTTAGACAGTGCTCGTAAAGAGGTATTAGATCCTTCAAGCTTAGAGCGAGGCAGCTTTTCTGAGATATCTCGACTTGCTGTGTTAGATTCTTTCAGGCGCCGTAATAAAGAAAAAAGTGTTCCTTTTGTTATTTCAGAAGCAAATCCAGAAACTATGTATAGCGAAGAAGAGCGCCGTAACTTTCCTAATATTGCAATAGGTTTATATTTAGGCGGACTAGCATTAGCCAATCTATGTAACCATAAAGGCATGTTTGTAATGATGGAGCCTAGATTAAATAAAAGGTTGCAACGCTTTGGCTTACCTTTTGAGCAAGTTGGTGATGTAGTTGATTATCATGGTATGCGTGCCATGTTCTATTTAGATAAAAACAAATTTAATTCAGAGCTATCTGATGAACTACTCGCTCTTTATAAGATAATTTATAAAGATCTTACTGAGCAGATTAGTCTTGTCCCGTTTACAGATAATACGGATAAATAAGAGGACAAAAATATGAGCCATTCATTTAATTACGAGCTTGCTTTCTCTCGTAATATTGGTTGGGTGACAGAAGAAGAGCAAGCAATTCTAAAAACCAAGCGAGTTGCTATAGCTGGTATGGGAGGTGTTGGTGGTTCTCATGTCTTAACACTGGTAAGGCTTGGTATTACTAAATTTCATCTTTCAGACTTTGACGAATTCGCTTGTGAAAACACCAATAGGCAAGCTGGCGCTAATGTTGATACCTACGACCAAAAGAAGCTTGATACTATGGTAGCTATGGCGAAAGCTATAAACCCAGAAATAGAGATCAAACTTTGGCCTGAGGGTATTAATCCAGAAAACACAGACGAATTTCTTGAAGGTGTTGACTGCTACGTCGACTCTCTCGACTTTTTTGCTCTTGAAGCAAGAAAGTTGATTTTCAAATTATGTGCTGATAAAGGCATTCCTGCAACAACTGCAGCTCCCATCGGAATGGGAACAGCTTATTTGAACTTTCTTCCTGGCAAAATGACTTTTGAAGAATACTTTCAACTCAATGGCTACACCGAAAATGAGCAATATCTACGATTTTTCCTTGGCTTAACACCTGCAGCATTACAGCAAGCTTATTTAGTTGACCCTAGCCGCTTAGACCTAGCTAACAAAAAAGGGCCTTCAACTATTGTAGGCTGCCAACTCGCTGCTGGAGTAACAGCTGCACAAGTAGCTAAAATATTCCTAAATCGAGGAGATGTATTAAATGTGCCACACGGATTACATTTTGATGCATATACCAACCAATATAAAAAGACATGGCGTCCTGGTGGCAATAGTAACCCCATACAGAAACTCGCTTTTAAGATAGGCAAGAAACGTTTGCTTGATACACCAGTTGTTGCTCCTGAACCGTCAATGGACGAAAATTTAACGAATGCAGAAAAAGTACTTAACATAGCAAGATGGGCACCTAGTGGTGACAATGAGCAATGTTGGCGCTTTAAACTAATAGATGACATGTCTTTTGTTATACATGGTACAGATACTAGAGAGACTGTTGTATATGATGCAGATGGGCATTCTAGTCATTTAGCTCATGGTATCTTACTTGAAACTATTGAAATTGCTGCTAGCCAATTAGGTTTTATAGTAAACATTGAATCTGATTATTCAGATGAAACTTCATTAAAATTCAAAGTATCTTTAACACCAGATAACACCATTCAAGCTGACGAATTAGCACCATATATTAAAGTCCGTTCTGTTCAACGGCGCGCCATGGGAACACAAGCCTTATCAAACTCAGAAAAAGCGCAGCTGGAAGGCACTTTACCTGATAGTTATGCTATTCAGTGGTTTGAAACTAAAAATGATAAAATGGCTATCGCGAAACTTAATTTCCGCAACGCCAAAACTCGATTAACTATGTATGAAGGCTATCTAGTTCATAAAGAAATAATCGATTGGAATCAACGTTACAGTGAAACGAAAATTCCAGAGCAAGCATTAGGTGTTGATTGGCTAACTGCAAGGATGATGCAATCGTTATTCAAAAGCTGGGACCGAGTTAAATTCGCCAATACTTTTTTAGCTGGAACTGTTTTACCAAGAATACAATTAGACTTTATTCCTAGCCTTAAAAGTTCTGCACATTTTGCCATCACTGCTGAGAGCCAACCTAAAACACCTGAAGAGTTTGTTGCTGCAGGAAGAGCTATTCAACGTTTCTGGTTAATGTCTGCTAAGTTAAATTTAGGTTTTCAACCAGAGCAAACACCGGTGATCTTTTCTCGCTATATTGATAACAACCTTCAGTTTACAAAAGATAGTAAAGTGAATGCCAATGCCGCTAAAGGTAAGGCACTATTTGAATCAATCATGGGACAACCTGATAAGGTTGTATTTCTTGGTCGATTAGGGCGTTCAAAAGCGCCTTTGTCACGCTCAATTCGTAGACCATTGAAAGAGTTATTAATCAACGATTAACGTACTTAATTATCTATAAACAAAAAAACCAGCAATGATATTGCTGGTTTTTTTATTTAAAGAAGATACTTTATTCTAACCTTCAATATCCTTTTATTTAACCTCAACTCGGGATAATGAATGCCACTACATTCAATAAAAAGAATTATTTATTAATAGATTAAAGAGCCACCAGAGTATTTTATATCTACTATCATGACTCGATATTGATAGTTTTATGTCTAGCAAAGCGGATTTATGTACTCAATAGCTGGTTATTGGGTGTAAAAATACGTTTTTTTTATTCTAGATA
Organism: Pseudocolwellia sp. AS88; assembly: GCF_030551755.1. Taxonomy (GTDB): domain Bacteria; phylum Pseudomonadota; class Gammaproteobacteria; order Enterobacterales; family Alteromonadaceae; genus Pseudocolwellia. Next base: position 57,632 of record NZ_JAUPEC010000004.1, read on the forward strand.
AAACCAAGTACCTGCATCAATGCTGGCAACGAAAATAGGCGCCTAAATAACATTACTGAGTAAAATAGCTTAAATCGAACTGAGATTATTTATCAATTGAAATTAAAATATCAATTCAATTGCTCAGATAACTTATTATATTTTTCTTTTAGCTCATCAGGGATCTGAGTAAATCCATTAAAGATCTCTTTAGCTTTAGTTAATTGATTAAGAGCTATGTAACCTTCAATAAGTATTAACTTCACACTCTCATTTAACAATGATTCATTGTCACTATGGGTGATTAGCTCTATAGCCTGATTTTCTTTCTTATTTGATACCAGAAGCATTGCATACGTATCAAGAGTTGCACTTGATTTACCTACAGTATACGCCTGTTTGGCATAAGGTAACCCATCATCAAACTCACCTAAATTGTAATAAGACAACGCTAAATTATTTAATACCGCAATATTATTAGGATGATCTTTATTTAATTCTAAATATAATTTTTTAGATTTTTCAGTATTTACGTCCAATAATAATTCAGCCAGTAATGCTTTATTAGCTGAACTTAAAGCTTGCACTTGCTCATGCTGCTCAAGGATATTTATCGCTTCAGTCGTATTATTATTTTTAATACGTGATTGAGCCCATTTTAATGCAAATTCATTATTTGGGTTAGCAGAATACAATGCTTCAAATTGCTCCACAGCTTCAGAAGCATTGTCTTGCTTCAAGTTTAGCTGAGCTTTTAAATATAATACTCGATTATTGGTAGGGTACTTCTCAAACAACTCATTTATAAGTGTTGCAGCGGTATCGTTGCGATCTAATATTAATAAAAGGTTTGCTTTTAAAAGTTGTAGACCTTCTTTTGCCTCAACAAAACCTAAAGCTTTATTAATGGTTGTTAACGAAGATTCAATATTACCCATTTTTTCATCAACTAAAGCATATTCTAACCAAAGTGAGTGATCTAATGGCGTTAAATCTACTAAAACACTATAAAGCTCTTTCGCTTCAGAAAACTTAAAGTCTTTAACGTAAAGCTGAGCTAAGTTTCTATTGAATCGTACTGACTTTCTTTCAACTTTCGACTTTTCTATAAGACGAATAGCTTCTTTGGTTTTACCTATTGAGCTTAGGTTAGCTGATAAGTCTATTAATATGTCTTGATTATTCGGGTACTTTAATAACAAGTCATTTAGATATTCTATGGTTTCGTCTTCTTTTCCTAGTTTGGTATTAATATATGACAAACGTGCAACAGAAGCTTTATGCGTAGGCTCAAAACTCAGAATATTAGTAAAGTATGCTTTAGATTCTTCCCATTTCTGTTCATTGAAATCGAACTCACCTAAATAATAGAGTGCTGAAATATTATGTGCGTCTTGCTCTATAACCCGTTTAAATACAGTTTTTGCCGAGTCAATATCATTACTATTTGCAAAAATGAAGCCTTCTAATAATTGACCTTTAATTTGACCTGCTTCTTTATCTTGCCACGCTCTAGCAACTCTCAAAGCGTTATTATAATCTTTATTATTAACATAATAGGTTGCTAAAACCATTGGAGCGTCTTCTGCACCTTCATTACTCTTTACAAGCTCTTCTAATAACGCGATTTGTTCTTTATCTCCATTCGACAATTTCAATGCACTGTACTTTAATGCTAAATCATTATCCCCAAGATCTGCTTGAATAACTTTACCTAATAAACCTTCCGCTACATCAACTTGCCCATTCTGAGCAAAAGCTCTGCTTGCCGCAGTTAAAAGATCTACATCATTCTCTGTGGTTGCCGTCATACCTTCAAAAGATGCCTGTGCATCAGTTGAAAACCCTAATTGTAATTGTAATATGGCTAGTAATTTTTTAATTTCATGGTTAGCAGGTAATAATGGTCCTATCTTACTTAAATAACTATACGCTAACTCAAACTCACCTAATCGATATGCACTCATACCTGCTATAACTTGGCCTAGATATAGAGAGCTGTCATTACTAATCGCTTTTTCAGCAGACAGTTTGGCTTCTGAGAACTTGTCATTATGGTATTCCACTTGAGCGTTATATAAACTCACAAGTGCATGATTTTTATATATCTTATTTAAGAGTTTAAGATGTTGTTCTGCTTCATCATATTTTTTGGCACCCAATAAACTATTGATCAAATATAATTTAATTTGAAACTGACGTGGATGTTTCTCTAAATATAAAGAATACATTTCAATAGCTTTTTCATACTTAAACTGTGCTTGATGTAAATGACCAGACAAAAGCAGAGCATCAGAAAAATCACTCGATTCCGACAAAATAGTGTCTAAAGTGTTAAAGACCTCATTATATTTCTCATTAGAAAAATTCAGCCAAGCATTACCTACTTGGCTATATAATGAATCAGCGCTAAGCATTGATGCTTGGTTAATATAATCTTCAGCCTTATCTTTTTTGTTATCAGATAGAGCAGCCAAACCAGCATAGGTTAAGATCATGACATACTGTTCGTTATCGAATGAGCCAGAATTGTCAGCAATATCATAAGTTTCATCAAACTTATTTAATAACATTTTTACTTTAGCTAGCTTAGGCAATAATAATGGCGCATCAAACCCAAGTTCAATCGCTTTTTCTAGTTCTTTCTCGGCCGAATATAAGTCACCTTCATTAAGATATAAACTACCGAGTTCATAACGGCTATTAGCATCTTTAGGTTGAAGTCTTACTGCATTCTTCAGAGATACGATTGCACTAGAGGCATCCCCTTGTTCTATTTGTGATTGTGCCGCAGTCATATATTCATCATATGATAAGTCTTTAGTACAACCACTTAAAACAGCAACAGACAACACAGCTGATAAGGTTATGAGCTTTATTTTGTTATTTTCCATAATAATATTGCCTTTATTTAGCGTTTATATACGTTAAAATTACAGTTTATTTTGTAATGTTGCTTTGCGCTTTGCTTGAGACGCTGTTGCACCTTTGATTGAAGATAAGATCTCACCCGCTTTTTTAAGTCGACTATTCGTAATCAGTGCTTCAACATAATTCAAAGTCACTTCGTTATCTTTACCTTCAGAAAGATCATAAGCCTTTGCTAAGTGATTTAATGCTTCGCTTTTCTTATCATGCTTTAACAAAATCATGGCATAAGTATCAATAACATTTACAACTTCAGGTGCTACCGCATAGGCACGTTCAGAGAATGATAAAGCCTCATCTAAAGCGCCTTGTTCCATTGATAACCAAGCAACATTATTTAGTACTAAAACATTATTTGGGAACTGCTTCAAAATTTCTTTATAAGCTGCAATAGCTTTATTCGGCTCACTACTTAAATAGAGACTCGCCAAAACTGCTCGCGCATTTTGATCATTCTTATTTGTATCTAAATACGCCTCTAGGTGTTCGATTGCTTGAGGACCTTTATTATCGCCTTGTAGTGCTGACGATAATAAAATCGCATTCTTAGATGTTGGTTGAGCTTTATAGAAGGCAGTAAGCAGTTCAACAGCTTTGCTATAGTTTTTATCGAGTAAAGCTATTTTACCCTCAATTCCCTGAGCAACATATTTCTTCATACTCAATGTTTTAATTTCTTCAAAATAACGCTTTGCTTCTCTTACTGAGCCTTTATCAATCAGTAATTGCATTTTACCCATTTTTAGCATGTTGTTATTAGCATGTTGATTTCGTAACGCTTTTTCAACCAAGTTCAAAGCTGTATCAGTATCTTTATTTCTTGAATAATAATCAGCTAATAAAATAATAGGTTCAACATGATAAGGATTAACTCGCATCCAATCTTCAAGGATAGTTTGCGCCTTATGCACATTATTTAATCCACTATGACTAATAACTTTTAACTGCCATAACTTCTTAGGTGTTTTAACCGAAGTTTCATAAGCATCAATCACATTAACAGCTTCTGTGAATTTTTTACCTTTAATCAATAATTCAGTGTAAAGCATTCCTATAGCTTGATTATTTTCATCGGATTTATATAGCTCTTTAATGCGTTCAAAGGCTTCATCGTTATTGTGGATAGAAAAATATTGTCTTAGGATATTTGCGTTACTAGGAAACTCTTGAACAGCGATACTTGATAGTCTTTTCGCTTCATCTTTATCACTTTCTAACATTGCAAGATTAGTTAGCTCGAGCAATGCGAATGCATTTTTCTGTGATATCTCTAAGCTTTTGGTTAATGCTGTTTTAGCTTCTCCAAGCAAACCTTGTTTTAAATAAACAGCAGCAAGTATGTTATAGCTACCTGGTTGGTCTGGATATTTTTCTTTCCATTGATTAGAAATTTCTATCGCTTGATCATAATCTTTTGATTGAATAGCCGCGTAAGCAAGCGCTAATTCAGCTCCAAGAAGATCAGGTTTAAGAGCAACTGCTTCTTTTAAGTTTTGTAAGCCTGAAGGGTCGTTAAGCATAAGCTTCAAAATACCATCACGCATATTTTGTTCGGCACTTTCTGGTGTTTCAGCCATTGCTTGTTTGGCAACTTCTTTGGCATTATCAAAAGCGCCTAATTCGGCTAATTGATAGCTCAAAGAGGATAAGAACTTTTCATCTTCTTTCGTTGTTGAATTAAAGCCTTCAAGTGTTTCAGAAATATCGTCTACCATTCCTAACTGCAATTGGCTTACGGCAAACATTTTACGAGCAGGATGCTCTGGCACTAAAAATTTAACAATATCTTCTAAATGAAAAAAACTGATTTCATAATTACCCAAAAAGTAAGCACTAACTCCAGCAATAAGCTTTAATTGAGCTTGGTTATATTGTGCTTTTAAAGCTGACTCAGCATGTTCTAATGCTTTCTGGTAGTTTTTAAGCTCAAATTGAGACATAGCTTTTATATAATTTGCTAATGGCTGATTAGGAGCTGCGGCTAAAATACTATCGGCATATCTTTCTGCTTCTAAAAATTTCTTTTCTTGTAATAAAGATTGTGCCAGTAATAAAATAACAATGTTCGATTTAGGTTGTAACTTTGCGTAACGTAAATAGAGTGGTGTAGCTTCAGCATGTTCACGCAAGGCAGTATTAATTTGGGCAAGCAAGAGAATAGCGTCAACCTGATCTGGTAGAATAGTAAGCGTTTTGTTTACAGCTCCTTTTGCATCATCAAACTCTCCTTTTGCCATTTTTAAATAACCATTAGCTAATAAAGCATAGGCATTGTTTGGGAGTATTTGTTCTGCAAGTGTTATATCTTGCTCTGCTTGTTCAACATTATTAGTGCGAATATCTGCTAATACTTTGTAGGCTAAGTAATGTACCTTTGATTCCTTAGATAAAACTGAGAAATCAGCGCTTAGATCAATAACGTCTTCATCAGATGTGGTAAGGATGTATGCTCGTGCTAGAAGAGGAATAACGGCATCTTTATCATAATTAAAGCTATAAGCTTTTTCTAATTCTTTAACCGCTCCAACACCAAACCCTTGAGATAAATAAGTTTCACCAAGTAAATATCGAGCTTCTGCATTCTTAGGCTCAAGCTGTACTGCATTTTTCAATGCGATTAATTTTAAATCGATTTCACTGGCTTTGAAGCTTTTGGCTTTTTCTATGTGAGTAAAAGCGGTTTCACTTTCGCCACAACCGGCTAAAGTTGAGATGACGCCTATACCCACTAATATTTTTGCTAGCTTCATTATTATTTATTCCTTTATCTATTTGTTTTTTAACAAGCTCTAAAATTTAGAGCAAATAAACTAAATTGTTGCTCTTTTATTATTCTAACGCTAATCAAAACTTTTAACAGAACTTTTTCCAATACATTTATTCTCATAATGTTTAAATTTAATACACATAATTTCTCTATGTTTACTTCAAATAAATATGGGTTAAGTGTTATCATAAAATTTGTTATGGGAAAAATAGTTAGATATGGATATTAGAAAAATTTATTCCATGTTTTCATTTCATATTTATCACAGCCTCCCTACCCACTATTGAAGTTCGGTAAAATAAACAGTATGAATATACCAAGTATTTACAAGCCTTTTGTAGGTTTAGTTCTTTTATTTACAGTTGTTTCTGTATTAAACATCCCTATTTTAGAAACACTCTGGCGAAATAGTTTTGATGATGGCACATATTCACACGCTTATTTAATTCCAATTATTACGCTCTATTTGTACTTCAAACTTTCGGCTAATGGTTTACTTGCTTATAGAGAATCTATTTCATATGTTTCTTTTGCCTTATTAATTGGCAGTGGACTTCTCTTATTTGTAACATCAAATGCTCAAATTAGTATAGGTTACTGGCTTTCTTTCTTAGCTGTATTAACATTTGGCGTGATGTCACTGTTTCGTTTTAATTGGTATGTTCTTTTCCCTACCCTATTCTTAATTTTCATTTTTCCTTTATGGGGATTATTAACCGAAGTCTTACAAGCAATATCAGTAACAGCTGTAACTTATATGATGAGTTTTACAGGTATACCAACTTATGTTGAAGCGCAGTACATTACAATACCAGCAGGCGTATTTGAAATAGCAGATGGTTGCAGCGGTTTACGTTACATCATTGTATCGTTAGCAATAAGTACATTATTTATATTTATGTACATCAACAATACAAAGAAAGCAGTGACGTTTTTGTCTATCGCTATTTTAGGTGCATTGCTAACCAATTGGATACGAATTACTGCGTTGATATTAATTGGTGAATATACTGATATGCAAAGTAGCTTGATGGAAGATCACAATACATTTGGTTGGTATTTATATATTCCGTTTATGTTTTTGTTATTTATGTGGGGTAATAAATTAGCGAATCATGATTTACTTTCAACACCTGAAAATGACACTAAAGAACCTGTTGGCATTTGTCCTAAACAATTTAATGTATTATTTCTGCTAGCCGCGATTACTATTTCATCTACAACACTAAAATCATTGTTTCTGCCTACGCTACCAAACAATTCATACGTTATAGCTGCAACAGAGATAAAACCTACCATTGAACGCTATACAAATGTTGAGCAAGTATCGTCTAATACATCTGACATAAAGCCAACAATTTATTTAAAGTACTTCTTTAATGGAGAGCTAGATAATGGAAAACCAACAGGCTTTGGTAACAACTTCATCCCAAAAGGTTGGTATGAAGTCGATCAAGAAATAATTGGACATTGGCGTTATATAAAAATAGCGAACAGAAAAGAAACTGCATTAATTCGATTAACGTTTGAAATTAACGAACTTCAAATCCCTTCTCCTGTTGGTTTCAAGAAGCAACGATTAATGGAAGCATTAACTGGAAATAGTGAAACTTATATTCATTGGCAATTTTTTAAGTGTTTAAGAAATTGTTCGCTAGAGCAAAGCGCTTTACAGAAAGCGCAATTGTAGTAGTGTTCTGTTTAAAATGAATACTGCTGACTCAGAACATTCTTTAAAAGATTGTTTTTTAAAAAAGCATATAGGTTTAAATTAAATAAAACACCACTTTCGTAATGATTTCTGAGTTATAAATAAGGTTTATCGATTTGAGGATAAGTCATATATTATTACTGCTAGAGCTGATTAAAAGAAGGTATTGGTTCCATAAAAAATAAGTGCTGAGCATTAATCATGGTTAATTATATACCGCAATATTCTATATTTACCTTTTTGCTTATAAGTTTCATATCGTTTAAAAGCATTGCTCAAGATTCTTCAATAGCGTTTTCTGCTCCTAGCAACCAAACAATATTGCTATTACCTGTACCAGACAAGCAAATGGAATCTAACTCTTTGCTAAAAATCACTCAACAAGGTAAAAAGGTAAGTGCTTCATATTCATTATTAAATACTTGGAATACAAAAGAAAACCAAAAATTTGTTCGTTTATTAGCTATTCAATTGACTCATGTAAGTAATACCGTAAATAACAAACCTTTGAACTACATATTAAGCTGGAGTGGTTCACACAAGACTATTCAAAAAGAAGCTTTTGTTTTAATAAAACAGCCTTATCTAGTTTTCCCAAATAAATCATGGTTGGCAGAAAGCATCTTATTACATCCTGAAACTAACGAAACCGAAAATAATTGGTATACAGAAGGGCAAACCTTATATGCCAACTTCATTACTAATGAATCTTTATTAAAAGAAAAAGGGTACCCCAAAACAAAGACTTCTCAATGGTTGTTTGATAGACCAAGAGCTATTTATCAATTATATATTTTAACGGGTGAGCTAAAGTGGCTAACAGAAGCCTCTAAGTTAACAGACTTCTACATAAATAATTTAGATAGTTCTGGTAAGTTCAAGTTAAAACAAGATTTTGATTTAAAGTATTTAATGCCTAATGGTTTGCTTTATGACTATTTCCTTACTGGTGATAGCGAAATTGAAGATCTATTAAAAATCCTTTTTGAGCAATCTTTACGATGGACGCCTGAGTATAAAGATGAATATAAGTTTTGGACTGAACGTCACCAAGCCGCAGCATTAAATTTAGCAATAGCTTATTGGGAAATATCCGAAAGCCAGAAAGCGAAAAACAGAATTGATGATATAGTTGAAGCTACAATTCAAATGGTATTTAATCCTATCAACAACTGGCCTTTAAGAGGATGCCCTCAACATACTTATAAATCACACGAAGGTAAATCAGGTAACTCCCCTGTTTGTTCTCCATGGATGATGGCATTACTTGGCGACGCATTATGGCGATATTATCGTTTAACTGATGATAAAAAATCTGCAGCATTACTTAATGCCTTTGGTGATTTTATGCCTAATTATGGTATTCATTTCGCTGACAAAAGATTAAAAAACATGGTACTTCCTCTCTATCTTTCTGCAATGGATGACAAAAACCTTGAAATAAAGAACCAATGGACTGATCGCCAACATGCTTGTGATGTAGCTAGCCTCATAGGTAAATCTATATATATTAAGAAAAAAACAAAAGAAGATACATTATTGTTACAAGAGCTTTTTAATGTATTTGTTCAACAATGCAAAGACATGAACAAACAGAGTAAATACAATAAAAAAGACTTTCTACCTATGCTTCCACCAAGACGTTTTGGCTGGACATATTCTACAACAAGTGATTTACCTTGGTTAACTTCATGGTTAAGCTCTTCTCAAGGTTAAATAGATATGACCTCAATAAAAAAAGTTGAACACAAAATAACATGGCAATTAATTGATAGTATTGATGAATTAATTGCTATTGAACCACAGTGGCAATTATTAGTAGGACAATCATCCTATTTAAGCCCTTTTTCATCTCCGCAATGGATTTTGACTTGGTATAAAATCTACTGGCAAAAAAATTGGCAGCTATCAACCTTTGTAGGCTACATCGACAGTGAACTTGTTGTGATGCTGCCCTGCTATATTCAACATTCGACTAAATGGCCATATCTGAAAGTCTTGTATCCCTTAGGGCAAGGCGAACCGGAAGAAGAAGAAATATCATCAGAATACTGTGATGTCATCGTATCCACAAATATTACAGAAATTACGTTAGTTGGGCTTCAAGAAAAACTAATGGCACTCAATATAGATCAAGTTCGATGGAATGCTACTGTACAAAACAGCTATATAAAAAAATTATTTGAAAAATCATTTGGCTATGAAACGCGATCAACTCACACTCGATATTATGTAGAGCGCTCAAAATGGTCACTAAAATCTCTCAGTAAAAATACAAGATCGCGTTATAAGCGTTCCATTAATCAATTAAATAAAATTGACGCAACGTTTCACTGGGTTGACCCAAAAGACTATGAACAGTACATCACATTACTAATTAAATACCATCAAAAACTTTGGCACAGCAGAAATAAAGACGGTGCTTTTTCTCATGCAAGCTTTAAAGACTTTCATGAAAAATATAGAGCGCAAAGTTCTATAAAAATAAGTGCTATAACTGTTAATGGCACTCCAATAGCAATTAATTATTACTTTTATGACCAAACCAGCCTTTATTTCTATCAAAGTGGCTGGGATAGTGAACAGTATTCAAATTTTTCATTAGGACTCTCCTTGCATTTATGGAGTATCGAAAACTGCCATTATAAATATTATGATTTTATGATGGGCGAGATGAAAGATAGCTACAAAGAAAAGCTTGGTGTTCAACAACAACCTATGATTAACATGAATATAACGATTAATCGAAAAAGAGTTTTCATACTTAAGTTAATGCATAAGATCATGTCTTTTATTCAGTAAAATGTATAATATGCACTATAAAAAATGGAATAAACATTCACTCTTTTAGTAGTTAATCATACTTATTATTACAACCATTGTTTCTCCATACCCAAACTTGACAGATATCTAAAGGACTTAACTTCAAATGGCACGTAAGTTTCCAATGAATCAAGAAAAAGACTCCAATGCCGCATTTTTCTTTTTGTTTCTTTATACCGCTTCAACATTAATTCGTCCTCATGAAATGTTTCAGGCGAGTGTCGATTGGATAGTTATTAAAGTATTTGCCATTATTGCTTTTTGTTTAGTTTTAATCGCTCAAAGACCACTCAAACTATACCCTCAACATTGGATGCTACTGGCTTTACTACCTTTTATTATTATGTCTGGCTTTTTAAATGGCTCAGGTATGTTTGGTATAGAAGAAGCTCAAATGCTTCTCATAAGTGCGATTATTCCCTTGTTTCTTATGAGTACCTGTATCACAACCATAAAACGCCAACACATGCTGATGATAGTTTGTTTAGTTGCTGCATTATTAATGGTACATAATGGTCATGTTCAACAAACGGCTTATGAAGGCTTTGGTTGGGCATTAAATTCTCACTCTGTTGGTTATATTGACTTAGGTGAAAGAAGAATAACGTATCTAGGCTTTTTTAATGATCCGAATGATTTAGGTATGTTTCTAGTGATGAACATCCCTTTTGTTATTTACTTTTATAAAAAAGGTGGTGGATTCATAAAATTAGTGATGTTAGGCATGTTAGGTATATTAGGATACGGTATTTATTTAACAGGTTCTAGAGGAAGTATGCTAGGTGCAGGAGGGCTACTTGGTATATATATATTAGTAGTGAATGCTGGACCAAAACTGTTCATTTCAGCTGTGTTATTAGCCCCTATTGCCGCGACCGTTGTTGCATCATTACAAAGTAGTATTGATGCATCTGCAAATGGTCGATTAGAAGCTTGGTATGCAGGTATCCAAATGCTTATGTCCAACCCTATATTCGGTGTTGGCAAAGGCCAATTTTTTGATAATCATGGCTTAGTTGCTCATAATTCTTATATACATGTTGCTGGTGAATTAGGGGTTCCTGGTTATTCTTTATGGGGAGGTGCTCTAATATTTACCGTATTAACAGGTTATCTATTTATTAAAGCCAGTAAATTAAAAAAAGATACGGAAGCAGATGCAAGTAAAACTAAAATAGATGAAGATAAAAACATAGCATTTGAAAATGAACGATTACTTAATAAAACATTATTCTTCTCTATGATTGGTTTTATGATTACAGGCTTTTTCATTAGTCGTATGTTTACACTGACACTCTTCATTTTTATGGGGATGACGATTGCTTCTCACATTCGAATGGTTAAAGTAAGTCCAGAGTATCAAGAGTATTTTACAAGTTCCTTAGCATTCAGATCTATGGGCTATTGTTGGGCCGTTATTGTAGCTGTATATATATCCTTAAAGTTAGGCTTATGATATTTTATCACATGGTATAAAAGTCGTTATCATAGAACAAACTAATATTAATATAATACGTAAATACTTTCATTAACGATCATAGTAAATTTGTTAGTGCTGGTATTACTCTGACTTCAAAAACCTATACCCATCTCCTCAATAAAAAGTAACTCCATTCTCACGCCTTTGGCATTAAATATAAAAATAAAAAGCAATAAAAAATATGTAACAAAATATTTATTTATTTTATAATAATCAAAACTATAATTTTATTATTAACAAGGAATGTTAATGCCTCACAGAAAAAGCAAACTAAAAGTTTTTTTAACTATCGACACTGAAGTATGGGAGTTTTATCAGGATATACACGAGAATATTTCTAGTGGTCTATGGGGAATTACTAAACAAGGGGAATATGGTCTTAATTTTCAACTTGAGATATTTAGAAAATATAACTTAAAGGCGTCATTCTTTGTGGAGCCCTTATTTTCTCATCAGGGAGGCGGCAAAGCATTAGAAAAAGCTATCAATAAAATAGCCGTTGAAAATCAAGAAATTGGATTACATATTCATACCGAATGGCTGAAAGGTGCAAGAAACCTCCCTTTTACGCTAGAAAGCTTACATAGAAATATAGGTGATTTCGATCTATCAAATCAATTAAAATTAATTGGTCATGCAAAGAATATGATTGAAAAGTATAGCGAAAGTGATATTTGTTGTTTTAGGGCAGGAAATTACGGTGCAGATAACAACACACTGAAAGCTTTGCATGAATTGGGGATCTCTTTCGATACTAGTTATAACAAACCTTACTTGAATAACCCTTGTAATATTATAATAGAAGGAACTTTAGCATCCCCGAAGTTAGTTAATAAAACCTTTGAGGTACCTGTCACTTACTTTGAAGACTATCCTAATCATAACAGACACCTACAACTAACAGCTTGTTCTTTCTTGGAGATAAGAGATATCCTGTTATCTAACTGGAAAGCGAAATCATTTTCTTGTGTTATTGTATTACATTCTTTTGAGTGGATTAAACGAAATAAGAGAACAGGCAAACATAGTTTAGATAAAGTTTGCTTAAAGCGCTTTTTAAAACTATGCAGGTATTTATCAGAAAACACAGATAAATTTGAGACACTTCATTTTAAGGATCTAATTAAAAGTGAAGTTTTAGCCCTAAAAAAAAGTACATTTATTGCAAAACCAAAACCATCAAGTACTCTTATAAGACTAATTGAACAAATATTAAGAAAGTAACTTTTAGAAGAGTGATAGTCTGTATATACTAATGTAACAAATTGTATGGTAGCTAGTTAGAGTCCTGAACGGTTCTTTATTTTATAAAACTCAACAGCTTCAATTATCTCAAAATAAGGCTGCGATAAAAGACACCAGATTATTTGGCACTCTGGTTGTTCTAACTTCATACAGGCATTATATACTTCGTCACAAAGTGCTCTTATTTGTTCACCTTTTCTACCCATAGAATAAGCGATAATGCCTGTGTTCATTACTCTATTATTAGCTATATAATCTACCATCAATTTCTCATTAATAAAGTCGATAGTTATATCCATATTCTTAGTGTATCTTTCCTGCCCTTTTGCTTCAGCTACTTCGTGCCATATAGTTGGTTTAAGCTTAGCCTCGTACCGAATAAGAATACCTTTTTGGTTCATCTTAAGTAGGTGAATGATATCATCAGTAATTCGTCGACTGTCCATATATATAATATGTTCAAAATAACTAAAACTAGTATCATCAACCTGTAAAAACTTAACTTTCTTAGCAAGTAATGAGGAAGCTATACTTTCCCCATTACTAAGCTCCCCCTCAACAAAACAGAAAAGCCACCCCTTAAACTGAATTTCAGTTTTTAACCTTTTATTATTTGAATAAAAATAACAACTATCAACACCTTTTGGTGCCTGAGGAATTATAGATATAAACCCTAATACATCTAATATTCTAAATGATAAATGGTTCTTTATTGTTGCGTAAATCCATATCTTACAGGTGTTAAATGAATTAACTTTTTGCGGTTTATTAAATCTAAGACCAAACCAGCACGACAATACAGCTACGTTCTTCATTTATTCACCCCCAGTAACTTTGAGTTCAAAAGTATAATTCTCCATAATTACGCTAGGAGGGCCTACACAATATATATATCTAGGAATTAATCAAAGCGCTAATTCTGTCAAAATTCTCCATATATTTATCAGTTAGATATTGTTCTTTATTAACAAGCTCTTCCTTAGGTATACCCATTGCTCTATCTATTGCATCTGATAATTCATTAGGTAAAACACCGCTAGGCATTTCAGCTAAGTCCCAAGTTGCCATATAATTTCGTTGTTTACGTAGTTTTGGTAATAAACCGACTCTTGGTACATGAAAAGCCATTGAAGTTATAAGACCATGTAAACTCGTACCGCAGTAACACTCTGAATTTTTTATAATATTCATCACATCGAATACACCACCATCAAGATATTCAGCAACCTTAATATTATTATCTAAATAGCGCTTTATTTTCTCTATTCCGTGAGAGTCGCTATGACCCGCGGCATTTCCAATTGCAATAAAAACAATAGTTAAATCATGTTTATTTGCTATAGCAGTTAAGTTCTGAGCAAACTCCTCTTCTAAACCTGCACTATGACCCGATGAAATTTGGAAAACTAAATATTTTTTTTCTAATTTATTGATCAATGAACTTGCCTTCTCTCCTGTTTTTTTGTTTATTTCCTCTTCAGAAAATATACTTGACATCACAGTCGCAGAATCAGGATATATATCATTAACATTAGCACCTATTCTTCTAATATTATCAGATGAAAACTCGTCTCGAACTGTTAAATAATCAGCATCATTTAAAGCTGCCGAAAGAGATTTAGCAGATTCACCTTCAACGCCTGATACAGCTGTAGCGCCTACAGAGTTATAAATTAACTTCATGTTACTACTAAGATCTTTTGACGTTAGATCGAATGGATTATCAGATTTCAAACCAATAATATTTTTTATTATTTTTTCAGTTAATTTAGGAATGTAACGAGCAAATGTGCGTTGAAATACTGAAAAAGAAAAATCAGATAATAAATAGCTATAAGCCGATAGCCAATCACATGAAACAACATCACCACCGGCAAGAATAACCGTAACATCTTGCTTACTCTGTTTTAATGCTTTCTTGATACCAACTGTACGTAACGCATTAAACTCAGTTAAGTCACTGTCAATTAACCCCGCAATTACAATTTTTTTATCAGGAAACCTTTCAGATAACATTCTCTCCATAACAAGAGGGAACAATAGGTCACCATAATTGTGCCTATCAAATGCGCCATATAATACAACGTCATACATATTTATATTTCCTTTAAATATTTTCATACAAATCAAACAAAACACTGGTTAATTAACTCAACCTTACTTATCCCTTACATCCTTATTCTATTATCTAAAACTAATTAGAAAATACATAAGTAAAATTACCGTACAGTTAAACTCAACACCACTTCAAGAACAGGAATTTATATTTATTTAATATCTTACAATATAAACTCATTTAAAATTAGTTCGATTTCTGGTGGTAATCTTCTTACTAATAGTCATAAAATAATCACCCGATATTTTTCTTAAATTAGAATCTAATACCAAAAGCCAACTAAGTATCAAGAACACAGTAAAACTTACGGCGCCATATATAACAAGTTCAAACCAAGAGATCTTTGTCATAACATTAAGAGCGAGCCATAAACCAACGCCAAAAACTAAGAAGTTAGCCAAAAATAACTTTCGTATGATCAACCAAAGTTTTAACTGATTATAATAACTATACAACCATAGACTTAGTACCACATTAGCGATAAATGAACCGATTGAAGTACCTATAGCAACACCAATAAGTCCATACTTCAAACCAAGTACGATAGACAAAGAAATATTAGTTATCGCCCCAAAAAGACTCACCAAAGAAATATATTGGTGTTGTGCTTGTGCAAGTAAGACCTGATTAACTGAGGTATAGATTGCTTGACAAAAGAAGGTGAAAATCAAGAAATATAGAATATTGGCGGCAGATTCAAACTCTTCGCCAACCCAAAGCACAATAAAAGCTTTTCCTAAAATAATTAAAGGAGCTGAAAAAAGTGTCGCAAAGAACAAATTTATCATTATCGCATTGTGAAATAAGTCATCTAAGTTTTCATTCTTCGACATTTTCTTCATAAAAACCGGAGACAAAAAACCATTCACTGTAAAAACAAACGACTTAATATGCTCAGCTAGGCGATTAGCTACACCATAAACAGCAACTGATGAGAGACCAATAAGCTTAGTCACTATAAATGGATCAGCTTTTGAATTTAAGGTATTAGCAACACCATTTGCTACAACATGTTTTGAAAAGGCAAAAAGTGATTTCAACTCGTCTTTAGAAACTAATTTAAAGCTGAATCCCATTGCAGGGTAAAGTTTCTTTATGTAATAGATCTTCACTCCATTCGTTAATACATCTGCAAAAAGAGTGGCGATTATAGCCCCCCAGATATTCATCGTAGGTATCAATAAAAAGATCAAAACAGACTTTATTAACACATTAACCATAACCAAATTAGAGTCAATATCTAGCCTTAAGAAGGCCGTAATGAAGCCATGAAAAGGGTTCATTAGAAAGTCCATCAGTATCTTTGCTGAAAGAACAAATAAAGCCATCCTCAATGCATCAGCATCAACTGTAGCTCCAAAAAAATCAGCTGAAAATAAAGCAACGCAAGCTAATAAAGCAACAGCAGCAAAACCAAGACAACCAAAAAGTACAATACTTGTGGAAAAAACAGTATTTACTTCTACAGGATCGTCCTTCTCCAAAGCTAATATAGTATGTCGTTGAACTGCAGACGGAAAGCCTAGTTCAATCACATTAAACCAACCAATTATCGAAAGAATCAGCAACCAAAATCCGTATCCATTAGCGCCAAGTACATTGATAAAATAAGGAGTAAGTAATAATGAAGATATAACTAATACTATTCTTTCTATAAATCGAAAAACGGAACTCTTAAAAAATAGTTTTTTAGTACTCATTGTTCAGTACTCGTGACATATTAATCATTATAAACACTTAGCGGGATTACCCACAACAATGGAATTAGATGGAATATCTTTTACAACAACTGCACCTGCACCTATCAAAACACCATCCCCAATAGAAACACTACCTAAAACGATAGCTCCAGTAGCAATACGTACATTATTACCTATGGTAGGCACACCAAAATCTTGCTTATTCCCTCCTCCTTTAGCACCGACGGTTACTCCGTGATAAATGGTGAGAAAGTCTCCATATATTGCTTTATGATTAAGTACAATTAAACCATAATGAGGTAAAAACAATCCTTTCCCAATCTTAGTTCGTCTAGGTATTTGTACCCCACTAAATATTCTTATCATTTTATATACAGGAATAGACAACCATCTTATTAATCTATTATCACTATTCGATAACCTATAAAATAAAACAATTATAAAGGTTGTCTTTAACAGCAAAGACAATAACCTTTTGATACGTGAATACACTGCCAATTCATGCTGTTCCACATAAATCAAATAGTCTTGATATAACGCTGACATAAAGAATAATTCTCTTCCGTTGTAGAAATAAATTAGGTAAATAAAAACAGATTAATTAGCTATCAGATAGCGCGTTTTGTTTTTTGCATGAATCGCCAAATAAAATTAGGCACGATTTTAAATAACCTGCCTTTTACTGACAATTTACTGTTGTTTTTCAATTTAGATGCTTCGAGCAGAGTGTCACCTGCTAGGTTAAACATCCCATTGTAAATATAGGTATTGGCGTATCTCACATGCAGGTTCTGTTTTATTTCATTCCAATCTACTGACTTATTATGTTTCTCAGCCATTGGTTGAATTTTATCTAAACAGACTAACTCAGCAGCATGCATTTTTTCTTCATTTGATGAATAGTTATCACCATGGAATACATGAATGGCTAAATGCTCAGGTACAAAATCAAGTTCACAAACTAAAGAAAGTTTTAACCATGCTAACCAGTCATCAACCCCCATCAAGCTTCGTTCATCATCAAATGCTTGTGTTTCTTGTAATAAGCTTTTACGTGCAATGGCTGTGCAGCACGTGAACATGTTAACTTGGATAAGCTTATCAAATACATCACCACGATATTTACGATCAAAACTTGGCTTATCTTGCTTGTTTAAATGTGCATAATCAGCAATAGCACCACAATAAACGAGCCCTACTTTAGGATTTTCAAATAAAGGAACTTGTTTACTTAACTTAGTGGGTAACCAGAAGTCGTCTTGATCACAAAAAGCGACAAGATCTCCATTTGCTCTTTCTATGCCGTAGTTTCGAGCTGCAGCTACGCCACCATTTTGTTTATGAAAACCATTTATAGAGCTATGCTGTTCTACTAAATTATTTATCAGTTGTTCAGAGTTGTCTTTACTACCATCGTTAATTAGCAATATTTCAACGTTATCGTAGTCTTGAGCTAAAATGGTATTAACCGTAGCTTCTAAGTATTCGGCTCCGTTATATACGGGTATAACAACAGAAACTAATGCGTTCATGCAAAGTCCTTAAGAATTAGTGTTCAATCAGCTATAAAGCTTCATATATTTTTGTGCGACTGTTTCTAGTGAGTAGCCTTGTTTCACTAGTTGATAAGCTTCACTCCCCCACTTTTCAATAAGTTGAGGGTTTTCGGCTATATCAGTCAACAATCTTGAAAGCTCTTTATCATCGTTATAATTGAATAACTGACCTGTTACATTACTTTCTACTAGTTTAGGGTTTCCACCAACTTTCGTTGCTAGCACAGGTATATGTCGCGCCATAGCTTCTAAAATGGCAATAGATAAGCCTTCCATTTCAGAAGTAACAACCATGACATCAATGTCTTTATAAATGTTTTCTCGGTCGACTAACATGCCATGGAAATAAACATTGTCAGGAAAAGCACTCTCAGCTGCTGCAGACTTTAATAACTCTTCACACGGACCATTACCAAAAAAGTGAATTTCAAACTTATTTGCTAATACTTCAGGCATTAATGAAATAGCTTTTAACAAACAGATCTGATTTTTCAAAGGTACCATTCTAGCGACGGAGCCTAATTTGATTTTAGAGTTTTGTTGTTCAACTGGTTGTTGATAACTTTCTCTTGGAATTAAGATTCCGTTATCAACAACTGACTGTGGCTTACTTTGCCAACCATTTACTTGATTAAATACTTTTTGTCCTTCATTTGAAACGAAGGTAATTTGATCAACAATTGAATGGGTTATTTTATGCATAACTCGCCACTTAAACTGATTAAATGGTTCAGCTCCGTGACGTGTATAAATAACTTTTTTTCGTCTACATAATATTGGGCCATAACAAGTAAACAATAAGGTAAAGGGTGAATGAAAATGTAAAACATCAAACCCGCTTACCACACGTTTAAATGTTTGTATTTTTTCTAATCTACTGCCTTTAACAAAATGTACTGGGATGTTGTTTTTTATACATTCTGCAACTAAAACATCATCCTCTTCACCAAAAGATAAAATAGCACTATCTAGCTTTAATGATTGACGTTGTTCAATAGCTAAGTCGATAACAAAACGCTCTGCTCCACCTATATTTAAACTTGATAGGATATGCAATACACTTTTAGGCTTAATAGTCACGTTTTCTCCTGATGTGCTTTCTATATTTTGCACACTGTTACTCGTCTTTTACCTGAAGGAGTTAGAGGAATATCATCCACAATATCAAAATTAATGGCTAAACTATCTTCCGAATATTTATTGATTATTTTCTCTATCGGCTGAAAATTTGGCGATGTACTTTGATCATTAAGTACAATTTTTACGTTAATAGATTCTAACTCTGTTTGTACAACTTGAAACTTTGCAATCCAAGAAAAATCTTTAAACATATGTGGAAATAACTCTCCTGGAAGTAACTGACCATTAGGACATTTTATAATGTCTAACTTCCTTCCATCAACAGAGTTCATCATAGGTAGCGGGTTACCACAGTCACATGTTTCATGAGATAAGGTTGCGCAGTCACCATTAAGATATCGAACAAGTGGCATTCCGTAATTCGTTAGGTCAGTTATGGCAATATCACCACTTTCACCCATTACACTTTTGCCATCAACAAGAGTTTCAACTACGAGTTGATCAATGTTGATGTGCAAGCCTTGCTGTTTTTTACATTCAGAAGAGATAAGCATCACTTCACGACAGCCATAAGTATTATGCACAGGACAATTAAAAGCTTTTTCGATGAGTTCTCTTTGATGTTCATAAAGAGCTTCAGCACCTGTAACAATAGTCTTTGGCTGATGCATTTTGATATTGTTAGCGATAATATATTTTGCCAATTCAACAAGAGGATTTACGTAGCTTACAATCGCATCAGGTTTTATTTTATTGATACGCTTGGCATATTCATCAATATTACTGCTGTTCATTTCAAAAGAGTTAAGCATGTAGTTATTGAAAAAACGGTGATAAAGATCTTCTTTAAGCTGACGAAATGCAGATACCTTACCTAAACTAGCACCCCATAAATATACAGCTTTAGTACCTAAATCAGCACCGACTTCACCATACCCGCGCCAGGCGATAGCTAACCTGGCTTCATGGCTTTCCATATTTAACTCAAAATGAAAAGGTTGCCCTGTAGAGCCGCCTGTAGATTTTTTTATGTTTGTTGCTTTATTACATGCCGGCACAAGCTCGTCATAGTAGGTCATAACATCTTGTTTAGTTAATACAGGTAATGTTGAAAATTTCTCGAGGCTGTCTATTTGTTCTACTGATTCGATACCGATACTTTGCCAAACTCGCTTGTAGTAAGGTACATTGTTCCAACAAAAGTGGAGGAGTTTCTCAAGTTGTTGCCATTGATAAGCTTTAAGTTCGTCCTGCTTCCAACTTAAACGTTCATTCGCCTCATTAACCTTTTCTACAACATTGCTTTTTTTCAAGGTTGTGTAATAAAAAGGGAACAACACTTTAATAAAAAATTTCTTATAATTCATTTCTACTTCCAAACACTTTTATGTACTTTTTTTAATAAAAGCTTTAATAACTTATGGGACAATTGTGTGGCGTTACAATTGCTATCGACTGATATTCTTTCAATACAAAATTCATTCAAGTTTTTAGAGGTATTTATGCCTGAAATAAAAGAAAATGATATTTGGTAATATTTCTTTATGATTCTGACTGTCTCTTGAGTAAAACTATCTTTGCCACCCACTGGATAAGCAAAAGCTTTAATACTTGTATTGAGCTCTTTTTCTATCAGTTCTTTGGAAGTTTTTGCTTCATAATCTTGTTCTTCGACACTTAAATGAGACATGATTCTATGACTACAAGTTTGTGAGCCAAACTCCATACCTGCGGCGCTCATTTCTCTTGCCATATCCCAAGTCATGAATAGAGGCTCTTGGTCCATAAGTTTAGAGTCAGGTATTTGTAATTTTTGCTCTAGCTCTATGAGTATTTCTTCAATAGTTGAACCATTATTTATTTTAACAACATCAAGCACTTTTCTAATACTTGTAGGCACATCTTCTTTAGAAAGAGTAATGCTATCAGGCCAATTATTAAGTTTAATTTCATCAACTTGAGCATGACGAACTAGGTAAGCAATTCTATCCCACCATGGAATTTCAGCATTATTCATGAAATTAGTAGCTAAAAAGAAAGTTGCCGTTATTTTATTTTCTAACAAAATAGGAAATGCTTTACTGTAGTTATCAATATAGCCGTCATCAAAAGTAATTAATGCGTACCTTTTATCTCGGATTTTTCCATCAAGTATTATAGAAATGTCATCAAGAGTAATAACAGTAAAATGCTGCTGAATATATTCCATATGCTCAGCAAAATTAGTTTCATCACAACTAAAAACATTAGGATCATA
The DNA here is from genome assembly GCF_030551755.1 of Pseudocolwellia sp. AS88. Lineage (GTDB taxonomy): Bacteria > Pseudomonadota > Gammaproteobacteria > Enterobacterales > Alteromonadaceae > Pseudocolwellia. The sequence continues at coordinate 79,274 of NZ_JAUPEC010000004.1, forward strand.
CTCAGTTAGGCTAGCTTCGCCTATCCGGTGATAGTTAAAACAATAAAGTCCATTCGGCAGAACTGCATTAGCTATATATCTACCGACTGCATGTTTAACATTTGTAAGCATCCGAGCTCCTCTACAGCTATAGCTGTTTAAATGTCGGTTTAGCTAAAATAAAGTCTCTGTACTCATTAGGATTGCCGTCTTTACCAGCCTCTGCAGCTTTAGCAATATTGTACATTTCTCTTGCTGATACATAATGAAGAATGTAATTTTCACCATCATTATATTTCGTTTCTAAATAGGTATGCATGTCATGTCTAGGTTGACCAAGCAAGGTATCCATATCAGCTTCTTGAGTACCATGAGTATGCACTTTTATAAACGTCCATTCTGGTCGACCTTTCACATGTATATGCGAACTAACCCATTGATCAATTCTACTTTTCAGTGGTGGGCATGCTTTTCTCACGTCAGCATTTTCTACATGCGGTAAACCTTTTGCCGTTCGCCACTTAAAGTTTATTCCGATAGGCCCTTGAATTAACATGATATCACCGGACTCTTCTTTACCCACTTCAACGTCAACGCCAGTGTCATGACTTTTACACCTACCAGGTCTTCCGGTTGCGTAATAAATCGAATTGATCTTACTGGTTTGTGCTGGACTTGGTGTTGCAGGCAATGTCATATCAACATAACACCCTGTTTGATTTAACAAAGCGAGTTCGTTATCAATACCACACATATAACCATCGGGTAGTGAATTATCAAGTGACCAATTACCATGGATAAAGGCATACATTATTTGCTCAGTTTCAGGATGAACAGGTAATGCACCATGATCATGATGTAACTTATTAGCAAAATCAGTCATCACTTTAGTGAAGTTTTCTGGTGTGTCATTATCGTGATGTAAATGTATTTCTATTTCGCCAAAACCGCGATAACACATGTCTGATAATTTAGCTAAATGTTCATGCCTATATTCTTCTTCTGGATAGAAAAACGAATGTTGTGGCATTACACCATCTGCATCTTTATGTTGCTCGGCCATTAGAGGGTAATCTTTAAACCAGCGATCTACTCTTTCACGTTCTAATTCAATGTTATCGCGATTTTTCCATTGAGGTTCGAAATGGTCTACAAAACAAAATAAAACATGTATAGGTTTATCTGTTTTGGGATTGTTTAATCTATTTTTTAAATAAGGAAAAAACCACATTTCCATATTTTTCTTTTTTAATACTAGCCAAAATAAAGCACTTGCGGCTAACAATAATACTACAGTGATAAAACCTAACATTATTTAGTTTCTCCTTGTCTTGCTGTGCGTTGCCAGCCACCGTTTTTCTGGCCTTTTAAAAAGAGTAAAAAGCCTTTTCCTAATGCTGTATTCATAGATAAAAAGAAGCTAATAATAGCGACTATACTACCGACTTTAATACCTTGACTGATCTTCTTCGTTCCATACCACCCTGTTGCATAAAAAGCGATTTGCCCAATTAACAAACTCATATATAAAGGACTACTTAATAGAAACAAATTAGATATAAATACTAAAACCATTAAATGGGGGGCATACCATCGAAAAACTTTATGAGACCAATAACAAAAACTAAACCAACCTTGAGTTGGAGACAATGCCCATAAATTACTATTAAAGGCTTTATAGTTTCCGACTCCAATTCGAACTCTACGACCCACTTCATCATTCAAAGACGGAGCAACTTCTTCAGATGCAATAGCTTTGTCATTATATAAAACATCATAGCCCTGCTTTTTAACATTCATGGCTATACAAAAGTCATCAACAATGGTGTCTTTAGATAAAGGAATATATAACTCTCTTCGAATAGCATAAATGGCACCATTGGCGCCTAATATACCACCTAGAGCAGATTCACATTTTTTAAGGAATTGTTCGTACTTCCAGTACAAGCCATCTTTATTTTGATTACCATCATCAGTAATTAATACAAGCTCACCGGAAACTGCACCCGTTTTCTCTGAAAAACTTTTAATAAGTATATCAACAGCATTAGATTCAAATTCGGTATTAGCGTCAGTAAAAACTAAAAATTCAGCTTGAGATTCCGCGACTAGATCATTAAGAATAGAGATTTTCCCACGGTTCTCTTCAAAGTTAAATGCTTTAACTCTTGGATCAGTGAAGCTTGTAATAATAGCTCCGGTATTATCTTTACTACCATCTGAAGCAACAAGGACATTCAATTTACCAGCATAATTTTGAGCTAATGCATTTTCAATGCGTTCTTTTATACATGACTCTTCGTTATACGCTGCAATAATGATATCAACATCAGGGTATTCTTTAACATCAGTACTTTCGATACTTTTTGGAGTAACAAAAGCTTTCAGCAATAAAGGAAAAATAAAATATGAATACGCCAATAGAGCTAAAGAGATCCAAAATAGGGTTAGCATTTTTCTTCCTGAGGTTTATTAATTATTCTTGCGGGAATACCAACAACAGTTACGTTGCTAGGCACATCTTTAACTACAACTGCATTAGCGCCAACTTTAACGTTGTCACCAATAGTAATACCACCAATAATTTTCGCTCCTGCGCCAATAAAAATATTATTCCCTAATAGCGGAGCTTTCCCTTTTTCGTCGCCAATAACTACACCGCTTTCAACGGTAATATTAGTTCCGCCACGTACTTTCGAGTTTATAACGACACCTACAGGGTGCATTATAACAAAACCTTTATCGAATGTAGCTTGAGCGCCAATAACACACCCATTAATCACTCTATTCAACCAGAGTGTAATTAATGCGACTGGAGATAAGCGACACTTCATTAAGAACTGAGTAGCTCTATAAAAAAAGTTAGCTGAAGTACCATCACTCACTAATGTTCTAAAAGTAGATACTTGATAACCTTCACTCATCAATATTTGCTGTTTACGTTTTATATCACTTTTTAGGTATTGCATTAGCTGCTTCCATTCTTTGTAGAACACATTCTACGTTTTGTTGCCAATCAAACCTACTTGAGTGCTGCAAAATCTTACTAGACTCCCAATCCGCAATAAGCGCTTCTGTGATTGCCTTTTCTAGCTGAATTGTATTTTTAGATTCAACCAATAAGCCCACATCTTCTGTCACCACCTCAGGTATTCCGCCTACAGTAGTAGCAACAACAGGAATACCACATGCAAAAGCTTCAAGTAGTACATTAGGCACACCTTCTCGATAACTTGGTAAAACAAGTAAAGAGCTGGTTCTCACCTTTTCAGCAACAACATTTAAAGGAATTGAACCATGTAGATTAATATTTAAGTTATGCGATAAAGCACGTTCTTGAATAGATTCTTTTAAGGGACCTTCACCAATAATGTCTAAAATCACATCAGGATTTTTTGCTTGTACACTTTCAAAAGCTGAAACTAATTCATTAACTCCTTTAGTAGGGATCAAGCTACCAACAAATATGACACGTTTTTCTTTAGACAATTGCTCACTTGGGTAAAATATTTCGCGATTTACGCCATTGTAATTCACTAATAATTTTTCTTTAGCAATGCCTGTGTTTTCAAGAGAATTAGCTAGAGCTTGGCTAGCACAAAAGATGGTATCGGCATTTGAAAGCCACTTTTTAATAAGTTTGCGTCTCGAGGGAAATAAAGTATTTTCATTAACATCAGTGCCATGAACTTTTACGAATAAAGGCAACTTTAACCATTTATTAATCATAGAAGATGCTACAGCATCAGGAAATCCCCATGATGTATATAAAACGTCTGGCTTGTGTTTCTTCATCCAAGGCAACATAAAGAACAATGAAAATGCCTGAAAAAAAGGTACCAATCTTCGACCTATCTTAGGTATATAAAAATATGGACAATATTGAAGATTATTACTCGACTTACACGCTGAGCGATTTTTAAACCATTCAGCCCAAGGGAGTAACAATACAATTTTAACATCGCTACTCTTGCTCAATAGGTCAAACTGCTGCTTATTAAAACTTGCGCGGTTCGGTCCCCAAGGTACTGGGTACAAGTTAGTAATGATTAATACATTTTTACTTTGCGCAGGCATTACTTAGACAGTCTCTCATAAACAGGAAGGTACTGTTTTGCTGTATTTAACCAATTTCTTTCTTCAGTAACAAAAACTAATCCAGCTTCACTTATTTTGGTTAATAGCTCAGCATCATCAATTACATTTAAAATGGTATTAGCTAGCGCATCAGAGTTATCGGCTTCAAAAAGAAAACCTGTTTTATTGTGTTCAATAAGCTCTCGGTGCCCACCAATATCTGAAGCAATAACGGGCTTGAATTGTGCCATAGATTCTAAAGGTTTAAGTGGTGTCACTAGTTCTGTTAATCTGATACTTTCGCGAGGAAACACCATAACATCAGCTAAACTATAATAGTCTCCAACATTTTCAAAAGGCACTCGGCCAACAAAAGTTACAAACTTATCTAAATTTAACGCAGAAACTTGTTTCTTTAAATTGTCTAGCTCATTACCTGCACCTACAAGTAGAAGATGGATATCATCTCGAGTTTTCGCAATAATGTTTATGGCATCAATAGCATAAGATAAACCCTCATACTTAAAAAATGTACCTATAAAGGCAACCACTTTTTTGTCTTCTAGGTTTAAAGACTTTTCCAACATATCATTACGTTTATATAACGGTTTAAAGTTATCAATATCAACCGCATTAGGCGTAACATAAAGCTTAGATTCAGGGATGCCACGTTTGATTAAGTCTTCTTTTAAGCCATTACAGATACAACTTACCGCATCAGCTTTATCAAAGGCGCTTTGTTCGATAGCTTTGATTGTTTTGTATTTTAAGCTACCTTCAGTAGTTTTTCCTGTATCAACCGCTGCATCTTCCCATAATGCTCTTACTTCATAAGTTACAGGTATATTGTATTTCTTACCTACTTTGATTGCGGCTAATGCATTAAACATAGGTGAATGCGTTTGAATAACATCTGGTTTATCTGCAATCACAGCTTGCTCTATTCTTTTAGCTAAGTGATTGATGTGATGAAGATAGTTTACAAACGGTATTTTAGTGAGGAATGACTTCGATGCTTGAGTACGTTCGTATATAACTCCATCTACATTTTCTTCCATTTCCTTGAAGTCTTGATATCGCTGACTTGTAATCTGCCTAGTAACAACGCCCAACTTTCTTTGATGCCTAATAATGGCATCAGATCGTAATGAATAACCACTGATGTTGGGACGTGAATATTCTAATATATGTAAAATTTTCAAATGTAAGCCTTATAATTTAACCTAACGGTTACCTACCTTTACCAAATAAAACTATTTCAACTGTTCTGATCAAAATAAGTAAATCTAATAAAAAACTACGATGTTTTATATAATATAAATCGTATTTCAGTTTTTCTAATGAATCCTTTTCAGTAGAACCGTAAGGGTATTTTAACTGAGCCCAACCAGTTAAGCCGGGTTTAACATTGTGTCTTTCATTGTAATAAGGAATGTTTTTAATCAATTGTTGAACAAACTCTGGTCTTTCAGGTCTAGGACCAACAAACCCCATATCACCTTTAATTACATTATAAATTTGTGGTAATTCGTCAATTCTATATTTTCTGATAAATTTACCAATCTTAGTAGTTCTATCATCGTTTAACTGAGCCATCTGTGCGCCATCTTTCTCGGCATCAAGTCTCATACTACGAAATTTATAAATATTAAAAGCTTGTCCATCTAAACCTACACGCTCTTGTAAATAAAAAATAGGAGCTTTTAATCCTTCATCAAGTTTTATTAAAAGCGCAGTGATCAACATAACGGGCCAAGTGAAAAGTAATAACACAAAGCCCATACTTGCATTGAATATCCAATCTAAAGTATTTCGTAAATGATTCGCTGAAGCAAAACCGTTTGAATAGATAACCCAACTTGGATAAATAAGATTAACAGCAATTTGCCCTGTTTCTCTCTCGATAAAGTCTAATATTTCAGTAATTTCTACACCACGAATTTTACAGGCAAAAAGTTCATCGACAGGTAGGTTATTTCTTCTTTCATCACTAGCAACAACAATTTCATCAATTTCATTTTCAAGAATGTAGTTAACTAACGAGCCATCAAATTCAATACGGTTCTCGTTAACGACACCGACATCTAGGTCACCTTCCATGACAATAAAACCATGTACATGAAAACCTTGTCGATCAACATCCCTTCTCATACGTTTTTCAATAATAGAAGCTCGTTGACCAGCACCTAAAACTAAAATTTTCCGCTTATTAAAGCCAAAAAAATCTAGTTTCAAAGTGAGATAACGAAAAAAACCCACCCAAATAAGACTAAGTAAAGATGAAATGGCCAATATATTTACGGGTAAAGCATTGTCCCCATAAAAAGGATTTATAAGTGTTACGATAAAAAAACCAACAGCGATAGAGACCAAAAGTCTGCGAGCAACCCCTCTAAAGTTTTCTCTTAATTTAGAATCATACAAACCCAAAGCAAGTGAAGATAATTGTATAATTAATGCAAAGACTACGGCATGGATAAAAAGCGCCTTTGTTGTAATAGATGCATCTTGAATTAAATTGTACAAATTATTGATATAAACAGTGAGGAGAAAAGAACCTGAGAATAAAATTAATTCAACTAAAACAATGGTTTGACTTCCTGATGACATATCTCGAAAATTAGGGCTAGACATAGGTTCTAAACTTTCCTTTTATACTATGGGTATGCTAAAACTTTTAGAATTTGCGCGTATTACAATTGATAGCGTGGCAAATGTAAAGATACATCAATATATAGTATCAATATCGTTAAAGTTTAACATCACTTAAATAATGTGCATCCGAGTTAGAAATCAAATACAATTGTAACTATGTATATAAATTTGGTTTTGATAATAAAGGTTGCAACCATGGATAATTGCTTAATTAAACGAATAATATTTACTGGATTTTTATTGGTCGCTCAACTTCTTTCGGGTTGTGCTTCTACTACTTCAACACTTCCTTCAGCGACAGTTCACTCCTCAACAACTACTGACGTAGCTTCATACAAATACCTGATTGGCGCAGGTGATGTAGTTAATATTTTTGTGTGGCGTAACCCTGAAGTTTCAGGAACATTTACCGTAAGACCTGATGGCATGATCACAACATCTCTTGTTGAAGACATTGAAGTATCGGGTAAAACTCCAACAGAATTAGCTAGAACGGTTGAAAGTATCTTAAGTACTTATATAAAAGAACCTGTAGTTACCGTTACGGTAAATCAATTCAACGGTCCTTTTAGTGAACAAATAAGAGTCATTGGCGAAGCTTCAACACCTAGAGCAATTAACTACACTCAACATATGACTTTACTTGATGTGATGATTGGTGTTGGCGGTTTAACTGAATTTGCTAATGGTAATAGCTCAGTATTGGTTCGTGTAGAAGATGGCGTTCAAAAACAATATCAAATATTTATTGATGACTTAATAAAGAATGGACAAATATCAGCTAATGTTGACGTGTTACCTGGTGATATTATTGTTATTCCTGAAACATGGTTTTAAATGAAAAGTTTAATAGTAATATTTTATTCCATATTTAGAGGTAGGGAATGCAAGAAATAATTGAACAAGCGGTAGATTATCTAAAAGGTATTTGGAACAAACGTAGATATTTAATGCTATGTACGTGGATAATTTGCCCTATTGGATGGATTTTTGTTGCACAACTTGATGATGTCTATGAATCTGAAGCAATTGTATTTGCTGATACACAGTCTATCCTAGGTCCTTTACTTAAAGGTATAACTGTTGAAACCAATACAGAAGCACAGATTCAGCTTATGGTTAAAACGTTATTAAGCAGAACCAATCTTGAGCGTATTACTCGCATGACTGACTTTGACGTACGAGTAAATAGCGACAAAGAATACGAAAGTCTTATAGATGCTTTAAAAGAAGGCATTATCATCAAAAAGACAGGAGGAAAACGTCAAAACATTTTCCGCATATCTTTTGAAGATAAAGATCCTGAAATGGCTAGAGATGTTGTACAAGCTGTATTAACTGTATTCATTGAAACCACGATTGGTGAAAACAGAAACGACTCTGATTCAGCACAAAAATTCTTAACAACGCAAATAAATGATTACGAGAGTCGTCTACTTGCTGCTGAAAGCCGTTTAACAGATTTTAAGCAAAAATATAATGATGTATTACCTAACCAATATGGTGGTTACTATCAGAAATTAACCATTGCTAAAGATCAATTAAAATCTATTGAACTAGGCTTATTAGAAACACAAACTCAACTTGCATCAGCTAAAGCACAACTGCCTGATCAAAATAGTGAATCTAATAAAACTTCTGATAACATCAAAAATAATAACTCCATTGAAACTACATATGATGAACGTATATCAGAATTGGAAGCATCATTAGATAGCTTATTAGTTAGGTATACTGAAAAACATCCTGATGTTAAAGAAATCAAGAATAGATTAGCTCATTTAACAAAACAACGAAGTGATGAAATTGAGCAATACCTGAATGATTCTTCAAATGAGAATGCAAGCTATTCATCAAGTCAAAGCCCGGTTACTCAAGGTATATTGATGCAGATTAATCAGCTAGAAACTCAAGTTGCCTCTTTTACTGTTAGAGCTGAAAACTACAGAAAAGAAGTAGTTGACCTTGAAAGTAAGATTCATATTTTACCTGAAATAGAAGCTGAATTAGTGGCTCTAAATCGTGGGTATAATATTACTAAAGAAAAATATGAAGAACTACTAACTAGAAGAGAAACAGCTCAGTTAGCCAAACAGGCTGATGATTCTAATAGTAAAATAAAATTCAATGTGATTGAGCCACCAAGAGTTTCTTCAGAAGCTGTTGGGCCAAAACGTATTTTATTTACAATAGCTATTCTATTTTTAGGGGTAGGTGCTGGTACTGGATTATCTCTTCTTGTTAGCCAAATAAACCCTGTTGTTACGTCAAGTAGCCAAGTAGCAAGACTAACCGGTATTCCTATTTTCGGTATAGTTTCGGCCTCAGAAAACTTAGGACTGCAGAAATGGCATAGGAAGAAAACCTTAATCTTCATACTTTCAAATGTATTATTGTTAATGCTACTAGCCGTATTTTTAGCTTATGCGCTTTACCCTGAAGCAATAAAAGCACCATTAAGAGGGTTAATGTAACTTATGAGCACTATAGAAAAAGCACTAGCCAAACAAAATAATACTGAAACATCTTCTACTGAAGTATCTTCTCAAGAAGAAGTAACTTTAACTTCTGGCGAAGAAACTCAGCAAGTTTCAAGTAGCCATGCAGAGACACTTAACTTAGACAAAGAATCTCTTGAAGAAAGAGGATATTTGATTGATAACGGTACTCGAAAAAGCATTAAAGATGAGTTTAGGCAGATTAAGCGTAAGCTATTAAACAATGCTTTCGGCGCTGCATCTAAAACATTAGATAACAGTAACTTAGTTATGGTAAGTAGCTCTAAGCCTAATGAAGGTAAAACTTTTGTTTCGATAAACCTAGCATTGAGTATAGCTCTTGAGCAAGATAAAACCGTGTTGCTTATTGATGCTGACGTACTAAGACCAAGTATCAACCGAGAATTAGGTCTTGGTAATGTTCCTGGTTTGATTGAATATTTACTTGGTCAAAAAGAAACTATTGGCGATATTATCTACAATACCAACATAGATAAGTTAAAAATTATTCCAGCAGGTGAACCTCACCATTTGTCGAACGAATTACTTGCTAGTGACAAGATGGAATCGTTAGCGAAAGAACTAGCTGAGCGTTATCCTGATAGAATCGTCATCTTTGATTGCCCGCCATTAATTGGTGTGACTGAAACTCTTGTACTTGCTAATCTCATGGGACAGGCAATTGTCGTTGTTGAAGAATCAAAAACACAACTTTCTGATATTCAAAAAGCTACTGAAAACTTAAGTGATGATTTAGCTTTAGGTATTGTCTTAAATAAAGCAATAAAATCTCATAAGGATATGTATGGCTATTACGGCTATGGGTATGGTTCAAAATAATCACGTTTATTTACTAGCGGCTTTATTATTAACTCCCTCATTAGTTTCTGCTAATGAGTGGACTTTTGAGCCGTCAATAAAAACAAATGAAACTTATTCTGATAACATTAATTATGACAGTCAGGATAAGGAATCGAGCTTTGTTAATCAAACCAGTTTAGGCTTGGTTACAAAATATAAGAGCGCTAGCACGACTTATAATATTGATTTTGAAGCTATAAACGCTACATATAGCCATGACAGTGCTTTTAATGACATCTACTATAATTTAACTAGTAATGCTGAAGTGCAGTTGTGGACAAACGGTTTGTCACTTATTGGTACCGCATCAATCAACAACGAGCCAAGAAATACAGTTAATAACATCTATGCTGATATCGTTTTCGGTGACACCATTCAAGTTGAAAGGTATTCAGGCGGGCTCGCATATTCAATTGATAATAGTAAATACAGTTTAGACACTAATTTAATCTATAACATCACTAAGTCTGAAGATGGTATTGGTGAAAGTGAAGGTTATTCTGCAATACTCAATTCTAGAAGCGGCTCAAACTCAGCCCCTATTTTTTGGGACATCACCAATAACTATCTAGAAAGAGAGAATAACAGTAGCGACGGTCGCTCTTATCAAAGTGAATTTAAAGTTGGTTACATTACTCCTTACAAATTCAACCCTTTTATTCGCTATTACGATGAAGGTAATTCTGGAAATGTAGGAAATGGAACAACTTCAGAATCTAACTCATATGGTGCTGGTTTCAGATGGTTAATGGCAACAAGGCTAACGCTTGATCTATCTTACAATATACCTGTTGATGATGATTCGACAGACAGTGACGAAGAACAAGATAATTACTACGATGTAAATTTGAGTTGGCAACCAACACAACGCACTTCACTAAATGCTGGTGTTTCACAACGCTTTTATGGCGACAGTTATAGCTTTAATCTAACGCATTCAAATAAACGATTAACTAATACCATTACGTACAATGAATCTCTTCAGGTATTTACACGTGATAACCTTAATTTTCTGATTGGTGGTGATCTATGTTCATTTAGCGATGCGACTACAGATTGCTTTGCGTTACTGCAAGAAGCACTCATTAATGACCCACAACAAGATATTCCATTAGTTATTACAGAGGACGAATCTTTCTCTTTATATAAAACTTTCAGCTGGAATTCAGTATTAAACCTTAGACGTACCACATTTGCTCTAAACGCAGAAAGAAGTGATCGAGAAAATTTAGCAACACAAATAAAAAGTTTAAGAGAATCATTAGACTTCACTGTTTCTAGAGATGTTAGCCGTTATTCTTCTGTAGATCTTAGCGCTACATACACTAAAACGGATGATGTGATAGGTTTTCCACAAGAAAGAAATAGCCAATATAGATACTACAAAATGAGTTACAATCGAGAGCTTAATAAAACATTAACGTTTGATGTAAGTGTATCGCATTTGAACAGAGCCTCTAATTTTGCAGATTTTGTGTATAAAGAGAATCGTATCAGTTTCGAATTGAAAAAGGTTTTATAGCAGCATGTACGAGAGTTATTACGGATTTAAAGAGCGTCCATTTCAGTTAAGTCCTGATCCACGCTTCTTTTTCGCTTCTAATCATCATCAAAGAGCTATGTCTTATCTACAATATGGATTAGATCAAGGTGAAGGATTTATTGTTATTACTGGACCTATAGGTACAGGGAAATCAACATTAGCCCGTAACCTATTAAATAACATTAGTGACTCTAAAATTGTTGCGGCACAATTAGTAACCACAAAGCTTAACCCTGTTGAACTATTAGAATTAGTTATTTCTGAATTTAATATTCAATCTAAAGGCGACAGCAAAGCGGAATTACTACAAGCTATTGAAAAGTTTTTGATCTCTTTACATCAACAAGGTAAAAAAGCTTTACTGCTCGTTGATGAAGCACAAAACTTACCGTTAGAAACAGTTGAAGAGTTAAGAATGTTATCTAATTTTCAGTTAGATAATAAACCGCTTATCCAAAGTTTTTTACTTGGACAAGAAGAGCTTAAAGGTATTATTCAAGCACCTACAATGGAGCAATTTAGACAACGAATTATAGCTTCAGCTCATCTTAAGCCGCTAACAGAAGATGAAGTTAAAGAATATATTAACCATCGACTTCAGCAAGCGGGTTGTACACGAGAAAATGTATTTTCTGAATCAGCTTTTGGCATTATTCATGAAAAAACATTAGGTGTACCAAGAAAGATCAACATTTTTGTCGATCGCCTTTTACTGTTTGGTTTTCTAGAAGAGTTAGACTGTATTGATGAAAATGCCATTAAAGAAGTTGCTGTAGAAATGGAAATGGAACTAACCGGTTCTATTAACAACAATACACTTGAAAGTAATGAGCCGTCACAGCAACAACAGGTTGTTGTAAATTCGACTGAGAAAGTAGAAAACATTAAAGATGTTTTACGTGAAGTTGAAGAAATATTAGAGACTTCTATCAAGCAAAAAATCAAGATGGCTCGATACGTCGACAAGTTATTAAAGCATAAAAATAGGCTATATGCTGAAACAAACTTTGAAGATAAAGAATAAAGAAATATTAAAAATGAGCTTTGATTTAAGCTCATTTTTTATTTGCACATTAAGCTTACTTATAAATCACCAACAATGTCACTTCAAATCAAACACACCCGCTTAACCTTTGGATGTAACGAGATTACTTAACATGAAAGTATGGATCCATTTTGTTAGAGCTCCAATTCGAGTAACATCGATAAGTCGAAGACGTACTTACTCGAGATTAAAACGCCAAATGATCCGTTTAAAGTTAGCACTGTCTCAAGAGAAAGCCGAAACCAAAGAAATGCTTAGTATTTATAGGAAATACACGAGAAGACAAGCTACTCCTGAAGAAATAGTTTTAGCTAACAAACAATTGGTCGATATTTTAAAAGGACTAGGTCTAGGCGTTTTCGCAGTATTACCTTTTGCTCCGATCACAATTCCTATCTTAATAAAAGTAGGACGATTAGTAGGTGTAGATATTTTGCCAAGTTCATTTAATCGAGAACAAAAACCTAAATAACAACCCAATCATCTACTCTAAATATGAAATAGACTGATCTGTTACGCATTGTGTAAAACTTTTCTTTTTCTCATCTAAAGAAAGTGAATTTATAGCCTTTCTAACTAAGGTCATTCTTTCTGCTTTTTCGTTAGCTGGTAAATCATTCAGTTGATCACTAAAACAGCCTAATAAGCCATAATTAATAGCTTGTTCAGAGCTAACCGATTCATCGCCTAAACAACTACTCAACTTCTCAGCTAATCGAGTTTTATCCATCTTTGTAATGAGAATATCTAACGAGTATTCACCATAACCTTGATCATTATTTTTATTGCAGGCAAAAAGCATATCGGCAACAGCCACAACAGGAATTAATTTATTATGTTGTTCGGCAAACTTATTCTTTAACCACTCTTGGTGTTCAGACAAATCATTTTCTTGTGCTGACATTACGTTAAAGCTGCATACTAAGCTTAACAATGGAATAAATAGTTTGGAATATAAACTCATTTCACTTCTCACTAATTTAAACGGATACACTTAACTCTTATTGGACTTAAGTAATTTTATTCAATAACTTCGGTAACTATTTTAGCTTATTTTCTTAGTTAATCATTATTATTTAAAAATACGAAACTCTTGTTTTGATAAAGGTTACTTTTCATTGATGCCGCCTCATGTTTAAATAACATCAAACTTTATGTTGGATAATATCATGTTTAGATCTCTACCGATTTTAGCTCTTCTTTTTCTTTCTTTTTCAAATAGCAGCTTCGCCAAGTCTTCTCCTGAGCAGTTACAAGAATTATTGCAACAACATAAGGGCAATGTTATTTACGTCGATTTCTGGGCTTCTTGGTGTGGTCCTTGTCGTAAATCATTTCCTTGGATGAACGAAATGCAAAGTAAATATGATAATTTAAAAATAATTAGTATTAATCTTGATCAAAACAAAGAACTCGCAACTGAATTCTTAACCAAAACACCTGCTAACTTTTCAATTATTTACGATCCAAAAGGTCAGCTAGCTAAACAATATAAAGTACAAGGTATGCCAAGCAGTTACATTTTTAATAAAGATGGTGAACTCGTTAATGCTCATATAGGTTTTACAGAGGCTAAGCAAAAAGCATATGAGTCGGAACTGCAAGAATTTATGAAAGAGTAATCTTTCACTTTCGTTTTTTCATAGGACAAGTAGCCGTGCTTATAATTTTTGCTTATTAAAACAATTAACCTAATATTACTTTTTCAATAACAACCAGGCTTGCGCATAGTCAGGCATAGTTTTATTAGCTTGATGATAATCTTCCCAACCTTTATAGCTTTCCACCAATAAATCTAATTGAAATAAATTATCGTCGAAAGCACCACCTTGATCAGCTAAAACGCCCATTCGGCTTATTCTTTCCCCTTGCTCAACAAAGCTCACTAAGAAGAGCTTCCCCAAACCAAGATCTTTCACATTGCCGGCAAAAGTGACATGAGGTTTAACAGCAATTTTACTCGCTAATGTTTTACCGTAACCCATAATGCTTGGTACTTCAGCAAAGTACCAATAACGAGATTGCTCTCTTTTACCTATGCTGTAATCATAAGCAATACCGTTATTACGATGAACATTAAAGTAACGTAACTTGCCGTTTACCGTAAGTACGCCTGTACCTTGTAATAGAACATCATGTAGTGATTCTTCACTTATCCATACCAAAGGTTCGGCTAAGTTATCTTTAAGTAATGCACCATCAATAACCTCTTGGCGAGTAAACTTAAATCGCGTTAAGGATTTATCTTTATCAGCTTCTTCAAGCGATAAATCTTTTTCATCAAAAGGTAATTTATAAAGTGCTTGGTTATATTCATCTGTTTTCACCGGGCTTGCTGATAAGGTTTTAGTGTAATACTTAGTTAAAAAAATCTTATCATCAGGAATATTATTCAACATCCGAGATTTCACTGCATTAGTACTTTTAATCGCTATTTCTTTTGCCGTTTGCACATCAGGCATCCAACGATAAAAAACAAAGTTTTTCTTTAAAAATTTGGCATCATGTAATCGGCTCGGTCTTTGAGCCTTTATATCATCACGATATATTTCACAGATATAATTGAGTGTATATTTAACTTGATCCAGTGAGATATTTTGTCCGAAAACATCGCCAGCTTTAACACCAAAAGTATCAGCACTATGTTCATCAAGGTAATTCTTAGTGTTTTCAGCCACAGAGCATAACTGACTACCTTGGAAATTTTTCAGCACACCTAAATTCAGATCAAAACCATTTTCATCAGCTTTAACTTCAACAAATTCATATGCATATGAAGTACTAAAAACACTAAAGTTAGAAGATAAAAGAAATAACAATAAACAAAATTTATTTAGCATGAAAAAATCCAGGTGAGGTGTTCATCAACATAGTAGCTTAAAAGTAATACCCTTTTCATTACTTAATTGATCTATTTTGTTTCAAACAATAACAACAAAATTAACGACATATATCAGATAACAGGTAATTCTGTTTGTATAGAAGACGATGCCAAATCAGTTGGAATTAATACATAAAATCAACACCTTGCCTGTAAACATCGAGATTGTTTTATAGCTTTAGCTTTGTTCTACTTTGCTCCTAAAACAACAAACTGGCATAATGGAGTACTTATAAATAAATGCACTTTTACTGGTTCTAACTTATGACTATTGAAGATACTTTACAGACAAAATTACAAGCTGAATTCTCTCCATTATTTTTAGAAATTGAAAACGAAAGTCATAACCATGGCGGGAGCTCTACAACAAGTCATTTTCGAGTGGTTATCGTTACTGAGGCCTTTGAAGGCTTGCGATTAATAGGCAGACATCGCAAAATAAATAGTTTGTTAGCTCATGAACTTGCCAACGAAATCCATGCTTTAGCGCTTCATACATTCACACCAAAAGAATGGGAAGACAAAGGTCATACAGCAACACTTTCTCCAGCTTGTGCCGGTGGTTCTAAAGGTTAAAAAAGCTTTTATTATCTTTTAACTAACTCTTTTTATCTTTGCAAAGACCAACCCCAAAACTCAAGCCAATTCAGAAGATGGAGATATTATGAAGATTACAGCAGCTTTATCTGTATCTCCAATTGAAATAATCAGTGTCGCGGGACAGAAAATTTACATCAAGCGTGATGACCTACTTAATACCCATTTTTCAGGTAATAAAGCGCGTAAGTTCGCTTATTACCTTCAGAATAATCAAGACTTAGATAGTATCACTCACCTTGTCAGTTATGGTTCAATTCAAGCCAACTCATTATATTCTTTAGCTGCTTTAGCTTACCTCAAAGGTTGGCAGCTTGATTACTACGTTAATCGCATCCCTAGTTGGTTAAAAGGCTCTACTTTAGGTAATTATGGGCAAGCAGTAGCCTTGGGCGCAAACATTATCGAATTAGACGATGCTTTGCTCGACAGCATGAATATTAATTCGAAAGTAAAAACTGAAAACCTTGATAGCATCATGACTTTATTTTCAAAAAGCCTATCAAACAACAACTTATTTATCCCTGAAGGTGGACGTCATTCTTTAGCGCAAATAGGCATTAACACTTTAGCGCAGGAAATATCGGATTATTGCCTTAATCATGGTCTATTCAGTCATCCCAATAAGATTCAAATAATGCTGCCCTCAGGTACAGGAACTACCGCACTATTTTTACAAACCTGGTTTAAAGAAAACAACATATCAATTGAAGTATTAACCTGCCCTTGTGTTGGTGATGATAGTTATCTACAACAGCAATTTTATCAACTCAATACCAATAAGAGCCACTGGCCAACAATATTGAAAAGTAATAAGAAATTTCATTTTGCTAAGCTCGAAAAAAGCCACTACCAACTATGGCAACAACTATTACAAGAAACAAAGATTGAGTTTGATTTATTGTACGACCCTATTGGTTGGCAATATTTACTAGAATATATGGAAACACTCTCAATAGAAGAAAATAAAAACTCCACAACCATTTTCTACCTTCACCAAGGAGGCTTAGTGGGTAATCAAACCATGTTACCTCGTTACAAACGGAAATACCCTGAGATATTCTAAACAATTTGTTGCGTTTTTAATCACAATACCACTAAAAGAATAAAGCTATTTAATAACGCCTTTGATAAAATTAGCACACTTAAATTAAGTCACTATTTACCAAGGTTTTTTACATGTCATCACCTGCTTTACCTTTCTATAAACGACTATTATTTATAATTGCAGCCGCTGTATTCACTTTATATTGCTTAATTTGGGTGCTTTCTTCTCCTCTTATTAAATACTTTGCAAAAGAGCCTTTAGCTGAATACGGATTAACCTTATCTGAAGATGCTTATATCAGCTACAACCCCTTCCTAACACGTATAGATATTAACGATTTAGTTCTATTCAAAGATAATGAAGTGGTATTTAAAACCGATCAATTAGCATTACAAATAGCCTTACATAAAGTACCTTTCAAAATAATAGAGTTAGAAGAATTTTTAATTGATGGTGTATTGGTAAAAATAGATAAAAATCAGAATGACCTGATTGTTGCAGGAGTTAACCTCACACCTAAAGAGTCTAAAGCTGGTGAAGAAGAATTAGCAGTAGAAGAAAATACAAGTGAATCAGCTGAAGAAGTATCAACAGAGCCTTCAGCTTTTGAAGTTCAGCTTGAAAGTTTACTGTTATCAAATGCAATAATAACGGCTTTAGTCGACGGAAATGCTCACGAGTTTAATATAAAGAAACTGCTGGTAAGTAATGTTCAAGCAAGCCAAACTCAGCAATCTGCAACTATTGAACTCACGTCTTTACTTGATGATGCAAAAATAAATCTCACCAGCCAACTTAATTTAGAAAACAATGAAGGCAATATTAATAGTACCCTCAATGTAAGTGAGTATTCGCTTGATAAAATCAACCATCTTATTCAACCGGTAGAAACTCTGAGTGGCTTATTTTCCTTTTCAAGCACACCAAATATCACCATTACCAATAAGGCTATAAAAGTTAATATAGAAAATACCAAATTAACCACTGAAAGCATTATTGTAGAAGCTCAAGAACAACATATTAATTATGATAATTTAATGTATGTGATTAGTGACATGGCACTTAGCATGAGTAAAACGGATGATGATCAACATTCTGCAAGTAAAATCACAGCAAAAATTAATAACGCGCAGTTAACTGCCAACAACTTAAAAGCGAAAAACGCAGAGCAAAATATAAATCTAGATGATTTTGTTTATAGTATGGACGGTGTGGCTGTTAGTTTTGATCAAAGTGAAGTAAACCCTACACAACCACAAGCTACTGCCGCGAATAAAATTAATGCGACAATTCACAAAACTCAATTATCAACTACAAACCTTAAAGCCGATACCAAAGAGCAAAGTGTTCATTTAGATGACTTTTCCTATAATATGGATGAAGTTGCAGTAAATATTGACCAAAGTGAACTTAACACTACAGAACCCAAAGGGACGCCTGCCAGTAAAATTAATGCAACGATTAAGGCAACTCAATTATCAACCAATAACTTAAGTGCTAACACAAAAGAACAACGTGTTAACTTAGGTAGTTTGCTATACAACATTGATAATTTATCAGTAGACATAAGCCAAGATGAATTTACAGGAACTGATACATTACCTAAAAATGAAATACAGGTTAATGTTAACAGCACAGATTTAACTACTAAAAATCTCGCTGCATACACTCAAGGGCAACGCATTCATTTAGATAACCTACTTTATAGTATGACTGGCTTCTCTATAAATATGGGTAAAAATGCGCAGCAAAAAGATCAAATAAAAAGTATTGATGCGCAAGCTCAGTTTATTTTAACTAAAGCCTCTATAGAAGCATTACCAGAAGTATCTACGGAGAATAATGAAGCTGACCACACCAACTTACCTAAAATCCTCTTTTTTGAGGAATTAAACCTAAGTAATATATCGCCAAAATTATCAGATAATCCAACAGGAAATATTCAAGCAGATCTTTCTGTTCTTGTAGATTCATTAAATATTAAGCAACTACTGTTCTCACAAACCAATGCTACGGAACTACCGCCTGTTGCGACCATCGACAACATAAGTATAACAGATATCAATGGTTCAGCAGTTGCTTTATCACTGAACGAAATTAATATCGACACAATCAAAGGCGATATTATTCTAAATAAAGACAAAGTCTTAGCTAACTTAGTTAACATAGCAACAGCCAACAAAGCTGAACCCACTATACAAGAATCTCAAGAAATAAAAGTTGCAGACAAAACGACGAAAGTAGTTAGTAATAAAAAAACTAAGAAATCAAAGAAAGCTAAGAAAACAGAAATAGCGCAGGAGAAACCTGTCGAGCCAATTAGCACCGAAGCGCCGTTTTACATTAGCTTAAATGCAATCAATGTTATTAATACCAATCAAATCAATTTCATTGATAATAGTGTAAATCCTACTTATAAGCGCAGCTTCATGATAGATGAACTTTCTGTAGGTAAACTTAGTAATATTAAAGAAAATGCCAATAACAAAACACCTATATTGTTAAAAGGTAGAAGTAACAGATACGCAAACTTCGCATTCGAAGGTTTTATCCAACCTTTTGCCACTAAAAAAACTTATCACCTTAAAGGTAACCTAAACGAATTATCTTTACCTGATGTTTCTACCTACATGAAAGATGCATTAAAACTTGTTCTCAAAAGTGGGCAATTAAACACAAAACTCGACGTTACCTTAGTTGACGACGAAATAGATGGCGACGTTAATATCAATATAAATGGCCTTGAAACAGCTGCAGCTAATGACGAAGTCAACGTAGTGAAAGACCAAGTAGGCATCCCCTTCAATGTTGCTTTAGGTATGCTTAAAGATGGTAATGGTGATCTAGTTCTTGATGTACCCTTATCAGGTAAAACATCATCGCCATCATTCGGTATTAGTAGCTTTATAGCACTTATTACCAAAAAAGCCGTAATGTCTGCTACACAAGACTATTTAATGACAACCTTTGTACCATACGCCAACATAGTATCGGTTGCTATGACGGCTGGAGAGTTCATATTGAAGTTGCGTTTTGAAGACCTTCCATACGATCCTCAGCAAGTAGAACTTAATGAAAAGCAGCAAATATACATACAACAGTTTGCCGCTTTAATGAAAGATAGAAAAGATACCCGTGTAAAAATTTGTGCTATCAGCGTACCTGGCGACATTGGTTTACCTGTAGGACAAAAGTTAACGCCTGAAGAAATCAAAACACTCAAAGATATAGGCGACCAACGCGAGCAAGCTTTTAAAGATCACGTTGTAGAGCAAGCGCAAATTGAGTCAGGCAGAATACTTTTATGTACACCACAAATAGATAGCAGCAAAGACGCAATACCAAGAATGGTAATTTCAGTTTAAGCTAGACTTTATATAGTTAAAATCTATCTCCTAAAACTAAAAAATCCTGTTGAATTGAATCAACAGGATTTTTAACATTGAGATCAAATTATCAGCGATGAACTATTCTATATTCTGGATCTGCTCACGCATTTGCTCAATCAAGACTTTTAATTCAACAGCTGAGTTTGTGATATCTGAGTTGATTGATTTAGAGCCAAGTGTATTTGCTTCACGGTTAAACTCTTGCATCATAAAGTCTAAACGGCGACCTTGAGCGCCACCTTTTTTAAGAATACTTTTGGTTTCTTTTACATGGCTGTATAAGCGGTCTATTTCTTCATCAACATCCATCTTTTGTGCAAGTAAAACTAACTCTTGTTCAACACGAGTTGATTCTAGTTCTATTTTAGCGCTATTGAATTTATCGATAATGCGGTTACGTTGCCATTCAATAACTTCAGGCATGAAAGCTTTTACTTTTTCAGCTTCAGCAGTTATTCCATCAAGACGTTGTTCAATTAACTGCTTCATGTTTTCGCCTTCACTTGCTCTTGCAGCAATAAAGTCTGTAAGGGCTTGATCAAAACCAGCTAATATTTCTGTTTGGATTTTACTCATGTCAGCTTCTTCAGCTTCCATAACACCCGGCCAACGCATAATCTCAACAGGATTAAGTTTACTATTGAGTGTTTGTTCATTTATCCAACCAGCATGTTCAATAAGCTGAAGTGCTAAATCTTTATTTAACGTTAGATTGTTCTTTTCAGATGCATTAGCATTAAAACGAAGGTTACATTCAACTTTACCGCGGTTTAATTGCTTTCTAAAACGTTCTCTTAATACAGGTTCAATACTACGAAATTGCTCTGGGAGCCTAAAGTATGTTTCTAAAAATCGTTGGTTTACGCTACGAATTTCCCATACGGCGTTGCCCCAATCACCTTTCACCTCAACACGTGAAAATGCAGTCATACTATGGATCATAATTTAGCCTAATAAAATATTTGGTATAATTATGCCCGAATGAGGTAAATGGCGCTAGTATTGCTCGTACTTCTCTTATTCAAGCTTTTAACTATTTAATGTTAGGAATTTAAAAATGTGTCGAGCAGTAGAATATTAAGGAAATAAATTCCTTTATTTTGGAAGGAATAACTGATGTTGTAAAAATCGAGTAATAAAATAATCGTACTTAAATTACTCGACGTTATTAGCATTCATTAGGTGTTTAAATTTAACTAAACTACAATTAAGGTAAGGTAATAATTACTGATGTACCCTTACCTTCTTGGCTTTTTATTTTGATATCGCCCGCTAGTTTATTTTTGATCAGGTCATAAGTCGTGCTCATACCCACACCTACATAACCACGATCACTACGAGTAGTAAAAAAAGGTTTAAACACTTGTTCTAATGTACTTTTATTCATTCCTTTACCGTCATCAATATAAGTGATTTTAGCTCCACCCTTCGCACCCTTTTCAATTTTCAAAGCTATTTTACCTTTACCGTTATTATCAAAACCGTGTTTTAATGAGTTATTAATTAGATTTAATAAGGCTAATGCAATATAGCTAGGAACTGACTTAATCATTAATTCTTTTTCACCTGAATAATGATAATCAATATCACTTTGATCAAATTCAAAATCATAAAGCATCATCATTTTTTGTGCGTAAGCAATTACGTCAAAATTCTGAATATGAGTTTCATCTTGATCTGCCGCAATAAGGTTAAAATGTTCTAATAAAGTCACTACAGGTTTAAGTATTTCAGCTTTTTTAATATCATCGGCTGATGTAAGTTGATCCTTGAGGTTATCTAAAGATAAACTGATTGCATAGGTAATATCAGAGGCTATATACCCTAAAGCAGCAATATTTTCTGATTTAATTAATTGATTCTCTCTAACTGACAATAATAAATTATCATCATTCTTTAATAATTGAGTGTTTTGTGTCGAAGCATTTTTAACTTTATTCCACATCATGTACGTAATAATTAAAGCAATAACCAACATAATAAGAAAAATATAAAATAAAATTTTATAAATAGATAAATTCTTATTATCTTGAGTCATACCTGTTAGCTTTATTGCAGTATTATTTGCCATTCGTTTTTGTTTTTCTAAATTGGCAGTTAAATCTATTATTATTTTCTCTTGCTCTTCAATTTTTCCTTCATCAGCTACGTGCAAATCTTGCTTATTCATTTCTAATTGTGATTTTTGATCTTGCAATTGCTTTTCTAAGCTCTGTAACTCCTCATTTTTCGTCTTAATTTCACTATTCTTTTTAGCGATTGTTTGTTGCGCGATTTTTAAACGTTCCGAATGTTTTTCTAAAACAAAATTATATTTCTCTGAGCTTTCTTCACTTAATTTCAACCTATGATTTAATAGGTCTAATAACGCTTCTTGTTTTATAACTTTAGCTTCAAGTGCCTGTTGTTCTATTAACTTTTGTTTTTTTTGGGTTTCTAATAAAAAGGTAGGACTTGCTGATAGTAAGTTCTGGTTGTTCTTTTCATCCATAAAATAAGATAATTCAGGCATGGTTAACTTTTCATCAATAATATTGGGATAGTTAACCTCAAAAATCATGTTCGATCTTTGTTCATTATATTTAATATTCACCATCATATCAGAGTTCAATTTAGTGCCTTCGGTAATAATTAAAACATGTGAACCACTAATCTTATTTACTAATATTGATAAATTTCTTTTATTTGATAATGAAGATATATACAAAATATTAACGGCTTTAGCTTCATCAACATCTTTAACCAAGCGAACTATAATATCTTTACCTTTAATACCTTTGTAGGCAAAAAAATCACTAAAATATTCATATTTTTCGGCATCATTATATACACCAACAATGAATGCCGATTGCCTATCTTCTTCAGGCCAACTTACATGTTTTAAAAACTTACTTACTAACGTAGCTTTTTCAAACTCAAGTGTTGAGCTTTGTGCCCAAGTTTGACCTCCTGTAGAAAAAAACATACTAACAATTAACAATATCCAATTTGATTTTAATCGCGCAAAATTTGCTTTCATAACATACCTTGTAAAACTGGTTTAAATGAGACCAACTACATTTTAACAAATGTATACATTTGACTTTAATGAACCAAGTGGCCGGATTCCCTTCCACTACTCTTTAACGCTGCTGTTTTAAGTTTAAAATAATGACTTGAAAACAATTTAACTCAATGCATCAACTTCAACAAATTTCTAATTTCATATATCACAAATCAACAATTTAAATGTTAGGAAAATCAATCATACAAGATAGGTGAGCTATATAAAAACACCGCTATTTGTATGTTTTTAATTACTTAATTATACATATTGAAGCGTTAATAAAATTTAATATATCGATATAGTTGCATAATGTATACGCCCTCTTTAATTAACAACACAATAACAATTAACCCATAAGTTTATTTACAAGCATAAACATAAAGCTATATCCCCGTCATCACTGTAAATGTAGGACTTCAGCAGGAATTAAAATTCATTGAGGAAAATATTAATTATTTTTGTTTTATGACGATATCTAGTTATGGAAATACTACAAAGCGTTTTTCAGAGATGGATTTATTTGAAGAATATTATTTATATTGGCAATACAAGTATTAACGTACTAAAAACCTTATAGTTACTTACATTAGAGCTTATAAAAACTTACTCATTATTAGATATGACTAGACGCAGCGAAGTATAAGTAAACGTAATAACAGCTTTAATTCTTCTTAATATAAAGAATATTTAGCACCTCATTATGTCAAATTACAAGCCGAACGATTATAATGCTCGGCAATTATTTAATGTTAGGAATTTAAACATGCGTCCAAGCGGCAGAACACTAGGGCAAATCCGCCCAGTTACTATTACTCGTCAATTCACTGCACATGCTGAAGGTTCGGTATTAATCGAATTTGGCGACACTAAAGTTATTTGTACTGCCTCAGTTGAAGTAGGTGTTCCTCGTTTTTTAAAAGGCCAAGGTAAAGGTTGGATAACTGCTGAATATGGTATGTTACCGCGTTCAACACATACACGTATGAGACGTGAAGCTGCAAACGGTAAACAAAGCGGTCGCACACTAGAAATTTCACGTTTAATCGCTCGTTCTTTACGTGCTGCTGTTGATTTAAAAGCATTAGGTGAAAACACAATTAGCTTCGATTGTGATGTTATTCAAGCAGACGGCGGTACTCGTACAGCTTCTATCACAGGTGCTTGTGTTGCATTGGTTGATGCCCTTAACTATATGCGTGCTAAAGACATCATTAAAACTAACCCACTTAAGCACATGATTGCTGCTGTATCAGTTGGTATATACAAAGGCGAAGCTGTTGCTGACTTAGACTACCCTGAAGATTCCGTTGCTGAAACTGATATGAATGTTGTAATGACAGACACAGGTAAGTTAATTGAAGTTCAAGGTACAGCAGAAGAAGAACCGTTTAGCTTTGACGAAATGCAAGAAATGCTAACACTAGCTAAAGCGGGTATTAACGAGTTATTTGATATTCAAAAATCAGCTTTAAGTTAATTAGGACAAAAAATTAATGAAAAATTATCAACGTGAATTTATTGAATTTGCTTTAGCTAAAAACGTATTACGCTTTGGTGAATTTACTTTAAAATCTGGCCGAACAAGCCCATATTTTTTCAATGCTGGTTTGTTTAATACTGGCGGTGATTTAGCTAAGTTAGGTCGTTATTATGCGTCCGCTTTAGCTGATTCGTCAATAGAGTTCGATTTACTCTTTGGACCGGCTTACAAAGGTATTCCTATTGCTACAACTACAGCAGTTGCTTTAGCCGATCATCATAATTTAGACATTCCATATTGCTTTAACCGTAAAGAAGCTAAAACTCATGGTGAAGGTGGCTCTTTAGTAGGCTCTCCACTTGAAGGTAAAATTATGTTGGTTGACGACGTAATTACCGCAGGTACAGCTATTCGTGAATCAATGGAGATTATTAAAGCCCATGGTGCTGAGTTGTCAGGTGTACTTATCGCTTTAGATCGCCAAGAAAAAGGCAAAGGCGAACTATCAGCGATTCAAGAAGTTGAACGTGATTTTGGTACACAAGTTATTTCAATCGTAACTTTAGCTGATTTAATTACGTACTTAGAAGAGAAAGTAGATGAAGATCCGAGTTTAGTTGATAGCTTAAATAGCATCAAACAGTATAGAGAAACTTACGGAATTTAGTTCACTGTATTTAGGTTAAACGCAAAGTTATTGAGTATTTAACAAAAATGATGCAATAAAAAACCCGCTTTTTAGCGGGTTTTTTATTAACTAGAAAAACTTAAACACTTAACTCAAACTGATGCGATGGCTGCTTCTCATAAGCTTGTATAATATTTGAGTAATAACCCTCTATACGCTCAGATCTTGCTTTCACATCATTAGAAATTGAAGGTGCAACTTCTTCTTGAGCTTTCAAGGTTTGGCTTATTTGCGTGTCAAATAGCCTACTTTGACTTTCTGAACTGGCTTCATCACGAAATACACCACTATTACCAATATAAGGTGATGCTTTTTGTGGCTGATTATTACCCTCACTTTCATCTAACTCTACAGTTGCTAAATCAACTTGAGCTTGGGCTATTAGATCTGCAGCTTGTGCCGCAACTTTTAAATCTTGAGCAGACGGATCAGCAGGCGCAAGTGCCGCTGCGTATACTTGTTCCATTTTAGCGATAGTCGCTTGTGGGTCATCAGGAACTGGCGATAAGTCTACAGAAACTTCTCCAGCAACAGCGTATTTATTACCATCAGGGCCTATTTCAAATTCATACGAAGGAGAGCCAGTTGCGCTTCCTCCTACCGAGGCATGCGCTAATTCATGAGCTCTAACTTCTTGATCACGCGCCTTAAGTTGTTGGATCTCTTTTTCGTTTTGAACCGCTTCTACACTTTCTTGGCTATTTTCAGGTTTTTCTTCTGAGCTTTGATTAGCACTTTCTTGATTGTTTTCTTGATTGTGCTCTTGCTCACCTCGCCCCGATCTTTCAGCAATTTGGTTAGCATTTTTCTCAGCAGACTTTTGTAACTCAGTAAAATTAAACTGATCACCTGATTGATCAGATGCCTTGTGCTTATCAGCTGTGCCTTTTTCTGCAGGCGAACCATTGGTTTGAGTGGGTGCAGTAATAATAGGTCGGCTAGCATTTTCTTGACGCAAGTTATCCGTAGGCGGGTTAACCGCCGTAGCAACAGGTAACGGATTAACATGCGGTGTGATGTTCATTTTATACTCGAACGTCCAGTAAAGTACCTAAGGTTTCATCAGCAGTTTTTATAACGTTAGCAGAACCTTTCGCTTGGAATTCAGCAACTTTTAAATCTACAATCGACTGTGTTAAATCTGGTTGTGTTTGCGTTTGTAATTGTGCTGTTGCTGTCGTTTCACTTTGTTGTAAAGATTCAGAGCGATAAGATGTACTCGCCGCTATATCTGATGCCGCTTTACTTGCGTCTTCATTCGCTTTTTGAAAACCTTGTAATCCACTGCTAAATGCAGATTGTATTTCCATAAATGCCTCCTAATTTCTCTTCATAAAACATATAATTTAAATGTTATGTCTGAAGAAAAATATTTGTATTTTTAACGCGTGCCCATAGTTTAATTATTAACCATAAACGCCAAAAAGTAAATGTTATGGCCCCTTTATAACCAAGATAAAACCTAAATGTAGGATAATCCTAAAGTAATAGTTTAGGCTTTATTCGTCTTCAAAAGTTCAATTGAAATTTTATAGATGTTTTTGCGCCCATGACAAGAGCACCTCATTAAATTCATCACCATGAGAAATAAATGGAGCATGGGAAGCTTTATCAAAAATATGTTTGTCGCTATTAGGAAGTAAATCATCTATTTGTGCAATTGCTGCCTTTGGAACTAAGCTATCTAACCTGCCATATAAGCGTAAAAAAGGTAAGGTTAACCTTGATAAGTCATTACGTAGATCGACCTTCTCAAGTAATTGTAATGAGTCACTTAAAGTTTGCTCAGTAGGTACAGGATATTGCATCACGAGATTTCGAATCGTTTTTATATCTTGTCTTATATTTGGGCTCCCCATTGCTTGAATCTTTAAGAAACCCTCTAAAGTTTTTTTAGTGTCTTGTGCTAATTGTTGATAAAACATAGTTAGCACACTAGGTAATATACCAGGCCATGATGAGGCTTCACGTTCTTGGCTGAGAAAACATGGGGAACTAGCTACAGTTACGCAAGCTAACACTTTTTCGGGAAAACTTAATGCTAACTGTGTAGCAACTAAACCACCTAATGACCAACCAACATAAATAGCAGGCATACCAACTGCTGATTGGATTTCATTAGCAACATTCTCCAATGAATAGTCATTTAATTTATGGTTTATGTTTAACCCAAAGCCTGGAAGATCTACTGTTATAATATCAACGTCTTGCTGTAAAATTTTAATCGTAGGTTGCCAAACAGCAGAGTTAAGCCCCCAACCATGAATAAAAACTAACGGGATATTTGAGGTGTCTTTGTGATTATTTTTAGTGGGATATCGAGTTGTAGTTAGCGAATTACTCATTTTATTTATATACTGATTTAAATGGGTTTAAGTTTACTTGAAGGCTGTTCAAAATGGAATTTGATACTGTAAGTTTTAAACGTGGTACATATAGTTATATTAATACCCTTAAACGGTTTATACATAGGTCGTCATTGATTTTATCATCATGCGATTTATGTGGAAATAAATGCCAAGAATACCCTCTAATCTGTCAATTTTGTTTACAAGATTTACCTACTTTTAATTATCCTATCATATCTTCTGACTTGCTTAATTGGCCTGCCATTAATAAGTTAATACCAAAGCAAGCTTTTGATCATTTGTATTCATTATCTCCCCATACTTGGCCTTATAGTCAGTGGATAGGTTCATTAAAATATAACGGTAGGTTTGAGTTAGCGGGTTTATTAGCTCGGCTTCTTAATGATAGTTGGCAAACCAATATCAAAAGTATCAACAAATTAAATGACCAACCAAAACCTGAACTTGTATTAGCTGTTCCTCTTTATCTGACTAAATGGCAATTTAGAGGTTATAACCAAGCTCACTTAATTGCTAAAAAGTTTGCTAAGTACAGTGGCATAAAATATAAAAACAATGTCATTAGCCGCATATTAGAGACTGAAGCACAAGTCGGTAAAACGGGAACAGAAAGACGTAAAAACATTAAGAATGCATTTGCTATAAATACTCAAATAATGGAATTACCCAAACATGTCATTTTAATTGATGATGTAGTTACCACTGGTACCACGGTTAATGAAATATCTACATTACTTAAGAGAAATGGTGTAGAAATAGTATCGGTGATGAGCGTAACTATTGCATTGCCCAAATCTGAATAATCTTCATTAATAATTTAATTCATAGGAATAAGAGGTTCAGTATTGAAAAATAAGTCTTATCTATAAAATTTAATTACGTTTGATCAGGTCTGTTTTAGCATCAATCATTTACGTACTTAAAATCATGAACCATCATATTATTCGTTTACTTATAATCACTCTTACTTTATTCACCAGCCTGAACTTATCAGCAAAAGATGCCATTTTAACTACCGGTTTTAACCATGTAGGATTAACGGTTACTGATTTAAACGCTTCAACGAGTTTTTTTGTTGATACTTTAGGTTGGGAGCTAAAAGGCAAAGACACTTCTTACCCAGCAAGTTTTGTTAGTGATGGCGCAATGCTAATTACACTCTGGCAAGCCATCAAACCTGATGAAGCCGTAAGTTTTGATCGAAAGAATAACGTAGGTTTACACCACTTAGCCATATCAGTTAAAAATATAGAATCTTTAAATATATTGTATGAACGTTTTAAGACAGTACCAGGAGTTGTTATAGAGTTTGCACCAGAGCTTTTTTATAAAGGTCCTTCTCAACATATGATGATAAGAGAGCCAAGCGGTAATAGATTAGAGTTTAAATCTATCAACTGAAGGTGATTAGTAAATTAACCAATCACCTTAATCCCTCAACTTGTTAGCATAACTGAATAATCTAGCGCTACAGTATATTCTCGATTGGTGATCATAAATGTCTTTTTGAAACTTAGCGCTTTGCAGGAGCGCTAAATACCTTACCAAAAAATAAACTATTCGCTAACAATTTTGCACTACCATACCAATAACCTCTGAAAACAAAATTATCAGTAGTTGCAATAACACGCCCTTCTCCAACATTATGCGCAACTAAAGAAGATGTGTTTGCAATTCTAGCGATCAAGCTCTTATCAGTATAACCACTTAGTAAAGGCGATGAAGAGTAAGTTCCAACATTTGTAAATGGGTAATGCAAAGGCTCCATAATCAAAGTGTTATTTTTATATACTGGTAGTTTTGCTTTATTAAAACCGTAAGTTAGCGGATGAGTTGTATCTAAGTTTGTTTCATAAATAGCACCTGCAATGCGTTTTCTAGCAGCTAAATAATCTTTATCTTTATAAGTAAGCTCTGAGGTGTCAAACAATTGATTAATTTGATTCCTACTGACAAACGACGCTTTTAAAATATCTTTACTTGATAACCATTGCGCTGCATATTTTTGCGCAAAAACAACACCGCCAGCTTTTAACCAACTTTCTAATTTAATAACAACAATAGGGCTTAATGTTTGGTAGTTTCCATTAACCATTACAATGTGTGTGTAATCATTTAACTCAATGTTATCTAAGCGATCTTTTTCTACAACGGTTATAGGAATATTTAAGGTATCGTCTAAGTAAAAAAGAATTTCTCCCGCTTCTGTTTCAGACACCCCTTTTCCACCAATCAGTAACACCTTAATCGACTTAAGATTTTTTAAAGATGGACTGCCAAGATCAACACCTTGTGCTGTATATCCTGAAGTTAAAGCAGTAAGCGCAATATGATTTTTTTGAGCAAGTTCATTTAAGCTCTTTTGCCAATGGCTTTCTGTTTGCAAAGCCGTAGGAATAACAATGCTGCCTGCTTCAAATTGTTGTTCTTTACCTCTAATGACGCTAGTAAAACCTTCAATGGCAACTTTAGCTTTAATATTAGAGCTCAGTAATTGATTAAGTAGTTTAGGTGCTAAGAAATCATTCCATTCAAATATATAGGCATATGCTGAACTTGTTAGGCTTGGGTTTTCTGTTGTTAAATTGGATTGTTCTGCTGTTTCTTTCCAAGGAGATTTAGCAAGCTCCAATCCTCGGGTACTATCAATCTTATGAAACTCAATATTCATAGCTAAAGGTAAAGTCCAACCTGAAACATCATAAAAGGTGTTATCTTCAAATGTGGTTGGTGTATCAAATAAAGTTTTGATGACTTTAAATTTTGGTTGATTTAACGGGATGTAATAACTGTAAGCGGGATCGAATACAGTAGATTTAACTTTAAAGTCATCAGTTAATTGGTACACATCAATATGATGTTGCTTCAATTTATTTAAGAAACTTGTTAAACGATAATGATCGTATTTTTCAGTAATTAAATACCCATTAAAGTTTTCTTCTTTAACTTCTTTTTCAACATTTTTATAAAACGATTTCCTATGTTCAATAAACTTATCTTTATTAACCCAAGCACCTTCAATAGTAGAAAGGGAAGTAAGCACATGATTCTTAATGCCATATTCTAGTGTAAGTATTCCACTACCAGTTTCGATTTGCATGCCCATGCTACTGGCCTGCTCGAATAAAATGCCGACACTGCCGTTAATATCGGGGTAAGTAGAGCCTTTACCATAATAAAAATCGTCGAATTGCTCTTGGCTAAAATATAAATGATTTTCCTTATCTAATGCTTTAGCGTGATAAGTTGCCATTAGGTGTGTCAGAGTAATATTGTTTTTCGGGGTTAGTGGGTTAATACGTGAAGCAACTCCTGGTTGAAAGAAGTAACTTTTATCTGAGCCTAATTCATGAAAGTCCCCCACAACATTTGGTTGATAGCGTTGAAAATATGTCATTCTGTTTCGCGTTTCAACCTGAGAAAGTAACAACCAATCACGGTTCAAATCAAACTCAAAGTGATTCCCGCGCCCGGTTCTCCAGCCTTGATGATGTTCAATATGATTAGGATCTGGATTAGTAACTGTGCCTTTATTATCGCTAGCCCAGCTAACAAATCTGTCCATTCCATCGGGGTTACTGCTAGGTTCCATTACAATAATAGTGTCGTCTAACCATGTTTTTACCGACTGATTTTGGCTTGCTGCTAAATGATAAATTACAGCAAGGGCTGCATTGGCACCGCTTAGTTCATCGCCATGTACGCTATAACCTAACCAAATAACTAAAGGTTCATCAGCTTTTTTAATTGAGAAATCAGCTCTGGAATTTAAAATATCATTTAAATTAGCCTGATTCTTTTCACTTGTGATAGTAACAAGTAATTGCTCCCTAAAATGATTTGTTCTCCCCATAACGCTTGTTTGAACAAGCGCTGAGTTACTATCTACAGCCTTAATATAGCTATAAAGTTGATCGTATCGGATATGTCTTTCACCTAGACCAAAACCTAAAATATCGTGAGGTGTAGGAATTTCTTTTTTATAAACATGACCTTCAGGTAAATATTCAGTAATAGATGCAGCCTGAGCTAAAAATACAAAGAAAAATGATAAAACTATAATAGTTGTGCGGGAAAAAGACATTCAATCATCCTTAAAGTGATGCCAAGCTGTTAAGAATCATCTTAAAAACTCGACTTATAGCTAGTAAAAATAACAAAATATTAACGTCTAAACTAGGCTTAACAGTGAAATTAGAGCTTTTATTTTAATCTACCACTAGCACCAATCATCTTTGGAGAGTAAAATGTACATACTTGAGTGTTTTACTCAGGTATTTTCATCTTTTCTGTTAACGCATATCGAGAGAGTAGAATAAAGCTATGATCAATATTTCTGAAACCGCACAAGAGCATTTTGTTAAGTTATTATCACAACAAGCTGAGGGTACAAGTATTCGCGTATTTGTTGTAAACCCAGGAACAGCTAGCGCTGAATGTGGTGTTTCTTATTGTCCTGCTGACGCTGTTGAGCCTGAAGATATTGAACTACCTTTTGAGAAGTTTTCCGCTTATATAGATGGTGCAAGTAAGCTTTTCTTAGAAGACGCTGAGATTGATTTTACAACAGATCAAATGGGTTCACAGTTAACACTAAAAGCACCTAACGCAAAATTACGTAAAGTAGGCGATGATGCTCCATTATTTGAGCGTGTTGATTACTTTTTGAAAGCAGAAGTTAACCCACAGTTAGCTGGCCATGGTGGCGAGTGTACTTTAATGGAAATAACCGAAGATGGTTATGCCATTCTACAGTTTGGTG
This sequence comes from Pseudocolwellia sp. AS88, assembly GCF_030551755.1. Classification (GTDB taxonomy): domain Bacteria; phylum Pseudomonadota; class Gammaproteobacteria; order Enterobacterales; family Alteromonadaceae; genus Pseudocolwellia. The sequence goes on from NZ_JAUPEC010000004.1 coordinate 112,192, forward strand.
GTGGTTGTAATGGCTGTAGCCAGATTGATGTAACGGTGAAAGATGGTATTGAGAAACAGTTAATTGAAGTTATGGGTGACGAAATTAAAGGTGTTAAAGATATGACTGAGCACGAACGTGGTGAACACTCTTACTATTAAGCCCTTTTAAACTCAGTTTAATCATTGAATAGACTATTAGAAAAACTAGGCCAAAACCCGCAACGCAGCTTGTCATTTTTTATGCGTGGGCTTGGCCTTTTTATTATTGGTGCTTTACTTATTTTTGTTGGCTACTATTTTCATCATTACTGGCAAATAGTAGGGTTGTGTTTTTTGATACCAGCCATTTTATTAGCTGCATACGGGTATATCGGTATGTTTGCTAATCGACTACTTAATATATTTCAAAGAAGAAAATATTAATTTTTAAAGTGGGCTCATGGAAAAATGATGGCTAGCAATAATAAAGCCTTCACGTAAGTAAAACTTATGAGCCATATAACGCTGTACTCCAGAGTCTATATGTAATTGCTGACAACCATTAGCCTTAGCATGCTCTTTAAGCCATTTAACCATAACCGCACCTGCAGATTTAGAACGTGCGTTCTCATTTGTTATTAAGTCATCTATATATAGATACTTACCCCAAGCAAGCTTTTGACCTATAACAAAACCACCTACACATACTATTTCGCCATTTTCTTCTATGTAAGCGATATTGTAGCCATCTTCCATTTGTTCACGGATTTGTGTTTTGATATAAGCAACGGGAAACTGAGTGCGTAACTGTTGAAGAACAGCCGCTATTCCTTGAATATTTGAATTGCTATCGGCTAATTTCACTTCCATTTTAGTTCCTTAATACGGTTGTCTACTCGGGAAATTTAAACTGTAACGTTTATTTATACAAAAGTCCCATCTCTATCTCATATAATACGACGATAGGTAATAATTTAACGGTCTAATAACACAACGTTATCGATCTTAACTTTGTTCATCAACTTAGAAACATTTTCTTAATTAAACGTCTGACAATAAGTACTTATCTAGATTAATATTAGTCATTTAATAATAGATAAGTGATGTAACATTTGCACATTATTATATTCACCTTACCTGAACGAGAGATTAACATGCTCATTAAAAAGCTCACTTTCCTATTTTTTATATGTACTCTAATATCTTCATTATTTATTACCAGTAAAGCAGCAGTAATCTTACAGTATCATCATGTAAGTGACTCTACGCCAAAAAGCACGTCAATATCTCCAAAACAATTTGAAGTTCACTTACAATATTTAGCTGATGAACAATTTAATGTGATCCCGTTACCTCAGTTAGTTAACGCATTAAAAAACAAACAAAGCTTGCCAGATAAAACGGTCGCGATAACTTTTGACGATGCCTATAGCAATATTTTGTCGCAAGCTAAGCCTATACTGGATAAATTTAAGTTTCCTTACACAATCTTTATTAATCCTCAATTAATCAACTCATCTCCCAAACCTTATCTTTCATGGGATCAAATCACCACACTGTCAGATTTACCGAATCAACAAGTAACGATAGCCAATCATGGCTTAACTCATGACTCGTTTGCTAGACAAACCAAAAACAAATCAAAAGAAGAATGGTTCACGCAACAAACCAATAATTTACTTTTAGCAGAATCAATTATTGAAGAGCACACAGGGAAAAGCTTTAAGTTCTTTGCTTACCCTTATGGTGAATATACATCTGAGTTACAACATTGGTTAAATGAAAATGATTTTGTTGCCTTTACACAACAATCTGGAGCAGTAGGACTAAGTACAGATTTAACCGCTATTCCTCGTTTTCCTGCTTCTCAACCTTATGATCAAATAGCAAGTCTAAAAGATAAGCTTTATTCAATGCCACTTGATTTATCAATGTTAATTACAGATACAAGTAACCATCAGAGCCCTATTACAACTTACAGCAGCATTAAGGATGTAACTTTCAATGTAAAAGTTGAAGACTTTAATCGTAATTTATTAACTTGTTATATATCAGGAATAGGAAAGCAGGAAGTTGAATGGATAAGCGCTGACAAGTTTACTTTAACTTTTTCTAAATCTTTGCCTATAGGTAGAGTTCGCAGTAATTGTACGGCACCCAGTATAGAGAAGTCAGGTCGATTTTATTGGTTTTCACAACCTTGGTTTGTTTTAAATGCAGATGGAAGCTGGTATCCACTATAGTTATATATCAAAAAAGCTTAATGTAATGATTACATTAAGCTTTAGATATTTTGTATCACACCATTTTATGAAATTTACTTAACCTGAACTCGGTTTAAAATGTTTTAATTCATTAAAATTATTACTTATAAAATTTAACGATGAAGCAAGTAAAAGTAGCTGTTAGAGAATAATATATTAGGCCGAACTCAGGTTACTTAATATTTAATGCCACTATTTTAGAAAAATCACTTACCAATTTATCGCCTTCTACAGTAGGTAATTTACCTAATACCTGATGAGGTTGAAAAATAGCAGATATGTTTCCATTTGGATTAATAAGCACTATGGATGCACTATGATCTACGGTATACATACCATCTTCAGAGCGTTCACCATCATTAATCGCGTACATTAAACCTAAGTTACGCGCAAATGGAAACAACACCTCATGACCACTATTTAGTGCGATAAATTCACTATTAAAATACTTAATATAACCTGCAAGTCTTTCTGTTGTATCGCGCTTAGGATCGACTGAAACCAAAATCACTTGAGTATTACTGGCAATAGCTTTCATATCATCATAAACAAAATTAAGCTCTTGTAATGTTGTAGGACAAACATCTGGGCAAGAAGTGTAACCAAAAAACACCCAAGACCATTGACCTTTAAGTTGCTCGTTAGTAAAACTTGTGTCGTTATGGTCTGTCATTTTAAATGGCTTGATCACTCGCTCTGTCTCATAATACAAAGCATATTCAGGTTTAGGTCCTTGGCTAAACTGAGAAAACATCAAAACGCCGGTGATCAATGCGGCTACTGCAACCACAACATATATAATTTTGTTCATAACTTACTTTAGACTCATTACTTTATAGTAAACCTTAGTGGCTATTATTCTATACATCAAGATAAAGGCAACAAGTAATGATCTACTAACAAGATAATAAACAGTAACATTAGATGTATTATTGAAAACCTAAAAGTGTCCATTGCAGTGTTTTCATCAGCATTAAATTTAAGTTTCCATGCATAAGCAAAGAAAATTAAATTTAGTGAAACAGCCCCAATTAAATACAACCAATTACACATACCAACTAAATAAGGCAGCAAACCTACAACAAATAATAAAACGGTATAAAGTAAAATTTGAGTTTTAGTAAAACTGACACCGTGAGTTACGGGCATCATAGGAATATTTACCTTGGCATACTCATCTTTACGATGGATTGCTAATGCCCAGAAATGTGGAGGTGTCCATGTGAATATAATCAAAACAAGAAGCAAAGCATGAGGATGGATTTCGTTAGTCATTGCAGTCCACCCCAGTAACGGAGGAATAGCTCCAGCTAAACCACCAATAGTAATATTTTGAGAAGTAGCACGTTTTAAATACATGGTATAAACAAAGCTATAGCCTACTAACCCAGATAAAGTTAACCATGCTGTAAGCGGATTAACTAATCCATAAAGAGTTACAAAACCAATAACAGCAATGCTTACCGCAAAAATAATGGCGTTCTTTGACGTTAGCCTGCCATTAGGCAAAGGGCGATTATAGGTTCGGCCCATTTCCCTATCAATTTTCTCATCAACAATATGATTAATTGCCGCTGCAGCTGAAGATAATAAACCTATACCTAACATAGCAGGTATTAAGAGTTGCCATGGAATAGTGCCTGGAACCGACAAGCTCATCCCAACTAATGCGGTTAATACCAGTAAAGCGACAACCTTAGGTTTAGTTATGTCGTAATAATCACGCCATGTGGCATGTGAAACTTTGATGTTTAACTCTGACGTTGTTGTATTCATATTAACCCCTATATTTTACGCTGTAAGCCGTACGTGAGGAGGATCAACGTTAACATTAAACATGCAGCCACCACATTGTGTGCAACCGCTACGCCTAATGGTAAAGAAAACCGAACATTACTTATACCTAACCCAACCTGACAAACTAAAACGGTAACGAGTGCCAAAGAAGTTTGCTGGAAAAAAGATGAAGATGCCTTACTCATTACCAAGAAAGACAACCACAGTAAATAAAGAGAAACAACAATAGCCCCAAACCTATGCATAACATGGATAGTAATCCGTGAAGCATGGCTCAAATGCCCATATTCATAAGTCTCTAATTCTGGTGGAATCAAATCAAAAGAATCTTCAAAAGTCAGCTGTTCTTGCCAACCTGCTTGGCAGATCGGTAACTCTGTACAAGTTAGCGCCGCATAATTTGAAGAAGTCCATCCGCCTAAAGCTATTTGTCCTGTAAGTAAAACAATACCCAACAAACCAAACTTGGCCATTCGTCTTAATGAGGTATTACCTTCGCGTACATGAAAACGCTTTATTCTCAAATACAATAAAAACAACAGACATAATGTTGTTAAACCTCCCAATAAATGAGCCATAACAACAATAGGCATAAGCTTCATCGTAACAGTCCACATCCCTAAAGCTGCTTGAAAAGTAACAACACATAAGATCAAAATTGGTAGAAATACTGGACTACCTACCTCTCTATTTTTAATTGATAAAAAGGTAATAAGAAGTATCAATAAACCCAACGCACCTGCGAAGTATCTATGGATCATTTCATTCCAAGCTTTTTCAGGTTCTACAGGCCGATCAGGAAAGGCTGCTTCTGCCTTTAATATTTCTTCACTTGTATGTGGAACATCATGAAAACCATAACAACCAGGCCAATCTGGACAACCTAACCCCGCATGAGTCAAGCGCGTATATGCACCTAAACTCACGACTATAATGGCTAATAAAATACTAACTAACACCAATGTTTTTATATTTGTAATGTTACGGCTCATCACGACTATCCATTTTAATGTGTATCAATCTACATTTAATCGAACAAATACCTAACCAATTTACTAGTTAACCAATCTTTGAATATTTGAGTAATTTCTTCATATCAGCAAGAATTCCTTTACCAAACATCGCCTGTTCTTCGACAAATTCAGGCGGTTTATGCTCTAAAATAATATTACCTAATGGGTCGATTAATAATACCGTTGGTTGTTGAATAAGAAGATGTTGCTTACTAGGAGATGGGATAACTGACCATATTGCTTGGTCTAAATGGCTTAGTTGATCGCTAGATAAACTATGTTTATAAAGAGCTACATTTCTAACTTTTGGTTTATCTTTTCCTAAAGCTACAAGCGTATTGTTTACGCTCAATAATGTTTGTTCGCAATGTTCGTTACAATCGTCAGGTAAGGCATATAAAATTAACCACATGTTATTTAATTCGTCATCAACAATACCAAGTTCTTGTAAAGTTAATTCATTTTCAACAAGAGTGCCTTTATTAGTAACTCCATATTCAAGCCAGTTTTGAGTTAATGCTAATTTAGCTAAAACAATAGGTAAAACAAACACGGCTATTACCAGTAATAAATTACGACGAGATTTATGTTTTTGTACATCACTCATACATCCAGATCCTTTATTTTATTATTAGCTTTTTCGTTTATTGGATTTTCTTCATCACAAGTTCGATTAAATTTAATTGAAGCCCAAAACATTAGAATTAGCCAGGCTAGCGCTAAACTAAACCACTGAAATGCATATGCTCGATGTTTTTCAGGTGGCATCACAATGGGTTGCCAATTTTTCTTATACCCTAATGTTTCTTCTTCATTCACATACACAATAAAAGGTAAAAGATTTTTTTTAATCACAGTAGAAAACTTATCTAACTCTACTTGCTGCACTCTTAGAGGCCATGAAACTTCAGTAAAGTTTTGTTCCATTAACAATATGCCTTTGTCCATTAATCGTATATGACCATTTATTTCAAAAGCACCTTTTATAGGTTTTATATCAGGTATCTCGGCACGATTAATTGATCCCATAACCCAACCCAAGTTCACGAGTACAGATTGGTTATGATCAGTAAAAACTTGATAAACGCGATAACCTAATTGCCCTTCATTCGTTTGATTATCGAGAAGAAATAAAATGTCTTGCTCAAACTCACCTTTAAGTTTAATCGGATAATCGTTTATCTCTTTTAAAGGAAAATTTTGTATTTCAGTTAATGACATTGCTGTGGTTTGACTCAATTGAGTTATATTTTTCAAACGAGTTTCTTTTTCTATAGCTCTATCACTTTGCCATAATCCTAATTTTACTAATGCTATAAAAACCAGTAGTGTAAATATCAACCAAGGCAGACGAATGTTTGAGAACAGATTTTTCAAACAATTAATTCCTTAAAACAAAACAATAGGAAACGGCGAATTGATCATTAAAATAATACTTGTTGGTTGTTTGATTTTTATGGTTTACAACCTCTTTAAAACGTTAATTATTATGAATAAAAACGATCCTAATCAGCCATCAATGTCTAAGTTTATTGGTCGAAGAGTTATGATGTCCGCATTCATTGTTATATTAATACTAGTGGGAATTATGACGGGGCTTATTACACCAAATCCTACACCCCATTAACGAAAACTAGAGCAAAGTAAAATACTCACAATTTACCTTGCTCATGTTTTAAAAATTCACCTTTATATAACGTAAACAAAAACAAATAATATTACCCAAACCACATCAACAAAATGCCAATACCAACTTGCTGCTTCAAATGCAAAGGCATTAGTTGAGCTAAAATGCCCTTTCCAAACTCTAATAAATACAACAATTAACATTATGGTACCAAGAGTTACGTGCATCCCATGAAAACCAGTTAATAAATAAAAAGTTGAGCCATAAATACCACTTGTTAAATAAAGCTGCATTTCTTCAGAATAACCATGAGCATATTCTTGAACTTGAAAAAATAAGAAAACCACACCTAAAACAATAGTTAAACCTAACCAAAGTTTAATGCCTTCTCTATTATCTTTTGCTAAAGCAGAATGAGCGAAATGTGCGGTAATAGATGATGTTAATAACAATACGGTATTAATTAGCGGTAATCCGTACCAGCCCATCTGAGTAGTTTCTGTGCCACCAGGAGTAGTAATCAATGGCCAAACAGCTTTAAATTCAGGCCATAACACTGCACCTGTCATTTCATTATTGCCTGCGCCACCTAACCAAGGTACTGATAAGGTTCTTGCATAAAATAACGCGCCAAAAAAAGCGGCAAAAAACATAACTTCTGAGAAAATGAACCAACTCATACCTTGTCGAAATGAGTTGTCCATTTGGTGACTATATTTACCTGACATAGATTCATTTATTACATTACTGAACCAGCCATATAACATATAAACCACTAAACCAATGCCAGCAATAACTAAATAACCGCCTACACCACTTTCTTCATTATTCATATTTGATACAAAATTTGCTGCACCGATTGCTATTAAAAATAGCGCAACTGCACCGACTATTGGCCAATGACTTTGAGCCGGCACATAATAATTTTCATATTCTTTAGTAGCCATTAAATTTCCCCTAATTATGAGCTAAACACGCAATATTCTTTTTACGAGTCAACCTTGCCTGTTACATCATATAAAGTATAAGACAAGGTCACTGTTGAGATATCTTCGGGTAACTCAGGATCAACATAAAACTGTAAGCCCATTTCTACTTCTTCATTACTTTTCAAAGGCTGCTGGGTAAAACAAAAGCACTCTATTTTTTGAAAATATGCTGCTGCTAAACCTGGCGATACAGAAGGAACCGCTTGCCCTACAATCGCTCTATCTGACTCGTTTTTAGCGTAAAATGTTACAAACTTCACTTCACCTGGATGTACCGTAATTTCACGTTGAATGGGTTCAAACTTCCATGGAATTCCTTGAGACATCCGACTAATAAACTGAACGTTAACGGTACGAGAGGTATCAACTCCACTGGCAGAATAACTAGCTGCCGTTTCATTTGTTTTTCCGTTTAATCCAGTAATGTCACAAAAAACATCATATAAAGGCACTAACGCAAAGCCAAAGCCAAACATACCAAATACGATAAGTATTAATTTAGTTAATACCGTTTTATTCTTTTTAGTATTTTCTGCTTTTTGTTCTATCACGTTAACCGCCTTATTAAATCACTAACTCGTCATAATGAATGACGAGTAGCTCATTACTAATCAATTTTTGGTGGTGTAGAAAACGTATGATATGGTGCAGGGCTTGCCACTTCCCACTCTAGCCCTTCAGCGCCATCCCATGGTTTAGCCGCAGCTTTTTCACCGCCACGAATACACTTAATAACAACAACTAAGAATATTAACTGTGATAAACCAAATGCAAATCCGCCAATACTTACCCATTTATTGAAATCTGCAAACTGAAGAGCATAGTCAGGAATACGACGAGGCATACCTGCTAAACCTAAGAAATGCATTGGGAAAAATAGTAAGTTAACTGAGATGAGTGAACACCAAAAATGCCATTTAGATAAAGCGTCGCTATACATATGCCCAGTCCATTTAGGTAACCAGTAATAGGCTCCCGCATAGATAGAAAATAATGACCCTGTTACTAATACATAATGAAAATGCGCAACAACAAAATAGGTATCGTGATATTGAAAATCGACAGGAGTCATCGCTAGCATTAACCCTGAAAACCCACCAATAGTGAATAAAATCACAAAGGCAATTGAGAACAACATAGGTGTTTCAAAAGTTAAAGAACCACGCCACATAGTTGCTACCCAATTGAATACTTTTACACCCGTTGGTACCGCAATCAGCATAGTGCAATACATAAAAAACAGTTCACCAAACAACGGCATACCAGTTGTAAACATATGATGAGCCCACACGATAAACGACAATAAAGCGATAGAAGATGTCGCATAAACCATTGATGCATAACCAAACAGTTTTTTACGTGAGAATGCTGGAATGATCGTAGACACAATACCAAAAGCTGGCAAGATCATAATATATACTTCAGGATGCCCAAAGAACCAGAAGATATGCTGGAACATAACGGGATCACCGCCACCTGCCGCATCAAAGAAACTTGTCCCAAAATACGTATCAGTTAATACCATAGTCACTACACCCGCGAGTACCGGCATTACCGCAATCAATAAATAAGCAGTAATAAAAAAGGTCCAAACGAATAAAGGCATTTTCATGTATGTCATGCCAGGAGCACGCAAATTCATGATGGTTACAACGATATTGATAGCCCCCATGATGGACGAAATACCCATAATGTGAACAGCAAAAACGAAAAATGCTGTACTACCATTTGAAAACGTTGTTGATAACGGAGCATAGAATGTCCAACCGAAGTTTGGCGCGCCTGACTCCATAAAGAATGAACTTAGTAAAATCCCAAAAGCAAAAGGTAAAATCCAAAAGCTCCAGTTATTCATACGTGGTAAAGCCATATCTGGAGCACCGATCATCATAGGTAGCATCCAGTTAGCAAAACCAGTAAATGCAGGCATGATAGCGCCAAACACCATAATTAATCCATGCACGGTGGTTAACTGATTAAAAAAGTCAGGTTCAACTATTTGTAATCCAGGCTGAAAAAGCTCAGCTCGAATTACCATGGCTAATGCTCCGCCAGTGAGTAACATAATAAAAGAGAACCACAGATATAACGTTCCTATATCTTTGTGGTTAGTGGTATACAACCAACGTTTTACACCTGTCATTTTATGATCGTGATGCTCGTCGTGCGAATCGTGATCAGACTGCTCTGTTGCTATATTTTCTGTTGTCATGTCTACCTCCTACTTCGCACTGGCAGCATCAACTGCTGCGGGTTGAACTACATCACCAGTATCGTTACCCCATGCATTACGTTCATAGGTAACTACTGCTGCTATTTGTGTTTTTGTTAATTGGCTACCAAAAGCCACCATAGATGGATTTTTCTTACTGCCATTAACAACTATATCGATATGAACCGCTACGTCGCCAAGTACAATTGGACCGCCTTTCAGCGCTGGAAATGCAGGAGGTAATCCACTACCTGACGCTTGATGACAAGCTACACAAGCCGTCATATAAACTTGTTCACCCATCTTCATTAATTCATCTTTGGTATATTCTTTTGATAAGTCTTCAGCAGGAATTACTTCTTTAGCAACTTCACTGACCTGACTTTCTTCATCAGTAGTAGCCTGCACACTGCTAGCTGCGGCACCCACAGCTGCTTGCACATCTGCGGCTTGTACTGCGTCACCTGTATTATTACCCCAAGCATTACGCTCGTAAGTTACAACCGCTGCAATTTGTTTTAACGATAATTGCTTGCCATAACCTTGCATGCCTGTACCAGCTATGCCATTGAAGACCGTTGTTATATGCCCATCGACACTCCCCGTAGCGATAGCACTACCTTTAAGCGCAGGAAATGCAGGAGGAAGACCTAAACCTGAAACCTGATGACATGCTGCACAATAGGCAACATAGGTAGTTTCACCCAATGTCATTAACTCATCCATAGAAACAGATGCGTTTAAAGAGGCTTTTTCAGCTTCAGCTGCTTTGGCTAATAATTCATGTTGTTCATCAAGCCACTGTGCATAGCCCTCTTCCGTTCTCACTTCAACAACGATCGGCATAAAACCATGATCTTTACCACATAGCTCAGCACATTGACCTCGATAAATACCCGGCTTATCAACTTTGGTCCATGCTTCGTTAATAAAACCTGGGTTGGCATCTTGTTTAACAGCAAACGCAGGAACCCACCAAGCATGAATAACATCATCAGACGTTATCAAAAATCTTACTTTTTTATTAACAGGTATAACGAGGTGTCTATCAACTTCAAGTAAATAGTTTTCACCTCTATCGGCGTGGTTTTCTAATTGATTTTCGTATTGATCTCTTGGCGTTGATAAAACAGAGTAAAATTCGATACCTTGATCGAAGTATTTATAGTGCCATTTCCATTGAGATGCAGTTACTTGAATGGTGACGTCTGAGTCGTCGTTATTTTCCATTTCAATTAAGGTTTTAGTGGCTGGGATAGCCATAGCAATTAGAATTACGATTGGGATAGCGGTCCAGAGTATTTCTACCTTGGTGCTTTCATGAAAAGAAGCTGCTTTTGCTCCTTTGGATTTCCGGTGGAAAGCTATAGACCAAAACATAGCGCCAAAAACAACAACACCAATTCCGGTACAAATATACATAACCAGCATATGTAGGTCATAAACTTCCCTACTTATTTCGGTTACACCTTTCGTCAGATTTAACTGCATCTCTGCCCAAACTGAACAGGAAAACAAACTCCCCAAGATCAGTAAACATAGGTTACGTCTTATCACACGACATCTCCCTCACTCCTCTATTTAACTTAACGCAAAAAAGACAAAACCTGCTCAATGAACAGTCATACTTTGTACGTTTCGCTACACTATTATTATTATTTTCTTTACGAGTGTTGAGTATTAGCCAGCTACTCAATATTATTTTTTTGTATACTTTCTATTCTAGAATTACTCAAATATCAAACTACGTCAAATTTTAAATTAGAGTAGCTACTTAAATAAAAACATAATAAATACAATAGAGTAAGAGCTCTAAGACAGCTAAGGCCTTATAAACGCTGAGGATACAAGTTGTTTTATTTTTAAACAACGTAACAATATGAAGAAATTTAAATTTTATTTAGATAGTTTTTTTGTGTTCAATTTTTATACTAACCTATCAACATTCATTTGAATTATGAAGATTGAAGTATAAAAATAAGAAACTAAGGTGAGATATTGAACTAAAGGAGGGAAAACAGAGTTTACTTTCAACTATGATTGTTTAAAAAGTAAACTCTAAGTAACTAAGTCTATATAGTTATACCAATTTGATTAATGAAGTGATCTACTTTTTCATGAGGAAAAATGGATAATTACAAGGCATAAAATTTAGTAAGTAGTTATTCTACTTATAAATTTTATAACGCCGTCATTATTAATTTTAACCGTTAAAAATGAGCAGTTAATTAATCAACTTGGTATTAACAATAAATTAGTATTACATCCAGTCTGCTGCGCGAATAACACCTACAGCAATACCTTCAACATTAAAGTGTTGGGTAGCAAGATCGACAACAATAGGAGAGAAATCTTCATTCTCAGCGTGTAAATAAACAACATTACCTTCGCGTTTAAAACGCTTTACCGTAACATCATCTTCAACTCTAGCAACAATTACTTGGCCATTTTTAACATCAGTCGTTTGGTGTACTGCAAGTAAATCACCATCAAGAATACCAATATCTTTCATACTTTCACCATCAACACGAAGTAAATAGTCTGCGCTTGGTTTGAAAAGAGTTCCATCTATTTTGTAATGCTCTTCAACATGCTCTAACGCAAGAATAGGTTCACCCGCAGCAACTTTACCAATAAGTGGCAAACCATCTTGCTCAACAAACTCATCAGCTAAACGAATACCACGAGAGGTGCCTGGTAACATGTTGATATAGCCTTTTTTAGCTAATGCTTTTAAGTGTTCTTCAGCAGCATTTGCAGACTTGAATCCAAAAAAATCGGCTATTTCTGCACGTGTTGGCGGCATACCCGTTTCAGATATTTTTTCTTTAATTAAATCGAAAATTTGTGATTGTCTAGGAGTTAGTGGGCGCATTATATTCCTTAGGTTATAACCTGTATTTTTCAACAGTAATAACTGTCAGTATATACAGCCTGTAAATAAACGCAAGCCTGATGTATTTACTCATTTTTTTCTATGAACAAATATATGAATTTAGAAATAATGAAGTGATAAATGATGACTATGTAACCTGAACCTAACATAAAAAAGCCAGTACACTTATTATAAGTGTACTGGCCATTTAAATAATTTTTATAACTTTCGTTATTTAAAAACGGTTACTAACCTTTTTTCACTGGAGCAGGTGTTTGCTCATTAGCATAATGCTCAAGGCTAGACCAACTTGGATCTTTCCATTCAGTTGGTGCTTCAAAATATTCTGGATGATGCTTTTTAGCGTAAGCACGTATTTTAGGTGATAATACTTCATCAGTATCATAACAACCCATCACACAGTCATAAGAAATATGACCTGGCGCTTGCCCCATTAACATCCACGGTAACCATGGTGTTATGCGAGTCCAGTTACCTGAGAACTCTAAACTTGTAACATTAGGGTTAGCTAAATCATCTTTATCAATTACGTAGTTAAACATTTCTGATACTTGATTCATTTTACCAGCAGATTCGCGTGGCCATTTTTCAGGTTGTAATGCTGATGGATAAAACAAATTAATGTTGTTCTGCATTAATATGCTACCACTTCCAGTATCAATCCACTTTTTAATAAATGGAATTTTTGGTGGCTTTTTCTCACCATTTAACCCGCCGTATGAAGGTGGTTGTGGGAAGAAAGGTGATATTACATGATTAAACGGGTCGTTAGCTATATGTACAACTTTTACTGTTTCATCAAGAAATGGATTATGATATTCCTCAAGAACTTCACCTGTTTTAAGATCAGTATAATAGCCTACTTCTCGTAAAAGTTTTTGGTAAGTACCGTCACCATTATCTTTTAATCTAGCGTAAGAAAAACCTTCAAAACCTAAAATGTCTTGTATTTTTTGACCAGGGATAACAGCTTTTACTGTACCTTTGTACCAACCAAACTTCTGTTTACCGAAATCTAAATCACCCATTAAGCGAGCAAATGCATCACGGTTCCATTCATTATCATCGTACTTCAATGTTGAGTAATCAACACCAAGTGCTTTCATATCTTTTGGTTTACCTGAAGACGCCATCGCAGTACCAATACTTGCGCCGGCTACAGTACCACCAATGGCGACACTAGCGGTTTTTATAAAATTTCGTCGTGAATTAGGCACAGTTGAATCGACCTCATTGGATTTCTTTTGCATTATTTCTCTCCAGTTATCGTTAAGTGAGGCGATCTTGTCTATCTTTTCCTGACCACCGAATTGTTATAATAGTATATCTTTATCGTTAATTACAAATGTATTTTCAGGTTAATTAAATAATAAATGTAAAATTATATTATCACCAAAGGATCATCTATTGTTGCTAAGGGCTCAACCCCATCTTTAGTAATTCGTACTAAGTCTTCTAAATGACAATTACCCCAACCAAGCTCTAAACAAGGGAAATCAACAGTTAATGTCATATTTTCTTCTAGCACTAGATCATCTTTAACCAGAAAAGGAACATTATCTCTATAAGGTTCATCAGTGTGTTGTAAACCTACAGAATGAGGAATAACACCTATTGGAGGAACAGTTACGCTCTTACTTGCCATGGCATGTCGAGCGACTTTTTCTATCTCGCTATAACGTACACCTGGACGCATAATTTGCAATGCAGCTTGCCAACCAACTTGTAAGAGTGCTGTTCGTTCTCGTACTTTTTTACTTGGCTCTCCAAGTACTATAGTCCGCGCAAAGTCACCATGGTAATAATTACTTTGGCTAACAGCATCAATCAAAAATGGCACACCTTCTTCAAGCTCTCCATTTGGAAACCCACCAACAGAGCCTCCCACCAACCAAGTCACCATAGCTCCTTGTTTGGCAGCTTCTACCCTAAAAATATGATCCATTTCATGATTATTAACACCTTTATCCAGCTTTGAAAGCATATTCATGGCAGCTTTTTGATTCATTTTTGCTATATTGGCCATATGCCCTAATTCGACGTTTGATTTAACTACTCGAATTTTTCTGAAAATGTTGTCACCTTCTATACATGTTGTTTTATCATGACCAGCTCGAGCTAATGTTAGCTGTATACTTATATCATCAACGGCCACTTTGCTTTTGTCTAAACCAGCCTCCTTCAATGCTTTTACCAACGCATGCTCTGGAGTAGGTGAAAACTCGCCTTTAAACTTCTCGTCCATCGCTACCCACTCTTTTTCTCTAGAAGAGAAACCTGACGGATTTTGTGCCCAAATTGTTGAAAATCCAGAATAAGCCTCAGGAGCCTTGGCGCTTTGAGTTTTACCTTCAAAATCTTGCCAATTAGCTGGTAGTGAATAAGGAATAATCATTGGATATTCTTTGGCTGCATTAGCAATTGTCCAAAGGTCACCGCTACCAACAACTAAAATAGTAGGTTTTGATTTATCACGAGGAAACACAGCAAAGCTTGCATCACGGCGCTGCATTTTGTCATAAAAACTCACATGGTTAGTTAAGTAGAATACATTAATAGGGTTAACTGCGACTAAACCGTCTAAATTATTTTCCTCAAGTATCTTGTGAATATGAGGTAAATTAATAAGGGAGCGTCCATCTGTATCTATACTTGTTTCAGGCATGCCCCAGTTTGCAGAGGCTGAATTCGAGGTTACACCGCCAATAGCAGCTCCACCTAAAACTAAAGTACCTTTTAATAAATCTCTTCTACTAAGCATATTCACTCCTTTTTATGCATGCTTCCACACACATTAAAAAATATCAGTCATCAAACTTTAAATAATCTACAAAAGAGCTTTATAAAGATTTATAAGATTTGTATAGAAAGATTATTCATAAAATAAATTATAAGTACATTTATGGCTTATAAAGGAATGTATAGCCTTGATCTTTGTCAACTTAACAACAAAACTCATGTTATGAATAGACGTTAATTTCAATATTTCTGTATGCTATTAAAGTATGTTTTTTATGTATATTTGAGCGTAATTAAAAATAATTTTATATGTAAAGAACACTAATTTTTGTATATAAAAACAATTAAACCAATGTTTTATAAGAAAAAAACAAAAACATAGGCACGTTTGTTTTTTAATCAGGTAATGCTTGAAAGTCATAATGATATATACTAGTATCATTATGAAGTTCAAAAACAATAACAATACCGAACGATTAAATGAATGCTCACAATACTTAAAACTAAGAGCACTTTAATACGACAATTACAACACAGCAGCGGGAACATCACATGAGCACTAACTTTAAAATTAAAGCTTTACCCTTAGCAGTAGCGACAATATTAAGTTCACTACATAGTCTTCCTACAATGGCTCAAGAAGCTGAAACACCAGAAGCAGAAAAGAAAGAGTATATTGAAAGTATTACCGTTACAGCACGTAAAGTAGCAGAGAGAATAGTTGATATTCCTTTATCTGTGAGTGCATTCTCAGCAAAAGATATGCGCCAAAAAAGTATTGAAGAGTTAGACGATATTGCACTATATACACCTGGTTTATCCTTTGAAGATTTTTCTAATGGTAGCTTTGGTTCTCCTGTTGTTCGTGGTGCATCACAATTTAGTGTTGACCAATTAGAGCAAAATGTTTCTACGTTTATCGATGGTGTCTACATACCACGTCAATATGCATTAGACCTTGGTACATTAGATATGGAACGTGTAGAAGTTGTAAAAGGTCCGCAAAGTGCTTTATACGGTGCGAACGCATTTTTAGGTGCAATAAATTATGTAACACGTAAACCTGATCTATCTTTTATGTACGGTGATGTTGAAGTCACCATTGGTGACGGCGGACGCCAAGATCTTTCTGGTGAAATTAGTGTACCTCTTATTGAAGACGTATTAGCAGTTAAAGTTACCGGCTCAATCAGTGAATATGATGGTGATTGGGATAATTCACACCCAGGCGCTAATTTAGCAACAGACTTAGGTACTGATGAAGACCTAGGTGGTTGGGACAACGATTCGTATGGCATATCTTTTGTAGCGCAACCAACAGATTCTCTTAACTTAGAACTTGCTTACAATTCTTTTAACGCTGTAACTGAAAGTAAAGCACAGTCAAGATTATCGGCTTTTTCAGGCGATTTAAATTGTGGTGGTTCATCGTTTGGTTTCTCAAAAGTGCTTTGTGGTGAAATACCAGACACACCAAGAGAAGCTGGTTCGGAAACAGAAGTTGGATTCCAAATAGACCCACGTTCATATACTAAATCGGAAAATGATATTCTTCGTATTGCAGGTACTTATGAATTAAGCGCAGAAATGAACCTTAAGTATCAGTTTGCCAATATACAAGGTGAAGTATTTAGTGCTGGTAACTCAGATCGTAGCCCATTAGTAGGTACTGCTGACTTCTTTACAGGTCAAGTGAGTAACTTTTTCACTGTACTGCCTGTTGGTGAATTTGATTATGACTCTCATGAACTTCGCTTAGAATATACGGCTGAAGATGGTCTGTATATGATGGTAGGCCTTTATACAAGTGATGGTCGTGATCTAGATGATGGTGAAGCAGGCTTTGCTGCTCCACTTTGGTTTGAGTCTGCAGAACCAATAACTGAAGATGATTTAGGAGTAACAAATAACGCATTAACTGAAACGAAATCAAAAGCGATTTTTGGTCGAATTTCAATACCATTTATGGATGATAAGCTTGTTTTCGCTGCTGAAGGTCGTTATACCGACGAGGAGAAAACAGGTTCTGATGCAACGGGTGAGTTTGTTTACGAAGATTCATATTTTAAACCACGTGTTTCTCTTGATTACCACGTAAATGATGACAACTTATTATACGTTTCTTACGCTCAAGGTTTAAAATCTGGTGGTATCAATAATGCAGTAGTTCAAGACGCAACTTTCGCATTTGTTCCTTTACCTGACGATGAACGTTTTTACGGTCCTGATGAAAACACTAGTTATGAGATTGGCTCAAAAAATAGATTTCTAGATGGTCGACTTTCATTAAATGCCGCAATTTATTATATCGATTGGAGTGATTTACAAGTAAGTGTTGCAGCAGAAGGCGCTACAGCAACGACTTCAACAATCACAGCTAACTTAGGTGCTGCTACTTCAAAAGGTATTGAGATTGAATCTACCTATGCGATTACAGACAACTTAACATTAAACGCAGGTTTAGCATTAAATGATGCAACCTATGATGATGGAACAGTATCACAACGTCTTGTGAGAGCAGGTTTATGTGACGGTATAGTATGTGATGCTGAAGGAAATATCGGTGGCAATACATTACAAAGAAGTTCAGATACACAGTTCAATTTTGGTATACAGTACGATGGCCAAATCAATAATGACTTAAATTATTATGGTCGCGCTGATGTAGCTTATCAATCTGAGCAATACTTATCAGAAATTAACGCTGCAACTATTCCATCAAGAACACTACTTAACCTACGTGCAGGAATAAGCTCAGAAGATTGGTCTGTAGAGTTGTGGGTTAAAAATGCGACAGATGAAGAATATGTATCAAATGCATTCTATATCGCGAGTCCATTCTTCGTAGATTATGTTCCTGCTTGGGGTAATTTACGTCGTATTGGCCTTTCAGCTAAATATAGCTTCTAATAAGCTAGCTAAAAATATAATACTGCAATGCTAAAAAGAGGGCTATTAGCCCTCTTTTTAGTTAAAAATTAAATTTTGTTAATTGTAAAAAGGTAAAAGTAAATGTTCAAAAAAGCGCTCAAATCTTTAGGGCTTGTTTTATTAACCGCTCTAATAGTTATCACCATTTTTGTTACCTTCAACTTTACCTACCTAAAACGTATTGTCACGAGTAAAGATATTGAACAAGTGAGGGTTGTTGATTGGTACGAACCCACTGTTGAGATGGCATTTAATCAAAAAGCTGAAAAGCTTGATCATATTCCAAACAACAATAATGCGATGAACGAACAATATGCAGAAGCAATTGACTATGCAGAAAAAATTAATAGTAGCGCATTTTTAGTATGGCAAGGTGGCGAGTTGATATTCGACAAATACTGGGCTCCATACAGTAAAGAGAATTACACACAAACCCACTCAATTCACAAATCACTGTTATCAATGTTGGTTGGTATAGCAGTTAAAGAAGGAAAAATTACTTCTCTTGACGATCCCGCTTCAAAATACATAAACGATTGGGTAGAGCAACCTTTAGGTCAAATTACAGTTAAAAATCTATTAACGATGACTTCAGGTTTAGGAGAAAAAAAGCCTCCTAACTTCTTCTTATTTAGTCAATTTATGCGTTTATTAAACGACCCTGATATTTCAGCCGTTGCTCGTTCATTACCGCAAAAAATAGCTCCAGGAACAGAATTCGAATATATAAACACCAATCCTCAATTATTAGTTGATGTACTAGAATCAGCTACAGGACAGGCATACGAAACTTATTTGCAAGACAAAATTTGGTCAAAAATGGCTGCTAATCCTGGCTATTTATGGATGGATAGAAAAAACGGTACACCTCATGGTTATTGTTGCCTTATAGCGCAACCTGAAGATTTATTACGTATTGGTCTGCTGGTATTAAATAAAGGAAAAATCAATGGTGAGCAAGTTGTTCCAAAGCAATGGATTGAAGAAGCAACGAGTCCATCTGCAAATAATCCAAATTATGGATATTTAATGTGGCGTGGCACACCTTATTCAGAGCGTCGAATCTATTCAGCATCAAGTCCTTTTAAAGCTTTGCATTCAGAACCTTACATTGCTGACGATGTACTTTTCTTTGACGGTTTTGGTGGCCAACGTGTTTATATTATTCCTTCACGAGATCTCATTATTGTTAGAGTTGGTGAAACTCGCATGGACTTTGATGATGCCATTTTACCTAATAGAGTAATCAGTGCTTTAGATGCAGAGAAACGTGTAGAAAATCACACTGCTACTCTTGAATATAGTGTAGGAGTTAGTAATACAACCATTAGTGCAGACCATAACAAGGCTATTAATTTACAAATAACTTACCCTACAAATGTTTCTGGTGAATTTCCACTTATCGTATTCTCACATGGTAGTTTTTTAGCTGCAGATACATACCACAACTTAATCGATACTTGGGTTAAGCAAGGTTATGTTGTAGCTGCACCTACCCATCTTGATTCTGGTGGTGTTGAAGCAGGAACAAAAGCACGAGAAGAGCATGGAAGTGATTGGTTAACTGCATCACGTGTGCTTGATATGAAAGTTACAGCAGATCAGGTAAACACAATACTTTCAAACATTGACGATTTTAATGGTCAAGTTTTAAATAACCAATATATAGCAGCGGGACATTCTTACGGCGCCTTAGCTGCACAAATTCTTGGAGGTGCAAGTCTTCAAGTTCAAGGTGATTCAACTCGAGCTATCCCTGAAAATTTAAAAGATGATAGAGCGACAGCAATTATAGCGGTATCTCCTCCCGGTACTATGGGAGAAAGACTGAAAGCAGAAGCTTGGTCAACGTTAGATACACCTCAACTTGTTATCACAGGCACTAAAGATGTACTTCCTCCATTTTGGCCTGATTACAAGATGCATCAAATATCTTATGAAAGTGCAAAACCAGGCAATAACTACCTACTGGTGTTAGATGGTGTTGATCACTATTACGGCAATCTAATCGGTAGACTAAATAAATCAGAAGCTCCACAACAGCAAGCCTTAGATGATGCTGCTGATATATCTTTACGCTTTATTCAAGCTCATTTAAATAACAAAAATTTGGTTCCAACTTCTTTCGCTAGTATGCCACTTGATGGTTACTCAACAATTGTAAGCTTTGAACATAGATAACCCAAATACATAATAATTATCAATCATAGAAGTAGGATAGTAGATATGACGACTAACAAAAAAAATGGTGGTTTTTTAGAGCAAGCTGGTTTGTTCTTTTCAGCTTTATTTTATATTTTATTCTCATGGCACTATTGGTGGTCAGGTGTTGCTCCTCGACTAATTCGTGGAAGTGCAGAGCGTGACGCCATTCATCATGCTCATTTAAGTATAGGAGCTACTCTTTTTGTATTTCTAATATTTTGTTTTCTTATCTGGTTATTTAAGCCTGGTGGCTCTGTAGTTTCAAAATTAAAAGCAGCCTTCAGTGACGGCAAAAGAACAGGCGTAAGCTTATTCTTTATTTTAATGTTTTTCAGTATGTTAAATGGCTTAGCGCAAGCATGGGCTAAAGATGAAGAAACGGCTTTCTTAGGTGTATTTAATTTACCGCATTTTGTCGATTGGTCATGGGGTACAGCAGGTTATATGCATTCTGCATTTTCAAATATAGCCGCTGCATTATTTTCTGGTATTGTATTTGTTTATCTTTATTCTCATTTAAAAAAATATGTAAGCCCTGGTATTGCAGTTGCTTTATTAATTATCTTACATTTACTAATTAACTTACCTAAACCACCATCAATTCACCCAATAGCGGCTTTTGGTACTTATGTTTTAACGCCAATGTATTACTTTATTGCACTAGCAATATACAGTTTGGCAAATAATCGTAAATTGGTTTACTGGCCAATCTATGCAGTATTCTTTGTGCTATTTATGTACCTGCCTTACTTTGCTTTTAAAGTATTACCACCTTGGCATCAAACTGCAGCTGCAGAAACTGTTTTAGTTGAATCAAAAACGGCACTAATACCAGCTCGCGCTAAAAGTGAAATATTTCCAGATGAAGCAAGTTTAGCTGAAGCTAAAAAAGCAGCATCGTGGTGTACTCAATGTCATAACGCAACTGTAAGCGAAACCCATTTATTAGGTCCAAATTTAGTCAATGTATACAACCGTCAAGCAGGTACTGTAAAAGGTTATGGTCGTTATTCCAAAGCAATGATAGACGCAGGCTTACGTGGTACTTTCTGGACAAGAGATAACTTATCTGAATTTTTATTACATGGACAAGAACTTGTTCCTGGTAATTTAATGAACCAACAAACAGACTTATCAGATCCAGCTAGACGTGAGAAAGTCATCGACTTCTTAGAATACATTTCAGCTACTGAGCAGGACTAATTATGAGTAAAGTAAAAACGGCCTTTAAAGTTCTTGGCGCTACATTAGGTGTATGCATCGTCGTAGCCGGTGCTCTTTACTTACAAGATACTCGTTTTTGGGACCGCTACTACTTAATCGCCACTAACAAAGGTGTATTACCACAGTCAGGTTGGGAAGATTCAGAATATACAGTTAAAGGTGGAGATCACTCTCTTCTAAAATTAGTAAAACCTGAAGAACGCACGATTTCATCTCAAGCAATTGCTGATGTCACTGATTATGCCGCGGCAAGAAACTCTACATCTTTACTCATTTGGCATCGAGGAAAATTACAAGCTAGAGAGCACTTTAAAGATTACACACCCGATTCGTTAATTGTCGGAAAAAGTATGGCAAAAATGGTTGTAGGTATTGTTATTGGACGTGCGATAAAAGATGGTTATATAGAAAGTCTAGATGAACCTGCTTCAAACTATATAACCGAATGGCAAGGTAGTGAGAAAGCCAAAATAACCATACGTAACATGTTACATATGGCAGCAGGTTTTGAACCTTTCTATACTTTAGACATGAGCCCATTTAGTAACTTTACTCGCTCATATATTGCAGGTAAAAATGAAGACGTCATCATTAATGGTTACGAGCTGATTAATGAACCTGGTACTGTGTATGATTACAGCCAAGTAGTGTCAGATTTACTTGGTTTAATTTTGGAGCGAGCGACCAAACAACCTTATGGCGAATACTTATCTAAATCACTTATTGTTCCTTTAGAGGCACAAGGTGGTCAAGTAATGATGAATCGCCCTGAAGGTCTTGCTCATACAGGATGTTGTTTACTACTTCCATCTGAAAGCTGGTTGCGTATTGGCATCATGTTAGCTCATCAAGGTGTTGTTAATAATTCATCTTTATTTCCAGATAATTGGATGCAAGAATATTTAGCACCTTCTCCAGCTAATCCAGCGATGGGTTTACACATTTGGTTGGGCGAACCTTACTTACCAAAACGTTCATGGACTGAAGTAGGCACACCTAAAAAGTTTGGTGTTACTCATAGCGAGCCTTACTTAGCTTCTGACTTATTCTTATTTGATGGTAGTGGACATCAAGTGGTGTACATTATACCGTCATTAGAACTAGTGATTGTACGTACAGGCGGGTTTACCTGGTCTGTGGGTAAAGAATGGGATAACGCATACATACCTAATACCATTATTAGAGGTATATTAGACGACCAATCTACCGAAGATTAATCTTATCTAATTTCAAATATAGTGTTTGATAAAAACAAAAAGCCCTTGCTGAATATTTCAGCAAGGGCTTTTATATAATTTGAGCAGACTAAGTTAACCTCAGCTCGGGATAAGCAAGTTCAACTTAACTAGAACGATGTTTTAATTTCAAATCTAGCTGTTGCACCATCGCCAATGGTTACATTGTTTATACCACCGCCAGCTAAGTAATCTTCATCAAATAAATTCTCAATATTTAAACGTAAATCAACATCTTTGCCCATAAATTTAGTTTTATAAGCAGCACCTACATCTACTCGGCTATACGCACCTTTCTCAACAGTATTTGCACTATCAGCAAAGCGTGTGCCTTGGTAAAAAATACCGGCATTTAGTGCTAACTTTTCAGTTAACTCATAGCGTGACCACAAAGAGGCTGACCATTTAGGTGCATCAACAGGTGTATTACCTTCAAAGCTTTCATCTTCTTCAAATTTTGCATCTAAATACATTACCGATGAAATCACAAACCATTTATCAGTAACGGCTCCTTGCGCAGAAAGTTCGATACCTTTATGAACTTGTAAGCCTGATTGAGTTGTTACAGTACTAAACTCAGAGTTATCAAGAAGATCTTCAGTTATGAGTGTACCGCTCTTTTCAATATCAAAAGCTGCAGCATTGATCAATAAATGTTCTGAAACTTGCCATTTAGCACCAATTTCAATTTGCTCAGAGGTAACAGCGTCAATCTCCATACCAAAGTTTTGATCAAGCTCGTCGTTAATCGTTTCGCTTGATTGTGGTTCAAAACCTTCCGAATAGTTAACGTAGATAGTACTACCTTCATTTGGGTGATATAACACGCCTGCTTTTGGTAATAATGACTCATTATCTGCACCTTCTCTATTTTGTTTATCGTAACGACCACCAATAGCAACTTGCCATTGGTCATTGAAGGTAATCAAATCTTGAAAGTAAATACCATAATAATCGTATTCAGTTTCACTCACTGTTAGATCTCTATTGTAGTCAAGATCAGGTCTTGATGGTTCAGTTTGCCCAGGAGTGAAAGTAATTGAGTCACCTCTTTCAATTAACTGACCGTAGTAATAATCAAGGCTGTTAGCTCCAATT
Organism: Pseudocolwellia sp. AS88; assembly: GCF_030551755.1. Taxonomy (GTDB): domain Bacteria; phylum Pseudomonadota; class Gammaproteobacteria; order Enterobacterales; family Alteromonadaceae; genus Pseudocolwellia. The sequence continues at coordinate 136,382 of NZ_JAUPEC010000004.1, forward strand.
AAGATATTGTGTTCAACACCAGCAAAAGATACTTGACCATTAATATCGATGAAAGCTGTTTTGAATTTCCAATCGTCATGACGGTCATATGGGTTTGAAGTATAGCTAGCTTCAGTACTGTAACTAGGGCTTGACTCAAAACGTTGTCGTTCAAAGTCTTGTTCGTTATAACCTACTTTAACTTCCCATTCAGGGTTAACAAAGTAAGTTAATTTAACACCTTTGTTTTCAACCGTAATATCTGTAAATGCCCAAGAAAAATCGTTAATAACATTTTTATCACTGATAACATCGCCATCAGTATTTATCCATGCGCCTGTATCTAAACCTGCTTTATCATTAGTCCTGTCGTAATAAGCATTAATAATAAAATTATCTGTTAGTTTATGTTCAACAACTAACGAGCCTAAAAAGCGATCACGTTCACGCTCTTCACCATTATAATACTCACGCTCAAAATCAACATCTTGTTTAACGACAACTGCACGGTAATTTGTATCTTCAAAAACTTCGCCGGCTGCATCTAACATAAAACGAGTTGAGCCGTTTTGATCAACATCTGCACTCAACTCTAATAAAGGTGTTGCTGTTGGTTGCTTAGTTACCATATTAATCAAGCCACCAGGAGCAGATTGACCGTATAAAATACTTGATGGGCCTTTGATCACTTCAACACGAGACAAAGTTTCAATAGGTTGTTGGTAATGAGACCAATGCTGATGACCGTCTCTTAAATAACCTGTAGACGAGCTTAACTCAAAGCCTCTCGAGCTAAAAACTTCGCGGTTTCTTTGTTTAGAACCTGGCGATAAACTCGCATCATTGTTTAGCACTTCGCCTAACGTAGTTGCTAACTGTTCATCAATAATTGTTTCTGGAATAACGGTGACTGATTGTGCAGTTTCTAGCAAAGAAACATTCGCACGCATCGCACCTGAAGCGTTTTCAACTTGGTAATTATTAAAATAGGTTCCTTTTACTTTAATTACTTCAATATCTTTTTCATTATTGTCTTTTGTTTCAGCTGCACTCGACAACGAAAAAAGCGCAAGATTAACACTAATAAAAACATGACTTAACTTCATTACAGTTCCATTCATTTGTTCAATTATTTTAAGTGGCACGGATAATAACACAAACGCGAATGATATCAATTCCTATTTGTAATAATGAAGTAAAGAAATCTTTATTAAGTTGATCAGGGGGAAATTGTAAGACGTAAAAACAATAGAACTAAGTGTGAGGATTGAGGTTAAAAACTCTTAGCTAAATATTGCCAAAAGATTATTACCATCAGATGACATAAGCCAAACTAAAACACTGCAATTTATAATAACAGTGAGCCAATAGACGATTCTGAATTCTTTTTTCTGTGATTTATGACGAAGTGCTTGTTGCGCAAGAGCAGCACCTGGCCAACCACCAAGCACAGCAATAAAATGTAAGGTGCTTTCTTTAATTCTCCATGCGTCCCGCTTTGCTTTTGATTTATCTAATGCATAGGCGAGGAAAGAAAGTACACTGGTTATGACGTAGAGCAAAAGTAAGTTCTGAGGGATATTACCTAAAATAAATGCTAGAGATAGAAATGCCATAAAAATGAAAGACAAATAAATTGAAAACCAATTAAACTTTTTCGACTTTTTAGGTTTTATATTTTCACCTGTAAAGTAAGCATTATCGGCACAATAACGCTCTTGTTTGTCTTTAGTGATAGAAAAAGTAATGATGTCATTAATCTGAGGTGTACGTTGCTTGTTAGAGAAGGCATTTTTGTGAATAAACACATGCTTTCCTCCTCCATTAGGTAAAATGAAACCAAAAGCTTTGGCTTCATCCCACTTAATTAACTTCCCTTTTAATTGCATTTAATAATCCTTTATTAATACTTCACCTAAACGCTAGTTAAATATTAGGGCATAATCCGTATTTAGCCATATTTAAAATAACTATTTTGATAAAACATTATTTAATCAATAAGGTATACCGCATAAATCGATTGAACAACGTCTATAGAACCGGGCTCAAAAGCACCATTAACTATATTTGCTGGAGCTGAATCTCGTTTCATACTCATCATCGCACTGCTTGAATAAGCAGCTTCACCACGAATAGCTTCTGCAGATGCACGATATAGCTGACCTAGGTTTACCTCAAAGCCTTTTGCTAATTCCTTCGCTGCTTCTTTAGCGTCAGCGATAGCAAGTAATGAAGCTTTTTTAGTTAATTCATCAATATTAGATGCCATCAACTTAACACCTTGCATTTCAGTAATACCGGCATTAACTAAGCTCTGAACTAAATAAGAATAACGACTTAAATCTTTAAGGTACAACTGAACAGAGCGTGTGACTTTATGGCCAATAAACACCTGCTTACGGGTAATATTGTCGTATTGAGTTTCACGTTGAATATAAAGCTCAGATGCTGAAATATCTTTTGCATCCAGCTTATAGTCTTTAGCTATTTTGATAACCGCTGCCGATAAAGTATCAGCTTCTTTTTTTGCTTCTACAAGATCCTTACTGCGTGTAACAATTGAAAAAGATACTTGAGCTGTATCAGGTACTACCGTTATTTTGCCTGTACCTTTTACATAAAAGTGGGGAACATCGGGTAATGATGCGGCAGTAGCAAAAAAACTCATACATCCTAAAAGTGCAATTATGTATCTCATTATATTTTCCTTAATTAAAATGTCGTTAAGTTAAGCTAGGAGTGTTGAACACATGCATATAGATTTAGCTAAAAGATATCGCTAATCATTAAACTTAAATTCAACTTGTAGCTCTTTATCTTTAGTTTCCTGTTGAGGATATCGCCACTGAGACAAAGCTCTTTTGGCTGACTTCTCTATATCTCTAGGTACATTACTTTGTATTATTTTAATGTTTTCTACCTTACCTTCCTTAGTTATATTGTAAGCAAGTTTTACTCTCCCATTAAAATTTGATGATAAAACACGATTAATAGAAGGCATAATCTTAAAAGTTGGTTGTAACACTTCATGCTCTAAAGCATTTGGAATCAATGCTATCTTACTCACTTTGCTGCTGTCTAAAGTTATGGCTTTGGCTGGTTGCGGTTTAACGTGAATATTCGCATTTAATTCAAATACTCTTTCAGGCTGTTGCTCAAGCGTTGGTTTTACTCGAGTTGTCAGATTTTCTTTTTGCATATTAATCGCTTGGCTGTCTTTATCAAAACGTTCAAGTTCAATCGTATCTACAAATACCATAGCTGCGACATCTTGTTCGATAGTTTGATCAGGTAAATAAGCAAAATGATTAATAACCGCAAAAATACCAAATGAGGCTACACCGCCTAAAGCTAAAATAGAAAATACTTCTTTTATTCTCAACCTTGGTTTTACAGACTTTTCAGAAAAGTTTATTTTAGGTGCTTGAATCGTATTTTTCCGCTGCGAATAAAGAGCATCGATATCTTTATCAAACTGATCTCGACCCTTTTCAGTGTTCATAATTTAGCTCCAACTTTACTTTTAAGATGATTTCTAGCGTAACGTAAGCGACTTTTTATGGTTTCTTGTGATTCATGAGTCAACTCTGCTATTTCCATTAAAGAAAAGCCTTCTTGTTGAAAGATAAAAGCTTCCCTTTGCAAAAAAGGTAAAGCCGATAACGCTTGGTTGAAGAGGTTAAGTTGCGTTTCTTTTTCAAATGCAAGTTCGAGATTATGAGAATCAGATAGTTGATCATCAAATTCTGCATATTGCCACTTATTCTGCTTTCTTAATTCATCAATTAACGTATTCCGTGCAATTGTAAACAACCAGCTTTTTATATGGGTAGGAGTCATCTGACTTTGGCTATTCATAACTTTAAGCCAAACTGTTTGTACAACATCTTCAGCAGTCGTTTTATCCGACTGAGTTAATAAGTAGTGATACAAACTGCCATTAAATTCATTTACCAGTCGTGTTAAATAATATTTTTTACCCGTAGCAATATACTGCGCCATGACCTCTTCAGGACTAGCACTTTGCTTCAAATAAGGAAGGCCAACTTGAGCAGAGCTCAGCCAGCCTTTAATTTTTGATGGCAAGTTCAAATAATTACCATCATATTTTTTACATGAGAATTAAATAACTTCAAATTAACACCTTATATTTGTTGGTCCATATTAAAATCCAATTGCACCGTTTGATTTGTTTGATTCACAAACTCACCCGCCATTGATTTAGCTTTATACTTCCATTTTTTAAGTGCTTGTTTCGCTGCCCGATCAAATATACGTTTTGGATTTGAGTCAAGTATTGAGATATTAACTACTTCGCCTAACTTATTAATATCAAATGCTAACTTAACCCAACCTTCAATACCATCACGTGCTGCAGTAATAGGATATTTAGGACTAATACGTACGATAGGTCGAGCGTCATGATCTGGCGCAATTGGTATTTCTCCTATAACACTCGTATTAGTCGGTGGTTTAATACTAATAACGTCGCCTAACGTAACACCTGTGCCTTTATCAACAGCCGTAATAAGTTTTGGCATAGGCTTGGGAGCTACTGGCGGTTCTAGTAATTTTTTTACTTTAGTTCTTGGTGGTGTATCAGGTTTGTTCTGATTTACTTCAACAAAAACAGGCGGTAAAGATTCTGTTATTCTGACCTCATCACTACTCACTAAATACGCCATAAAAATAAATAAGCTAAAGGTAACGATACTTGCTGCCGATATTATACTGAATGTCTTTTTCATTTTGATTCCTCTGTTTATCTTTAATTAATAAGAGCGGTGATCACACAGATTTTGTACTTCTTAGAAACATGTTCTTTAGTAGAACGAAGAGAAAATGAAAAAGGGGTTAATTATTTATTTAAATAATTATCTTTAGAACATTAAGTGCTAACATCACACCCTTACTTTCGATATAACAATGACTTAAACAGGCCTGAATGTGCCTTTATTAGGAAAATAAGAAATGCAGAAAATAACGAATCTATTCACCTGTTTACTTGTGATTTTATTTATAGAATCAATAGCGCTAGCAATATTACACGACACTTACATTGAAGCACTTGTGATCGGCTTGCCTACGCTACTCATTCCATTATTTATGTTTAACCAAGCTCCTAACTCTGCTTTAACAAGACATACAGCGGCACTTGCCACCATGATCTTTGCTTGTTTGCATATTCATCAAACTAACGGGTTGATAGAAGTACATTTTGAAGTGTTTATTTTAATGGCATTCTTAATTGTATTTAGTGACTGGAAAGTATTTGTTACCGCAGTAACCTTAATAATTGTGCACCATTTATCTTTTTATTTTATGCAATCAGCTGATATGGGGGTTTATGTTTTCACTCCAGGAAACCTTATTTTTGCCACTATCCTGATTCATGCTGCCTATGCCATAACGGAAGGGGTTGTTGCCGGTTATGTAGCTAAACTTTTAAAAGACGAAAGTTATTTAGGTAATCAGTTATCTCAAGTATCAGAAAACATTATGACAGATGAAAATGCAATTGATGTACATGTACGTGCTATCGAGAATTCGAATCCTATATTATCTAACTTCAATCGCTTATTGTCATTATTCAGCACCATGGTTACACAAGTTAAGAGCATCTCTAACGATTTAGAACATAACGCTAATGCACTAAATACAACGAAAGATGAATTAGAAACCTCCGTTAACCAGCGCCAACAAGAAACAGAAATCATCACAGACTCTATTGAGCATATGGTTGTTAACGTGGCATCAATTGCCGAAAGCGCATCACAACTTAGCGACAAAATGCTTGAAGCAAACCAGCTTACGCAAAATGCCAACGAGCAAATATCGACTGTAAATAAACAAAATTCTGAGCTAACCTCATCATTACAACAAACAAGTAATGAAATTAGTGAACTGGCTAATTCAAGTGTTGCTATTGCGACCGTATTATCTGAAATTACTAGCATCGCTGATCAAACAAATTTATTAGCATTAAACGCTGCAATTGAAGCAGCCAGAGCCGGTGAACATGGTCGTGGTTTTGCGGTTGTAGCAGACGAAGTTAGAGCATTAGCGACAAGAACAAAAGACAGTACGAATAAAATTTCAGATACTGTTAATCAGTTATCTGGTTATTCAAAACGCTCAACTGAATCAATGGAAGTAAATATTAACGTGATCAACGAAATTATCAGTCGAACTGATGAAGCTTCTAATATTATTTATCAAGCTTCAGCGTTAGTATCAGAATCAAGTGCTGTTGCTGTTGATGTTGCAGCAGCTGTTGAAGAGCAGTCGAAAACAACGGATAGTATTTCACAAAGTACTAAAAACTTACGTGAAATGGGTGCTCTAGATGCACAAAAAATTATTATGTTGGTTGATGAAGCTGTAAGAATTCAATCAACATCAGATGCGATGGGCGAAAGTGTTGCAAACTTCAAATAAAACATATTCAGAGAGCAAAAGTAAAAGCAGTGCCCCGCTACACTTATATATTATTGTATTTGTGTGGTTAGCTTTTACTCTTGTCGCTGCAGCATATTTTATTACAGATCGTTTAGTACCCTTCGACCCTAATCAAAAGCTCAACAATATGTCGCAATATGCTTTAGTTAATAAAATAAAGAGTGACTTTGAATTGTCTGCTGATTTATCAAATACCCTAGTTAACTTTGTTAGTGAAAACTGCCGATGTAATCAAACCAGTAGTACGCACTTATCTGATGTAAAAATGACAGCAGAAAGAGAAAACATGTCAGTTATCAATGTTGTAATTCCTGATGGTTTTTCAGGTGTTATTCCTTCTACTCCAGCCGTATTAGCTTTAGATGATAACAGCGAGCTTATCTATTTTGGCCCTTATTCTGAAGGTTTGTCGTGTGGTAGTGGTGAAGGCATCATTGATTTAGTTATGTCTAACTATAAGAAAGGCTTTAACGCAAAACTTATCATGACAACAACCGAAGGCTGTTACTGTAATATATAACTAAGGTGACGACGCTATAATTAAAAGGTATTAAAGACCTATTGTTAATGGCACACTTTAACATCGAAATTTTAAATCCCCGTCGACAAGGATGAAATAATGTTTATTTATAAAAAATTATCAAAATCTCTCATATCGCTATTTACACTTTTTATTATTATGTCGAGTCAGTTTACATTCGCTGAAACTACGAAATCAAACGAGCATATTTCATTTAATGCACCTTGGGTAAGAGCAATGCCACCTATGGTTATGCATACCGCAGGTTATGTTGAAATACATAACGCTAGCACCGTTGCTGACAAGTTAATCAGGGTATGGAGCCCTGCAATCAATACCATAGAAGTACATCAAACCAAGCAGGTGGATGGTGTATTTAAAATGTTAGAGGCTAAAAACACTCGCATACCGCCTAACGGAAAACTTATATTACAACCTGGTGGTTATCACCTCATGATGATGGGCATAAAAAGTCCGTTAATTGAAAACGAAACGCTAGTGATCAACTTTGAATTTGAACGCGCTGGTGTTGTACAAATGAATTTTCCAATACGTAAAAAGTAAACCGTATGCAGCTATCGCGTTTATACCCGTTTCACTTTAATTCAACGGGTGTCTCTCAGCTAAAAGTCAAAGTAAGAGTTATCGTTACCTCGCTAACGATTTTACTGCTTACTAGCTGTGATATGACAGATGTGCATACTTCTAGCCCAACCTCTTCTTTCCCTCAAACCGACTCATTAGTTGAAACGTCTGATATTTCTTATGATGGAAAATATACCTTAACTGTCGACGAAGAGCGGGTTTGCTTGTGGAATAATCTAACTCAAAATCCACAATTACCATGCTTAACAGGCGAAGCGAGAAAATATATAGAAATTGTGAAAGTCGCCAAAAACAATCAATACTTTATTACATCTAACCGTGTTTCGGTGCGCTTATATTCAATACAAAGTGGCTTACTTGTTGGAGAATGGTCGTTACCAGATCACATTATTACAGACATTGCTCTATCAAAAGACTCTGACGTCATCTTACTAGGGTTTAGAAGCGGAAAAGTAAGTGTTATCAACCCGTTTACCAAGGTGATGGCGACTTACCAAAAGCATAAGCTAGATATTAATTCTGTGAGTATGTCAGACGATGGTTTAACGGCTTTTACAGGCTCTAGCGATAAAACAGCAAAATACTGGGATGTTATTACTGGCGAAACAATTTATAGCTTTAATCACATGTCACGCGTTAATCATGTGGCATTAAGTGCAGATCAAAGTATTGGCTTTTCAATTGATGGGATCAAAGATAAAAATATATGGAATTTACAAACAGGCGAGTTAATTTCAGAGCTTGATTCTCATGTGCGCTTTATGGTGTTTAACGATTCAGAAATTTCAGCTGACAATAGCTTATTACTCACAGGCTCACCTAAACAGACTATCCAACTATGGCGACTAATCGATGGAAAACTTATTGCAGAATGGCAAGCAACTCATCTTAAAAAACGAGCTTCAGTGTTAAGTGTTGCCTTTAAAGGAAATTCGATATTAAGTATTACCAGCGACGGTATTTTAGAAGAGTGGCAGTTACCGTCGCCTTCTATTATTAATCAGCCTTAACTTTTACTTTTAGCCGATTTATAAGTTTAGCAAGAACAATTAAACACTTTCAGCATGAACATGTTTAGGCTGTGAAAAATGCTTCCACACTAACCTTAATAGTAATCCAGCTAAAACAAATGATGTCATATACATAAACCATTGAGGTAATATTTCGTGATGCTCACCTAACATAGGGGCAACCACAATACCGTAATGTTCAACAAGGTAATCGGTTAATAAACCAAACAATACCGCAACACCAATCACACCAACTAAGTAAGCTACAATCGCTCTTCTACCTAATTCTTTTGCCACTATACCTAAGGTAGCAACATTAGTTGCAGGACCCGCTAACATGAACACAAGCACTGCACCTGGCGATACACCTGATAGTAATAAGCCAGCAGCAATAGGTGTTGATGCCGTTGCACATATATACATTGGAATACTCACTAAAATCACAACAACCATAGCAAGAATACCGTTACCCCACTGCAGAAAGAAGTTTTCAGGAACATAGGTTTGTACTAAAGCAGCAAAAAATAAACCAATGAGTAACCATTTTGCTGTATCAGCTAATAACGAAGTACTGCTATAGGCAACAGCTTGACTAAACTTAGCCCAATGACTTTGATTTGTAGTACCTGCATTGGCAGTATTTGCATCTGTTTTAGCGCAACAAGACTTTTTAACTGGCTCTGGTGTTTTAGCACAGCAAGATTTCACAGCAGGTTCAGCTTCAGTTTTTGTACTACAACATGAAGTTTTAACAGCTTCTACTTTTGCTTTGGTACTGCAACAGGCACTTGTTACTGCTTGAGTGTTTTTTTCAGGTAAAGATTCAGCAGTAACTTCAGTTGGTTTCTTCTCACTACCTACTAATACACCCGCCACTATAGCACTACTTATTGCCGCTATAGGTCTTATGATCGCCATAAATGGACCAAGTAAAACATAGGATATGGTAATGGAATCTACGCCTGTTTCAGGTGTAGAAACAAGAAAGGCCGTGGTTGCACTTTTCGATGCTCCCGCTCGTCTTAACCCTAATGCCGCAGGTATAACACCACACGAGCATAATGGCATAGGCGCACCTATTAATGCTGCTTTAACGGTAGTTAAAAAGCCTTCTTCGCCTAAATGTTTATTTAAAAAGTTTTTAGGCAAATAAACATTAATTAAGCCTGCAATGAATAACCCCAACAATAACCATGGAGCTGATATTAAAAACAGTTGACCAAAATTAGTGAGTAATTCCATCGTCGTCCTCCAAAGTTGTCAAAATAGAGCAGTTAGCCGCGCTTTTGTCGCCACCATCACATGCTTGTATCAGTTTTTTTAAAGATGATTGTATTGCTATCAGTTCACTTATTTTTTCGTCAACTTGTTGTAATTTATGTTCGGTAAATGATTTAACGTCGTGACAACTGTGGCTACCTTTATCTACCTGAATAGACAATAACTCTTGGATATCTTTTAACGTAAAACCACACTTTTTAGCACTAATAATAAACTGCAAGCTACGCAAATTACTGTCGTTATACAATCGATAACCCGTTGCAGAACGAGCACTTGGTTTTAACAAACCGTGCTTTTCGTAATATCGTAAAGTATCTGTAGTTACCGACAGCTTTTTTGCTAATTCACCTATTTGATACATAACCTACTCAACATCACTCTTTAAATTTATTCTAGCCTTACTTTACACCTTAGAGTTAGGTCCAAGGTCAATTATTTTTTAATCTTTAATCTTTTTAATTTCATCAATATTACAGGTTATGGCTTTCACATTTTTATAACCAACACGCTGAAGTTGTTCCGCAGCGAACATAGCCCTAACGCCTGAAGCACAATGAATATAAATGGGAAGTTCAGCATTTGGATAGAGCTGAAGCATTTTCATCTCTAATAAACCACGTGGAATATTGATTGTCCCTTCGATGATATTCTCGACAACTTCACTCGGTTCTCTCACATCAATAACAACCCCATTATTTTGCTTAGTGTCATTAAAAGCATTGATAGCGGTAGTAATTTTAACCTTGTTTTTTATTTCAGTAACTAATGTAGGGATAGTTTTAAGCATGTTAATGTCCTTTTAAATAAAGATGATAATTGAGTGTAAACCTAATTTAGCGATATGCATTATAAATACACGAGTTTCAAACTTCAGTTATAATGAATATCTAAGAAAATCCAGGTTAAATATTCCATTAGTTTTCTATTATTTAAAGTATATTCATTTTGAGATTTTATGCTGCCATCCCTTGTTGAAAATTAATAGAAAGCTGTATCCGCGAAGACCACGTCGATATTAAAGCCTTTTGTGAGGCTTTAGGGGTAACCAACTCTAAGGCCTGAAATCAAAAAACCTGTGTGAAATACATTTAGAAGGTGAAGAGAAAAGCCCGTTATTTCATTAAGCCCTGCATTAGATAGAAAGACAAAATTCACTTTTGTTGTTATCGCTTTAGCTGAATATATTTTAATGCCAGACCGTTTGGCACGTATGGGGATTTGCTACGACATTTTCTTTCTACAAGATATTTGTCAGCAACCTCATGGCTACAGAAGAACTCATCTTATGCTCATCTGTTTTGATATGGCCATTTCAAATTAGCCACTGTATGGAATGTAACGAATTTTCTTAATCACTTTATTTAGCTCAGTGAAGTTTATTTGATCAAAGTTTTTAAGCTGTTCATTCAAGATATTCCTGTTAGGTATTTCAGCTAAACTACAAATCAGCACAATATTTTTATAATCATCAAATTCAATTAGAGCGATATACGGGAAATGTTGTTTAATACCGATTAACGCGGTTAACAGTTGCTCATCTGACTCCGCCTGAAGGTTAATCATAACCACAGCTTTATCGTTGGTAATATTGTTAAGGTGAAAATAGAAATCTTGGGTAAACAAAAATTCAGGGCTTTTTTCTTCTAAAAACAAATCACATAACACCACATCATATTTTGTATATGTTTCATTATGAGGTTGTTGAATAAAGTCTTCAGCTTTTTGACAAACTACATGGACTTTTTTAGGTAAATTAAAATAACGTTTCGCCATATCAATAACAGCTTGAGATGATTCAACCGAGGTAATTATAACACTAGGAATAGTTGCCAAAGCACGCTCTAGCGAAGCTCCGCCTAATCCTAAGTTTAAGACTTTAAGTGGTCGATTCTTCCATAATAAAAACACTAATAACGATTGAGATATCGGCGTTAATATATGCTCCGGCGTGGCTTTACACATTAACGATTGCACAACCTCGCCACCGTATTCAAACCATCGGTAATCTGTAGTTTCTTTAACATTTAACACACTGCCATTTACATCTTGCTGATGCACTAAACTATGTTTCTTTGTTAATAATTTTTTAAAATCCATAAAAATATATAAAACCTATAACCCATCAAAAATACTGTTAAGCGCAACTAAACTTAATATTAACAAACTTAGCTCTTATAGGAGTAAATGATCACATAATTTAATGTAAGCTTTCGTTTTTACCATTGTATTTTAGTCCTCTACGACGTCATTTAATTCAAGTTCTGCTCATAAGTTTTGTAAACAATATGTATAAAAAAAAGTTACTGCATCTAACTAATTTATATATCTTTTACTTGTTTTTATTTTCTCTTTAAAGCTAACAAAAAGGCTATTTATATAAAATATCCAATTTTTCAGCGACAAAAAAAATAACTGCTATTCTTATTATTAACGTCTGTCCCCTTTTAATATTACCTATAAATAATAATTACAATAAAAGCAGTTACGTAAGTTAAAGGAAGTTAATAATAAAAAAGGAAATCTCAAACATGCATAAACATGTTCTAGGTATTTTAGTTTGTATGCTGTTACCTATTTGCACTTCTTCTTTAGCAAAATCTCCAGAAGAACAAGCTATAGCGGCATCTGATAAAAATAAAACAAACAAAGTCTTAACTAAAGAACAAAATTCTTTAGTTAATGAACTAGTTATTATTGATGCTGCAGTGCCTAATAAACATTTGTTTTTTCAACACCTAAAAGCAGGAACAGACGTTGTTGAAATAAACTCATCTCAAAGTGGCTTCAAACAACTAGAAAGCACTCTTAATAAATATAAAAACCTCTCAGCTCTCCATCTAATTTCTCATGCTGATGATGGTGTTTTATATTTCGGCGATAGCCAAATTACCCAACAAGCCTTGTCTGAAAAAATCACGTTATTATCAACAATGAATCATGCACTGACGGCCAACGCCGATGTATTATTTTATGGTTGTGATTTAGCAAAAACAGAAAAAGGTAATGCACTTTTAGACTTTATTTCTCAACAAGCCAATGTAGACGTTGCTGCTTCAAACAACCCAACAGGTTCGGCGTTACAAGGTGGAGATTGGCAGTTAGAAGTTCACAAAGGTGATATTAATACATCCCCCTTATTTACTGCTTCAACGATGCAGGATTTTGATTCTGTTCTAGCTTTTGGTGCAACTTTAGATTTAACAGCTTTACCTCTTTTTACTGGTCCAGTTATTGATGTCAGCATCGGTGGCACCGACCATGTGTTAAAAATTGAATCTTCAGGTGATGGCTTATTAGATATACAGGCTGTACTAGGTCATGTTTTATTAGCAAGTGCTATATCAACACACACCAGTGTCGATATTTATTTAGATAGCGGTGAAACGTTTGATTTAACAAGCCTTGTCATGTTGAATTTAGATGGAGTTCCTCTGTTCCCAATAGATCACCAAGTTCGTATTACTCCTTATAAAGGTGTTGTGGCAGGCACCGCTTTCGTTAGTGATACATTTAATCTTCTCGATCTGGGTGTTACTCTCGCTTTTTCAGGCGCTAATTGGGAAGGTATAACTAAAATAACTATCGAATCTAGTGACGGTGCAATACTTAAATTATTGGCTTTATCCCATATCTCAATAGCTAATGTTGTTAGCTTACCTAGCATTTCAAATTTAGATGGCGATGCTTTTACCTATACCGAAGGCAGTGGCGTTCAAAAGATAGATCAAGGTGTTGCGGCATTACTTACTGACCCAGGTTTATTAACTGGCGCATACACAGGCGGTACATTAACAGCAGAAATAACGTCAGGGCTTATATCTACAGAAGATACATTAACCATTGATACAGGAGTGGTTTCACTAGCTAATAATCTCGTTGGTGGTGCTTTAACCGTAAGTGGAGTCATTATTGGTGAATTGGTAAACGAAATTTTACCGGGCAATGCTTTATCTTTTACCTTAAATGAATTTGCTACTCCTGCGTTATTACAAATATTACTACAAGGGTTAGCCTACGAAAATATCAATACAGATACTCCGACAGCAGGAGTAAGAGTTGTTAGTGTTACCTTAACTGATACTGATGGCGAAACTTCAAATGTTAGCGATGTAAGCATAACGGTTGCGTCGCAAAATGATGCGCCAACACTCACTAATTTAGATACAGATATATTAAGTTACGTACTCGGTAGCGAAGCACAATATCTTGACCAAGGTGACTTAACCCTAGTGGCTGATGTCGATTCTCTTAACTTTCTTGATGGTTACCTTTCAGTTTCAATTACCAACAATAAAGACAACAGTGAAGATATTTTAAGCTTAGGTGCAGGTGTTGATGTTAGCGCATTGGTCAGTGTAGCGGGTTTAACTGTTGGCAGTGAAGTGAGTGTCGGTGCTCTTGTTGTAGGTACACTCGCTAATAAGATTATTGAAGGTAATGATTTACTCATTAACTTAAATGCCGATGCAACCATCTTAAATATTCAACTACTTATACGAGCTTTAGTTTACGTAAATACAGATATTGTTGATCCGAGCCTTCTTAGCCGTACCATTGCCATTACGCTTAATGATGGCGACGGTGGAACATCTACAGCGCAGCTATTAACAGTAAACCTTGCTGCTCCAACGTATGATAACGATGGTGCGTTAACCGCTGCGGCAGTTGTTCTTGAGCCTGTAGCTCTTCCTTTGTCAGCTGACTCAATTGGCGAAGCAGTCGATATATTTGACTTTACAATTACTGATGGCGGCAGCTCTGACAGCACACCTATGGTGGTTTCTCAAGTTGTGGTGAATGTAGCTGGTACCATCAGTGAAACAGATCTAGCTAAAATCACATGGCGCCTAAACAGCAACACTCCAAATACTGACGTAGAAAATGTAGCGGGCGTTTATAGTTCATCAAACAATACAATAACTTTCTTAACACCTGCCCTTTCTATTGCTAATGGCAGCAGTGAAATTCTTACCGTTAATGCTTACTATAACGACCCAACAGGCTTAACTCATGGCAATACACTGCAACTCAGCATTGATGGCGACACTGACTTAACCTTAGCCGTAGGCAGTACAATGGATGGGAATTCGACTCCTGTTACCAATGGTTCTGGATCCCTTATCACTGATGATGTTAGTCCAACCGTTACTTCAGTTTTAGCTCCTGCCAACGGTACTTATGCAATTGGCGATATTCTATCTTTTACGGTGAATTTTGATGAAGCGGTTAACGTTGATATAACAGCTGGAACACCAAGGTTAGCAATCACAATCGGCGAAAACACTCGTTATATAGATTATGTTTCAGGCGATGGTAGCACTGCTCTTGTTTTTACCTACACACTTGTTGCAGGTGATATCGATAACGATGGATTAGTATTAAACACAACCTTAGATTTGAACTCAGGTACTTTATTAGATGCCGCAGGTAATGGGATTAATACAACTCTCAATAATATACCAACACTAACGGGCGTGCTTTCTGATGGTAGTGCTCCTGTATTAGCTGAAGTAACAGCTGTGGTTTCTCTGACTATGGATACTACGCCAGCATTTACCTTTTCTAGCAATGAGGCAGGAACTCTTGATGTAGGTGGTGCTTGTGGCAGCTTAAATGAAGGCTTAATCTCTTCAGGTGATACAACAATCATATTAACCCAAGCAAATAATCTCACAGCTTTTGCTTCAGGAACCTATTCAGATTGTACGGTTACGGTTACTGATGCTGCTGGTAATGCAACAATTTTAACATTAACCCCTTTCACTATTGATTTAACGGCACCTAATGTTGATGTAAGTGCACCAAATACTCTACTTGAGGGAGCATCAGATGTTGTTATT
The DNA here is from genome assembly GCF_030551755.1 of Pseudocolwellia sp. AS88. Classification (GTDB taxonomy): domain Bacteria; phylum Pseudomonadota; class Gammaproteobacteria; order Enterobacterales; family Alteromonadaceae; genus Pseudocolwellia. The sequence continues at coordinate 152,077 of NZ_JAUPEC010000004.1, forward strand.
ACCAATACAAATTTAAGTAGTTCTGATGATAATGCTAGTGCGGCTGATATTACTTACACTCTGGTTACAGCGCCGATCAATGGTACGTTAAGCAATACGAGTGTCGAGCTAGGTTTAGCCGATACTTTTACTCAAGCTGATATTGATAATGGTGATATCACTTATTCTCATAATGGTGGTGAATCAACTTCAGATAGCTTTATTTTTACCGTGTCTGATTCTGTAGGCAATGTGAATAATAATACAACTCTAAACTTTAATTTTGAGCTAACAATAACACCACAAAACGATGCACCTACCCTACTTCACCTTCATGACGATACATTAAATTATGTACTTAATAGTGGAGCACAATATCTTGATCAAGGCAGTTTAACTCTTGTTGCTGATGTCGATTCACCTAATTTTGATACTGGTCGCCTTTCCGTTTCAATAACAACCAATAAAGACAGCAGTGAAGATAAATTAAGCTTAGGTTTGGGCCTTGATGCTAGTGCAGCAGTAAGCCTAGTTGGCCTGACTGCAGGTAGTAATGTAAAAGTCGGACTTGTTGTAATCGGTACTCTTGTTAATGATGTTACCGAAGATAACGATTTATTGATTGACTTAAATGCCGATGCAAACATTGCCAACATTCAACTACTTATACGTGCTCTAGTTTACGTAAATACAGATTCAATTGATCCGAGCCCTCTTAATCGCACCATTACCATCACCCTAGAAGATGGCGACGGTGGAACATCTACACCACAAACCATAAATGTATCGGTTACCAGCGCACCAATAGACAGTGACGGTACTTTAACATCGGCTTCAGGCGTTTCTGAACCCGTAGCGCTTCCTTTATCAGCTAACACAGTTGCTACCGCTGTAGATATATTTGACTTTACTATTACCGATGGCGGCACCAGTGACGGTACACCTACGGTGATTTCTCATGTTGCTATCAATGTTTCAGGCACAACAAATGATACAGATAAAGCCAAAATTACATGGCGCTTAAACAGCAATGCCCCTAACACGGATGTAAATAATGTTATCGGTGTTTATAATGCCATTGACGATACAATAACCTTTGATACGCCAACACTTTCTATTGCTGATGATAGCAGTGAAATTCTTACCGTTAATGCTTACTATAACGACTCAACAGGCTTAACTCATGGCAATACACTGCAACTCAGTGTTGACGGTTCTACAGATTTAACTTTAGCGGCAGGCAGTGAAATGAACAGTACTTCATCTCCTGTTACCAATGGCTCAGGTTCAGTTATTACTGATGATGTTGGTCCAATTGTCACTTCTGTTTCTGCTCCAGCAGACGATATCTATGCAATAGGTGATATCTTAACTTTCACCGTTAATTTTGATGAAGTGGTTGAGGTTAATACTGTAGGCGGAACACCAAGATTAGCAATTACAATTGGGGAAACTGTTCGCTATGTAGATTATGTATCAGGCGATGGTACCAATGCACTTATATTCAACTATACACTTGTTGATGGTGATATCGATTCTGATGGTTTGGTATTAAGCGCAAGCTTAGATGTAAATTCAGCAACCTTAGCTGATACATTAGGTAATGTAGTAAATACTAGCCTTAATAATATCGATGACTTAAGCGCTATATTATTAGATGGCGATTCGCCTGTTTTAGCTGAAGTAACCGCTGTAGTAACTCCAACCATGGACACTACGCCGTCGTTCACTTTCTCTAGCTCTGAAGCAGGAAATCTTACGGTAGGTGGTTCATGTGGTAGTAACAATGTTGGTCCAGTCTCTTCCGGTAATACAACAATAACGTTAACCCAAGCTGATGGTTTTACGCCATTAGCCTCAGGTGATTATTCTGATTGTACGGTAACCGTTACTGATGCTGCAGGTAATGCAACAGAGTTAACATTAACGGCTTTCACTATTGATGCTATCGCTCCTGTAGTGAGCATTTCTGAAATTACTTTGGACGAAGGTGCAACAGATACTGTAATTTCAGCTACTTATTTATCCAGTACAGATAACAACGGCGATGCAGCTGACATTACTTACACTCTAGTTACAGCACCGAGCAATGGTACGTTAAGTAATGCCAGTGTCGAACTCGGTGCAACAGATACTTTCACTCAAGTGGATATTAATAATGGTGATATCACTTATTCTCATGATGGTGGTGAATCAACTTCAGATACTTTCACTTTTACAGTATCTGATGCTGTAGGTAATGTGAATAATGACGGTGGTTCATACTTAACCTTTACGGTAGCCGTTACACCACAAAATGATGCTCCAAGCGTACTTCATTTAAATGGCGACACCTTAAATTATGTGCAAGGAGATGCAGCTCAACTGCTAGATCACTCTACGCTCGCAATCATTGCAGATGCTGATTCATTGCATTTTGATAATGGTAGTTTGGATGTTTCTATTACTGATGGTCTGCAAGCAACTGAAGATCTATTAGGTTTAAACACAAATGTGACATTAGGCGGGTTTTTAGCAGATAGTTCAGTAACGATTAACGGCGATGTGATCGGTACATTAAACCAAGATTTAGCGGTAGGTACAGATCTGAACATTGATTTTAATGTGAATGCTACCCTGGCAAATGTGCAAGATCTTGTTAGAGCAATAACCTACGTTAATACCTCAATTACAACAGTAACGGCTGGCACACGTACGCTGACATTTACCCTTAACGATGGTAATGGTGGTACATCACTACCGCAAACTTTAAATATTTCGGTTACTAACGCACCAATTGACAGTGACGGTACCTTAACATCGGCTTCAGGCGTTTCTGAACCTGTAGCTCTACCTTTATCAGCTAACACTATTGCTGAAGCTGTAGACATATTTGACTTTACTATTACCGATGGCGGCACCAGTGACGGAACACCTACAGTAGTTTCTCATGTTGCTATCAATGTTTCAGGTACCGCAAATGATACAGATAGAGCCAAAATTACATGGCGCTTAAACAGCAATGCCCCTAACACGGATGTAGGCAATGTTATCGGTGTTTATAATGCCATTGACGATACAGTAACCTTTGATACGCCAGCACTTTCTATTGCTGATGGTAACAGTGAAGTACTTACAGTTAATGCTTATTATAACGACCCAACAGGCTTAACTCATGGCAATACACTATTACTTAGTATTAACGGCTATACAGATTTGACCTTAGCCGCAGGCAGTGAAATGAGCAGTATTCCATCTCCTGTAACCAATGGCTTAGGTTCAATTATTACTGATGATGTTGGCCCAGCGGTTACTTCGGTTTCTGTTCCAGCAGACGATACCTATGCCATAGGTGATGCCTTAACTTTTGTCGTGAATTTTGATGAAGCGGTTGTGGTTAATACTGCAGGCGGAACACCAAGATTAGCAATTACAATTGGGGAAACTGTTCGTTATGTAGATTATGTATCAGGCACAGGCACCAATGCCCTTACCTTTACCTATACGCTTGTTGCAGGTGATATTGATAACGATGGTTTGGTATTAAGCACAAACTTAGATATCAACTCTGGTACCTTATTAGACGCATTAGGTAACGCGATAAATACTAACCTTAATAATATACCAACACTTGCAGGTGTGCTTTCTGATGGTAGTGCTCCTGTATTAGCTGAAGTAACAGCTGTTGTTTCTCCGACTATGGATGCTACGCCGTCGTTCACTTTCTCTAGCTCTGAAGCAGGAAATCTTACGGTAGGTGGTGCTTGTGGTAGTACCGATGTAGGCTCAATCTCTTCAGGTAATACAACAATCACCCTAACAAGTACCGATGGCTTTACGCCATTAACCTCAGGTGCTTATTCTGATTGTACGGTAACCGTTACCGATGCTGCAGGTAATACAACAGAGTTAACATTAACGGCTTTCACTATTGATGCGACAGCACCTACGGTAAGTGTTGCTGACATTACTTTAGACGAAGGCTCTACAGATACTGTAATTTCAGACACTTACTTAACGAGTTCAGATAATAATGCAAGTGCACCTGATATTACTTACACGCTAGTTGCAGCACCAAGCAACGGTACGTTAAGTAATGCGGGTGTTGAACTCAATTCAGACGATACCTTTACTCAAACTGATATTGAAAATAGTGATATCACGTATTCTCATGATGGTAATGAGTCAACTTCAGATATCTTTACTTTTACAGTGTCTGATGCTGTAGGTAATGTGAATGATGACAATGGTTCAAACTTAACCTTTACGGTAACCGTAACACCACAAAATGATGCACCAAGCGTACTTCATTTAAATGACGATACTTTAAATTATGTACAAGGAGATGCAGCTCAACTGTTAGATCATCCAGCCTTCGCACTCATTTCAGATGCTGATTCAGCAGACTTTGATGGCGGTAGTTTGAATGTTGCTATTACAACAGGTAAACAAGCTTCTGAAGATCTATTAGGTTTTGATATAAACGTGATACTCGACGGTTCAGCAGCAGGTAGTTCTGTAACTATTAACAGCATTCTTGTTGGTACGTTAACGGAAGAATTAGTCACTGGCAGTAATTTAGTTATCGGGTTTAACACAGATGCGACATTAGCTAATGTGCAAGATCTTGTTAGAGCAATAACTTACGTTAATACGGCAGGAACAGTAACAACAGGTACTCGTACTCTTAGTTTGATACTTGAAGATGGTGACGGTGGAACATCTACATCACAAACCTTAAACGTATCAGTTACCAGTGCACCAATAGACAGTGACGGTACCTTAACATCGGCTCCAGACGTTTCTGAACCCGTAAATCTGCCTTTATCAGCTAACACCGATGCTAACGCTGTAGACTTATTTGACTTTACTATTACCGATGGTGGAACAGGTGACGGAACTCCTATGGTGGTTTCTCATGTAGCCGTCAATGTTGCGGGTTCTATTAGTGACACAGATATAGCTAAAATCACATGGCACTTAAACAGTAATGATCCAAACGCGAATGTAGACAATGTTATCGGTGTTTATAATACGAATGACAGTACAGTAACCTTTGATACGCCAGCACTTTCTATTGCTGATGGTAGTAGTGAAATCCTTACGGTTAATGCTTACTATAACGACCCAACAGGCTTAACTCATGGCGATACTCTGTTACTTAATATTGACGGATATACTAATTTAACTTTAGCGGCAGGCACTGAAATGAGTAGTACCTCATCTCCTGTGAATAATGGCTTAGGTTCAATTATTACTGATGATATAGGACCAATTGTCACTTCTGTTTCTGCTCCAACAAATGGTACCTATGCAATAGGTGATGACTTAACCTTTACCGTGAATTTTGATGAAGCGATTGTAGTTAATACCGCAGGCGGAATACCAAGATTAACAATCACAATTGGCGCAACCACTCGTTATGTAGATTATGTTTCTGGCTCGGGATCTGATGCCCTAACCTTTACCTATAGACTTGTTGCTGGTGATATTGATTCAGATGGTCTGGCATTAAGCACAACCTTAGATGTGAATTCAGGTACTTTAGCTGATGCATTAGGTAACGCGATTAATACCAGTCTCAACAATATACCAACATTAACGGGCGTACTTGCTGATGGCGATGCACCTGTGTTAACTGAAGTGACAGCGGTGGTTTCTCCAACCATGAATGCTACGCCAGCATTTACTTTCTCTAGCTCTGAAGCAGGGAATCTTACGGTAGGTGGTGCTTGTGGTAGTAGCGATGTTGGTTCAATCTCTTCAGGTAATACAACAATCACATTAACGAGTACCGATGGCTTTACGCCATTAACCTCAGGTGATTATTCTGATTGTACGGTAACCGTTACCGATGCTGCAGGTAATACAACAGAGTTAACATTAACGGCTTTCACTATTGATGCGATAGCACCTTCGGTTTCTATTTCTGAAATCACTTTGGACGAAGGTTCAGCAGATACTGTCATTTCAGGTACTTATTTAACTAGCTCTGATAATAACGATAGCGCAGCTGATATTACTTACACCTTATTGGGAGCGCCAAGTAATGGTACTTTAAGTAAAAACACAGTAAGCCTGCTAGTAAATGACACATTTACACAAGCTGACATAGATAATGGAGTGATAACTTATACTCACGATGGAGGTGAATCAACAAGCGATAGCTTTGCTTTTTCACTATCAGATTCATTAGGTAATGCGAATAATAATTCGGGTGATAACTTCGTATTTACTTTAGTAGTAACACCACAAAACGATGCACCCAATACAGCCAACGATATTGCATCAACCAACGAAGATATTACGGTTATTATTGATGTATTAGCTAATGATAGTGACGCAGATGGCACGGTTAATAAAACCAGTGTATCGGTAATAAGTCTACCTACTAATGGCAATGTTTCGATAAATATACCTACCGGAACAATAACTTACACTCCTAATCCAGATGTAAGTGGAACGGACGTTTTCTCGTATACTGTTGAAGATGATCAAGGTCAAGTATCTGAGCCTGCATCAGTTACAGTCACCATATATGCTCAGAACGATGCACCTGTTGCGCAGTCTGATACAGCATCTACACCTATGAATACTTTAGTTTCAATTGATGTTGCTGCTAACGATACCGACCGAGATGTAGGTGATAGCCTGAATCCTGCCACTATCGTTATTGTAGGTGCTGCTTCAAACGGAACAGCTGTACTAAACACAACAACCAACAATATAGATTACACGCCTAGTGGCGCATTCTCTGGGGTTGATACGTTTAGCTACACAATTAAAGACAGCACAGGAGCCACATCAAACCCTGCGACGGTAAGTGTTACGGTTACTTTTGTAGCAGGTCCAGCGAATGTTGCACCTACTGCAGGAGATGACAGTGCCAATGTACAAGAAGATTCGTCAATCATTATTAATGTTTTAGCCAATGATAGCGACAGCGATGGCACACTAAACACCAACTCTGTCAGCATAGTAGCTATGCCATCAGACGGTATTATCAGCGTTAATATGACCACAGGTGCGATTACTTACACGCCAAATGCAAACTTTAATGGTAGCGATACTTTCTCTTATAACGTTAAAGACAATAGTAACGACACTTCTAATACCGCGACTGTAGCGATTACCGTTACTGCTGTAGCTGATGTACCTGTTATTTCAGGTGTACCTACTGGCTCGATTAATGAAGACGAAACCTATAGTTTCACACCTAGTGTTACGAGCGATGATGGCAATGTAATATTCACCTTTAGTATTGAGAACAAACCTAGCTGGGCAGTTTTTGATACAACTACAGGTAGATTAACTGGCACACCAACAAACGCCGATGTTGGCACCTTTAGTAATATTCAAATCACAGTCTCAGATGGCACTAATCAAGCATCTTTACCTGATTTCTCTCTCGTTGTAAGTAATGTAAACGATGCCCCAATTGCGATTAACGACAGTTATTTATTGACGCAAAACGCATCAGGAAGTTATTCGCTGAATGTATTAGAAAATGATTATGATGAAGATTTAGATGACTCAATAACACTAGTGAGGGCTACCACAAACATAGGTAGCGTTAGCATCAATGAAAATGGTTTAACCTACCAAAATAGCGCAGCTCAAACACCATCGACCATCCAATATACCATTGAAGATGCCTCAGGTGCAGAAGCTACGGCAGAAGTGTCTATCGCCATCTCACCAGAAGAGACAGACGATACGCCTCAACTCATATTGCCTGATGATATAGAAACCGATGCGACGGCACTATTTACTTGGTTAGACATAGGTACAGCTGAAGCCTTTGATAGCAGAGGTAACCAGCTTGCTGTTGAAATACTTAACGGCGGAACTCTCTTCCCTCCTGGTAACAATAAAGTTTATTGGCGAGCAGAAGACAGCGAAGGTAACTTCGTCATCAAAGCACAAACGGTTAAAGTTCATCCATTAATCAACCTTGGACAAGACAAGAGTATCCTTGAAGGGAAAACTATTATCACTACAGTTTACTTAAATGGTGACTCTCCAGACTATCCATTAACAGTACCTTATTCTGTATCTGGTACAGCAAATAGTAATGATCACAACTTAACCTCTGGTGAGATTACATTTACTAGTGGACGCCAAGCTTCAATTAGCTTTAGCATCTTTGATGATGCAAATGCTGAAGAAGATGAAAGCATTATTATTTCATTAGGCGAAGCGATTAATCGCGGTAGTAAAACCACACAAATATTGACGGTAACTGAAAGCAATTTAACACCAGAAGTAGACCTGCTTGTTACTCAATCAGGTGAGAAACGTTTTATTATTATTAAAAGTGGAGAAGAGGCATTAATTCAAGCCACAATTACTGATGATAATAGTCAAGATACACACACTACCACTTGGTCATCTACTATTGTTAATACCAGTATTGAAGATACCTTATTTAGCTTCAATCCAGCGTTATTAGATGTAGGTATGTATACAGTAGAAGCTACAATAATAGACAGCGGTACACCTGCATTATCAGTTACTGAAACAGTTTACTTAGAGATAACCGATGAATTGCCGAGTCTTAGCGATATAGACTCTGATGGTGACTCAATACCTGACAATTTAGAAGGTCATTCTGATGACGATAACGACGGCATTCCAAATTACCTAGATAACATCGACGACTGTCAAATACTACATACCAAGGTTGTTGATTTAAACTCTTACCTTATGGAAGGTGAAGCGGGTGCTTGTTTAAGAATAGGTGGTACGGTAGCTAATGTAGATTCAAAAGCCTCTCTTATTAACACAGGCGAAGTTGATACTAACTTAGGTACAGATACCGAAGCATTGCATACAGGTGGTATTTTCGACTTTATTGCCTACAACTTGCCTAAGGCAGGTCAAAGCTATCGCGTTGTAGTTCCGCAAAGGTTGCCTATACCAAGCTCTGCAGTATATCGAAAGCATAACCCCGTTATTAACTGGCATGACTTTATAAGTGATGAAAAAAATAAAGTTTATTCAACCCTAGGATTAATGGGTTATTGTCCTCCTCCGGGTAGTGATTTATGGACTGAAGGACTAACAGCTGGTAACTGGTGTGTTCAATTATTAATTGAAGATGGTGGACCAAACGATGATGATGGATTGGCAAACGGAACTATTATCGATCCAAGCGGCGTAGCTTCTCCCTTAGCAGAAAATACACTACCTGTAGCATTAGATGATGAAGCAACTGTACGTATCAATTCATCCATATTCATAGACGCTCTAAACAATGATACCGATGCGGATGATCATGATTTGACACTGATGAATGTTAATGTTGATTTTGGTACTGTTACTATTGAAAACAACCAAGTCCTTTATTTAGCAGACTCAGCATTTATAGGAACAACAAATATCACCTATACGTTGATGGACAGTTTAGGTGGAACAGCAACAGCAACTATTGTACTTAGTGTAGTAGTCAATCAAGCACCTACCGCTAATGACGATAGCGCTGCAACCAGTGATGTACAAGCGATTACCCTTGATGTATTAGCTAACGATACCGATCCTGAAAATGACACCTTAACCATTACGGCAGCAAATGCATCTTCAGGCAGTGTAATATTCACCAGCACTGAGATTGTATTTACACCATCAAGTGGGACCGAAGGTATTGAAACCGTTAATTATGAAATTTCAGATAATAACGGCGGAACAGCAACAGGTGCAGCTTATATTGTGGTAACAATTAATGAAGCGCCAATAGCGAATAGTGACGAGATCACTATCAATAGTCCGGAGGCTGTTACCATCAATGTATTAGAAAATGATAGCGATGCTGATAACGATACCATTAAAGTAACTGCAGCAACTGCCTTAGCAGGTACAGTGACATTTGTAGATGAACATATTGTTTACACGCCGCCTAGAGAACCTACTGAAGCAGATACTATCACTTACGAAATATCTGACGCTTACGGAAATACCGCAGAAAGTACAGTTAACGTGACGATTATTTTGAAATATAAAACTGAATTCAAAATATCAAAGAGTGGCGGAAGTTTAGGTTATCTATCCATTCTATTCTTTATGAGTATGATGCTTATGCGTCGACAACTTAAAGTGAATAAAAGCAGATAAGTTATAGCTCGCAGTTTGGTTATCGTTAAAAGACGAGCCACCTGATTGCGAGCTAATTTGCTCATCTATGCTGTAATACCAAACGGATTAATAGCTTTGAGAGGAAACACGATGAGCAAACTAATGGCTCATGCCTAGATAATGAAGGCTAGCTAATGATTAAGTAAGCTGAACTCACTTAATCTGTGTTGAAATCCTTCTAAGCCAGATGAACTGACACCAACTTTAGTCAGTAAGACCTAACCCAATTGACCTTTTTCTTCAAAAGAAATGATCACCTGACTACCTTTGTGTTTATCTGAAGATAACGCAAGCTGCCAACCTTGTTGCTCTACTATTTTTCTCACTATATCTAAACCTATCCCAAATCCTTGGCATGTTTGTTCATCGCCAGCATTGTTATAACCGTCAGTTAAGCCTGAGCTAGAATTAGTGATCAATACGCTCAGCCCTGAAATCTCTACATTTACAATACCTGCGGATGTATGTTCAAAAGCATTTCTTATAAGGTTACTTAACGCAATTCGGCACAAGGCTTTGGGTAATTCATGAGATGAATCATCATCGCCTATTATCTCAAAATTAACGTTTTTACCTTTAAGTAAATAACTATGTTCATCAGTAATAATTGTTGATAACTGCTTAAGGTTTACTGTATCTAACCCCATTTTAGTACCATCTTTACGACTGAGTAATAACAAGGCATTCGTCAATTCAGCCATGTTCTTATTGGCTCTACGAATATTAGTGTGTTGATCAAAAATATTGGTATTACCTTGGCTTGTTCTTAAATCAATTATGTCTAATGAAGAAGATACAACAGCGATTGGCGTACGAAGTTCATGACTCGCATTTTGTAAAAATTGCTTTTCTCGCTGATGATATTGATGAATTCGGTCCATCGTTAGATGTAAGGTTTTTGCTACCTCGCCAATCTCTGTTTTGTTATTTACGACTTCAAACGACAACTCAGGATTATTTTCATCTAAACTTTTCGCCATAACAGTAAGTTCATTTAGCGGTTCAAGTACGGTTTTAATTAAACGTCGAGCAACACCATAAACTAATAAAATAGCCAATAAAGTCACAAATACTATAGAAATAGGCACATTGAGAAAGGGTCCTGGCTTAGGCAATTCAGGTCCAAAATGAGGAGGAGCACCTTCAGGTCTTTCTAGTCTAGGCGGAGGTGGGAAATCTGAACCATGTGGTGGAGCGAAACCTGCTTTATGTGGCGGACCTCTTCTTTTAGGGCTGTCATCATATAATAGATAAAGTCTTTGTGAGTTATTACGGATCGGATGCTTAACAATAAAAACAACTTTATCAGCCTTAGAGGTTTTTATGACTTTACCGCCATCATTCACCGACAAACCATAATCTTTCATGGTATCAAAATCGAATAATGTAGCTATATCTTCAGGGATATTTTCTTTACCAAGATAAACAGAATAGGTGGCGTCGTTAGGTAATACAAAGTTAGCATCGCGCTCAACTTGCTTAGCGTAATGACCTGCCATCGACATCATAGTGCGATGCATAGTAGAACCAATGCTGATCAAAAATATCTGATACAGTAAAAAGGAGAAAACAATTACCAACAAACCAATACTCAAGGCTAATTGTTTTTTGAACTGGTATTGTAAACTGTTCTTATTTTTCACTATTCTCTCCTTGAATATCACTGTCGTGTTCATGCTTTAGCACCAAACCAACACCTCTCACAGTTTGAATAAGCGACTTGCCAAAGGGTTTATCTACAACCTGTCGTAATTTATAAATATGAGACTTAAGGACGTCAGAATCAGGCAATTGATCAGGCCAAATAATCTGTTCTATTTGTTGGCGGGTAACCACTTTTGGGTAGGTTTTCATTAAAGCTTCTAATATTTGCCAGCTGGCTTTATTTAACTCAATTTTTTTACCTGAGCGAGTGACTTCTCTTAAATCAATATCCATCACTAAGTCGAATACATTTAATCTAGTATCATTTTTTCCAAAGCGTTTAGTTAATACTTTCACTCGGGCAACCAGTTCAGGTAAATCGAAGGGTTTAACTAAGTAGTCATCTGCTCCTGCTTCAAAGCCTTGTAGTTTATCGTCTAAGGTATCTCTAGCAGTTAGCATTAAAACAGGTGTATTTACGCCAGCTTGTCTTAGCTCAGTACACAGTGTCATGCCGTCTTTTTCGGGCATCATAATATCTAAAATGATGGCATTAAATGACTGATTCATTGCCAGTTTGAAGCCTAATGCGCCATTGTCAGCGTAATCGCATTCAAAGCCATAAGCTTCAAGAAACTCAATCATATTAGCGGCTAACGCCCTATTATCTTCAACAACCAGTACAACCACTTAAATAACCTTATATGCAGAAATTTGATGCTAGGTTAGTCCATTATAACTTAGCTGTAATAGCTCAGTTCACCTAAAATTCACCTACCTTTTGATAAGCTCCTGCCATCAAATTTATTTTACTCATCACACTTTTAATGGAAGTTTATATGAAAAGATCGATTATAGCCTTGGCTTTGATCCCTATATTAGGATTAACAGCTTGTGGAGGTAGTGATTCGTCAGATGCTACTGACACTACAGATACATCTGAGACAACTAACGCAGCACCGATTGTAGATGCTGGAGCAGATCAAACGGTTGAATCAAGCCAAGAAGTTACCGTAACGCCATCAATTACAGATGACGACGTTGTAACATCGACTTGGACTCAAACTTCAGGAACAAGCGTTACCATTAATCTATCAGACGACGATGTGATTATATTTGAAGCGCCAAGTGTTGATACGCAAGAAACACTTACTTTTGAACTATCAGTAGACGATGGCACCAATGCAGCAGTTTCAGACAGCATTGATATTATTGTAAACCCAGCCAATACAACACTTGTATCAAGCTGGATAATTAACAACGAAACCAGTTCAGATAAGATTTCATCCACTTCAGGTAGTGTATTAGAAAACGTGCAAATTGCTGAGATTGTTACTGTAGTTGAAGATAGCGTTGACGTTGAATATGCGTATGTTGAAACAACGGGTATTCCTAAATACGACGTAACAATCACTGAATCTATGGTTGAACAACTTAACCAACGTCCTAAAGCAGCAACAGATTTTAGCTCTGGCAGCACTTCTGCTGTAGAAGGCCAATTGGTTACTTTTGGTGAAGATATTGGTTACAACAGTAGTACTGAAAACTGTTTAGATACAGGTGGTGATGGTTACTGGCCTCCAGGTCCAGGTTGTCCTACAGCACAAACAACTGAAGCTTACTTTCCAGCTGAACCAACAGTACTAGAAGAAACTGAAGAAGCATGTGAAACAGGCTTAGGTAAAATTGGTTTAATGGTTAACGGCACCAGTATTTATAACTGGGGCGACGGCATGAGTGAAGGCAACAATGTTTGGTATAGCTTAGCGCCTGTTGCCGAGCAATACGATGTAGACATTTGTGGCGGTCATGCTGCTCAAGGCGATTATCATCATCATTTTTACACAAGCTGTTTAGCAACATTAGTAGGCGATAGTAGCGATGCTCATTCTCCTGTTTATGGTTTTGCTGCTGATGGTTACCCACTTTATGGACCATACGAAAGCGCGAACACTTTAGCCGTAAGTGGCTGGAAAATTCGTGACTACGGTTCAGATGCAAGCGAAGGCGGTTGTAGTACAGAAGGCGAAAGAAGCTGTGTTTTAGTTGACCCTGCTGATATTTCTCTGGGCGTTGAAACTGCAGAAAGTGGTCCAGCGATTGGCGAAGATGTAAATACCTTATCAGGTAATGTTATCGCTGCAGACGATGGTTATTTTTACGAAGATTACTACTTTGCAGATGAAGCTGTAACAGGTGCTCAGTTAGACAAACATAACGGTCACGATACTAACGATGGTAAAGGTTATCACTACCATATTACGTTAACACAGGATGCAGATGGCACATTAACCCCATCTTACCCTTATACGATTGGACCAGACTTTAAAGGTGAACTTGCCTCAAATTCTATAAGCCAATGTGGTACTTCTGTTGCAGGTGGCGGCCCTCCAGATGGTGGTGGTCCTCCTGATGGCGGCGGTCCCCCTGATGGTGAAACTCCTGCAGACGGAGAACTTCCTCCAGCGGGCTAATTGATACCCATGCGAGCTTATTGATTGAAAATAAAGCGACCTGATAAACAAAAACTAACGTAGATAAATATTTCTCTGCGTTAGTTTTATTTTGGTTCTATACTCAAATAACACATTAAAAAATAGGTTCAAGTAAATGGTCAAGCACATGATAAAGAAGTCTTTTATTATTCTAGCTATCGCATTAAGTACACCAACAAGTAACCTCTATGCTCAAGCAACATCTCCCGAGCAAGCTCCAGCAAAAACCATGACAATGGATCATTCTCATCTCCCTATTGCCGTACCCTCTGATGTAAAAACACCTGCAATAAGTTTAGAGATATATGAAGACGCTATGTCAGGCTATAACCTACATATTAAAACTCAGCATTATAATTTAACACCTCCGCCGCGTGGTGTTTTGAGTATGGCTGATCTTATGTCTGCCTCTATCAACAAAAAAACAGGTTTTGTTGAAGGTCATGCCCACTTATATATTAACGGCATAAAAATTCAGCGTGTGTATGGCGCAGATTTACATATACCTGCTAAGCATTTTAAAAATGGGATTAACACCGTATCGGTCACCTTAAATAATCATGGTCATATGTTTTGGACGGCTCAAGATAAAAAGATAGTTTCAACCCTTTATATTGATGCTAGCCTACCTGATCTGATCAAACATAAGTTTGAGAGTTTTCCAGTAAGTGAATAGCAAGTAGGTGTATTAAAAGCATATTTATCAACACCTCTATAAAACAGTGATAAACTCAGCAGTATAATATAAAAAAACGTTATTTAACTTATGACTGCTGAACGATTTATCCCTTTTACCAAGCAAGACGTTATTGCTTTATGTACAGAAGATATCAGTGAAAACACATCACACGATATAGATGCCTTCTCACAGGTATGCCAAATTTTATCGAGTGTTTTACATTTCCAATATCACCACTTGCTTGAAAATCTCAAACGTTCGTACGCGCCTTTTGACCCAAATTCAGACACTCGTCAACTAACTACACTCACAAAAAGTGAACTCGCTGAACATCAAGCTGATTTTGCTAAAGACTTCGAGAAAGTGCTGACTGCAGCCAATTTCGAAAAAATAACAGAAGCCGATATTCAAGCTGCATTAACTGAAGAGTCGCTGTTTAAAGTAAGGCTTGAAGTCGCCTTTGACGATTTCGACGAGATTGTATTTTACCGACGTGGCGAGTCTCAAAAAACAGAGGTACTCCAGCAATTTTTTGGCTTAAAGAAAAAGCCCTTAACCTTCACCAATTACGATCGTGTTGCCGTTTACATTAAGTTTAAAGGTAAAGAGCATTTTGCCAACAAACCCTTACCTGCAGGTTTTGAGCCTGGGGCAACGGTGATCAAGTTATTTCAAAACGTACCTAAAGCTGATTTAGAAATGTTATTTCCTAATAGCGAAATACGCATGCGCCCTATCGACAAAGTGATTATTGGCGCATCAGCTATAGTAGGTGGTGCGGTAGTTTTAATTACCAAATTAGGTGCATCGTTAATTTTATTAGCTACTTTATTCGCTTTTTGGATAGGCATGAGCGACGAATCTGTTGAAATGAATCAAAAACAGCTGATCGCATTAGCGCTAGGCTTTGGTGTATTTGGCAGCTTTATATTTAAAGAGTGGAGTAAATTCAAAAACCGTAAAATTAAGTTTATGAAAGCTCTAACCGATAATTTGTATTACAAAAATTTAGATAATAACGCAGGCGTATTTCATACCTTAGTTAACGAAGCTGAAGAAGAAGACTTTAAAGAAGCCCTACTCGCCTATTCTTTTCTTTTGAAACATCCTGAAGGCTTAACTGAGCAAACACTAGATCAAGCCATAGAAACATGGTTCGAAAGTAAATATCAATGTACATTAGATTTTGAAGTGGATGATGCTCTACAAAAACTAGAAGCACTACAATTAGTAACTAAAAGCTCAAACACTCGTCCAGACAATAAGTTAGGAACGAATACGGCGACTAACCCGGTCACCTATTGTGCAGTAGATCTGCCAAAAGCTAAAAAGACATTAGATCACTATTGGGATAATATATTTCAATATTAAGGTTTGCTGATGTAGCAGTTAACGCTAACGGATTAACAAATAAACTTACATCCATATAAACTCACACTCATATAAATTATAGGTATCACATGAAAAAACTTATTACAGGTATTGCGCTCAGTCTCAGTTGTCTTGTTGCATCTTCAGTACAAGCAGCTCAATTCGACGAAGTTAAAATTAAAACTCATGCGGTAGCAGGCGATGTTTATATGCTTGAAGGCGCTGGCGGTAATATAGGTGTGTTAGCAACAGCAGACGGTTTGTTACTTGTAGATGATCAATTCAAGCCACTGGCAGAAAGAATTGAACACGCCATGGTTAATATAGTAAATAAACCATTAAAATATATAGTAAACACACATTTTCATGGCGACCATACTGGTAGTAACAGTCACTTTGCTAATCATGCGCCTATCTTTGCACATACTAACGTGAGAAAACGCTTATCAAGTGCCGAAGATCACGACCATGCAGCACTACCTGTAGTAACTTACGACGATGGCATTACCATTCATTTAAGTGACGAAACCATTGCTTTATCTCATTACCCAAGTGGTCATACTGACGGCGATAGTGTTGTGTTCTTCAAAAAAGCCAACGTTTTACACATGGGTGATTTATTCTTTTCAGGTCGTTTCCCGTTTATCGACTTAAAAAGTGGCGGCTCTGTAAAAGGCTATTTAGCTAATGTGCAAAGCATTGCTAAAACTTTCCCTCAAGATATAAAGATAATTCCAGGTCATGGTGAGTTAACTGATATGAATGGCCTACACGATTATATCGCCATGATAGATTTTAGTATTAAACGTGTAGAGCAAGCGATTACGAAAGGCTTAACGCTAGAACAAGTCATTGAGCAAGGTATTGGCGACAAGTATAAAAGCCTAACATGGAACTTTATTACTGAAGAAAAATGGTTAACGACTTTATATACCGACTTAAAGTAAACCTCTATTACTATACATTCAGCTTGCCCTTGCATTTACGTAAGCAAAATACAGCTAATAAATAGAATAAAACGATAAAAATCCCCCTGTAAAGTAAGAAAATAGAGTTTACAACTGTATTTTCTTACTGATTTACACAAAATTTCTTTTGTACCTCTTTATCCTCACAATTTATCTAAAACTCCAAAACCAACCATAACCACCTGTTAAATAACAAATTACTACCCTTTCCCCTACAGAGTATTCTCTATATTTCATCTAATAAGTCAGTTTTACAAGTCAATCTATAGATAAAACCTATAAATAAAATAGATTCATTCGATTATACCTATTGAGTGTTGTTCCATATACTTATCACAACTTAAACGAAACCACTGAACAAAACGTTCAAACATACATTTAAATTAACTTTGGAGCTCAACATGACACAATCAATTATCAACTCAAAAATCTTACCATTCAACGCTACTGCATACAGCAACGGCGACTTTGTTGAAGTAAGTGAAGCTGACATCGCAGGAAAATGGGCAGTATTCTTTTTCTACCCTGCTGATTTCACATTTGTTTGTCCTACTGAATTAGGCGACATGGCAGACCACTACGCACAACTTCAAGAGATGGGCGTTGAAGTTTACTCAGTATCAACTGATACACACTTTACTCATAAAGCATGGCACGACAGTTCAGACACAATTGGCAAAATTAACTACCCAATGATTGGTGACCCAACTGGAAAAATTACACGTAATTTCGGTGTAATGATTGAAGAAGATGGCTTAGCACTTCGCGGTACATTTTTAGTTAACCCAGAAGGTGAAATTAAAGTTGCTGAAGTACATGACTTAGGTATAGGTCGCTCTGCTAAAGAACTAGTTCGTAAAATCCAAGCAGCACAATATGTTGCAGCGCATGACGGCGAAGTTTGTCCAGCAGCATGGGAGCCAGGCTTAGAAACATTAGCTCCTTCTTTAGACTTAATTGGCAAAATTTAATTAACCCTATTACTACTGAGTTCTTCATCAATCATACAGAACTCAGTAGTTAACAAGAGTTAAGAAATAATTTTCCAATAACCTCAAACCTTGTTTTACCTACAGTAAACAACGTTAAAAACAAGGTTTGAATATTTATTATACATAGCAACATTCGCTAAGGAATTTTCAACATGTTAGATGCAAACTTAAAAGCCCAATTACAGAACTACCTACAAAATTTAACGTCTAGTGTTGAATTAGCAGTGTTTCTTGACGATGGTCCAAAATCAAAAGAATTAAACGAATTAGTGCAAGAAATTGCAACAATGTCACCACTTATCAACCTAGTAAAACTAGATGGGAGCAACGAACGCGCTCCGTCAATGCTAGTCAGATCGGTTACCAACAATACTGAAATACGTTTTGCCGGTATTCCAATGGGACATGAATTTACCTCACTTGTTTTAGCTTTATTACACAGTGGCGGACACCCAATTAAATTGAGTGAAGAAATTATAGAACAGGTACGCAACTTAGAAGGTGATTACGCGTTTGAGACCTATGTATCCTTAAGTTGTCAGAATTGTCCTGATGTTGTTCAAGCATTGAATATGATGTCAGCAATCAATCCACAAATTACCAATGTAATGGTAGATGGATCTGTATTCTCACAAGAAGTTTACAGTAAAGATATTTTATCTGTACCCGCAGTGTACTTGAACGGACAACCGTTTGCTCAAGGCAGAATGTCGGTTATAGAAATACTAAACAAAGTGGATGTAAACGCACATTCACGCCAAGCGGAAGCGATTAACAAGAAAGAATCTTTCGATGTATTAGTGATAGGTGGTGGTCCAGCGGGCGCATCATCAGCAATATACAGCGCACGTAAAGGCATAAAAACAGGTGTAGTAGCAGACCGTTTTGGCGGACAACTACAAGACACCATGGCAATTGAAAACTTTATCTCCGTTAAAGCCACGGAAGGCCCCAAGCTTGTTGCCAGCTTGGAAGAACACGTAAAAGAATACGACGTAGACATTATGAATGGTCAACGCGTTAAAAAGATTATTGAAAGCGATGTACCTGGTGGCCTAATTCAAGTTCAGCTTGAAAACGACGCCATTCTTCAAACTCGCTCAGCCATTATTGCCACCGGTGCAAGATGGAGAGAAATGAACGTACCAGGCGAGCAAGAGTACAAAGGTAAAGGCGTAGCATACTGCCCACATTGTGATGGACCATTATTTAAAGGTAAATCTGTAGCCGTAATTGGTGGTGGTAACTCAGGTATAGAAGCGGCAATTGATTTAGCCGGTATTGTTAGCCACGTAACGGTTTTAGAATTTGATACAAGCTTACGAGCTGATGCTGTTTTACAAGAAAAAGCCCGTTCGTTAGGTAACGTTGAAATTATTATGAATGCTCAAACCACTGAGGTATTAGGTAACGGTAATCATGTAACAGGTCTTAACTACTTAGACCGTCAAACAAACGAAACTAAAAGTATAGAACTAGCCGGTATATTTGTTCAAATTGGTTTAGTACCTAACTCACAGTTTTTAGAAGGTACAGTAGATTTAACACCACGTGGCGAAATTATTACCAACAGTCACGGCGAAACAAGCATTGCAGGTGTTTATGCTGCAGGTGATGTAACTCACACACCTTACAAGCAAATCATTATTGCAATGGGAAGTGGCGCAACAGCAGCACTTGGCGCTTTTGATTACTTAATCAGAACACCAAATGCAGAAGAAGAGTTGGTAGCAGAGAAGGAAACTCAAGCGGCTTAATTAACCTCTGCTCGGATTAAATCTTCTAAAGAGTAAACCTAAAATTTATTACTAGCTTATAAATTGCAGGACATAGCCCTAACTTGAACCTCCCCGAGTTTAAGTTAGGGTGAATTTATTTAACAATTCCCCCCAAGCACTTTCGTCACTGTATTCTTTTTTTGAAGGATACTATAGTGGCGTTAGTGCTTTTTTATATCTATTACGGTTTACAAATTACAGTTTACAAAAACAATCAAATAACCTCTTTCATCGAGTTTTTAACACTACTCACAACTGCTCGAATACATTGCATTCTTGAATAGCCCGATCTCAACATGAGTGATATTTGTCGATTAGGTTTTGGATCTTCAAACGGAATATAATTAATTGTGTTAGTAATGTGATGATTAACCGTTGCAAGTTGCGGTAATAAGGTGATGCCCATATTGCTTGAAACCATATAACGTAAAGTTTCTAAGCTTGTTGCCTGAAAACGATGATCTTCTTTCGCACCTGCGGTAAAACAAAAACCTAAAGCTTGATCTCGTAAACAGTGACCATCTTCTAATGTTAATACTTCATAGTCTTTTAACTCACCTAAACTTACCACCTCTTTCAACGAAAGCTGGTGATCTTTTGATGTGGCCAATACCAATGGTTCTTCAAATAAATCGTAGCGATCAAATTTATCCATTTCTTCCAGCCAAGGTAAAATAATTAAATCTAACTTACCGTCATCTAAAGACTTTAAAAGATTTTTAGTTTTATCTTCGTGTAAATAAAATTTTATATTCGGTAATTTATCGTTTAAATCTTTCATGATGTGAGGCAACAAATATGGCGCTAAAGTAGGTATTAATCCTATATGTAAATCTCCAGAAAAGGGATCTAACAATGCTTTAGCAGACGCTTCAAAATTATTCGCTGCACGTAATACTTTACGAGCCTCAGCAACTAATTCTTCTCCTGCAGGAGTTAGCATTACTTTTCTAGTTTGCCTTTCAACTAAGGTTAAACCTAAATGCTCTTCGAGCTTCATAATCTGACCACTTAATGTGGGTTGACTTACAAAACAAGCTTCAGCAGCACGACCAAAATGTCTGTGTGTATCAATGGCATCTAAATATTCTAAATCACGAATCTTGATCATAGCTAAACTCTATCAATAATTAAAAAGCAATCTATTTTAACTATATCACAATCCTTTTACCTATTTGTCACAAGCATAAACACACAAATATAAGAAATACGCTTCAGCATAGTGCAGCATGCCCATCACTGAACATTTTTTAACAAGAAACAAAGAAATAGAAAACACTTTGAACAATAAAAACAGACACTTAACTTATTGGTATCAGACTTGCTGTACACATAAGTAGATTAAACATTAAATTCAGACAAAAGTGAGAAACCATGGCTTATATAGAACCCAGTGAATTTGTAACCAAAATGGTCGATTCTGGTGAACAGAAAGTTTACATGTCGACTAAAGATACCGTTATCCGTGCATTTATGGCGGGTGCCATTCTTGGCTTAGCCGCTATTTTTGCTATTACTGTAGCAACTAAAACCGGCAGCCCTATTTTAGGCGCGTGTTTATTCCCGGTTGGTTTCATCATGCTTTACTTGATGAAGTTTGACTTATTAACAGGTGTATTTACTTTAGTGCCTTTAGCTTTATTAGATAAACGTCCAGGTGTTACCTTTGGTGGCGTGATGCGCAACTGGGGTTTAGTGTTTATAGGCAATTTTGGTGGTGCCATGACAACCGCTTTCTTTATGTCGTTTATTTTAACCTATGGTTATTCTGCTGATGGTGGTGCAATTGCCGCTAAAGTCGCTCACATTGGTGAATCAAGAACGGTAGGTTACCAAGAGCACGGGATTGGCGGTTGGTTAACTATTTTCATTCGCGGTATGTTATGTAACTGGATGGTGTCTATGGGTGTTGTTGGCGCCATGATTTCTACCTCTGCAGGCGCTAAAATGGCTGCCATGTGGATGCCAGTTATGTTGTTCTTTTTCATGGGTTTTGAGCATTCAATTGTGAATATGTTTTTATTCCCATTCTCTATGATCATGGGTGGTGACTTTACCGTTTATGATTATTTACTTTGGAATGAAATTCCTACAGTTCTAGGTAACTTAGCAGGCGGTTTATTATTAGTGGGCTTACCACTGTACTTTACTCATGTGAGAACTTCACCTGAGCGTAAACTTTAGTAAATTGTTGTAAAGTATTACTTTAAGAAATGGCTTCGTAATTAATATTGCGGAGCCTTTTTATTTTAGACCTTATGAAATAATGTAACTCTGGTAGACTTTTAATGAACTTATTCACACCTGAATAAACAGAATAAGTAGTGTAGATTGAAAACGTTATAATCGAGTTTGATAGGAATAAATCATGAGCAAAGCACTTAGTGTCAGTATTGGCGGTGCAACCGATAAAGGTGTAAAAGCCATTAACCAAGATTTTTTAGGCAGCGTAACGCCTAAAGAACCTCAGCTTAGTGCTAAAGGTATTGCACTAGCTATGGCTGACGGTATTAGCTCAAGTAAAGTAAGCCAAATAGCCAGCGAGACTGCTGTTGCTAGTTTTTTAGATGATTATTACTGCACCTCTGACTCTTGGTCAGTAAAAAGCTCTGTGCAAAAGGTTATTAAATCGATTAATTCTTGGCTGTATTCGCAAACCCGAAATAGCCCATACCGTTTCGATAAAGACAAAGGATATATTTGTACTTTCAGCGCTTTAGTTTTCAAATCAAATACGGCTCACTTGTTTCATTCTGGCGATACCCGTATTTATCGTTTATCAGGCGACGGGCTTGAACAACTTACTGAAGATCACCGTCGCGTAGTTTCATCTGAAGTCACCTATCTCACGCGGGCGTTAGGTATAGACCAAACCTTAGAAATAGATTATCAATCCCTTACTATCGAACCAGGTGACACTTTTGTTATTGCCACAGATGGTATTTACGAATTCATTAAAAGCTCAGACATTACTAAAGCCATTAATAACGCTGAGTCATTAAACGATGCCGCACAATTAATTCTTGAACAAGCACTTGAACACGGCAGCGATGACAACTTAAGTATACAAATAGCTCGAGTAGATAACTTACCTGAATATCAATTAGACGAAGTACATCAACTTACTATGTTGCCTTTGCCGCCTAGACTAACGCCAAGAATGGATTTTGATGGTTATGAAATACTGCGAGAAATTTATATTAGCAGCCGCAGTCATGTATTTTTAGCTCGAGATAAAGACACAAACGAAACTGTTGTTATTAAAACGCCATCCACCGAGTTACGTAACGACAGTAAATATTTAGAACGTTTCATGTTGGAAGAATGGATAGCCAAACGAGTTGATAATCCAAACGTAGCAAAAGCAATAGAGCCTAAACGAAAACGTAACTTCTTATATTTAGTAACGGAATATATTGAAGGCATTTCATTAAATCAGTGGATGATAGACAACCCCAAGCCTAAGTTAGAACAAGTTCGCGACATAATCGAACAAGTCGCCAAAGGATTACAGGCTTTTCATCGGCAAGAAATGATCCACCAAGATTTACGGCCAAATAACATCATGATTGATCATACAAATACCGTAAAAATTATTGATTTTGGCTCAACCTTTATTGCTGGTGTTACCGACGCAAATACCGAAGATGTAATGCGCGGAACCATACGTTTTTCGGCACCTGAGTATTTTTTAGGACAATTAGGAACTCAGCAATCAGACATTTATTCATTAGCGGCTATCACCTATCAAATGTTGTCTGGTGAGTTTCCATATAGCCAAGCCATTGCTCAAGCGAATACCCTTTCAGCACAGGAAAAACTGGGATATAGAAGTTTAATTACTAAAGATTCACAACTTCCTGTTTGGCTAGACTATACTTTAAAAAGAGCTTTACATATCAACCCGTTAAAACGACATTCAGAATTATCAGAATTTATGCATGATCTTAGACATCCAAATAAAATGTATTTAGCACAAACTAAACCACCTTTAATGGAACGAGATCCTGTAATGTTTTGGCAAGGCGTTAGTTTAGTTTTATTTGTACTGTTAATCGCCCAGTTCATCTGAGTTAACTACAGCAAAAAGCTGTGTAATGAAATTTTAATATATTTGTTTTATTATGTAACAATATGCAACCGTAACTGGAAGTATTAAAACTTTTTTACCTGGATAATGAGTATTTTAAATTATATATTTATAAATTCAGTTAATTAAGAATATTTATTTAAGATCTACGGTCTACTATTAGGCAACATAAAAAATCGACATCACGAAACGAACAAACGAGAGAAAAGAAAAATTATGATCACTAGCCAAATAGAAATACTTGAACAAGCACGTTTATATCTGAGGAGTATTACACAAGAAGAATACGTAGAAATAATCTCTCCAAACTTTATCAGCTCAGCCGGCTCACATGTTCGCCATATCATAGATCATTATCAATCGGTTATATCAGGAATTGAAAACGGTATTATCGATTACGATTTCCGTTTACGTGGTAGTAAAGTAGAAGAGAATCCTCAACTAGCTTTAGAAAAATTTGATGAAATTGAAGCATGGATGTCGAATCTTACAGACAGCGATTTAAATCAAACTATTTCACTTTCAACTGAAGTAAGCACCAGCTCTAAACAAGTGCAAATTGTACAAACTTCATTAGCACGCGAGCTTATTTTTGTAGGTAGTCATGCAGTTCATCATTATGCGATGATCACACAAATTACTTTTGCACAAAGCTCTACAGCAAATACATCGTTTGGCATTGCACCAGCAACAGCGACTTTCTTAAGAGAGAAAAACGCCTCAGCTTAATCATTAAGTGTAAAACTTCTAAAAGAAGAGTTAACCCGAGTTAAGATATGGACTTCTTAAGTTATTGATTAGTTTATTTAGATTGAATTTAAACAAATAAACTAATCAATAATGGGCCTTCAACTTAATCAACCTCAACTAGGGATAAGCAAAGTCAGTACTAACTTTACTTCCCAATCTAACAACCCTTTCAAGTAAATAAACTACCTTGTGTAGTTCAAATACTCATCTTTTCCTTTACCTAAATACAGCTTAAGTAATTTCTCTGGAGCTTTTGGTAAATCAACACTTAACAATAATCCCGGCGTGTGATTAAAGTTAGTATCAATACCCGTACAATGAAATTTAGCACCCAATTTATGATATTGTTTTAACAATATAGGTACATCTTTCCCGTCAGTTTCTATGCCTGCTACCATTGCAGATAACTGTTCTAAAGTAACAGAATTAGCTTTTAGAAAGTCTTGTGCTTCAGGATGTAGGTTACTTTCAAAAGGTGATTTAGCATCAACTCCTTCACGCTCGGTGATCATGACTTCATTAATTAACGCAACAGAACGCGGATCGTATAACTTACTTAGCGATACCGTGCCATATAAGGTTCTATATCTTGGGTTTTTACATACGTAAGCGCCTATGCCCTTCCAAAGTAATAACAAGCCGTGATAGCTATTTTGATGCTCAGCAACAATAAACGAACGTCCCATTTCTAAACACGCTTTCTTTTGATTGATAAACTCAGGTTTAAAGGTAAACATTTGCGATAAATACAACTTAGAAATGTCAGCATCTTTTTGTAAAACATCTGTTTGGCCTATACGGTAAGCACCAATAATTTCTTCATTTTGATGATCGAATATAAATAAATGCATATAAGTTGCGTCAAAATGATCGGTATCACATTCTTCGCCACTACCTTCATTATGTTCTCTAAAAGTAATCTCTCTTAAACGAGTGATCTCTTGTACACAATTTGGTATTTGGTGTTGGTAACCGTTATACACAGTAAAAGATTTAAACTTCACTAAAACCTGCTCTTCTGGCAAAGCAGCAAGTTCTTGTGTCATTAAAGCTTTATCAGCCATTGGAATAATGTCTTTAAATTCAACTGTTTTATCGTCTTCTATCCAAGGGGTTAAATATGTTTCATCGTTCAAATAACACTGTAGTCTTACAAAATCGTTCATGTTCTCAAT
Source organism: Pseudocolwellia sp. AS88 (assembly GCF_030551755.1). GTDB lineage: Bacteria > Pseudomonadota > Gammaproteobacteria > Enterobacterales > Alteromonadaceae > Pseudocolwellia. The sequence continues at coordinate 178,108 of NZ_JAUPEC010000004.1, forward strand.
ACCATTAAATGCATTAAGCTGCTCAGGCTTAATTAAATTATTTGTCACTAAATTAATAGGGTGTTCATTTAGTTTTACCATTTCGCGCGCCAGCATTAGCAATCGAAAACGATAATATATTTGCCCCATTTTATGGAACAGTTTGCTATTAGTCCCGGAAATAAATACAGGTAATATAGGAGCTTTCTTTTTAACAGCCACTTGAATGGCAATTCGGTTCCATTCTGCATCAGTAATGCGTTGTCTATCGTCTTGAAATGAAGATACTTTTCCAGCAGGGAATACTACTAATAATCCTTCATTATCAACATGCTTAAAACATTGTTTAATCGCCGAAGTATTTATCGCCGCTTTAGGTTGTAATGGATTAGCAAAAATAAAATAATCAGCAATTTCTTTAAAAACCCGTAAGCCTAAGTTCGCCATTATTTTAGTATCAGCACGATATGCTGTAAGTATTTTAGCAATAATAACTCCTTCTACCATACCGTAAGGATGGTTACATACAACAACACAACGACCTTCTTTCGGAATTTTAGCAATAACACCATCACCGCCAAAAACGCGTACACCTAGCTCCTTTAACAAGCGCTCTGAAAAATCTTGTTTTTCGCGCCCCCATAAATCACCTCGAACATAAAGCTGATGAAGTTTATCTATGCCTAGTAGTTTATCTAATAAAGGGGAAATCGGCCTTAGTATGTTACCTAACAGGCTATCGGGTAGTAACGCAGCTAAGCGTAAATCTGAAACATTTTCTTTAGGTTTATTCATAGTGATGGGTTTACAACAATTCTCAACAATTTAATTTTTATTTTGCTTAACTTCAGCCTCAATACGTAAACAAGACCCTTAACAACAGAAAAACTATTCAACAGACTTTAATAATAACTCTTCACACAAATAAAACTAGCATAAAAACATAACTTTACTGCTAACAATTAACACCTGTTTAGTATATTGGTTTATATTAACTCCTCCCGTAAAGCATCAGTAACCATACTGAGAGTCTTATTATTGAACGAAGCAACACAGGATGTTTACGCCAACTCATTAATTTATAACAAGCATTATTTATTGAGAGCTAAAAAATAATATGAAAAAAACTATACTCAACAAATCATCTTTTAAACATCAACTCTCAACACTTATTAAAACATCTTTACTCTGTGTTAGTTTTTTAACTGCATCATGTTCCTCTGCTCAACCAAGTGTTTTAGAAACCCATTATCAAGAAAACGCTCATAAACTTCATGATAAAAACACAGCTGAAACTTGTGCAGCACTTAGCAAACCCAATCAAACATCGTTATCACAGCACTTAGCTCCTTATGCCGAGAGAATGCAAAATAGCACAGGGGTTTATGTACTCGAAGAAGGTATAGAATCGTTATTATCTCGGGGCTGGTTAACTCATAAAGCTGAAAAGACCATTGATATTCAATACTTCATTTTCACTGCCGACAACATCGGACTCATTGCCGCAGACTACTTAATTCAAGCAGCTGACCGTGGTGTAAAAGTTCGCTTACTTGTTGATGACTTAATGGTAGATGCTAAGGGTGACGAATTATTAATATTAGACGCTCATGAAAATCTATCTATTAAAATATATAACCCACTAGCTAATATTGGTAAAAACATTTTCCAAAAAGTAAAAAATCTCGCCACAGATTTTCACGGTTTTAATCAGCGCATGCACAATAAAACCTTCACCGTTGATGGCAAAGTATCAATTACTGGTGGCAGAAATGTAGCCGATGAGTATTTTGGTTACGACCACGAATATAATTTCAGAGATCGTGATGTGTTGTTGTTAGGTGGCTCTGTTAGTGAAATTGAATCATCTTTTGAAGATTTTTGGAACGACGAACTAAGCGTGCCAGTAACGCAACTTATTAAAAGTGAAAACAATGATACTGACATCACAAACTCAGACTTAGCAAATTATGAAGCCCTGCATCAATACGCTTGCGATACTGAAAACTATGTTCCTCTAGTTCGTGAAAAAATGAAGAAAATTCCTGAAGCATTTTTGCAGCAAGAAACTGAAGGTAAAGTGTATTGGTTGCAAGATGTTGAATATATCTCAGATATTCCAGGTAAGAATAACGAAAATAAATTCCTCGGCGGTAGCGGTCTTTCTACAGAAAAACTCATTGAACTGGTTCGTAATGCTAAAAAGTCGATCATCATTCAAACACCTTACTTAGTTACCACCGACTTAAGCCGAGATTTATTCAAAGCATTAACAGACAACGGTGTTGAGATAAAAATACTAACCAACAGCTTAGCCTCTAACGATAACCTTGAAGCTTTTAATGGTTATCAACGCGACAGACAAAAACTATTAAAAACAGGTGTCGAAATTTACGAATTTAAACCAGATGCTGAGATCAGACAAAAAATAATGTCTGAAGTTATGGATAAGCAATTAACCACCCCACCTATCTTTGGTTTACATTCAAAGTCGATGGTAATTGATGATGAAATAACGGTGATCGGGACTTTTAATTTAGACCCACGCAGTGCCAATTTAAACACCGAAAGTATTACGGTTATTCCTTCAAAAGCATTAACGCTAGATGTAAAACAAGGCATGCTTGAAGAGATGGAACCACAAAATGCATGGCGAACTACAGAAGATTGGAATCCTGATGGTGAAGTCGACATACTCAAACGAATAAAAGTAAAGTTACGAAGAGTTGTACCTAAAAATATACTTTAGGTGATAACTTAACAACGGCTTAAGCATAAAGAAATGGAATGCAGAGTGATGCAACTTGGTAATGAGCAATAGCTAATGAGTGAAATTAATCGTATTTCAATACGCTCTTACACTAACAAAATAGAAAGCCATGCTCACAGCTATCATCAGCTAGTGCTGCCCTTGCATGGCTCTATTGATATTAAGGTTGGAGACTTTTCAGGGCTAGTCAACATTGGTGATTGTGTCATTATAAAATCTGGCGAAACACATGAATTTAAAGCCCACCAGGACGCCAGATTTATTGTGGTAGACAGCGATAAATTACCTGAAAACATCATGAAATCACCTAACGAAAAAATTGCGATTAACGCACCTTTACTGGCTCTTATTCAATTTATTGAAACTCAATTAAATCATCATATTAATCAAACCATAGAATCAGCCACTTATGACTTCTTTTATCTGCTTTTAGCACAACAACCGCTATCAAATAACAGAGATAAACGCTTAAACAAAGTACTCAGCTATATTAACCAACACCTAGCGACTAACATGACGAATACGCAACTAGCACAACTCGCTTTTCTCAGTATTACTCAGTTCAAAAAAGTCTTTAAAGAAAATCTCGGTGTAACCACTCAACAGTACATTACACAACAAAGAATGGATAAAGCTAAAACGCTACTTACCCATACCGATACACCTATAGCAATCATTGCCGAGCAAGTAGGTTATCAAAGTCCGTCAGCATTTAGCCGTAAGTTTAAAGCTCATTTTGGTAATTGCCCGAGAGAATTTAGTCAATAATCACTTAGAAAGTCGAGTGAATATTCACATTGAGTGGTCAGGTTAACTTCGTTATATTAAAACAATGCCACAAAACAGAGTTATATATGAAATTAAACGGAACCTCTAAAACTAAAGAATCTAAATACAATTCAACAGTCAGCTTATTTTTAAGCATAGGTATGTTAGTTGTGGTTTTAGTCGCTTTTGATTTTTCAGAAATGCCCACATTTGGCAAACTGTTCATGATTCTTTGGATAGGTGTGGTATGTGCACAAATTTATCAATCATACAGAAACTCTATATTCTCAAATAAAAGCTTACATCATGAGGTTACAGATCATGATTTGAAAATTTCAGGATTCAAACAGAACGTTTCTCCTAAAGCTGAATCAACAAAAGCTAAACCAGAAAAAGACTTTGCATTACGTCTAAGAAAACTAGAAGGTTTATACCTAGATGGCTTATTAACCACTGAAGAGTACGAAGCAAAAAGACAAGATATATTAGATGAAGATTGGGGAAAATAAGCAATGTATAACAAAACCCAAACTCCCCCCTTCTTTAAAACCTGTTGCCTAAATCACGTCTTCCAAAACAACAAAAGCGTCCTTTCTGCACACTTATTAACTTCATAAGCTAGATAATATGCCTCTATGTTAATTCTTTTGGGCCTATGATTATGCAAACCACCTTAGGTATTTTAGCTATTGTTATGTGGAGCTGTTTGGCCTTGTTAGGGGTTAACACGGCGGCTATTCCTGCATTTCAATTATTGTCTGTGTGCTTTGCCATTTCAGCGTTATTAATGTTTATTAAACGCCTTATTTTAAAAGAAAATCTATTCTCCAAGCCAACGTTATCAGTTAAGCAATGGTTAGTGGGAGTTGGTGGATTATTTGGTTTTCATTATTGTTATTTTACCGCTCTAAAAATAGCGCCAGCAATTGAAGTAAGCTTAATTGCTTATTTATGGCCGATGCTACTAGCGCTATTTATTGCCACTAAAGCGACTCGTATCAAAGCATTATTAGGTGGCTTAATAAGCTTTATTGGTGTGAGTTTTATTATAGTGGGTGATACTGATCTGGCTTACAATCCTGACTATATCAAGGGTTATGCATTAGCTGCTTGCTGCGCCATTTTATGGTCCACTTATTCTTGGTTCTTTTCAAAGTCAGATAGTAACGCTGCAAACTCAGTTGATAACATTGGTTGGTTATCGTTAGTTACTGCATTATTCGCGCTTATAGTTCACTTTCAATTAGAGACAGCTTACCTGTCAAGCTCGCAATTAAGCTCTCAGAATTGGCAATTCACTTTTCAACAATGGATTAGCATTATTTTATTGGGAATAGGCCCTGTTGGCGGCGCATTTTATTTATGGGACATCGCTTTAAAGCAAGGAAATAAGAAACTCTTAGCCTCGTTAAGCTTTTGTACTCCACTAATCTCGTCAATAATTTTAGCTCTTGTTGGACTTAACTTATGGTCTTCGAATATACTGATTTCATTAAGTTTAATACTACTAGGCGCGCTGGTTTCTAATACACGAACTCTTTCATTCTCAGCTCTGCTTTTATATATAAAATTAAAAGTGAAGCGGAACACACACAAAATCTCAACGTAAATATAAGGCGATAACATGCAAATAACATGGGACGATTTTCAAAAAGTAGATTTAAGAATTGGCACTATTATCGAAGTTACTGAGTTTCCTGAAGCTCATAACCCTTCGTACAAAATGAGAATAGATTTTGGTGACGAGATTGGTATCAAAAAGTCTAGCGCACAAATCACTAAGCTTTATAACCTAGACGATTTACTCGGTAAGCAAGTGCTTGCGGTAACTAACTTTCCACCTAAGCAAATAGGCCCATTTATGTCGGAATGTTTAGTGACGGGTTTCTACAATACCAATAAAGATATTGCGCTAGCGATGCCTGAATTTGACGTACCAAACGGTTCTAAGCTTATTTAAACTGGTTTATATCATGACTTAAATATGAGTATATGCTACAAAACAAAAAAGAATATGCCCATACTAACTACCACAGTAAGTAAGGTATTTCGCGTAAAGTAAGCCAGTAAACACGCGATAATAGCGCCCACTAAGTAGTTATTATCAATACTTAAATAAAGCGCCTGCTCTTTTACTAAAACCAAAGGCGCTATTATTGCCGTCAGTACAGCAGGTGCGGCATAACTAAGAAACTGCAACGAATGTTTATTAAGTTTTAGCGGCAACTTAGGTTCTAGAAATAAGTAACGGCTGATAAAAACGATTGCAGCCATTAAGCCTATAGTTATCCAAATCATACTGATTCACCTGTCATTCTTGCATACAAAGTACCGCAAGCCATGCCAATTAAAGCAGAAATGAGTAAACCTATTTCAATATTGTAAATCCTACAAACCACCGAACTCACCAACGACACTAATACACATACCAAGATAGATTTAGCTTTAACCATAGGAATAATAATCGCGATAAAGGTAGAAGCAATAGCAAAGTCTAATCCCCAGTTTTCCATATTCGGTATGCTTTGCCCGGCAATAATGCCAAGTAAGGTAGCAATGTTCCAAAATACATAAAAACTTAAACCTCCGCCTAGTGCATACCAGCGGTTAAATAAGTGATCTTTACTTGTAGTAACAATGGCAAAGAGTTCGTCGGTTAGTAAAAAACCAAGAGACAAACGCCACTTTAATGGTAGTGAACTTACGTCTTTTCTTAACGCCATGCCGTAAAGTAAATGTCGAGAAGTGATCAACAACGTAGTTAGCAAGATACTTGTTAAACCTATACCTGATTTTATCATACCTAAAGCGACAAGCTGAGCAGCTCCAGCAAAAACTATCATCGACATACCTTGCGACTCAAGTGATGTTAGCCCAACCTCAATGGCATAAGATCCCGCTAAAATACCCCATGGGATCACAGCGATACTTAATGGCAACATAGCGATAACGCCTTGCCAGAATGATTTCTGCTTCGATTGGGTTTTGGACTTCTCTTTGAACTTGCTTTTGAATTGTTCTTCGGCTTGCACTGGCGCTTCTCTTAGTTCTAACCGCTTAGGAAAATTACTTTTAAATACTGGATTTAATAAAAATTATTTTACGACAAAAAATGATAAATTTATTGTACAAAATTGGCTCTTAACGCTTTTGAATAAACACCAGGTGTTACACCCATGGCACGTTTAAAATGACGATATAGATGGCTTTGATCATGAAAACCACTATCAAGCGCAACATCCATCATTTTATAACCTTGTTGAATCAACTTTTTAGCCAGTCTTAATCGGCTTTGTATTTGATAAGTATGTGGCGGTAAGCCAAAAGAACGTTGAAACTGTCTTAATAAATGGCATGGGCTTAAGCCTGAAATTAACGCTAACTCCTCCAAAGAAACATCGGCAGCAGGATATTCATCTAAAAACTCTTTAACAAGCAACACATGACTTTTATTAGATTGCGCGAGGTTAATATTGAAACGGCTTTTACTGTGCCGCGCCACTAATTTTACCAGTGCAGAATAAAGCACGCTTTCACGCAATAAAGTATTTTCAGAGGTACTAAGGGTAGTAAAAGTTGTACGTAATACTTGCGCCAAATGAGGGTCGTAAACCACAGCTTGTGGGAAGTAAGGAGCACCTTTATTTAGCCCTAACTCTTGGCTGATAGATTCAAATACAGCAGGCAGCGGATACATAGCACGATACGACCATCCACCTTCAGATGCTGAACAGCCATTATGTACTTCATCGGCATTCACTAAAATAATACTGTGCTGTGGAGCAATATGATTATCACCTGTGCGATAGAATTTTTGCGCACCATTATCGATAACACCCACAGTATATCCAGCATGACTATGCCGAGAGAAATTCTGTTTATAGTAAGTCGCGTCAAGCAGTTCAATACCGCCTAACTCTTCTGTTAACTGAAATTCCGCCCTTTCTTTTAACGCCGCCATACTGATTCGTAGTTAGCCATTTTTATACATTATAATTCATCGAGATTAGCATGTTTTGTACAATATGAGCATGTAGATTTTAAACATTAGAGTATTCGAACAAAATTCCCAAAAAAACATAAGTCTGTTATATTTTCTTAGCTGAAGTAACTCTGTGTTGTAAGTCTAATCAATAACTATAAGAATCGAAAATAAGGAATAAATATGTTTCTCCATCCTAAAGGTAAGTTCGCTATTTTCGTTTCGCTGTTCGTTTTTCTACTATCTGCTTGCTCTTCCAATCCCAAACTCATGCCAACCCCTAATGTATTTGTGAATTCACCTTATTCAGAAAACGATATACCTGAAACTTTACGTGAAACCAGTATGGAGCTGATTTATGTAACCGACAGAGGTGCTTCAGAAAAAAAAGGCGTTAAATACGATGCTAGTCGTTCCTCATCTATTGCTTATGGTGTTGCCAAAGTAAATTTTGATAATAACGCACTCCCTTTTGCGACATTAATTGAGCAAAGTAATCTACAAAAGCGCTCGGCCGATTTAACTTATGTTATGGAACAAGTTGATGAGCAAGGACGTTTTCCTTTATCACCTTATAAATTTAAAATGGTAGGAGAGCACCTCCAGATTGATGAAGACATTCTAGAAAAGAAATCTTTCCATGAAAACCAACTCAACAACAAGATCAATCAAGGCTTAAAAAACAGCGAGAATAAAGATGTTGTTTTATTTGTTCATGGTTTTAACAATACCTTTGATGAATCGGTATTTACTCTTGCTGGTCTTTGGCATTTTATGAAACGCCAAGGTGTTCCTATCGTTTATTCTTGGCCAGCAGCAGCGAAAGGTCTTAACGCTTATTTTGCAGATAAAGAGTCAGGACAATTTACTATTTTCCATTTGAAAGAAACTTTACGAGTACTTTTTAAGAATCCTGAAATAGAAAACATTCATATTATTGCTCACAGCCGTGGCACCGACGTAGTAACGACAACATTACGTGAACTGATTATTGAAAACAGAGCCAGCGGTGGAAATCCAAGAAAAGACTTACGCATAGAAAATCTAGTTCTAGCAGCTCCCGATCTAGATTTTGGTATAATTAAACAAAGATTAATGGCAGAACAGTTTGGCCCAGCTTTCGGAAAAATCACCATTTACACCTCTCAAGAAGACAGTGCTTTAGGTATTTCCTCGTGGTTAACAAACAGCTTGAGCTTTGGCCGATTAAATACAAAAGATGTGAACGTGAATGAGCGAAACATCTTTAATTCAGTAGGAAATGTAAGCCTAATTAAAGTACCTAAATCAAGTAACTTTATTGGACACGATTACTTTCATAGTAACCCAGCTGTAAGTTCAGACCTTATCAACTTGATCTTACACAAAGCTTCTCCGGGTTCAAAAGAACGACCGTTAACAAAGCTTGAAAATAACTTTTGGTCGCTCGACTCAGATTATTTGATAGAGAAATAGCTTCTCATCTCTCATTTATTTTAGTTTTCCACTAAACTCCAGACACAAAAAAGCCAGCGACTGACGAAGCTGGCTTAGTTTTACTCAAAATAGAATAGCTATTATTGAGCTACTTTTACTCGAATTCTGTTTTTTGCAATTCTTTGTTCATGTAAAGCTGCTAATGCTTTTTTTGCTTCAATTTCTTTCGGCATTTCTACAAAAGCAAAACCTTTTGATAAACCTGTCGCTTGGTCTAAAACCAGCGTACATTCTGATACTTTGCCATGTGCAGAAAATAAAATACGAATTTCTTGTTCGGTTGTTGAACGAGAAAGGTTACGAACTAAAAGTTTCATAATTAACCATTGGTGTGTTTCTTTATACTGCAATTATCTCACAATTCTTCTACAGACCATATTAGTTTGTGTATTTTATCGCTATGTCACTGTTTCAACGTTTTACAGCTGAGTATTGTTACCTTTCGACGACTGTCGCTTTATTGTTTAGCGTATTAAAAAAAGCTTTAATTTGGCTGGTTTCTTCGGCGGTTAGTCTAATGCCTAATTGATGCCAACCGGTATCTTCGATCGCTTGTTCAATAGTGGTTGCTGCACCATCATGAAAGTAAGGCGCGGTATTTAATACGTTACGTAATGATGGAACTTTAAAGAAGTAGTTATCGCCGGGGTTCTTGGTTATATCTCCAACACCTTTATCTATTGTATTTGGATAAGGATGTACAATACCCATTTTCATAAATAAGCGGCTACCTAATAACGGTCCGTTATGACAAGCCACACAGCCTTTTTCGATAAAAGTATTTAGCCCTATTTTTTCGGCTTGTGTGATGGCAGTTTCATCGCATTTTAAATATTCATCAAGCCGGTCTCGGGTAATTAAAGTGCGTTGAAAAGCTGCTAGCGCCTGCGAAATATTCTGTATAGAAATCGGTTGCTCTTGTTCTGGATAAGCTTGCTGTGGAAATGCTTGTTTGAATTCAGTTAAATAGCCTTTGTTGATAAGTCTTGTAAGCACTTCGTTTTCTGAAGGCATGGCCATTTCTTTTATATCGAAAAGTGGAAAGGCAACTTGTGCTTCTAAGGTTTTAGCGCGTCCGTCCCAAAACTGAGCGACGTGCATTCCTGCATTCCATGTGGAAGTTGAGTTACGTGTACCTAACTTACCTAAGGCACCTACAGATACCTTTAAGTTATCAACACCTGCTGCATTATTAATAATGTTATGGCAGCTATTGCATGATTGTGTTTTGTTAATTGAAAGCGCAGTTTCAAAATAAAGTTTTTCGCCTAAAGCTTGTTGCTGCTTGGTGTCAGCTTCACTGCCTGTCATTTTATCGGGCATCGGCTGGAAAAATTGTAATGCAGATTGAACAAGACTGTTAGTTGCATGGCTTTTACTTATATTGCTTAGGGTAAGTAAAAGAGTAATGGCACCAAGTAGTAAGGTTTTGTTCATGAGGCTTCTTCTCCCAAGCACCCTCTAATGTGAAAAAAGAGAAGAATAAGTGCTTTGGCAATAAACCAGTCAGTACTCATTCTTCTCTTGTTATAAGGTTAACTCTGTAATGATACAGAGTTAACCTTTCTTACTTACAAACTATCATTTGTATATTTACGATTAATGCTTAGTTTATTTCAGGTCAAAGCGATCTAACTTCATCACTTTATCCCAAGCACTTACGAAATCGTTAACAAACTTCTGGTCAGCATCTTTAGAAGCGTAAACTTCTGCAATTGCTCTAAGCTCTGAACTTGAACCGAAGATTAAGTCAACTGGTGTTGCTTTCCACTTTAACTCACCTGTAGCACGGTCACGACCTTCGTAGATACCTTCTTCAGATTTAGCTTTAGTCCATTTGTTAGACATATCTAATAAGTTAACAAAGAAGTCGTTAGTTAATACGCCAGGCTTGTCTGTAAATACACCTAGTGAAGAACCATCGAAGTTAGCATTCAATGCACGCATACCACCAACAAGCACTGTCATTTCAGGAACATTTAAGCCAAGAGTATTCGCTTTATCAACTAACATTTCTGTTGGTTTCATGTAGCTATCTGTAGTGTAAAAGTTACGGAAACCGTCAGCATCAGGCTTCAAGTAGTTAAACGATGTAACATCTGTTTGTGCTTGTGTTGCATCAGCACGGCCAGCTACAAATGGAACTTTAACTTTAAAGCCAGCTTGTTTAGCAGCGTCTTCAATTGCTACAGCACCACCAAGAACGATTAAGTCAGCAAGAGAAACCTGTTTCTTAGATGATTTCTTGTTGAATTTATCTTGGATAGATTCAAGTTTAGCTAATACTTTGCTTAGTTCTTTAGGGTTATTAACAGCCCATGTGTTTTGTGGCGCAAGGTTAATACGTGCACCATTTGCACCGCCACGCATATCTGTAACTCTGTGGCTAGACGCTGACGCCCATGCTGTTCTTACTAATTCAGACGTTGTTAAACCTGAATCAAGAATGTTTTTCTTAAGTTTAACTACATCCTTGTCTGTTACTAACTTGTATGTAACTTCTGAGATAGGGTCTTGCCATGTAAGTACTTCATTTGGTATTTCAGCACCAACGTATCTTGCACGAGGTCCCATATCACGATGCGTTAGTTTGAACCATGCTTTAGCAAAAGCTTTATCAAATTCACGTGGGTCTTCTCTGAAAGCTTCAACAATCTTACGGAATGCTGGATCTTCTTTTAACGCAACATCAGTTGTAAACATAATAGGCGCATTACGCTTATTAGGAATATGTGCATCAGGAACTAAGTAAGCTGCAGCTGGATCATCTGGTGTCCATTGCTTAGCGCCACTAGGACTTTTAGTAAGTACCCAGTTAAAATTCATTAGGTTGTCTAAGTAGTTTGACGACCATTTAGTTGGAGTTACTGTCCAAGCGCCTTCTAAGCCACTTGTTGAAGTATCAGCACCAACACCAGTACCACATGAATTCTTCCAGCCTAAACCTTGATCTTCAACCGCCGAACCTGCAGGTTCAACGCCAACACATTTACTTGGCTTTTTCGCACCATGTGCTTTACCTAATGTGTGACCACCAGCAAGTAGAGCAACAATTTCTTCGTCGTTCATTGCCATGCGGCCAAATGATAATCTAATATCTGCAGCAGCTAAAAGAGGATCAGGGTTACCGTGTGGACCTTCAGGGTTTACATAAATCAAGCCCATTTCTAATGCAGCAAGAGGACGTTTTAATTCGCCTTTTGAATCACGACGTTCGTCAGTAAGCATTTTAGTTTCTGGACCCCAGTAAACTAGATCTGGTTCCCAATCGTCGCTACGACCACCAGCAAAACCAAAGGTTTTAAAGCCCATTGACTCAAGCGCTACGTTACCAGAAAGTACCATTAAATCTGCCCAAGAAACTTGACGACCATACTTTTGTTTTACAGGCCATAATAAACGGCGAGCTTTATCTAAGTTTGCGTTGTCTGGCCAGCTATTTAGCGGATCAAAACGTTGTTGACCACCAGAAGCACCACCACGACCATCATGTACACGGTAAACACCAGCACTATGCCAAGCCATACGGATCATTAATGGACCGTAATGCCCCCAATCTGCAGGCCACCAAGCTTTTGAATCAACAAGCGTTGTTTCAATATCTTTTTTAAGTGTATCAAGATCAACTTTGGCAAATTCTTTTGCATAATTAAATTCTGCACCGTACGGGTTTGATTCTGCACCGTGCTGTCTTAGTGGACTAAGGTTTAATTGATCTGGCCACCAAAATTGATTTGTTTTAGCTTCGCCTTCAGCAAATGCTGAAACAGTTACAGCCATTGATGAAAGAGCTACTGTAATTGCTGCTGCCATTGGGAGTGCTTTTTTTAGCATGATAGTTTCCTCGTAATGTTTAAGACTTTATTTATAACTTTGTTCAGAAGTTGTAATAATTAATTTCAAGTGCAGTGTAGAGGCAAGAGTATCTTCTGGATATTTGATTAACTTGAAGATAATGTTCTGTTTTTTCGACTTATCGATTTTTTTGATTAAATATCAGCTATTTGATTTAACTTTTAATAAAGGAAAATTGAATTATATGATTTAAAACTAAGAGTTTGCTTGTCATCATTCTATAAAATTGATTAACATGACCACTTAATTCTATTTATACTAACGCTTTTCTTATGATTTCATTCAAACAGCTCTCTTATGCTTTAGCCATTGAAAAAACCTTACATTTTAAAAAAGCAGCTGAAGCCTGCAATGTGTCTCAGTCAGCTTTAAGTACCGCGATAACAGAGCTTGAAAGGCAATTAGATGTCACTATTTTTGAACGAAATAACAAGCAAGTACTTATTACAGATAAAGGCGAGCTTATTCTCAACAAAGCGAGAAGAGTGAAGTTAGAATTAGACGAATTACTGCAAATAGCTCAAGTTGATAATCAACCATTCGCTAACCCAATGAAAATAGGTGTTATTCCAACTATTGGCCCTTACCTTTTACCTAAAGTATTGCCTGAAGTAAGAAAGCAATATCCTGATTTCAAATTACGTATTATAGAAGAGCAGTCGCATAATTTAGTTGAGATGGTACGCACAGGTGATATTGATGCTGCAATACTTGCCTTACCCTTCCCTATTGACGGCTTAATGAGTTTTGAATTTTGGAAAGAAGATTTCTATTGGATTTGTCATAAAGATGAATACCTGCCTTCGATGCAAGAAATCACCAGTGACGAATTAGAAATTGACAAACTCATGTTGTTAAAAGACGGGCATTGTTTAAAGCAACATGCTTTAGCAGCCTGTAGCTTACAAAATAAAACCCAAGAATCTGATTTTGACTCAACCACTTTGTATACGCTTATTCAAATGGTAGCGAGCAAGTTAGGTTCTACGTTAGTTCCGCACATGGCGCTAGATCAGTTGATATGTAATGAGTCGGAAATTAGAGCCGTACATTTAAATGAGCCAGGCCCACACCGTTCTATAGCCTTGGTTATACGACCAAACTATGTGAGAACAAGCGAACTAACAATACTGATGAATATATTTAAAAGCCAACTATCGAATTCTTGTAGTTTAGCTGCAGAATAGCGCTAGCCACATTGAGATAAGTATCTCTCAATAAGCTATAGAAAATAACTATAGGTAGACTCACCCAATGGCATCTAACATTTACACTGTTTTATATACAAATGGCGAGTCAGCCTTCTTTTTACAAGAAAGTGGGATTAGATCCTCCTTTCACACATTACCAGTTACAGCTATATTTTTAAGTTATTGATCTACTGATAACAATTACGTAATGTCGATATTAATAAATAACGGTTAGGTATACGGAGCATGCATGGACGATTTTGATTGGATTGATAGAAGCTCAGGAGAGCGATTCCATTCTGCAATATACAATTGTCCTGATTGTAGTAAAAAAGTTTCATTCGGTGATAATTTTTGTCGGCATTGCGGTATAAAATTTACCCCTCAAATGTGTAATCACATGAAGAAAAATTTAAAACTGCTTAGTGATAGTAATTTCAAACATTTAGTCATAATCATGCTTATAGTTTTGGTTATTATATTGAGTACTGTACTTTCTTAGTTTGGTTATATTGTATACCTAAGAAAATGAACTAGGACAAAAAATAACTGGCTAGGTTTCGCTCCACTTCACATTTTTGACAACTTAGAGTTAGCATGTAAACGGCTTGTTTTTTAAGTAAAAATGCAGCGAGACACTTATTCGCTGGCTTCGCCAACGACACTCACAACGGCTCTTTAGCAAGGGTTTGCTTTCAATCTACAATGGAGTAATTAAAATTGTCAGATAATAAATTTGAACAAGCATTTAGTGAAAATAGTTTTTGGGATAAAACCAAGAAATTTGCAAAAGCGGCAGGTGAAACTGTTTTAGAGCCTGCACTAAAGCTTTATTATTCAGCTCAAGATTCCGATACTCCTTCTTGGGCTAAAACTACCGTTTACGGTGCACTTGGATATTTTATTTCACCAATAGATGCGATTCCTGACCTTACTCCTATTGTTGGTTATTGCGATGATCTCGGAGTCCTTGTAGCAGCCACAACAACCATAGCTGTATATATTAAAAATGAGCACTCCGAAAAAGCAAAAGAAACATTAAAAAAATGGTTTGTTTAATACAAAGATAACAAGTGATTATGGTTTCAAATCTTAATGATTAATCCATTTTGGCATCTCAATGTAACTGTTCGAGCTAAATAAAAAGAGGAAACAGATAAGCACCTATTTCCTCTTTTGTAATACTAAACCTTTACTTTAAACGCAGGTTTCTAATGTTAGTAACAGCGAGTGTTAATAACTCAGCTTAATGAATACCTTTTATGAAAGCGTCACACGATTCGTTAAATTCAGCTTCTTTTACTTCTGACTGTAACTGACAACCCACTAAGTAATTTACGTCTTTAGACTTTGTTTTAACGAGTTTTTTGTCTTTAAAGTTGGCGCTAAGATTCATGTATTTACTGATCAGCTTCCCTTCATTTAACAATTCAAAATTATATGGTGTTTCTAGCTGAGTAAACTTCTGCCAAAAATCTTTATAGCTGTCGCTGGCTTCGTCGGCTAGGTCGTAATATTTAGAGATATAAAACGCGCCATCTTCGTTAATATTAGGGCTAAAATCTAATGTCCCGATCACTAACTCGTTGGTATTTTCAGGGTTCACTTCAATACCTGCGTATAAGTTACTGTCGTTAGTAAGTTTCAGTTTTTCCATGTCGCCTGAAAAGCCAGCTAATTCAAACTCAATGTTGTTTTTGTTAATTTCAAAACTTGAGTCGTGAAGGTACTTAGGCAGAATTTTATCAGGTAATTCTAAAAATTCTTTCCATTCACTTAGTTTAGCTGAGTAAGACAACATGGTTCTGTGTAGGTTATCTGGGTAAGCTTGCTTTTGTACTTCAAGCCAAGCGACTGAAGTTTGCAATAAATCACACGCAACACCTTTAGGAATAGGTAAACAGTAGATCATAATGGCTCTATCTGAATACTGATCATTCCATGCTGCCATTTGCCATACTCGACCATATTTGTCGGTGTGCTGTTCTTGGTAAACAGGCTCTCCATATGAAGCTATATATACTGGAGTACCTGATATTTGGCGGTTCCACTGCACTGACGATAAAAAGGTATCTAAAATGCCTTTTTTATTTTTAATAAATGCGGCGAGCTTAGTGTCTTCTGGCTTTTCTAATATAAACTGATAGGTTCCCAACATTTTACTATTGTTACCGTACAATAATGATTGGTTTTTAGTGATGGTTATTTCACGTTGGTTTTCAGGGTTATGTAACAACCATTCACCATTACCGTTAATATCAATAATAGACAACATCTTATCGTTAGGCTGGTTTCTTAAATATTTATCTACATTCTTATGTTTAGGGAAAATCTCGTTTTCGAATTTGTCGGTAAATTCACCTCTGGCATCAGCAAAGCGGGTATAAAAGCTTTTTTCTGCTGCAGCTCTTAAATCCATAATGTCTTGAGGTAGCTTAGTGTTAAATTTCCAAGTAAATCGGTGTCTTTGTAATGATTCAACTTCAGACATTTGTGGTGCAAAAAATTCAGCTTCTTTATCAGTAAACTTAATAAATTCTTGAATAGGTAGTGCGTAGTTAAGATTTTCGTTAGATGACTTTTTAGTTACGATACCAACTACTTCACCTGCTAAGTTAAGTAACGGACCTCCACTATTACCTGGCGATGCTGCGGCTGAATAACGTATATTTTTCCATTGCCCATCTATAGCTTCGTATGTGAATGAGGTTAGTGAACCTTTTCTGAAAATAACGCCTTCTCCTAAGGCATTGCCCGCAGCATAAACTACATCACCTTCTTCGTAGTCATCGCTAAATGCAAACTTATGATACTTAGAGGTGTCACCTTCAATAGAAAACTGGATAAGGTCTCGATAATTTGAGAACTTCTCAACTTTTTTGATTTTGAATAAGTTGCCTTTACTGTCGCGAACAGCATAGTTTTTAGCAAATAGAGAATAGTTACCAATATTAAAAACATGTGCCGCAGACACTAAAGTATTGTCGTCAATTAAAAAAGCTGTACCTACGCTGTGTTGTTTGTCTTTGCGAATATGGAAGGGAATTAAATCTTTAGGAAATTCATCTTTGTAGATGGTGTTATCTTCTAGTTTTAAGGTAACAACTTCGAAAATGCCTTTCTTTAAGGTTTTTATCTGACTTGAAAGTAGTTCCTCTTTTTCGGCATAAGCTGGAAGTGAAATACTGAGTACTAAAATACACTTTAAAATAAATCGATAAGCTTTATACATTAACTTTATTCCTTTTAGTTATTATTTTTATCCTTAATCAACCCCTATCTGGTTTTGATAAAAGCTTATTTAATATAGCACTAAAAGATTAAATTAATAAGGTGGAAAGCGTACGTAAAATTGTGTGCACTTAATCGGCATTTTTATATACCAGATATCAACATTTCGGTGTTATTATGCCGCACTTTCATTCAATTTAATTAGCACTCCATGTTAGTTTTAACTTTCAAGACAAGCCAATGTTGAGCTTGCCTAAAACTTTCTCTTCAGACGATACCACATCGCTTTTTGAATCAATTACTAATGACATAGTAGATAAAGGTTATAGTATTCGTCCTTATGCTTTGCCTGAGCATTTAGCGCAATTACTTTTGCAACATGTCACTATGTTAGATGAAGAAAAATTCAAACGTGCCGGGATCGGGCGTGCAAATGATCATGTTGTAAATGACTTTATTCGTACTGATGAAATATGCTGGATAACAGGTAATAGTGATGCGGGCAGTGCTTGGATAAAATGGTCTGAGTCTTTACGTATTTATTTAAATAGGCACTTATTTTTAGGCTTGTTTTCATTTGAAAGCCACTTTGCTCACTACGCCAAAGGTGACTTTTATAAAACGCATACTGACGCTTTTAAAGGTGAAGGTAATCGTATGTTGTCGGTAGTAGTTTACTTAAACCAATACTGGTTACCTGATGATGGTGGCGAGTTGGTTATTTACGATAAACAACAATCCACATCAGCGGTTATTGATAATAGTGTTATTAAAGTAACGCCTAATTTTGGTACTATTGTTGTTTTTTTAAGTGAAGAATTTCCGCATGAAGTATTACCAGCAAAACGCGACAGATACTCAATAGCAGGTTGGTTTAGATTAAATAACAGTATTGCTAATAATATTGATCCGCCTAGCTAAATAACACGTTTAACCGTTGTAAGCTCAAGCGATTTTTCTTATAACTAATCACTTGAGCCTATTAATTTACAAGTTTAGCTCAAGAACTACAAACCTAGCTCAGATAAACTTGGAAAATCATCAGGGCGAACGGCCCCTTCCCAGGTAAATAATCGGTCTTTTTCTTCAATAGGCAAATCGTTTATGCACGCATAACGTTTTTGCATTAGTCCGAGTTCATCAAATTCCCAATTCTCATTACCGTAAGCACGAAACCATTGATTTTCAGCATTCTTATACTCATAAGCAAAACGCACTGCGATTCGATTATCGGTAAATGCCCACAACTCTTTAATAAGTTTGTAATCTAATTCTTTCGCCCACTTCTGGGTAAGAAATTCTACAATTTCAGCTCTTCCGTTGATAAAAGATGAACGGTTACGCCATGAACTGTCTGGACTGTAGGCTAAAGATACGGCTTCTGGGTTTTTATTGTTCCAACCATTTTCAGCAGCTCTAACTTTTGTTTTTGCGCTTTGTGCATCAAATGGTGGTAGTGGCGGACGTGGGTTTTCCATGAATCTATCTCCGAGTATTAATTTAGTTTCAGGTGCTTAAAGTAAAAGTTAAATAAGCCATTGGTCTCATAACAAAAGAGTAGACCGACTTGTCTATTGAGTTAGGGTAGACAACTTTGTATACTTACGCAACACTTTTATTGCAAAGTGCTATAAGTCGCTAATAGAGATGCAAACAATGCTAGTAGAAAAGGTAAATGATAAACGTACGCAATTAATTGATACTGCATTGCAGCTATTTTATCTACAAGGTATTCATGCCATTGGTATTAATGAAATATTAGCAACATCAGGTATCGCCAAAAAAACCTTATACAATCATTTTTCAAGTAAAGAAGTCTTGATACAAGCTTGTGTAATAGAGCGAGACAAACGTTTTATGGCATGGTTTGAGGAGCAATGCAGTAATGCTCATTCAGTATCTGAATTTATTGAAAAATTATTTGATGGGTTAGATGATTGGATTAATAATCGCGTTTCCCAGATAGGGAATTTTGATGGCTGTTTTTTTGTGAATACAGCAGCAGAATATGGTAACTCTGATAGTGAAATTTATCAGTTATGTATGCAACATAAATTGAATATTAAACGCTGCATAGAGCAGCAACTTGCCTTAATGCTTAACGATAGCAAAAGATTAAAAAGCCTAACTGACTTGTTATTACTGCTTAAAGAAGGCGTTATTAATTGCGCCTACGTGATGAATGATAAAAAGGCCGCAGTGAAAGCTAAACCTTTAGCTTTAGCATTTAACGATTAAGGATTAGGGTAATAACGTAGCTAGATTGTTTAGCTCAATTCGTTAATAAAAACTAACTCATAAAAAACTAGGCCATAAAAAAGCAGCCTGCGTATTCACTTAGGCTGCTAAATATATTTGAAAGGTAAACTAATGATAAAAAGAATTAACGCAAAATCACCATAGGTAAGTTCGTTTTTTCCATCATTTTTAATGTATTACTACCAAGAAAGACTTGCGCTATTTTAGAGCGTGAAAAAGCGCCCATCACTAGCATTTCTATCTTATTTTCAGTTTTGTAATCCATTAAAGCATCATAAATATTACCTTCTAAAAAGCTGGCTTTTACGTTAAAACCGCTTTCTATGAGTAACTTTTTAGTTTGCTCAAACTTCTCTGCTATGGCACTTTGCTTATTATTTACTGTCACTAAATGACAAGTTAAATTATGCAATAATCCGCCTTCAATAATACGTTTAACCGCGGTGTCTGCAGTTTCACGCCCATCATAAGCTAACATAAAGTTTTCAGGTTCTGTAAAGCCTTTATTCGCGATAAGTACTGGCGTATTTACATGACGAATAATCTGCTCAATATGCGAACCTAAAGCTTTAAAGTTTTTCCCATGGTTTTCACCTGAACGACCAAGAACAATAAAGCGAGCATCGGCTTCAAGATCACAAATAGCTTCAGTAATGTCGCTGTGGCGTTGCGTTTTTTCAACCGAACTACAGCCGTTATCCGTTGCAAGCTTAGAAGCTTGCTCTAACATTTCATTACCTACAGTTAATGCAATTTTGCTGCGCTGTTCATCTAATAAAGACATTTCTTTAAGTAAAGATGAATGCGCACCTAAGCCAATACTGCCACTTAAATTTTCTACTACAGGCGTATTTACCTTTTCGATAGCATGTAAAAACAGTATGGTTTTGTTAAGCTTTTTAGCTGCCCAAATACCTGCATTACAAACGTCATCTGCATAAGCTGAGCTATCTACACATGTAATAATATTGTTCATTGTTATCCCCTTAGTGACCTGCCATGAACTTTTCAACTTCCTTCGGATCGTTATGTACACCAAACTTATCAACAATCGTTTCTGTTGCTTCACTCATTCCAATAATTTCTACTTCAGCACCTTCACGTCTGAACTTAATAACGACTTTATCTAGTGTTGATACTGATGTTATATCCCAAAAATGAGCATTACTTAAATCAATAACCACTTTACTTACGACTTCTTTAAAATCAAATGATTCAACAAACTGCTCTGAAGAAGCAAAGAAAACCTGACCAATAACTTGGTACACACGTGTATCTTCAGTAGATTTATCAGTTTTAACCACCATAAAGCGACCAATTTTGTTGGCAAAAAATAAGGTTGCTAATAAAACACCTACTAACACGCCCATCGCTAAGTTATGCGTAGCTACTACCACTACAACAGTTGCAATCATAACAATACTGCTTGAAAGCGGATTTTTCTTTAAGTTAATCACTGATGTCCAAGAGAAAGTACCAATTGAAACCATGATCATTACTGCAACCAGTGCAGCCATAGGAATTTGTTTTATCCATTCATCCATAAATACCACCATGATGATCAAGAATAAACCAGCAACAAATGTAGATAATCTACCTCTACCACCTGACTTCACGTTGATAATCGATTGACCAATCATCGCACAACCAGCCATACCACCCATTAAGCCAGCACCAATGTTTGCAATACCTTGACCTTTACACTCACGGTTTTTATCACTTTTCGTGTCGGTTAAGTCATCAACAATAGTCGCTGTCATCATGGATTCAAGTAAACCAACAACGGCAAGGCCAATTGAATAAGGTAGGATAATCATTAAGGTATCTAAATTTAATGGAACATCAGGCCATAAAAAAATAGGTAAAGTATCAGGTAATTCACCCATATCACCAACGGTACGAATATCTAAACCAACAGCCATAGCAACACCTGTTAAGACAACAATACATACCAACGGAGATGGAATAGTTTTGCCAATAACAGGTAAGTATGGAAATAGGTAAATAATCCCAAGCCCTGCTGCTGTCATTGCATATACATGCCATGTAACGTTTGTAAGTTCTGGTAATTGCGCCATAAATATAAGAATAGCTAAGGCGTTTACAAAGCCAGTAACCACTGAGCTAGAAACAAAACGCATTAAACTGCCCAGCTTTAAATAGCCGGCAAATATTTGAAACACACCTGTTAATAACGTTGCAGCAAGAAGGTATTCAAGCCCATGTTCTTTAACTAGGGTTACCATTAATAATGCCATTGCACCTGTAGCCGCAGATATCATACCTGGACGACCACCAACAAAAGCAATAACAACTGCGATACAGAATGACGCGTATAAACCTACTTTAGGGTCAACGCCTGCAATAATAGAAAAAGCAATAGCTTCTGGGATCAAAGCCAACGCCACAACAATACCTGCGAGTAGATCGCCTCGAACATTAGAGAGCCAATCTAGTTTCATTTTTTCTAACATAAATAACCTTGTAGTATGTTTAACAGCAACGCCTTACAAGCACTGAATGATGAGCAGCAAATTTACGCTTTTCATCTATGCCT
Organism: Pseudocolwellia sp. AS88; assembly: GCF_030551755.1. GTDB lineage: Bacteria > Pseudomonadota > Gammaproteobacteria > Enterobacterales > Alteromonadaceae > Pseudocolwellia. Next base: position 200,175 of record NZ_JAUPEC010000004.1, read on the forward strand.
TAACGTTTATGTTTTTTGTTTTAATTGTTTATAAAATCTTTTGTACTAACGCACCCACCGCATTTACGGTACGAGAATGTCACGCTGAAACTGGTGACTTAAAGAAGAGAAATAGTTAGGGCTGCATAATCTACAAAACCTTACTTTTATTTCAAAAAGTACGAGTATCTATTATACAGCAAATTTGTTGAACAATTAAATAAGAACCTGCTTAACACCGCCTTTCTACCGTACTTATTTAACCTCAACTCGGGATAATGAATGTCATAACATTCAATAAAAAGAATTATTTATTAATAAATTAAAGAACCATCAGAGTACTTTACATGTAATTTGATGACTCAATATTGATAGTTTGATGCCTAGCAAGGCGGATTTGTGTACCCAATAGCTGGCTATTGGTAACGAATACCAGTTTTTTATTCCCGATAAAAACTAAATACCTACATCCATGTAGGCAACGATGTTAGGCTTAAAAATAGCTTATTGAGTAACTTTGCTTATCCCGAGCTGAGGTTATTTAAAAAGCCAATACTTCAGGTACAAAAAAGCTCACTATAAAGTGAGCTTAATATTTTTATATTATCAGACTACAAAGAAAAGTATTACTATAGAGTTCAATATTAAAAAATAAACACGTTATTAATATTGAGCCACCGTTGTTTTATTTCGACCTGTGTTTTTAGAAGAATATAGAGCGTCATCTGACAACTTCAGTAGTTCATCAGCACTTCTTTTTTCATCTTCATTACTAACGACTACGCCTATGCTAATAGTAATATAGATATCGTTTACACTTTCCTGTTTGACTTTTTTCCTTAAGCTTTCTGCTAGTTTATAAGCATCTTCTTCATTTATGTCAGACAGTAGTAATACGAACTCTTCGCCACCTACTCTTGCCACTATATCATTTGACCTTCGGTCTTCTTTTAATATATTAGCTAAGTGAATTAGGGCTTTATCACCCACTTGATGACCATGGGTATCATTAACTCGTTTAAAAAAGTCGATATCAATTGATAACAATGCAAAAGTAGATGGATTACGAGAAATATGATTAATAGCCCTCGTAATTTGTTTTTGTAGCTCGCGGCGATTCATTAACCCTGTTAATGGATCTGTTATTGCTAATTGATAAAGCTCTTTAGATTGCTCTTCAAGCTTCTCTTTCATCTTGATTAATTCACTGTGCAGCTTATCTCTATTAGTACATTCATATATAGACCAATAAGATTTCCCGTCCTCTCCTATTCTAATATTTACAACGACAGGAATAACTTTTTTCTGTTGGTTAACCCAAGATAATTGAATTTCTTGTACTGCGGTTTCGATCAACAGAAGAGGATAAATATAGCTATCAATAAAAATATTTGATGCTTTACTAAAACACGAAGATAAAGACAAATTAGTCAATGTACTAACCGCCCGCCCGCTTAAGTTACCAATATAAGAGTTACAAAAAACTATCTCTCTTTCTTGGTTAACTATCATATGGCCGGAGCAAAAGTTATTAATATCTGTGACAACATTAGTCGCCATAGATTACTCAATAAACTTAAGAATAATTGGAGTAATATCTTGGTAATTGGTCATATGCAAACAATGACCTTCAGCTTTCACAATTTCAAGCTGACTATTTTTTATATTTTCAGCCATATACTGCCCTACTTTTGTGCTTGCTAACGAATCAGATGCGCTTTGTAAAATAAGGGAAGGACATTTAATGTCTTTAAGAATATGTCGATAGTCTGAAAAGAAAGTAGCTTTTGCGAAGTTTTTGGCTATTAATGGGTCTGTACTACAAAAGCTTCCTGATAATTCAGCAATAAGTTCAGCTGATTGAGAACTCCCCATCACCAGTGGGGCTAAATAATTCGCCCAGCCAATATAGTTTTTATCCATTAACTCAATTAACTCTTCTAAATCACTTCGTTCAAAACCGCCCTCGTACTGTGGTGGAACGTTTAAAAAGCAAGGTGATGGACAAACCATAATTATTTTGCTGATTTTTTCAGGTATTTCTAATGAAGCAATAGAGGCAATAATAGAGCTAACTGAATGACCAATTATAGTAACATCAGTCAGTTGTAATTCTTCGATAATATCAATGATATCTCTTGCGTAACCTTCTAATGAACTGTATTTCTCATTTGAATAGCCTGTTACTACTGAATTCCCAGAGCCAACATAATCAAAGAGTACAACTTGATAGTGTTTTTCTAATTCTGGCAGCAGAAATCGCCACATATTTTGATCACATCCGAACCCATGAGCCAGCAATAAGGTAGGAGCATCTTTTAAACCTGAAATTTTGATATTGTTTATTGTTTTTATATTCATCATATCACCAGCTTTTTTTTAATAGTTCTTAGTATATATCAATGATTCAAAAATTTCTTAAACCACTTTTTTCATAAAAGCCTAGGTGTCATAAAATAAGCTTTTAAGAAATCGATAAGTAAACGTAGCTTTTTAGAGTCGGCGCCGCCAGGCGGAAATACCCCATACACGTTTATATCTTTCATTTTGTAATCATCGAGTACAGAAACTAAAGTGCCTTGTTGAATTTTAGGCTTAGCATCGTACATAGGTATTCGTCCTAAGCCATGACCACCTTCCACAAATGCAGTTCGTGCGGCAGCATTGTTGGTGGTAATTGTGCCTTTCATTTCAACGCTAAAAGATCGTGAGCCTTTGGTTAACTCAAGCGTACCTGAGGTTAATTTATACACCACCCATTGATGTTTATTTAATTCACTAGGATGTTTTGGCACCCCAAACTTTTCGAAATACGATGGCGAGGCACAAAGACAAGTATCTAATGTCGATAACTTAACGGCTTGCAAACCTGAATCAGCCAAAGGTGCTCCCCTGATGGCTAAATCAATACCCTCTTTCATTATATTTACCACTTCATCCGTTAACATCACATCAAGTTCAATTTTAGGATAAAGAGTACGAAACTCATTTAACGCAGGCACAATAGTTTGCAACCCAACATTTACTGGACAAGTAATTTTTAATAAACCGACAGGTTCATGTTTTAAGTTTTCAATTTGTTGATTAGCAGCTGTCGCTTGTTCAGCAATAATTCGACAATGCTGATAATAATCGCTGCCCGCTTCTGTTAAAGAAATTGTTCGAGTTGAACGGTTCAATAGCTTTATACCTAAATGCTCTTCAAGCTTTTTGATATGATAACTAACCACAGCACGCGATAAACCTATACGTTTAGCTGCGCCACTTAAAGTGCCTTGCTCAATAACTTGGGCAAATACCACCATACTTTTTAACTGCTCGAATGAAATATTCAACACTCACCTCATGCTTAACTACACTAAAGGCACAACAAGCTAATTCAACAACACGAACCTTATTATGCAAACAAAGCCATTGTATCATTTATTGATACAAAGTTAATCATATTAACTGCATTGTTAGCTTAAGCTTGCTTGTGTACACTTATCTCAGTTAGAAAATTACTTGTAAAACAACTTAATAAATTAGGAGTTCAAAATGAATACGAAGAAAGTATTAATGGTATTAACATCGCATGCTGATTTAGGTGATACAGGTGAGAAAACTGGTTTCTGGGTAGAAGAATTTGCCGCACCTTATTACGCATTTAAAGAAGCTGGGTTACAAATTACCTTAGCCTCTCCATTAGGTGGGCAAGCGCCAATTGACCCTAAAAGTGAATTAGACGACTTTCAAACGCCAGCAACTGTAAAATATTATGCTGATTCTGAAACTCAAGCGTTAATCGCTAACACACATGTACTTGCAGAAGTGAATAGTGAAGACTTTGATGCCGTTTTCTATCCTGGCGGTCATGGACCTTTATGGGATTTAGCATCAAACAATAATTCTATTGAATTAATTGAAAACTTTCTTAAAGCCAATAAGCCAGTGGCAACAGTTTGTCATGCGACTGCCGCATTATTAAATGTTAAAGACAGTGCTGGTGAATATGCTGTTAAAGGTAAAGCAATTTCAGGTTTCACAAACAGTGAAGAAGAAGCCGTACAGCTTACCGATATCGTGCCATTTTTACTTGAAGATGAGTTAGTTAAACGTGGTGCTGACTATCAAAAAACTGATGACTGGCATGCTTTTGCAGTACAAGACGCATTATTTATTACTGGCCAAAACCCGGCAAGTTCAGTACTTGTAGCTGAAAAATTACTTAACCAGCTAAATAAGTAGTACTCAAACTGATGATCACAAGGTTTTTAGTAGCTATACCTTTAAATAGCTACACAATCTAGTTTCTAGCTAACTGGCATAGATCAGTTAGCTGTTTCCCCTTTTATTGAGAGATTTTCCCTTATGTTAAATTTTAGCTTTCAAAACCCAACAAAAATTCATTTTGGTGAAGATCAGATTCACCTTATCGCTAAAGAAATTCCAGCTGACGCAAAAGTATTATTAGTATACGGCGGCGGCTCAATTAAAAGTAACGGTGTTTATGATCAAGTAGTAGCAGCATTAGCTGATCATACTTGGTTTGAATTTTCAGGTATCGAACCAAACCCTAAATACCAAACATTAATGAAATCATTAGAAATCATTGAAAAAGAAGACATTGATTACTTATTGGCTGTAGGTGGCGGTTCAGTAGTTGATGGCGCTAAATTTATCGCCGCAGCTGCATTATTTGAAGGTGGTGATCCTTGGGATATTCTAGCTAAGCAAACACCTGTAGAAAAAGCATTACCACTTGGCGCAGTATTAACCTTACCAGCAACAGGTTCTGAAAGTAACGGCAACTCAGTTGTGACACGTGATGGTGATAAATTACCATTTGCTAGCCCTTTGGTTCGTCCACAGTTTGCAGTATTGGATCCTAAAGTAACGTTATCATTATCTGATCGTCAAATTAGTAATGGTGTAATCGATGCTTTTATTCATGTTATGGAACAATACTTAACTTACAGCGTGAATGGCAAAGTTCAAGACCGTTTCGCTGAAGGTTTACTTCAAACCTTAATTGAAGAAGGTCCTAAAGCGTTACAAGCTGAAACGAAAGATGACTTAGAAATACGTGCAAACATTATGTGGTCTGCAACGATGGCATTAAACGGTTTATTAGGTGCTGGTGTTCCACAAGATTGGTCTACACATATGATAGGTCATGAATTAACAGGTGGTTTTGGTATTGACCACGCACGTACATTATCAATTGTTTTACCTGCAGTAATGAAAATTAAACGCAAAGAAAAACACGGTAAATTAGTACAGTACGCAGAGCGTGTATGGCATTTAACAGATACTGACGAAGAAGTTAAAATCGATAAAGCTATCGAGTTAACTGAAGACTTCTTCAAACGTATGGATGTACCTGTACGATTATCTGAAATAGATATAACAAAAGATCAAATTGATGGTCTGATTGAGAGACTAGAACAACACGGAATGACTGAGCTTGGTGAACATAGCGACATTACATTAGATGTAAGTCGTAAAATTTTAGAAGAAGCACTTTAGTCTATTTGCATACGATTTAAATGAAAGGAATATTAAAATGAATAAACTTGATAACGTACTTTACACAGCAGAAGTTACAACAAATGGCGGTCGTGATGGGTCATCAAAATCAGATGATGGTCATTTAAATATCTCATTATCTACGCCTAAGTCATTAGGTGGTGCAGGTGGAGAGGGCACGAATCCAGAGCAATTATTTGCTGCTGGTTACTCAGCTTGTTTTATTGGTGCTTTAAAAGTGGTAATGGGGCAAGAAAAGATTGCTTACCCTGAAGATGCTTACGTTAATGCAAAAGTTGCTATAGGCCCTATCCCTAATGGTTTTGGTATAGCAGCCGAGTTAAATATTTTTTTAGGTGATATAGACAAAGCAACAGCTCAATCACTTGTTGAAAAAGCTCATGTTGTTTGTCCATACTCAAACGCAACCCGTGGAAATATCCAAGTTACTTTGAATGTTTTATAAACGACTAATAGGAATTTATAATGACAAAATTAACACAAACAACAGAAATTAATAGACAGATTGTTTTAGCGTCACGCCCTTTTGGCGCGCCAACTAACGAAAACTTTGAATTTGTACAAACAGAAAAACCAACGCCAAAAGCAGGCGAGATTTTATTACGTACTATTTATCTTTCTTTAGACCCTTACATGAGAGGACGCATGAGCGACGCTAAGTCTTATGCCGAACCTGTTGGGATCAACGAAGTAATGGTAGGCGGTAGTGTTTGTCGTGTTGAAGAATCAAACCACGCTGATTACCAAAAAGGTGATTGGGTTGTATCTTTTGGTGGATGGCAAGATTACAGCATCTCTGATGGCGTTGATTTACTTAAATTAGATAACAACTTAGCTAATCCGTCATACGCTTTAGGTGTTTTAGGCATGCCAGGTTTAACAGCTTATATGGGGCTATTAGACATAGGTCAACCTAAAGCTGGTGAAACCGTTGTAGTTGCTGCTGCAACAGGTGCTGTTGGTAGCTTAGTAGGACAGATTGCTAAGATCAAAGGCTGTAAAGTTGTTGGTATCGCAGGTGGCGCTGAAAAGTGTCAATACGCTGTAGACACACTTGGGTTCGACGCATGTTTAGATCACTACTCAGACAACCTTGCAGAACAACTTGCAAGCGCTTGTAACGACGGTATTGATGTATATTATGAAAATGTAGGTGGTAAAGTATTTGATGCTGTATTGCCATTACTTAATACAAGTGCTCGCATTCCATTATGCGGACTTATTTCACAATACAACTCAACTGAATTACCTGAAGGCCCAGACAGAATGTTTGCCTTAATGGGGAATTTGTTAGTGAAACGTATCAAAATGCAGGGCTTTATTGTATTTGACGATTACGGACATCGCTACAACGAATTCAGCGAAGCTATGATGCAGTGGATTGTTGACGGTAAAATTAAATATAAAGAGCATTTAGTTGAGGGATTAGAAAGCGCTGTACCATCATTTATCGGACTACTTAAAGGTGAAAACTTTGGCAAGTTGGTCGTACGTGTTGGTCCTGACAGCCTAAGCTAAATTTGCATCATAAAAACATATAAAAACGGTGAGCCATAAGCTCACCGTTTTTTTTGTCTTTAATTTAGGTTTTGGCTATTTAGCTAAGCCTCAACATTTGCCTTTTTAGTTCTAAAAAGCTTAATAATTAAAACAAAAAACAATGGAGCAAAGTAAACCACTAATACTGTCGCTGCCAACATACCACCCATTACTGACGTACCAATAGCATTTCGAGCATTAGCGCCAGCACCCGTACTTATTACTAACGGCAGTACACCTAATATAAAAGCTAACGACGTCATAATAATTGGGCGTAAACGCATTTCACAAGCTTTGACAGTAGCATCAATCATATTAGTACCTTGGTCGTATAACGCTTTGGCAAACTCAACAATTAATATTGCATTTTTAGCGGTAAGTCCGATGGTGGTTAAAACCCCTACTTGGAAATACACATCGTTTTCAAAGCCTCTCAAACTAATAGCCGCTAAAGCACCTAATACGCCAAGTGGAACCACTAAAATAATCGCAATTGGAATGCTCCAACTTTCATAAAGCGCAGCTAAACATAAGAACACCATAAGTAACGATATCGCATATAGAATAGGTGCTTGGTTACCGGCTTCAAGCTCTTGGTATGACATACCTGTCCAGCTCACTTGCACATCATGAGATAATTCAGCAGCTAATCTATCAATCTCAGCCATTGCATCACCCGTACTGTAACCAGACGCAGCTTCACCTAAAAGTTCTACAGCTGAGTTACCGTTGTAACGCATAAGTTGTGGAGAGCCTTTACCCCAATGTGATGAAGTAAATGCAGATAAAGGTACCATCTCATCTTTGTTGTTTCGTACAAACCAAAGCTCTAAATCTTCAGGCGTCATACGGTATTGCGCATCCGCTTGAATATATACTTTCTTAGAGCGACCTCTGTCGATAAAATCATTTACGTAAGATGAAGCCCAAGCAATAGATAACGAACTATTGATGTCTGAAATTTCAATACCGAGTACTTTGGCTTTTTCATAATCAATATCAAGGAAAAACTGGGCGTTATCTTCCAAGCCATTTGCTCTTACATTCTGTAATATTGGGCTTTGTCTAATTTGCTTTAATAGTTGATTACGTAACTCTATTAAACGTTCATGCCCTACATTACCAATATCTTGCAGATAAAAATCAAAACCAGAGGCTTGTCCTAATTCTCGAATAGGCGGACTGTTGAAAGCAAAAACTGATGCTTTTTTGTAAGTTGAAAAATGTTGCATAGCCCTTTGAGTTACTGAGTTAACATCAGTACCTGGTGCTGTTCTATCATCCCAATCTTTAAGACCTACAAATGCCATACCTGCATTTTGACCTCTACCTGAGAAGTTAAAACCTGCAACAGTAAATACTCGTTCTACTGTGTCAGCTTCGTTTTCTTCAAAGTATTCTCTAATTTCTGACATTACCTCATTGGTTTCTCTTAATGTTGTACCTGTTGGTAGCTGCGCCATAACCATGAAATCACCTTGATCTTCACTCGGTAAGAATGAGCTAGGGATCGCATTATACAAATAAGCAGCACCACCAAATAACACAACATAAATTAAAACAAAACGAACAGGACGAAGTAATACTCCGCCTACAGAGCCTTTATAATTAGCTAATAATTTGTCGAATAGTTTATTAAAAGTCGTAAAGAATTTGTTTTTAGGTTTATCGTGAGTAGGCTTTAATAGCGTGGCACATAATACCGGTGTCAGTATTAACGCCACTAAGACTGACAACACCATGGCTGAAACAATAGTTAATGAAAACTGTTTATAAATAACCCCTGTAGAGCCTGTCATAAATGCCATAGGAATAAATACAACCGCCAATACCATAGTAATACCCACTAAAGCACTGGTAATTTGTCCCATAGATTTGATCGTAGCATCAAGTGGCGAGAGCTTTTCTTCATGCATTATTCGCTCAACGTTTTCTACAACAACAATGGCGTCATCAACTAATAAACCGATCGCGAGTACCATACCAAACATGGTTAATGTGTTTATAGAAAAACCGAATACCGACATAATGGCGAAGGTACCTAACAAAACAACAGGTACAGCAATAGTAGGAATTAAAGTAGCGCGGAAGTTTTGTAAGAACAATAACATAACAATAAAAACTAACACTATAGCTTCCAAAAGCGTGGTAATAACTTCACTAATTGATAAACGAATAAATTCGTTATTATCAACAGCTTTAGCTAAAGTTAAACCCTCAGGAAAACCTTCAGACAATTGTGCAAGCTTTTCGTCTACTGCGATCTGTGTATCTAGAGAGTTTGCACCCGAAGCAAGTGTTACAGCAATACCTGACGCGCCATAGCCATTAAACTCAGGAATCACACTTGAGCTTTCGCTAGCTAATTCAACACGAGCAACATCTTCAAGTAAAACCTGCGAACCATCTTCATTCACTTTGACCAAAATGTTTTTAAATTCATCAACGCTTGTTAACAAACTTTGAGCGGTAATTGTTGCATTAATTAACTGAGTGTCTGTCGCTGGTGTTCCACCTAACTGGCCAACAGTTACTTGACTATTTTGCTCAGATACCGCCGCAGAAATATCAACGGGTGTTAAGTTGTAGCTATTAAGTTTAGCTGGATCTAACCAAATACGCATCGCATAAGAAGGCCCGAAAATCGTTACGCTACCTACACCATTAACTCGGCTAATCACATCTTTAAGACTAGAGTTAGCATAATCTTGAATATCAGCCGTCGTCATAGTGCCTTCAGGCGAGTACAAAATAGTAACCGACATAAAGCCTGAACTACTTTTAGTTACTGATGTACCTAAGCTTTGCACCACACCAGGTAAACGGTTAGTAGCTTGTTGTAGGTTATTTTGAACTTGTACTTGTGCAATATCAGGATCAGTGTCTGCACTAAAGGTTAACGTAATAGACGCACTACCTGACGAATCACTGGTTGACGACATATAAAGTAAGTTATCTATACCCGTCATACTTTGTTCAATAACTTGCGTTACACTGTCTTCAATTGTTTTTGCTGAAGCACCAGGGTACGACGCAGAGATCTTAATCGCAGGTGGCGCTATTGTTGGGTATTGCGATATAGGTAAAGTAACAATAGAAAACACACCAGTTAGCATGATAACTATAGCTAGTACCCATGCAAAGATGGGTCTTTGAATAAAGAAGTTAGACATAAATTACCCCTGCTCTACCGACTGAGATAAATCTTTTTGGCTTATACTGTTAGTATCAGTGTCGGTATCAATAATTACCTCTAGATTGTTTCTCACTCTGATTAAGTTACTTATCACAACCTTATCACCCGCATTAATACCCTTCTCAACAATCCAGCCGTTACCCACTTCTTTACCTAATACCACTTCTTTTTTAACTGTTTTGTTTTCTTCATTCACAACAAACAATGAAGGTTGTCCAGATTGGCTTCTTACTACGGCTGATTGCGGTACAACAAGATAATCACGTTCTTCAGGCATAGAAATATGAGCTCGTACATACATTCCAGCTAACAACGTATTATTGGGATTAGGGATAATCGCTCTAAGAGTTACTGTTCCTGTAGAACCTGTTACTTGAGTGTCTGCAAACTCTAAATGCCCTGTTAATTCATAAGGAGTACCATCTTCTAAAGTTATAGACACAGGAATAAGAAATGAATCAGAACCTCTTAAATGTTGGAAGCTTTGTCTTATTTTATAAAGAGATACCGAAGGCTGTTGCATATCAACATACACATCATTTGTTTGGATGATTGTGGTTAAATAAGATGACTGCTCAGCAGTTAATAACGAACCTTCAGAAACAGAAGAAATGCCTATTTGTCCTGAAATTGGTGCTTTAACTTTCGTATACGATAATTGAACATTGGCGTTATCTAACTCAGCTTGTCTGATTGCAACTTCGGCTTTGGCTTGTTCGTATACAGACTCAGCCTCATCATAAAGTAACTTACTCGCAAGGTTTTGCTGTAATAACTCTTTGTAACGAAGCGCACTTCTTTTAGTCGTCGCTTCATTCGCTAAAGCTTTTGCCAATTGCGCTTTTGCACTATTAACAGCTGACTGATAAGTTGTTGGATCAATCTCATAAAGCACATCGCCAGCTTCAACCATTTTACCTTCTTTGTACAATCGGCTTTTTAGAATTCCTGAGACTTGCGGCCTTACTTCAGCTTTTTTAAAGGCAGCAATACGTCCCGGCAGTTCCTTAGATAACCGGATAGAAACAGGAGATATAGTTAGCGTATCAACATGAATAGCACTAGGTGCCTTCATTTCTTGCTCAGCTTGTCCGCCACAAGCAGCTAAGATGAACGGAAGTAAAATGTATAAGCTGTATTTAAATGATTTAGCTAGCAACATAAAAAGACCTTAAGTTTTAAAAAAGACTACTGAATATAAAACGAGTATAACAAGGATAAGGTTAAGGTTGGGTTAAGAGCTTTTTAGGAGGGTTTCTAAAGTGTAACTGATTGTTTAAATCGGTTTTATTTGCGAATCAATCATAATAATTTGTATATTCGGAAAATGTCAGAATAAAAACATTCCTTCTTGAAGTTAGGTATGGCATAAAGAGAAATATTATAACAATTAAAAGGACTTAGATTGTGATAGCAAAAGAAAAAACATTACTATTTAATATTCTGAATCACACTCCTTTCAACATAAACATGTGTGATTTTGAGGGAAAATGAATAAAAATATATTCTTGTTATGGCAAGGTCAGTTAATAAGTCAATTAGGAACACAAGCGTTCTCAATCGCCATGATGTTTTGGCTTATGGAAAACATTGGCTCATCAATTTTAATGAGTATCATTTTAACTATCTCGATATTGCCGAGTATAGTTTTAGGAGCAATATCGGGTGTGTTAGCTGATAAGGTTTCAAGAAAAAAGATTATTGTTTTTGCAGATATTATTAGAGGTATAGTTGTTCTATCATTAGCATTATCTCTTATTTATGGAGTCACAGACAAAACCGTTGTCATTATCCTTTTTGCTATAACAGCATTAATAAATGGTGTTTGTCGTGCATTATTCCAACCGGCTATTGATGCTTGGATACCTGATATTGTTTCAAATCAACAACTCCCCAAAACAATAGCCTTTTTTAGTACATCTACTCAGTGTGCGACAATATTAGGTCAAGCATTAGGCGGTATTCTTTATAGAATCTTAGGTGCTCCTGTCCTACTTTTACTCGATGCATTATCATATATATTCTCTGCAATCAGTGAGTGTTTCATCAAGGTAGAAACAAAACCTAAAAATGATGAACACTTAAGTTTCAAACTTACGATTACAAGCTATAAAACTGATTTACTTGAAGGTTTCTATTATGTAAAAAATAAGAAAGGCATGTTTCAAACAATGCTCTTTGCCTCTTCAATTAACTTTTTTATTGCACCCTTTATGTTATTGCTCCCATTTTATGTTGCGGAACAATTATCAAGCCCGGTTCAGTGGTATGGCTTTTTACTTGCTGGGATGGGATTAGGGAGTTTGTTGGGTTTTTGGGTTTCTGCAATGCTAAAACCCTCTGGAAATCAGCGAGCAATCATTATGTTTTCTTCGATACTCATTCTTTCTTTATTCTTGCTTTTATTGGGCCAAAGTTTTGAAAATATCAGTTCACTAATTTATTTAAGTATCGTGGGTTTTTGTCTAGGTATGTTTAATTTACAAAGTATGACACTATTTCAGACATCTTCTCCGTCAGAGATTAGAGGCAGAGTTATGGGTTTATTAATGACAGCATCTAGTGCCTTGCTACCTTTAGGCTTAATTATTAGTGGTGGGTTAGGAGCGCTTACAAATAATGACACACAATTTATTTTTTCATTATCAGCTTTATTACTCGCTCTATTAACTATGTGTTTTATTTTAAGCACTAATACCCGAGAATTTTTATTTTCAAATAGAAAAGATAGCTAATATGCAAATCCTCCTCTCTCCTGAAATATTATTAATAACAATCCCTCTGTGGATCTTCATAAATGATGAGAATTCTTAAACAAGGTTTTCTGGGCTGTAGCTAAATTGTGGTAAATCAATTGAAATTTTTACGTCAAAAGTCGTGAGAAAATTATAAAAAACTTCACAAAAAGCAAGAAAATTCAAAGCCCCCAAATACTTATTCTTTCATCATATCCAAACAAATTATTAGTGCAAGCTAATACCTACAACTTGAATTTTAATATAAACAATAATGCTAAAGTGCTGCTCGCTTATAAGTCAGATTTAAGGTCATTGCCGTCAGTGGACTTGCCCTCATAATGTTAACTATATGCAAACTGGTGACCTAAATCCGTCCTCAAAATCAAGCACATTTATGTTCACTTAGATACTAAGCTGTGTGAAAACTCATAAACAACTGTGCTGTTCGCACACTATCTGTGTGCTGGTGTAATAATAGTTACTTTTACAATAATTTGAGATGATTAACGTGATGGGACTCCTGTAGAGTTATTACCTTTATTAGGTTTACTTTTGGTTGTTTTTCACCTGTATTGAAATTAAGCCTTATTTTGAATTAGTAGTCGTACACGCGGTTTACTAAGCGTCCAATTCTAGTAGGCTATAATTCAACCTCAAACTCACCATTCTTTAGGTGACCGAGTGTTCTGTGTCCATCTGGCGTAATACGTTCAATATAGTCAGGATAGGCTTTGTTTATACCATATAGGGTATTACCTTGAACCAATAATTCATGTTTTAGTTTTCCTGATTGACTATCACGTTCAACTTCTTCACTGAGTGCCATTATATCTATGTCATCAATCATAATTCAGCCCACCATATTTTTGTTTCCTAATGTCCTCAATATAAAACAATTGATACTAAACATCATGGTTTTTAGTAAATTCTTCGATTTTTCCTTCCATACGGTTGAGAGCATGATTATAACGGTAAAGTAAACCAGAAACACTCTCATTAAGTGGTCTTTAAATGCTTAAAAACTTAATAGTATTAACTTTAAATCATTTACTCAACTTTGATTTTATATTCAAGTTCTATCAATAAAATGTACATTTAAACTGGTTTTATATCCAGTTGGTGTTTAATCCTTCTTTCTACAAATATGCGAAATTATATCCTCCTTTCACACACAACCATTTAATGCTCTATTTTTAAGTCATTGATCTAAAGGTAACAATCGCGTAATGTCGATATTAATTATAAATTAAAGGGGATTTTTGGCCTTTGTAGAAAGGCGGATTGTATCCTCATAATAAACTGTTATATTTAATCAGAGGTTAGGGTTTGAAATTTCAACTAGTAATCCAATTTGACACATCAAACTTTGATGACTTTGATTGGTTAATTGCATTGGAAGATAAACTTGAGTTAAAACTTGGTTCAGCCCATGAAGTAGATGGACATGATTTTGGTTCTGGTGAAATGAATATTTTTATTAACACAAACAATCCCCAATCTGCTTTAGCCACTTGTAAAAAAGCAATTGATGAACTCACAATACTTAAATTTATTGCAGCGTATCGAGACTTCACTAGTGAGGAGTTTACGGTTATTTACCCTAAAAACAAAGAACGAGTGTTTAGTGTAATTTAAATATAAATCGGGTAGCCGGAGGTATCTAACCTCCAGCCCCCACACCACCCTGCATGCGGCTCCGCACAGGGCGGTTCATTAA